>DIWJ01000046.1 GCA_002428445.1 Syntrophaceae bacterium UBA6109
GTCAATTTTCAATGCCGATTGACAGATTGGTCCTTCCAGAAGAGGAGACGAAGCTGCCTTAATGCATTCAGGAGGGTTCGTTGCTGTTTCATGGAGGGGATTATATAGAACGATCGTTCTATTATCAAGAGGAAAGTTTCGGCAGGTGACTGAGACTATTCAATGGAGATCCGCTTGACTACCTGCTCGTCAATAGTGGGTGAGTTACCAGATTGCTGCTGATATGTAGGGTCTTAAGAGAAGTGTTGAGATGGTTGCCGTGTGGTTGAACTGTGGGGCGGGGTACTGATAGGTTCGCTACTGAGACCGTTGCTCATTTTGTGGATCTTGAAATCCATTGTCGAAACAAAAATCGACTGCTATAATACAAAATATACGGACCTTCCTTCTCCCCAGGTAGACAATAGCGGTGACATTCATCTTGTTTCCCGCTGGGAGGGATTGAGTACGAGAATCGATCCGCTATTGTCTATCGCTTTTTGGGGTGTGGGCAAGTATGGTTAGGTTTTCTCTTGGGGTCCTTTTGGGGTACTTTTTTTCGGTGATAGTTGAAAAAGTTGCAAATATTTTGATTATTGGATGACCTTGAAGTATGCGTTTACATATTGGAATTAAAGGGAAAGACCGGAATATCCACATGTTCTGAGAAAGCTAATTCCACGCATTCAAGTCCCGGCTTCGGCACCAAAAGAAAAACAGGGGTTAACCCGGGCATGGGTTAACCCCTGTTTGTTGACCGTGTACCTGGTCAACGCTCCGGTCAATACCTTCATGATCCGCCGGTGCATTTCCCGCAGTAAGTCTATGTGCGGTCCTCGAGGGTTATCTTCTTTGCCTTGAGCGCGCCTTTGTTTGCGAGCAGCTCTCTGCCTGCGATCTTATCGAGCACATAGATCAGAGTGCCGCCATGGGCGGCATATTTCTGTCCATAGGAAATCGGCACATCGGGGTTCATTTCCCCCAGCAGAGACCGGGTAACGGATTCGACTTTCCTCTCGCCGTTTGCCAGCAGGATGACGTTCCTCGCCTGATACACAAGCTCCGCGCCCATCGATATGGCGTAATTGGGGCAGTCCTTTATCGAAGGGAAATGCCCGTCTGTGACGGAGTTTTTAATGGTGTTGTCGTCAAGCTTGACGAGCATGACGGAACTCCCCTTGAAAGGAATTCCCGATTCGTGAAAGGCAACGTGCCCGCGCCCTCCGACGCCGATCACCTGGAGGTCGATTCCTCCTGCCTTCTTGATTTTCCGCACATAGCCGTCGAGGATTTCCTTCTTTATCCAAGCGAGGTACCTTGACCCTGCAGCCTGTTTGATGGCAACGGACTTCCCGGCATCCGATCCTTTATATGCCCAATCCATGGAATGCTTCTTAAGCTCGCTGATGAGCATCTTCTGGTCGATCAACGATCCCCAAGGCACATGAGTTTCAACGAATTTCTTTTTCAGAAGGCCGAAAAACTCCTGAATCATGAAATAGCAGTAGCTTTCAGGGTGTGTCACCCGCTGCTGGATGTTTTCGCCGGGCAGACCGACATACTCATCAAGATTGAAGCTTCGGATGCGGCCGCTGTCGAACTCGCCCTTATTCGCCGCCTGCGCCAGGAGCTTATACATACCGGTCGGCGAGTTTCCCGTGGCGAGCCCCAGAACGGCCTCCTTTTTTGCCCTGGATATCTCGATGATTTTCTTCTTCACAGTGTCCGCGGCGACTCGGCTCATGTGCTCGAAATTCTTCGCTATGAGAATCCTGACGGGCATATGATTTCTCCTCTGCCTTGCTGATGAGGCACATCATCTCGTACGATCTCAGCCAAGGACGCGTTTGATAATGTCGGCGATCTCCTTGCAGTATTTTTCCGTCGCCTCCTTGGAAGGTCCCTCAACCATAACCCTGCACATATTCTGCGTGCCGGAATAGCGGACAAGGACACGGCCTTCTCCCTTCAATTCCTTTTCGATCCTGTCGATCGCCTCCATGACCTGCGGCACGGTCTTGATATCGGGCTTGCTCCTGACATCCACATTGATCAGTTTCTGCGGATAAATGTCCATCATCCTGGCGAGTTCCGACAGGGGTTTCCCCGCCCTGATCATTGCGGCAAGCAGCTGCAGAGCCGTAAGGATGCCGTCCCCGGTGGTGTGATGATCGAGAAATATGATGTGGCCCGAGTCTTCCCCGCCAATCACGCCGCCCATTTGCTGCATGTCCTCAAGGACATAACGGTCGCCCACCTTGGCGGCATGGTGCCTGAAACCGTATTTCTTGCAGGCAACCCGCAATCCCAGGTTGCTCATGACCGTGCTCACGAGGAGATCGTTCTTCAATTTACCCTGTTCCTTAAGCGTCTTTGCGCAGATGAGCAGGATTTGATCGCCGGTTATCTCCTGCCCCTTTTCATCGACGGCGATCAGGCGGTCGCCGTCGCCGTCAAAGGCGAACCCGATGGCGGCGCCGCTTTCGACGACCCGCTTCCTCAGGTCCTGCGTATGCTGCGAGCCGCACTTGTCATTGATGTTGATACCGTTCGGCGTGTTGTGGATGACCGTTACGTCTGCGCCAAGTTCCCAGAAGGCCTCCGAGGCGACTTTGTAGGTGGCGCCATTGGCGGTATCCAGGATAATCTTCATTCCTTCAATGGATACATCCCGCGGGAATGTGTGCTTCAGGAATACGATATAACGGCCGTGCACGTCCCACATGCGGAATGCCTGCCCCATTTCCTTGACAGCCGGCACCAGGCCGTGAAGCGTATTGCTCAGCATCAGCGCTTCGATCGCCTCCTCCTGCGCATCGGAGAGTTTGAAGCCGTGGCCGGAAAAGATCTTTATGCCGTTGTCCTGATAGGGGTTGTGCGATGCGGAAATGACAATCCCCGCGTCGGCGCGCATGCTCTGGGTAACGAAAGCGATCCCGGGCGTGGGCAGGACGCCGAGCAGATAGGGATTGCCGCCCATCGAGGTGATCCCTGACTCGAGTGAACTCTCGAGCATATATCCCGAAATACGGGTATCCTTTCCGATGACGATTCTCGGGTGTGCATGCTCTTTCTTCAGGATATAAACAATCGCCTGTCCTACGGCAAAAGCGATTTCTGCGTTCATCGGATACCGGTTTGCCTCTCCCCGGATGCCATCGGTGCCGAACAGTTTGCCCATAAGAATTCCCTCCTGATTTTGGGTTAGGATCTCTTGCCGAATAACTTCATGGACGGGACAATTTCCCTCGTTTTTTGACAAAAGGCATCGACAATCCCCTGAAGCCACACGGTGCCCCTGCCGGAGATATCCGCCGGGAGCCCCTGGATGACGGTGATGTAACCGGCGTCTTTTCCGCTCCCTACTTTTTGAAAGGCGGAAAGAAAATCATCGCGGTTCTTTTCGGCGACGCTATCCCCTGTCGCTGCAGCGAAGAGGGCTTCTATCTCTGCAAACCTCTCGAAGAACTCGTTTCTGCCCGGCATTCCCGGTTTGCCCTGCGCAGAATGTCCGGGCGGCATCTTTGCCTTTTCAGCCAGTACCTGCAGACGTTTGATCCGTTCTTTCTTCGCCAGGGCCAGCTTATCGAGAAGTCCGGCATAAAGAAGCGGCCCGAATTCCTGCGGCTCAAGGAATGGGCGCCTCACATGAGCGTACCACTGCTCGAGGGCTGCAAGATTTGCGCTGTAGACAATATTATTCTCCACGATGCGGCGGATGTTCGGATAGGCCCTGGGAACGAAATCAACGACCTTGCCGGATGGCGCCTTTTCGACAATCAGCTTCCTGTCTTCGATGTAATCGCTTCTCAGCACCGAGTTGGCGGCAACGACATTGCCGTATCCCATGCGTGCAGGACCCACAATGCCGCCCTGGCCGCCAAGAAAGATGGCCGGCTGATTCAGCATCACACCCCGCGGCACATCGCCGAAGAGCGACGCCGTCGTCTTGTCGCCGTCCGGCGTAAAGTTGAAATGGATATAGGAACTGCCCACCTCGCTGTGATCTTTCCGGCTCGTCCCCCCGGCCATCAGACAATCACAGAAGTTGATCAAGCTGCCGAGCGTCACGAAAGGAAAAAGGATGGTCTGTTTGATGCCTACACAGTGGGCGCCGTTGGCCTCCTCCTCGAGGATGCAGGCCTCTCGCACCTGCGCGCCGGATCCCATGTTCGCCTTTTCCAGAAAGACGGACTTGTTGAAATACCCGCCCTTCAATTCGACCTTCGGCCCCAATTGGCAATCGTCGATGGTGACGGGGCCTTCATAGCCGATCCTGCACCCTGCCGATATGACCGTATGTTTGCCGTAGATCCTGCAGCCCGGATAGATCCTGACGCCGTTTCCGGATATCTGATCGACCCTCACCTCGTCGCCCAGATCCACGGTCAGGGGATTCGGAATGTCAACGCCCTTCTGAATCAGTTGAATCACCTTGTCACGGCATCGCTGTTGAATGTCCATACGCTCCTCCGAAGATCGGAATAATATATTAATTTAATTCGATTTCAAGATTTTTTTCGGAATATTTAGGAATGGAAATCCCGCGGGATTCTTGTTAAATAGCCATGGAAACTTCCGCCGGCTGAAGACGCAGGCTTTCGAAGCCGGGGACTTGATGGTTCAACTGCAGGAGATGCGACGGAAATTGATCGTGGACACAAATTCATTAGGCGGGCGCTATATCCCATGAAGACATCACAGATGGGCCAATACCTTGACCGGCTTCTGGAGACGGTCATCAACCAGACACCCTCAGGAGGGCTTCATAGAAGTTCCATCTCTCGTCTGTCAGAAGAAGTTTATTCCTTCGACTGCCGCACCAAAAGGGTCGTCACCTTCGGAGGCGGAACGGGTCTCTCCACGGTTCTTGGCGGGAATTCCCAGCTTGACGATTGGCCCGAGAATCCATTTGTGGGGCTGAAACAGGAATTCCCGCTCCTGGATGTGGTGGTCTGCACGACAGATGACGGTGGATCGACAGGCCTGCTCCTGCGTGAGCTGCCGATGATCGGGATCGGTGACTTCCGCAAACTGCTGCTTTCCCTGGTCCTGCGCGAAAACCTTCAGAAGACATACGGCTTTGACGATGCCGCGGCCCGGCAGGTCATTCGCGTTATTTCCTGCATTTTCAATCACCGGTTTCCAAAGGGCTCCCGGGATTCCCGATATGTCGTCGACCCTCTCCTTGTTGTCCCCCGGCATCTGCGAAGATACTGCCCGGAATCTCTTGCGAAACTCCTGTCATCCCTTGGCGGGTATGTCTCCCCGGGCGGGGCGGGACCAAGAATAGCGCCGGGAGGACACTGCCTGGGGAATCTGTTGCTCACGGCGGCCATATTCCAGTTCGAGAGGCACACGGGCAATCGCCCGCCGGGCATGGGCGCAATTGCGAAAGGAATCGAGGTGCTCTCCCGTGCCATCGGAGTGACGCCGGGCCACCTTCATCCCGCGACGCCAACCCCCGGGCAGCTTGTATTGCGGTACAGCAACGGGGTATCAGTCCGGGGACAGAGAAAATCGGCGATCACCCGTCGCCTGCTGCCGATCGACCGCGTATCCGTCGAGTCCTGGGAGATCCCCCGGGTGAGCAAGGTCGTCTGCAATGCGATACGGGAAGCAGACCTCATCCTTTTTGCGCCCGGCAGTCTCTATACGAGCATCATGCCGATCCTGCAGATTCCTCCCCTCGTTCAGGCAATCCGGGTGAACCGGAAGGCCCTGAAGATCCTGGGAGCCAATTTCTGGATTCAGGAGGGAGAGACCGACATATCGCGGCGCAGCCGGGATCGGGGATTCCATGTATCTGACCTGGTGGAGGCCTATGATCACAACATTCCGGGCGGCTCGAAGGGATTGTTCGATGTCGTGCTGAGCGCCAACCTGGAACACATACCGGGCGATGTGCTTCGCAACTATGCCCTGGAAGGCAAGCGCCCCATCTATCTTGACCGCAGTTCCGTGGAAAGTCTCGGGGTGCTTCCTGTGGAAGCAACCATCTATTCCCGGGAGCGGCTGACGGCTGCCAGTGTGATCCATCATGATCCTCATAAGTTTGCGTCAGCGGTGCGGGCGCTTCTGGTCGCTCACCAGCGGTTGAATCTGAAATCCGGGCGCCTGTCATTGCGATCGGTTCCCGCGGGAATCGCGGACCGCCCCCGCGCGAATGCGCCGCTGCTGTGTTCCTACCACAGGCAAACGGGCGCGATGCTGGCAGACAAAAGGTTCTCTCCGAGGTTTCTCCGCGACACGATGCATGAGATGATCTGGGAGAACCGCGACATCCGCATCGAACATCTGAAGTTCTTCCGCGGAGCGCGCATCATCCCTGCATCCAGGTGGACGAGGAGCAAGGAATGGGATAACGTCCTGGGATACTACGACCCCGAAGACGGCACATTGAAGGTCCACGAGCATGCGAGCAGAGATCCGGAACGGCTCCGGGACAATCTGCTCACGGCACTGGGCGAGTCGTTGCTGGGAAGGTACCTGGAATGCCGGCGCTGGGTGAATCCGGAAGACGGGATCCGTTGGGGAGCGCGACGCTACGAGATCCGGTTGCGGCCCGTGCAGAACCGTCAGTGCTTTCTCGACGATGGATCCCTGCGGACGTATCTGCGGTTGGCCCGCATGCTGCAAAGCCCGCATGACCCGGACACGTTCGGGATCACGCTGAATGACCAGGAAGGATTTCTGCCTCCGGGCCTGCTTTTCGGACTCCTGTATGCGTGGTATCTGAACAATGCCTACGGAGAGGTCATGGAATATGAGATGTCACTGCTCCGGTGGCCGCCCCAAAAACTCATCCCCTATCAACTGGAAGAACGTACGCGAAAACAGGCCCTCATCCGGTTCTTCCGCAACGTGGTCTTCCAGCATGTCGATGAATGACTCGATTTTCTGAACCCCCGGAATGCGAGCCCTTTTTGTGTCGAGGGGCTCGTGGACGCAAGCCGTCCGGGTTCAAGTGCCGGCGACGGAGCGACGGCTGCCGAATCCGCCGAACGGCAAACAGGGTGAAAGGAAACCGAGATGACCCGGAGAACTGCAAATGGCGGGACCGCTGCCGACGCTCACGGCGGGACGCTGAATCCCTCGCCGCGCATCCGGCGCGAGATCCGGACCGTCCGCCTCATGATCGGCATGTTCTGCCGCCGGCGCCACGGGGGAGAAGAGCTCTGCGACGAGTGCCGCGAACTGAGCAGCTATGCCGAAGGCAAGGCGACACGTTGCCGTTTCGGTGCCAAGAAGCCCGCCTGCTCGGACTGTCCCATCCACTGCTACCAGCCGGCGATGCGGGAGAAGATCCGCGTTGTCATGCGCTACGCCGGTCCCCGGATGGTCTGGCGACACCCCGTCCTCGCCCTGCGCCACCTTCTGGACGGAAAGTCATGAAGGACGACAAGAACCGCCTCTGGACGGCGAGCTTCACCTGCGCCTTCCTGGCCAATTTCATCACCGGCTTCTGTTTTTTGACGCTGATGCCGACGCTGCCGTTCTATCTGGCCGAACGGTTCCAGGCCGATGCGGCCGTGATCGGACTCGTCGTTTCCTGCTACATCATCGCCGCCCTGCTGGCGCGGCCCTTTTCCAGCTATCTCGTCGACGGCTTCTCCCGCAAGGCGGTTTACGTCGTCTCCTATGTCCTTTTTGTCGCGACCTTTGCCGGTTACATCCTCGCGGATTCAACGACGGTGTTCTTTGTCCTGCGCCTCTGGCACGGCGCGGTCTGGGGCGTCATTACAACAGCCGGGGCTACCGTGGCAATCGACATCATGCCGCCGGCGCGGCGAGGCGAAGGAATCGGTTATTTCGGCCTTGCCGGCGTTCTCGCGATGGCCGTGGGCCCGCTCGCGGGGATGTTCCTCTATGAACGATGGGGTTTTCTTCCGCTCTTCTGTACGTTCCTCTTCCTGGGCACAGCCGGCATCGTCGCGGCACTGCTCATCAGGACACCGGCCCGTCCGCTCGTCAGACATCAGGCCCTTTCCTGGGACCGCTTCATCGTCGTCAAGGCGATTCCCATCGGCGTGAATTTTGTCCTCGCCGCGACCGCCTACGGCATGGTGCTGTCCTTCGCAGCGGTGTACGGAAGGGAGATCGGCGTTGCCAACACGGGGCTGTATTTTCTCCTGATGGCGTTCGGGACAGGCGGCGCGCGGGTTGTTTCAGGGAAGATGATCGACGGCGGCAGACTCCACCGGGCGGCGATCACGGGAGGAATCATCTTCGCCGCCAGCCTCGTCCTCCTCACCTTCAGCCGGACGGCATCCGTCTATTTTCTGTCGGCCCTGGCGACGGGCATCGGCGGCGGGATCCTCTTCCCGGTCTTCCAGGCGGTCTTCGTGAACATGGTCCCGCACAGCCAGCGGGGGACGGCGAACTCCACGTACTTCACGGCGCTCGATCTGGGCGTCGGCGGCGGGATCTACCTCGCGGGCGAGGTGGCCGATCTGGCGGGACTATCGACAGCCTTCGGCATCGGCGCCGCCGCCAGCATCGTTTCGGTCCTCTATTACATCGGGATTTCAATGCCGAGCTACCGGAAGAATACGAAGGACATCAGCCCGCCGGAATGAGGTTGAAGGTGTTGCGTTCCGCATTCTTCCCCGAACGGCGGCGGAAATGCCCCGGCCTCATTTCGGGGCAAGGCGCGCCCATTGGACCAGGCTCGACATCTCCTCGGATTCGGCGCGCAGGGCCCGCGACAGGTCGAGGGGCGGGACGTCGACGATATCGAGAGACATGGCGAGCAGATTCTTTCTGAGTTCGGCGTCTCGCAGGCCCTTCGATACTTCGTGATACCAGCGCGCCACCGCCTCCGGCGCGATTCCGCGCGGGGCGAACAAACCATACCAGGCCGTCAGATCCACGCCGGAAATGCCGAGCTGGTCGAAGGTCGGCACGTCCGGAAGGGCGTAAGACCTTCTATCGCCTGTCAGCGCCAGCGCCCGCAGCTTTCCCGATTTGAGGTGGGAAGCCGCGGATCCCGCATCGAGAAACGCCGCACCCACATGGCCCCCGAGGAGGGCCACCGCCGCTGGACCCTGTCCGGCAAAGGAAACGGGCGTCCATGAAGCCCCGGTCGCTTTCTTGAAGGCCTCGCACGCCAGGTGCGAGAGGCTGCCCTGGCCTGCCGAACCGCAAGTCAGCGAACGAGACGCCACCTGCCTGATGTCGCCCGATGCAGTCGCCGGGACAACGAGGACCTGGGGAGACCGGGCGAACTGGATGATCGGCGCGAAGTCGGACTGGGGGTCGAAAGGCAGGCTTCTCTGCAGCGCCTTGTTCACCGTCATGATCCCGTTGTTGGCAAGCAGCAGAGTAGTTCCGTCCGGCGCCGCTTGAGATACAGAAGACGCGCCGATGCTTCCGCCAGCGCCCGTCTTGTTCACGATGACGATCGGCTGTCCCACCGCCGGCGAGAGATGCTTCGCAAGGATTCGCCCCGCCATGTCGCTCGATCCTCCCGCCCCAAAGGGCACGATCATCTGCACGGGTTTCCTGGGCGACCAGGTCGAGGCGGGCGGCTTCACGCCGCCCGACCCGCCTTGACCGGGCCTCGGCTCTGCGATGGAAGCGATTGCCGGAGCAGGCGCGGGTGCCGGCGCCGCGGAAACCTGAACGGAAGACCGCGCCGCCAGGCGGTTCCGCGCCAGGCCGGCGAAGTGCCCGTTCGGGAAACGGCCGAGATACTCCTCGAAGTCCGCCGGGTTCGTGCTGTTCTTGATCGTGTCCCAGAAGGCAAGCTCGATCGCCGGGGAATCGGCGGTCTGTGCGTCCCTGCCGGCGGACGGGCGCAGGGATGCGACTTTCGTCCTCTGCCCCGGATGAAAGGCGAAATCGCCGATCAGCGACGATGAATCCCAGGGGATCTGTTTCCCGCCGGTTTCCCGGGACACGCCCTGGCGGACCCGCTTGAATACCCGCTCGATGTCCGACTCGGGGTCCTGCAGGCTCCGCAGGAGATGCTTCGTGAAGATGCCGTTCCGCCCCGCTCCGTCCCCGGCGACCGATCCCGGCGCCGTGGCGAAGGCGACGAACGTCCCCCTGGCAGCTTCCATCCGCGCAAGTCCTCGCTCTGCGGACCGCGAACTCTTGTAGAAGGGATTGTTCCGGCAGGCGTCGAGGACGACGATATTGACGCGGTTCTGCGCCTCTTCCATGGCGGCAACGATCAGGTTCGCGTCCACGGCCTGGTCTTCGAGTTCGAATTCGTTCTGGATGTCCGCCCCGACCGGAATGAGGAAATTTCGCCCGCTGCTCTGCGCCCCGTGGCCGGCGAAGAAGAAAAGGCCGACGCCGCCCCGGCGGATATCGCCGGCAAAATCGCGGATGGCCTGCTTCATCTGCCGCTGCGTCGCATTCTGGCGCATTGTTACCTTGAAGCCGAGGTTCGACAGGGCCCGGGCCACGTCCTGCGCGTCGTTGGGGGGATTCTTCAGCGGGGCGTCTTTATAGGCGCCGTTTCCGATGAGAAGGGCGATGCGTTGTTCGCCCGCGGCATCGGCGGGAACGACGCTGAGGTCGCGCTGCTGGGAATATCCGAAAACAGGGAAAGTCAACAACAGGCCGATCAGCAGCAGAATTGCATACCGGACACTTCGCATGATCCGTTCCCCCCGAGGTTGTAGGATGCAGCGGCGGCAATCCTCTGAAACAGCATGAACAGGAAGCGGTTCTTTATAGAAGAAGCGGAACTGATCGTCAAGAGCAAGCCGTCACACCGATGGGAAACAGCGTCCTTCGTCTTCAGTCCACGAGCATGAGGCAGAAGGTATCGCGCGTTTCTTTTTCTTCCTGCAGGGTTTCGATGGCAAAGCTGTTGTTCCGCGCCGTCTGAAAAACATCGATCCCGCAGGCCTCCATGGCGGGCCTTGCCCAGTCGCCGTGCCGGCAGGGATCGCCGGTGGTTTTTCCGCATTGCCGGCACAGCCGGCAGGGCCCGGCCAGAAAGACGAAGGCCCTGTAGTATCCGTCCTTGAAGAGGTCTTCCTCAACAGTGACCAGAAAACGGAAATACTTCTGCAGCCGCTTTTCCCGGTCCGGCGCCGCCGGCGACGCGACATGAATGAGCATTGCGCGTCCGTACGAATTCAGGACCTTCCTCGTCTCTTCCGCCGTCGGCGTGGAGGGCGGGCAGCAGTGGCCGCAATCATAGCCCCCGCAGCCGAACTGGCACTTCATCCGCACCCACGGCGCCGTCACGACGCTGGAAGGATGAACGATCTTCACGGCGGTAGCCCCTGCTTTCCGCATGCGGTCGGAGTAGGCCCTCAGGCTCTTGCCGTTCATAAGCATTGACCTCTTCCTGGTTCCATGCGAATCTGCAGATCCTGAAAGTGCAATTACCGGAGACTGACGCAATCTGCATGGCGTAAGACAAGGACGAAGACGACATGTCCATGGCCGGTCTGCGCGAAAGAATTGTCAATTTCATCTACAAGACCGCGACGGGCTCTAAGGAAGACCCGCCTGCTTCTTACACCCGTCGGCGGCGGGATCTTTTTCTGCTTCGTCCTGGCGACGCTGTTCGGCGCTTTCTATATCGACGGGCTTTTCGGCCTTCCAAAATTCCCGGCGGGGACTTATGCCGTCGCCGCTTCCTCCCCTTTTTTGGCTGTCGGCGGCTGGATCTGGGCATGGTCCGGCTGGCGCTTCTTCAGGACGGAAGGGACACCGGTCCCGATCAATCCGCCGCCCGCCCTCATCACGGACGGCCCTTACGCCTATTCGCGGAACCCGATGATGACAGGCCTCTTTCTTCTCATGGCCGGCATAGGCATTTTCTCCGGATCGATATCGCTCACGTTTGTGATGACACCCCTCTTTGCGCTCGCCTGCATTCTGGAAATCAAGCACATCGAGGAACCGGAACTTGAAAAACGCTTCGGCAGGGCCTACGTCGAATATCGCGAGAGAACCCCGCGCCTCTTTCCCGTCTTCCACCCCAGACTCCGCTGAAGGGCTCCATCTTTTTCGACGGAATGACGTTTAACGGCACCAGCGGGATATGACGACGGCCAGGACCTTCGTCGCCGTCATCAGGTCTTCGAGGTCCACCCACTCGTCCAGGGCATGGACGTTGCCTCCGGCAGGCCCGTAGGCAACGGTCGACATCTGACCCGCGTTGCCGAGATGGCGCATGTCGCCGGCCGCATGGGCGACGCCCGGGCCCAGCCACCCCAGTACCTTCCCGATAATCTCCTCATCCCGGCGATCATCAGATCGGCCAACGGCCGGCAGCCGGAAACCCGCCACGCGGATTTCCTTGCCGGCGACGTCCCGGTAGGCCTCCCGGATTGCCTTGACAATCGGTGCATCGGGCAGGTTGTTGTAGGCTTCCGCGTAATGGGCGATCGCAACGGCGGGAGGATTCTCCCGCAGCCGGGGGTCCCCCTGGGCCGCCTTCGCGACGGCATCGTTGAGGATATTCCAGACGTTCCAGACGCCCGGAATGCCCGCGAAGTCGGTATGGCGGGGGAAAACGTTGAAGAAAAGAGCCCCGTGCAGCACGCAGTCCCGCGCGGAACTGGCCGTGAAATTGCCGCCGCGGACAATGCCGACCGCAAGCTGAAAGATCCCCGGCCCGTACAGACGGTTGAGATCTCTTTCCAGAACCGCCAGTGCGTTGATGACAACGGCCATCTTCTCGACGGCACCCACACTGTACGGCTCGCCGGTCCTTCCTTCTCCCGGCGGCGGCATCTGCGGGCGCCCTTCCGCATAGATCTCACGGCCCTTCGTGCGGACCTCGAAATACAGGACGCCGGAGGAATCATCGACGACCCTGCCGGAGCCGGTACTTCCGTTCATGATCGCGGCGTCGGCCTTGTAGCCCCGCAGGACGCAGCCCAGCGTCCCGTTGCCGGAATACTCGCCGTTGACGACGCTCTGCAGGATCACGTCACCCTTGAGACGGATCCCCGCTTCGACAACGGCCTGCACGGCCTTCTGCGCCGCCACGAGTCCCCCCTTCATGTCCGCCGCGCCGCGTCCGTAGAGGCGGTTGACGACGCTCTGCGCCCCGAAGGGCACCGCCTTCCAGCTCTTCTCGTCTCCCAGGTTGATGGTATCCGCGTGCCCGTTCAGGATCAGCGACTTGCCGCCGCCCGATCCCTTGAGCAGGCCGACGACGTTGGGGCGGCCCCGGTAGCTCTTGACGGCGTCGTAGGGAGATCGCATCAGTGATTCGTAGGTGAAGCGGCCCGGGGCGGAAAGCGCCAGGCCCCATTCCGGCTGCCAGCGCGACGGATTCTGGGCGACGTCGGGAAATTTCTCGAACAGTTCCCTGACGTCGGGCTCCCAGACGTCGACGTCCATCCCCATGCGCCGGAAAGACCCCGCCTGGTATTTCTGGACGTCCCCTTCGTCGCCGGTGCGGCTGGGGATTCTGACCAGCGTCGCCAGCGCATCGATGATCTCGGCGCGTTTCCCGTCGATCGCATCGACCAGCTTCTTCTCTTCCCTGCTCAGGCCCGCTGCCTGCGCATCGGCGGCCGCCGTGAGGAAGACGATGAAAAGCGCCAGAGTCGTGATGCATAGAGACCGCCAGACTCTCATACCGATAAAGACCTCATACCTGTCGGGGTGTTTTTTGCCGTGAACTACTCCAGCCGTTTCAGGACTTTGTACTTGACGGGACTTTCCTGCTCGACCAGATAGCGGCGGCCGTCGGGATAGATCAGCGTTCCCTGTCCTTCCATCTTGTCGCCGCGGAAGACGCCTTGCATCCGGCGGCCGTCAGGATAGACCAGAGCGCCTTCGCCGCTGGGCAAGTCGTCGACAAACGACCCTTCCCAGCGCACGCCGTCCAGGTAGGTAAAAACCCCCTTCCCGTTGCGCCGGCCGGCCTTGAACTCGCCCTCGTACTTCTCGCCGTTGCTCAGGACATAGGTACCCTGGCCCTCGAAGAGGCTGTCTCGGAACGCGCCAACGTATTTCGCACCGTCGGCAAAGGTGTAGGCGCCCTGGCCGGTGCGTTTGCCGCCGACGTGCTGGCCTTCGTATGTCGCGCCGTCGACGTGCCGGTAAGTCCCGACGCCGTTTTCGCAGTCGCCCTTGATGCACTCGACCCTTTCGAGAGCCGTCTGCTCAGCCGCCGGGGCGGCGACCGGGAAAAGAAGAAACGCCAGAACTGCAAGAACCGCAAACGCCGGGCCTGTCCATCGATTCATGTTCCATCACCTCGCTGAAATGCGGGGAATCGGTCAATAGAGTTCCCCGAACTTTTTCTCGTCGATCTTCCCTTCCAGGAATGCCTCCAGCATCTTCGACCGCTTGCCCGCCGACAACTCGTCCATGGCGTTGGACAACTGGCCGGCGGAGATGTTTCCTCTCTCGAAGGCGGCCTTCAGTTTCTCCTTGCCGATACCGGCGTCCAGGACCTTCGCCTTTTCCCAGTTGCGGGCGACGGCAAAGTCGCCGCTGCCGGTTGCCTGCGGGTTCTGGTCCACGCCCTTGAGCCTCATCACGGCACCGGCGACGTGGCTCTTGACATACCGGGCAAGGTCGTTTCCCTTCACCCAGACGTCGTCTGCCGCCTTGCCCCTGAGACCCTCCAGGAAGTAATGGCTGAAGATCCCCCCCTTGAGTTCCGTCTCGTCCTCCCAGGACTGCTGGTTCACAGCAGAGGAGGTGAGGATCAGTTTGCCCGCCCCCTTCGGTGCCAGGAGCGGAGTCGCGGACAGCACGCCGACAAGGGGCTTTGCACCCTTGGCGACGATGGACTTTCCGCCGCCCGAAAAACAGGCATCGAGCGCCACCATCACGCCCTTGGCCTGCGAAGCGTCCACCAGTTCCTGGAGGTAGGAAAGGCGGATGCTGGTCTCGGCGAGGATCTCCGGATCGGCGATCGCAACGTCATAGGGGATGAGGAAGGCGTCGACGAGCTTGTCGTCCCTGGTCATCGGCGCGCCGTGACCGGAGAAATAGACGTAGGCGTAGCCGTCCCAGGTCCGGATCTTCCGCAGCGCCGCCAGCATTTCGTTGCGCGTCGCCTTTTCATTGAGCAGGAGCCTCGCGTTTTCCTTCGGCACGCCGCCGTAACGCGGGTCGGTCAGAACGGCAAAGACCTTCCTCGCATCCTCGGAGGCGTATTTGAGATTCGGGATGTCTTCCCTTCCCCGGTAATCGATGCCGATGACGACGGCATAGGTTTCCGGCCGGGTGGGCGGCATCTTTTCCATTGGCTCGGCCTTGACGGCCGGCTGCGGCTGTACCACCGGCGGCGCGGCGGCAACCGCCGCACCGGACTTCCCGAGCGTCGCCGTCACAAAAAAAGTCTTCCCGTCCCGGCTGAGCATGAGAACGCTGTTCGTTCCCGGAGCGGTCCCCGCCACGATTTTCAGCATTTGCGGGCTGTTGCTGATTTCGACACGATTGAATGAGAGGATGATATCGCCCGCCTTCAATCCCGCCTTCGCAGCCGGCCCGTCTGCAGCGACATCGCTGACCAGGACGCCTCCCGCGGAGGTCAGCTTCAGGCTTTTTCTCAGTTCCTCCGTAAGATCCTGGATTGAGACGCCAAGCCAGCCACGCGAGGCGGTCAGCTGTCCAGCTGCAGATTTCCGGATATCGAACCGCCGCCGGTCGGCCGGCGAGGGAGGAGCAGCCGTCGATTCGGAGAGTCCCGGAGGGGCGGGCCGCGCCGCCAGGGCCGGGATTGCGTCGCCGATCCATGAGATGGCCGTCCCGGCAATCAGGACCCCAGCCGCCAGGAATAGTCGTTTTTGTCTTTCCATGCTGCAACCTTCTTTCGGCCGCGGACAACTGCGGTCCTTCCGGCGTCGTTTCCGGATTCGGCGGGATATTATCACCGCAACTTGCCCTTCCGTCAAGCAATGCCTATATTGACTGTACGACACCAAAAGAGAAAGGGAAAACGATCATGAATGATCTCTGGATACTGATTGCGGTTGTTGCCGGCTGGTTTGTCCTGAACCGCTACATCCTGCCGAGGTTCGGCGTCCACACCTGAATGTCGTCGCCCAAGGACGGGAAGGATTCCTGTCAAAAACCGGACAGCGACGGTCGCTAGCTGTCACAGAGGACAGCCCTGCATCCGCACAACTCGTCATTTCAGGATTTGCGCGAGTTCCTCCTGGTATTGTGCGAAAACTTCCAGGTCGTTGTGGCCGCCGCCGGGGATGGCAATGAGGCGTTTCTCGCCGCGGACGAGCGGCAGGAGGCGTTCGTTCGCCGCGAAGGGTATAATGTCATCCCTGGTCCCGTGGAAGAGATAGACGGGGCAGGCGACCGCACCGATCCAGCGGTCCGTGCGCAGCGTATATTTCATGAAGAGATTGAGGAACCACCGGGGCAGATAGGGGTAGTGGAACTTCGCGACGTCGACGAAACTCGAATAGGCCGACTCCAGGATCACCGCCCGCGGCCGTTCCGTCGCGGCGAGCTTCACGGCGATGCCTGTCCCGAGCGACCTCCCGTAGAGGACGATCCGCTCCGGGGGGAAAAAGGCCTTCAGGTGGGTAAAAAGCGCCGCCGCGTCGTTGTGCAGCGTCTTCTCATCGCGGATCGTCCCCGTGCTCTTCCCGTACCCCCGGTAGTCCGGCAGGAAGAGATCCCAGCCGTGACGGGTGAAATCGGTTGCGATTTCTCCCCACGTCCTCAGGCTGCCGGCATTCCCGTGGAAGTAGAGGATCACCCCCTTCGGGTTATCCGCGAGAAAGTGCAGGGCGTTGATCTCGGCGCCCGCCACGGGGACGCGGACCTCCGAAAACCGGCCGGGGAAGGAGTAACGGAAATCCTGCGGCAGCGTCTCCGGAAAAAAGATCAGACTTTCCTGTGCGAAGGCCATGATGCCGAACCCCAATAGGACGGCAAGGGAAACGGGGATCACGACACCCGAAAAGAACCTGCCGAAGAATCCCTTCATTGTATCTCCGCAATTTTCCCGGCCGGCGTCCTGAAGGTCTGCCTACCAGACGATCCCCTGGCGGACGAGCAGTTCCTGCGCCCCTTCATCGCCGAGACGCGCCGCCTCTTTGAAATCCGAAATCGCCTGTTCGTACTTTTCCAGATTGCCGTAGGCGAGACCGCGCGTGAAGTAGGGTTCTG
This sequence comes from Syntrophaceae bacterium UBA6109, assembly GCA_002428445.1. The sequence goes on from DIWJ01000046.1 coordinate 17,056, forward strand.
CAAATTGCGGACTCAGTTCGATCGCCCGGTCCGCGTCGCGGATCGCCCGGTCGAAATTCCCCAGGTTGCCGTGTGATGTGCCGCGGTCGGACCAGGCGGCGGCGTCGTCCGGAATGAGGTTCAGGATCCGGTCGAACTCGCCGATGGCGCGGTTGTAATTGCCCATGTGCATGAAGGCCCGCCCCCGCAGGCGGCAGGCCTCAACGTGGTCCGGTTCGATCTCAAGCACCCGGTCGAAATCCTTGACGGCACGGCGGAAATTCTCCAGGTAGCCGTAGGCGATGCCCCGTTCGAGGTAGTATTCGACCGCCGGCTTCCGCTCGATGGCCGCATCGTAATCCCCAATCGCCCGCTGGTAGTCTTTCATCGCGGCATAGACACGGGCGCGGCAGACGTAGGCCTCGGCAAAGTCGGGCCGAAGTCCGAGCGCTCTTTCGAGACCCGCCAGGGCCTCTTCGTATTCCTGTTCCAGGAAGGCCTCCTCGCCTTTCCGGTAGAATTCCTCCGCTTCGGTCATTTTGGCATTCCTCACGGTTTCTTCGCGGCGCCGGCATCGGCGGCAACAAACGGACCCGGTTCCGCTGCAACGGGGGGAACCGCTTCTTCGGCAACGGTCTTGCCCAGGGCCTTCAGGATCTCCATCGCGAAATCGATTTCGGGAAGCGATCCGACAACGCGGTAGGTTTCGTTGACGATCGTGAGGGGCACCCCCTGGACCGCGTACTTGACGGCCAGGTGCGGGAACTCCGATGTCTCGACCATATCCGCCCGGATGAAATCGCTCGCCATGGCGAAGCGGTGGACCGTAGCGACGGCCTGGGAGCAGTAGGGACAGGAGGGCGAAATCATCACCTGCAGATGGACGGGCCTGTCGATCTTCGCCAGTTCTGCCGCGACTTCCGGCGCCAGGTCGTGATCTTCCCTGCTGACGATCAGGATATCTTCGACCAGTGTCGTGAATTCGTAGCCGGCGGGAATCCCGTAGAAGCGGATGCCATAGTCCTTCTCACCCATGACGGCGATCGCGGGAATCTTGTCGATGCCGTATCGCCTGGCCTCCTCGGCATCCTTTACGAAGTCCTTTACCTCCAGTATCACCTTCTCGGAGAGCGCCGCGACCTCCTCCAGCAACCGGCGCGTCATGGCGCAGAACTCGCATTCGATCTCCTGCGTGAACATCAGGAGCTTCGCCGGCTTATCGAGCAGTTTGAGGGCCTCCTGAACCTGCGCTTTGATCTTGTCGTCGATCAGGGCCATGGCCTCTTGTCCTTTTCCCTTTTCAGGGCGCTCAGATCAGTCCCTGTTTCAAGAGATAATCGTGGGCGCCGAGTGCAGCCTTCGCCCCTTCGCCTGCGGAGATGACGATCTGGTTGTAAGGGACCGTCGTCGCATCGCCGGCGCCGAACAGTCCCGCGACGGAAGTCCGGCAGGCGCAATCGACAATCAGTTCGCCGGAGGGGCTGATCGAGGCGAGATCCCGGACGGGTTCGGTGTTGGGGAAAAGACCGACCTCGATGAATATCCCGTCGGCCGGAATCACCGTTTCCTCCGATGTCGTCCGATTCCTGATCCCGACCGCGGAAACCCGTTCCGTGCCTTCGATCCGTGTCACGGCATGAGAGTCGAGCATTTTCACATGGGCCTGTCTGCGGAGGTTGTCCAGGAGAATTCCGTCCGCCTGCCAGCCGGCCGCAAAATTGACGACGGTGATTTCCGTCGCCAGTTTCGCGAGGTCGATCGCCGCCGTGATGGCCGAATTCCCTCCCCCCGCAACGACAATCCGTTTCCCGCGGAAGAACGGTGCATCGCAGATGGAGCAGTAGGCGACACCCTTGCCGCGCAATTTCTCTTCCCCCGGCACATTCAGGTTCCGGTGGCGCTTCCCGGTCGCGACAATGGCGGTTTTGCCCCGGAAGACCTTCCCGCTCCGGAGGCGAACAAGAAAAAGCCCGCCGTCCTTTTCGACCTTGAGGATCGTTTCCTTCTCGGTGATCGGCACATCGAAGCCCTTGATGTGCTCGACGAACCGGTTTGTGAGCTCCGTTCCCGATATCGTATGGAAACCCGTGTAGTTTTCGATTTCGGAGGTCCAGCCCATCTGGCCGCCGAACTCATTCGTAATCAGCGACAGGTGGATCATCTTCCGCGCCGCGTAGATCGCAGCGGTCAAGGCCGCCGGGCCGCCGCCGAGGATGAGGAGGTCGTAGACGGTCCCGGGATCGGGCCGCCGGGCCGTTTTCAGCGAAGACAGGTTGAAGGAAATTCCCGGAAATTCCATGATGCGCCTTTCCGCCCATGTGTTGAAGTTTCAGTATAGAAGACCACCAGCCGGCCGTCAAGGCGGCGCTCGCCGGGGTGATGTATCAGATCTTGTGTCA
>DIWJ01000023.1 GCA_002428445.1 Syntrophaceae bacterium UBA6109
CCGTAGAAGGTCTTGACGCCGATCTCCCCGGCCGATTCGGCGGCGATCACCTTCACGTTTTCTTCCAGGAAGGGCAGGATCTCCTCGACGAAGAGCACCTTCCCGGCCGAGGCCAGGCGCCGCTTGACGAGGGCGGCAGGCAGCGGCCATGTCGTCCCGATCTTGAGAATGCCGACCCGCCCCGCCGCGCCCAGCATGGAGACGGCTTCCCGGCAGTACAGGGCGGAGGCGCTGCAGGTCACGGCGAGCAGTTCGGGTTTTTCCGGACCTTCGTAGGTATTGAACGGGCTCGCCTCGAAGAGGTCGCGCGCGCGGCGGATCCGGTCCTGCTGCGTCTCGTGGCGGTAGCCGACGGGTGCGCTCATCATCGGCCCCTCGTCCGGGTCGAGCATGAAACCCTCGCAGCGGAAGACGGCGCGCCGGGAAGCGCCGGGAAGCGGTCCGAAACGAACGATCCCGCTGGCGTGGGACATCCGGGTCACGCTCCGCAGCATCACCGGCGTCCCCAGTTGCTCGGACAGTTCGAAGGCCCAGCGGGTCATGTCCTTCGCCTCCTGGAATTCGCCGGGCTCCAGGAGCGGAATCTCGACCAGCCGCGCGAAATGCCGCGATTCGCCCTCGTTGACGCTGGACAGCGCCCCGGGATCGTCGCAGCTCACGATCACCATGCCGCCGCGAATGCCGGAACCGGCCAGGTGCAGGAGAAAATCGGACGCCACGTTGATGCCGTTCTGTTTCATCGCGCAGAGGCTGCGCAGACCGGCAAAGGACGCCGCGGCCGCCACCTCCATCGAGACCTTTTCGTTTGCGGACCACTCGACGTACAGGGGGATATCGCCGGCGATCTTCGAGAGGGAATCGACGATCTCGGAGGACGGCGTCCCCGGATAGCCGGCAGCCACCTGCAGGCCCGCCTCCAGGGCGCCCCTTGCGATCGCCTCGTTTCCCATCAGCAGGCGCTCGACGCCCGCGCTGTTGTCGCTGAGTTTCGGCATCTACGACCTCTTCGCATCCGCGTCTTTGGCGGCCTGCTTCTTCTTGAGCGAGGCGTTCTTCAAGCGGTCGAGGTTTCCCTCCGGAACTTCCCGGAATTCGAGGGTCCCCCGGCGTCGTGCCAGCTCCACGAGTTCCTCGCCGCGCGCCGTGCGGACGATCATCTGGTTCCATTGCCGCGCCTCGTCCCATCCCTCCGGCAGCCGCGCCGAGCCGACGGAAAGGTCGGCGTACTCGGCCGTCATGTCGTCGCAGGAAAGACAGGAACGGCGGACGATCGGGAGGACTTCATCGAGAGGGATGTGCAGCGGCGCCCCCTGAGCCGACACCTCCAGACGGTGATACTTGCTGGGGGGGATGTCCATGGCGGAGATCTGGTCCGGGCTCAGCTTCCTCGTCAGAAGGACCGCGAGGCCCCGCCAGGAAAGCGCCCAGCCGCAGAAGAGCCCGACCACGAGGCCCAGCCGGTCGACGGCCCTGTCTTCCAGGCTTCGGCCCGCCATTCTCCGTTTGGCAACGGACAGCGCCTGGCAGGGAGTGGCGACAATGCCGATCGGCCCGGTCCCTTCCCGGGCGGCCCGGTTGAACTCCGCAAGGACGGGCGAGACGACGAAGCGGCTCTTTCCCGTTTCCGGAACCTTCCCCGGGTCCGTAACGGTCAGGGGCCTGGGGAGCAGACGCTCGCCCGGTCCCGTCAGGACAGCCGCGGCGATCAGCCCCTCCCGCAGGGCCAGCTGGACCAGCGCCGTCACCGTGCCGCCGTGCTGACCGGCTTTGCGGTTCGCGCCGTCCTTTGCCCGGCAGAGGTAGAAGCCCCGCACCGGCCCGAGTTCCGCCGTCCAGTCCGTATCGGGTGCGGCGTGGCGCCGCAGGGTCATGAGATCGGCCTTCGTCCGCGGGCAGAAGGCCCAGCAGCGGCCGGTCTTGATGTCGCAGCGGTGGAGGGCCACCGTGGCGTCGCCGTGGATCGCCTGATAAGGGCAGAGGCCGACGCAGGCGCCGCAGCCCGTGCACAGCCCGCTGTCGAGGACCTCCTCGGCGAGCTCCTTCTGTCCGGTCCCCCGGACGGGCTCTTCGAGCGGTTTCTTGCGGATGATGACGGTGTTGAGGCCGTAGACGGCGGCGTTCTTTTCGGTGAGCTTCACGGGTTTCGAATCTCCATCCCAGGACGTGACGGATTTTTATTACCACATTTTGTGGACCGAGACTATCCACGAATTCATTAAAAAAAAGGACAAAAAGGATCGTTGACAAGCCCCCCTTCTTGTAATATGAAGTCGCTTCGCAACCGATCGTTCCCCAGTAGCTCAGTCGGTAGAGCAGATGGCTGTTAACCATCGGGTCCGTGGTTCGAGTCCGCGCTGGGGAGCCAAGACGGGCGAATCTGGGCACCACCTCCCAAGCCCCGATTCAGCCCCATAGAAAGTGCACCTGCGAGAGCGGCAACGCTGCCTTTCAGGTGCACTTCTTTTTTCACCACCCGGATTTCATCAAGAAGAACTCTCAAGTATTCCTTGCCGAAATGCGATTCCTTGTCCTGGAGTTTCTCTTTCAGTGCAGCGCAAAAGGCCGCCACATGTTTCTTCGTCAATTTTGAGATCGGTCTTTCCTTCTGATCCCGCAGCCTGCCAAGCTCAATCAATATATCCTGCCGCCTGGCTTCATGCTTGTGCACCCTCTCGTGCAACGATTCATTGAGTGGGAGAAAACCTTTCTCCACGGCATCGTAAAGGTTATCCGTCTGTTTCTTGATATCCTCCATTTCCCTGCACAACCGCCGGATTTGTTCATCGTAATTCGGCTGCGCCCCTTTCAGATCGACCTTGACCTTCGCCATCATTCTTTCCACTCGCTCCGGCGTAAAGACCTTCTCCGCCACGGCCTGCAAGACAAGCCGGTCCAAAGTCTCCATCCGCACGTTCGTGTTCTGGCATTCTTTTTTGCCCACGTTGTTGATCTTCGATGTGCATTTGTAATAACGGTATCGTCCGCTTTTCCCGGTGGCAGTGGTCATGGGCGAACCACAGATCCCGCACCTTACCAGACCCACCAGGAGCGTGGGACCGTTGACCACACGCGGCGGCGTGCACGCTCTGCTGCGTTCCAATCTTCGCCGCGCCACCCTTTGAAACATCTCCGGATCGACAATCGGCGGGACGCTGATCGTAACCCATTCCGATTCGGGTTTTACCTTCAGAGTCCGGCTGTCTCTTTTATTGAAGGCATATTCGCCGAGATAAATCCGGTTGGCAACGACCTTGCCTATCATCGTCCTGCGCCATTTCCCCCCGCGCATAGTAATGCCCCTGCTGTTCAGGTATTCGGCGATCTCCTTTACGCCCAGGTCCCGCCCCTCATGCCCTTCGAGGTACAGCCGGTAGATCGTATTGACGACAGCAGCCTCCGAAGGATCAATCTCCAAACGCTTCTTTTTGCCCTTGTTGCCGATATTCCCGAGCTCCACAGCCCGGAACCCATAGGGCACCGTCGATCCGTTGAAATAGCCCTGTCTGGCGTTCTCCTTCATGGCCCTCAGGGTGTGCTTTGCGTTCTCCTTGCTCTGGTATTCATCGAACAGGCTGAAAATGCGCCGTGCCATTTCTCCGGCCGGATCGTCGCTCGTCTGCTGCGTCATAGAAAGGACAATCACGCCGTATTTCTTCAAACGCCTTTCATATAAGGCAAACTCGACCATGTCCCGGAAGAAGCGCGAAAGGCTGTGGACAATGATCGCATCGAACGGCGGCGGCGACACACAGGCATCCGTGATCATCTGTTGAAAGACCGGCCTGCGATCATCCGTCGCGGAAGCCCCAGGTTCGACATATTCAGCGGCTATCTGATAATGACGCGCCTTGCTCCATTCCTTCATTTGCCGGAGCTGGTCGGGTATGGACAGGTCTTTCTCCGCCTGCCTCGTTGTCGAAACCCGCGCATAAAGAGCAACGATCATGATTCGTTCTCCTTCTTCAATTCCTCATCACGAATGACTCGCTTCAACAGATCCCCCAGGCACGCGGTAACGAGCCTGATCTCCGCCTCGCTGACTCGATCCTGCGGCAAGTCCAAATCGACCGTGATAACGTACTCATCATCCCTCGTCTGTCTGCTCAAACATGGTACACCCCTTCTTTGCGTAGAATGTGCCTGCCCGAGCCATCACCGTTCCTGACGTCGCAAAACCTTTTCCAATTCCTTTACAAATCCTCGTTTCCCGAACTCATCCAGTGTGATCTTTCTGAAAATCTGAAATTTGTCTTCAGGCAAAGACAGCGCAGCCACATCAAGGATTTTCTTGATACGGCAATTCACAAGCTGCATCAACAGTTCTTGCGTTACCATTTGCCTAAAGTCATTTCCTTTCTGCGTTTTTCAACATCCATCCGCCATGCCAGCGGTTCATAAATCCGGTTGATGATCTCCACAACGCGGATAACGGAATCATCCAAGCTCATGGTTTCTTTGTCTTGCTGGATGCACGAAATAGCAGCAGCCCTTTTCAGGTAACCGTAAACTGAAATCCCTATTTGCATCATGCGTTCGTTCAGAACCGTTTCACGGCTGACACCTACATGATCCTGCTGTCTATAATTATTTTCGATCTTCTCTTGTAGGTCCGCCCAAAGCGGATGCAGCGGCCATCGTGAGCGGTTGCTGTCGCCATTTGGCAGGCGTAATGTGTCGTGCTCGTACGCGAGGTAGTGAAGAAGCGTGCCTTGCCTTTCTTTCAGCTGCGAAAAAGAACCAATATCAGAAGCTTTCAGGATCGGCTTTCTTATCTGCCATTCGATGCGCCACACATCGGAATCTTCGCCCCACAGAGCAAAGAACCACACCTTATCGCTTTGCTGTCTGATCTCCGCGACCTTGTCGTACACCCTGAGAACGATGTCATCTCTGCCCAGGGTGAACGTCTGGACTGCGCCGCACTCCCTATGCTGGCTGTCTTTCTTGGAATAGCTGACAAAGGAATCCTCATCGAAATCGATCACCGGAACCTTGTAGTCAAAGCTAAAATCCACGCGCGACAGGCTTTCACTGATCGACTGTTCATAACCAACGGAATCCGCCCACATCAGGAATTTTTCGTGTAATGCATATGCAGACTCGCGCCACAGAGCCTCGCTGGTAAAGGTTACAAAGAAATTCGGCGTATTGAATTCGCCCGTTTCAATCTTGAAATCGCTGTTGCTCATGACGATGGGATAACCGGAAGATGTACCGTACGGATAGAGGAGAAATTCGCTATTCCCCAAGACCACAGGAAGCGGCTCCTTTTTCTTTGATTGCCGGATGGATTCTTTCAGTTTTGTAAGGCGTGCATAGTCAATAGACGCATCACCACCCCTGCGGTTCTCCAGATAATAGGCGCACTGAATTGTGTCTATTCCGTGTAATTTCAATTCAAATTGAGATCTCTCCTTGTCGTCCTCTTCTCGCATCAATTTTCATCCTCATAGGTCAAAGCCCGCGAATCAAATTGCATAGGCTCCTTAACATTGGCTTCATGTTCCAGCTCACGCAAATACTTTTCCGTTAGGCGCAGATATTCCCGACGAATTCCCAAGTCTTCATAAACTCCTGCCCCCTCATATGCTAAATCGTCCAGGTATCTTCCTTTGACTCTCGGAAAATCTGCCTCGATCTGCTCCAAGGCAGTGGCCAACAAATCTCCAATAATTTCCGTCTTCGTCTTTCGCGGATACAAATCACACAAAGCCGATAACTTAGCTGACACAATTATTGGTAAACGAACCGAGATTTGTTTTGGCGTGAGCCTCGGTGCCTCAGGTGCCCCCCATATTGTAATTAAATCACCAGATTTCATATTTTCTCCTTTCAAGATCAGCTTAAATCTCAAAATAAACGTCGAATGACATTTATCTGGATTTCATCTGAATGTCAACTGAATTTTTCGCCATATTCTAACTTCGCGTAAACTCCCTTTCGCTCATCTGCCCGCTCGCCGTCGCGGTCGCGCTACGGGCGCCGCCCGTCGAGCGTTTTTCAACTCCACATTTCCCTATTGACAACCAATTGAATACACAATAGATTCACCACCATGTATTTTCCGGCCCCCGTGTTACCAAAGCGGGGACGTTTTCTTCCCTGTCGACCGCCAAGCGCATAGCACGAGCGCTAGTCTGTCAAGGTTTCCCTTCGGCTCGCTTCGCTCGACCATTGACAGACAACGCTTTCTCGTGCTCCAGCGGTATCAGGCGACGGTGGGAGGGTAGGCATTAAGCCGGCTCCGATAAAAGGGTATAAAAAACGGTTGTTATTATCACTGATATTATTAGAGCATACAGATATGAAAGGAGCTTAGGGAATGAAAGCAATTTTAATCGTTCTAGCAGTGTTGCTTTTTGCACCGATTTCATATGCGGCTGAAACCGGTCGATATCAGGCCATACATATCTCGAAACCTTCCAGTTCGACCACCGGGACAAATGAAGTTTTTATAATCGATACACAGGAAGGCCACATTTGGGTCTGGACGGAATATGTAACGATTCCCAGCGTCCAACAGGGCGGTCGAATGATTACCTACATGGGAAGAGTCAAGGCGGGTCAGAAAATTGGTGACATTATACAACAACAACAATTCAAATAATATCGAGAGCTTAATATGAGTCTCAATTCCTTCGGATTGATTCTTGATTTCATCGGTGTGATACTCCTTCTGTACGTTTCAATCAAAACAAAAGGATCTACAACAGTAGCTGATGATAATTATTTGATTTCTCCATGGTTCCAGAGAGTAGGATACATATTTCTGGCGATCGGATTTCTATTACAAATATGGGCTAACGTTTCAGTAACGAGATTTGTCAATATCCTTTGTTCGTAGGTTAAGTCCAAGTCTGAATTCTAACCAACATTATGTTATAAATATATGTTCTTCCCATTGCCCACCTCTGCGGTTCGTTTCGAGCCAAATAATTCAAGGGGTTAGCTAAAACATAGGCTAACCCCTTTTTCTTCATTCTGTCATTTTGTCCCCATTCTGTCCCCGCATTTCCGCTCGAAACTCCCAGTAAAGGACTTCTATCAACCTTGATCAGTCGACGTCATTCTCTACGGCACAGCCTCGGGCGTCAGTATTGTACGGGGCAGACGACTTGTCTTTGGTCCAGGAAGTGTTATAGGGCGGCTTACGCTCTTATTTGAAGAATTCGAGTTCCGGATATGGTACATGACTCGGGGTGCAGCTCGTACCCGACATCGCCGGGACAGGTGGCTGTTGCCGGAAGCACTCTCGGAAAAGCGGCAGCCTGAATTTCCGCCGAGATCCGGACGAAGCAACCGGGTCTTTACGGGCCGTGAAGAAACAGATGAATCTGCAAGTCATCATCGCCATCACCATGGGCATGTTCGTCACGAACCTGGATGCCACCATCGTGAACATCGCCTTTCCTTCCATGGCGCGGCAGTTTGAAGTCGGTACAGACCTGATTGCACTTGTCGAACTGAGTTACCTCGTCATGATCTGCTCCCTGCTGCCGGTGTTTGCCAAGATCGGCCAGCGCAGGGGCGCCGCATTTGTCATGCGCATGGGCTACGTGACCTTTACCGTCGCAACGCTTTTCTGCGCCCTGGCTCCGAATCTGCCCCTGCTGATCGTTGCCCGCGGCCTCCAAGGCGTCGGCGGCGCCATGCTGATGGCGGTGGGCAACGCCCTTATCGTCACCCACGTCCCTGAGCAGGCACGCGGCCGTGCCTTTGGCATCAACACGGTATTGGGCGCCGTCGGTTTCGCGGTTGGCTCGCCTCTGGGAGGCCTGCTCACCGATCAGCTGGGGTGGCGTTCGGTCTTTGTGGCGACGATCTTCCCGACGCTTCTCGGGTTCGCGCTGGCACGGCGGCACCTGAGCGACGGGCCGGCCTTCTCTTCCCGTAGCAGCTTCGACTTTGCCGGCGCGTCGGGCCTGTTCGTAGGCCTCAGCACGCTGGTTCTGCTTTTCAATCAAGGCATAGACCGGGGCGCCGCCTCTGGCCCGGTACTCGGTCTGATCGGTATAGGGCTCATCGGTTTCGGTGCGTTCATCGTGGCCGAAAAGCGCGCCGCCGATCCGATCATCACACTGAGAGTGTTCAGGCACGCGGGCATTGCTCTCGGCCTTTACGGAGGGTTCGCCTGCGTCATCGTCCTTGACGGCATGTTCTTCATTATGCCCTTCTTTTTCCAGCAGGCCCAGGGCTATTCGGTGGCAAACAGCGGTCTGCTGCTGGGCGTCTTCCCGCTGCTCGCGATGGTGGCAAGCCCTCTGGCCGGATGGCTGGTTGACCGCCTCAATGCCCGGCTGGTAAGCGTCGGCGCCAGCTTGATCATCATTGCCGGGACCCTGCTGTTCACCTTTTTTTCCGCGACCACGTCCCTGGCCGCCACGCTTATGGCGGCGGCGGCGTTGTCGCTCGGCATCTCGATGTTCCTGCCGGCCAACACCGCCTTGGTGATGAGTCATACAGGCGTTGCCAGCGCCACGGAACTTTCCGCGCTGTATTCTCTGACCCAGTCGTTGGGCAGCGCCATAGGGGTCGCCGGTCTGGAAATGGCCTATTCCTTAGGGTTCAGGGAGGGAGTCGTCAGTGTTCCTCTGATGGTGGAGGGGTTTCGCCGTGCGTCGTGGACGGCGTTGGTGATCGCTCTGAGCCTTACGATTGCCAGCCTCATCCTGAAGATCGTCCCAAAACCCGCCCATCAAGACCCGCCTGTCACAAGGAGCTGATCATGAGCAATCGTCCATGCCTCAAACTCACCGTACCGATGCGGGGCACGTATCTGCCCCTGGCCTTGCAGCACGTACGGCAATCCGCGGCCATCTTCGGGGCGCCGGCTGCGATCGCGCAGAAGATCGAGATCGCCTGCGAGGAGGCCATTACCCACCTGATGGAACACGGCGAATTCTTCGAGGGTGACGAGACCCTGGAGATCGCGTGCAACCGGCTCGATGACGGGCTGGAAATCGTGCTGCACGAAATGGGCATTCCTTTTGACCCGAAGTGCCAGCCGGGCTTTGAGCCGGCGCGCAATCTTGAACAGTTTTCTACGAGGGGACTGGGGCTTTACCTCATGCAGCAGTTCATGGACAGTGTTGAATTCAACAATATGGGCAACAACGGCATCCAGATGCGCTTCGCCAAGCACTGGGAAGCCGGTCCGGCCGACGAACCGCTCCGGCCCGTCGAACCGGCAGCCGTACCGCAGGACCCTGCAGCCATGCCGCAAAACTTCGACGTGCGGGTCGCCACGCCCGAGGATGCCATTGAGATCACCCGTTGCGCCTACCGCTCCCACGGCTACAGCTTCTTTGACGCCGGCATCTACAATTACCGGCAACTCGCCAGGGATATCAAAAACGGGTCGATCTACTCGGTCATCACCGTCGAACCCGGAGGCAAGGTTCTGGGGCATATCGCGGTGGTCCGCCACAATCCGGACGATCCCATCGTCGAGTGCACCTATGTCTTCGTCGATCCGAATCTGCGCGGCGGTGGAATGAGCAAGAAGATCGGCGATCTGGTCGCCGCCTACCTCGCCCGTAACCCATCGATCAAGGGCTGGTCGGCCTGTTCGGTTTCCAACCATGTCTTTTCTCAGAAACTGGTGTCCAACTACGGAGCCAGCGTCTGCGCCATCCAGCTGGCGAGCTGCGTCGAAACCTGGAGGTTCAAAGGCATTGCCAGCGACCTTGGCAGCCAGCGCAACAGCGACATCATCGCCTTCATGCCCCTCGACCGATCCGAGCGGGCCGTTTTCCTGCCCGCTCGCCATCGGGATACCATCCTGCAACTCTATCAAGTCTTGGGACTTCAACGCAGCGTCGGCGACCCCGGTCCGGCGATCCGGCCCCCGTCCGGCCCGTCGCAAATAAACCTGGACGTCATCGAAAGCGACCGGGCCGCCGATATCGATGTCACGCATCTTGGCGATGGCCTTATCGTCCTTCTGCGCAAGACCCTGCGCCGGCTCTGCGTCCAGGGGGTCATGTCGATTCTTGTCCGCCTGCCCCTGGAAGAACCGGCCACGCCGGCCATGGTCCCTCTGCTGGAAGACCTCGGCTTCTTTTTCGCCGGCATTCTACCCTTGACCAGGATCGGAGACGCCCTCCTGCTCCAGTACCTCAACAACGAAACAGTGGATTACGCCAAGATCCAGATCCATTCCGAGGGCGGCAAACGTCTTCTGGAATACATCCAATCCTGCGATCCCTGGCGGGAGTTGGATCGTCTGTAACAGGCCGCTGGAGCGCGGGGCATCCCGGCTGAAGAAACATCGCCGAGTTCGATAATTCAGGGCTTTAATGCTATAGCACCGTCACCAGGAGGATAGGGGCCGGCGAATGAGAGCTTCGATCATTTCGACTCGGCGGAAGCGGACCGCGCAAAACTCAATGCCTTTCAAGGACACACGTTCATGAATTGTGACACAACGAATCCATTATCATCCACCTGCATGCTCCCCTTCAATTCGGCATTTCTCGGATCGGAATATCAGCCCCTGAAGCCCGGGATGACGGCACCCGCCACGTCCCCTTACTGGTTGATGATCCAGAGCACGTCTCTGATCTTGCGAAAATCGGACGGCGCGCTCCAACTCCCGGAAGGAGAGTTTCCCCCATGGTGTGCAGACACCTCCAATGCGCTCTGCATAGGCACCTGGCGCGGCCACCCGCTCTTCACTATTCCATTGGCCAAGACTGTTGAAATTCCTCCGCCGTACCAAGCCGTATCTTTTCAGGGTCCGGACGCACCCCTCGATGAACGCCTGTCAACCTTGGCAGGCATAGCCTACCAGATTATCAACTGGGAGAAAAGAAGCCGGCATTGCGGATGCTGCGGAGCCGTCATGGAGCGCATCCCGCTGACCTGGGGTAAACGCTGTCCTGCCTGTCACGCGGAGCATTTTCCCCATATCCACCCTTGCATCATCGTGCTGGTGAAGCGGGGAAAGGAGTTTCTATTGGTCCATAACGCACAATGGCCGGTTGGTCGATTCAGCCTTGTTGCCGGTTTTGTCGATATCGGAGAATCGCTTGAAGATTGTGTAAAAAGGGAGGTTCTGGAAGAAACCGGGGTAACCGTGAAAAACATCCGTTATGTCGGCAGCCAGAACTGGCCGTTTCCGTCCCAGCAGATGATCGGCTTCATTGCCGACTATGCCGGGGGCGAACCGCGACCCGACGGAATTGAAGTACTTGAGGCTCGCTGGTTCACGGTCGAGACGACGCCGCCATATCCGAACAGTATCAGAAGCATCGCCAGATGGATTATGAAAAAATACTGTGTCTGAACCAAGAACTTGTTTGACCTTCTCCCTGAAAACTGATCCACTATGCTGTGTAGTCTCATGGGTTACCATATTGATCATATATTTTCTTGCTTTTCTGTTCATTTGAATATATAAAAGCACGATTTTATTGATTTCTTCTGGAGAATTTCATTCAAGAGCCGCAAATGCTTAATTCTCAAAAAAAAGATATTTACTATACCCTCAGGGACAGAATCGCCAACGTCTATTACAGACCAGGGGATCATCTTTATGAAAAAAACCTGGCAGAAGAATTCGGAGTCAGTCGCACCCCTATCCGGGAAGCCCTCATAAGGCTGAAGCAGGATAATCTGGTGATCTTTGCACCGCATGGCGGCGCCAGGGTATCTGATATCAATCTGAATGACTTCCAGAAGCTGATAGAAATCCGCTTGATTCTCGAGCGCGGATCAGCACAATTGGCGGTCAGAAATGCGTCGGAATCTCACATTCAAAGGCTGATTCTTCTAAATGACAGGATAAAGAAAGTCCATGAAGATGACATCCCCGGTCTGATCGACTGCGATTCCGAATTTCATCAGATCATCGGCGAGTCTTCAGAGAATCCTTTCCTTATCGAGTGTCTCTCGTCCGTGCGGTTGCAGTTTACCAGGATTCAAAAATTGATTTTAAATAAACCGGACAGCGTCCAGGACGACATACAGAAGGCGATCATCATCCTCAAGAACCGTGATACCGATGAAATGATCCGGCTTCTGATAGGACATGTCGAGCATTTCGTGAAGAAGGTGCGAAGCAATTTCAGAATCGAATAGTCTTTCCCCTCACCTATTCATTTCGTATTCAAAAGATCATTCGCTTCTTCATCACCGGAATGTTCCTGTTCCGGCTTCAAGCGTTTCCGCGATTACCCCAGAACCAGGAATACCAGTCCTGCAAACATCGAAAAGGCACCCATGATCCTGCTTCTTGCATATCCTTCCTTGAGCAGATGATGGCCCATGACCGCTCCGATCAGTATACTGATTTCCCTGGCCGGGGCGATATAACTGACGGGGCTTATCTTCAAAGCGAATAGAATCAGGACGTATGCAAAAGGGCCCATTGTGCTCACGAACAGCACCTCCCTCTTGTGAGTCCTCCATGCTTGAACCAATTGCGTCCTGTGGAAAAGGGCATTAGGAGCAAGCGCCGCTATCCGTATGATGTGGCTGCTCCACAGATAGATGACCGGATGGATCAGCAATACGCTCATCGCATATTTGTCCCACAGCGTGTACATGGCGATCAGCGAGCCTGTGAGCAATGCGTATTTGATGGAATTCTTGTTGTAATGACTATTCTTGCCGCCCTGCGTTCCAATAATTTTTATGATGCCGTATCCGATCAGGATCATCCCGCAAATTGCCAGCATGCTCGGCCGCTCTTGAAACAGGAGCGCCGCAAGGATGCACGACAGCATCGGGCCGCTTCCTCTTGCCAGAGGATATGCAAATGACAGATCTGATGTCTCATATCCCTTTTGCAGGGACAGATAATACAAAAGATGAATGATGCCTGTGCCTGCTATGTATATCAAATCAATAAAACGAAGCGTAATGCCATCTTTTACAAAAATGGTGATCGCGACAGGAGCGTAGATGAATATCGTGAATGCTGAACATAGAAACACAAACAAATAGCCCTTGGTGTCATGGGCCATCTTTGACATGTAATTCCAGGACGCGTGAATGACGGCGGAGAGCAGGACGAGCGTCAGAGAGATCCCTGTCATAGTGCAAGACTATTCCCGCATGACTTTATTTCGCACGATATTTGAAAAAAGGACCGGCTGGGATGAGAAATGTTTCTTCGGGCAATCCCTTCGATATTTGAGACCAATGCGATCTGCCAATCTATATCGCCGGCGGCATGTAACCGCAATATTCCTTTCTGAGGATTGCCTGGTACACCATGTTCGTCAGTGTAATGATGTCGAACACCGGGATCTTCAGTATTTGCTGGATATGGTACGCATAGGGGGGCAAATCCGTGCACTCGATGACCAAGGCCCCCATCTCCCTGTGTTCCTCTGCCATTTTGCAGACGGCATCCAAGACTTCCCCTTGAAGCTTTTCCGTGTCCAGCTCAGCCCTCTTCCGATCGATGATCACGTCGCAGAACTCTTCTTTCCCGTCCATCCCGGCAACGCACACCGGGATATCTTCTGCACCTACGGCGCGCAGATGTTCCTGCGTAAGGGCTTTCTTCTGTGCCACCAGCAGTCCCACTTTTTGATCGCTCTTAAGCATTCGATAAACCAGGGGCACCTGAATGAGGCTTGAAATATAGACAGGCACATGGACGCCGTCGGCGATCTCCTTCTGCATCAAAGCCAGGAAGCCGCAGCTGCCTGTGATCGCCTTAACCCCCTCTCTCTCCAATTCCTGAGCCGCCTTGACGAAGGCCCCGCACAGCGTCTTGTCTCCGTGTTTCACGACTTTCTCCGGTGTCGCGCCCTCCACAACCTTGTAGACCACAGGAAAATCAAAGGTCGTTGCATTCTTGATATGCCCCGGAATCTTGCCGTAGTAAGATTCCAAACAAAGCACGCCGATTGCGATGCCGTGTATATTCTGGCCGCCCTTCAGTATCATCGTAGACCTCGCCGTCCCTTCAACTCACTGGATATTTTTTGATAAACGCATTGTAGAGTTTTCCCAACTCCTTTGCACGCTCCTGCGACTCGTCTATCTTCATCACTTTACAGTCATATCCGAGCAGATCCTTCATGATCCTGCTTGATTTTTCGGTAAACACGACGGTGCCGTCATTCTGGATTGCCTCGATCCCTTCAAGGCGCTGACTATTTTCGTTGATCCCTTCCGCATCTTTCATGGATATTCCTTCGGGAAGCACAACCTTTGCGCCTTCCGAATTGATGAGTGTCGGATAACCGCCCACCATGCCCGCCGGACCGGCAACGTGGCATAATTCATTCGTATTTCCGTAGATGGCCATGATCTTCTGTACCGCCGAAGAGGCAACGATGTAATGAGCATCCGGCCGTCCCGGCCTTGCAGCGGAACGAATGATCTCTTGAAACAATTCGTCTGCGGGTACCTGCGATGTCGCATCGTGACCATGAACGTAGATTTTCAGGCAGTACGGTGCGCCTCCCGTATGGCCTTCTCTCACGATCCAGTATTCCGCATAATGGTGCATGATCAAGAAGGGGGTAACACTTCTGACCGGAACTAGTAGTTTCTTCGACACGATAGCTCGTATCTGCGGTATGATGAGCTCAAGATTCCCGATGCCGGCCGTCGGTGCAAGTCCGATCTTTCCCAATGCAGGGTTCACCGCATCCGGATAGGCACCATTGACCACGTGTGTACAAATGCCGGACTGTTTCACGGCTTTCATCAACTGATGGCACAGCGTCAGGTGCATCGGCAACCATGGACCGTAACTTGCCTCCTGAAATTTTCGATGAATTTCTTTGGGAAGCAATTCGATGACCCAATAGGATTGCAAGCTTGTGCTGTTGAATATCACCGACGGATTGAACTTGCGGAGTATATCGGCCATCTTGTCTATATTCTGCAGATCGATCTGCGTAAATTCCACGTTCGGATAGAATCCTTCCGTCTGGGCGCCGTAGATCGCATTATGAACTTTTTTTCTGCCGTAATCCGCATTGACGTCGGCAGCGACGATTCTGCCAATATTTGGCCTCCGTGCCAATATCTCCAGTGCCTTACCGCCGATTTCCCCCAAGCCGATGATCATCATCGTGTTACATGACATACGCATCCCCCGTCAAAATCAATTGTTTGGCTCGATAACGTGCAGATCTTTGAATATTTCCATGCGGACCTTCTGGCCGTTTTCGAACAGTCCATTGATCCTTGGATTAAAGTGAGACACGATAAACTGATATCCTCCAACATCAACCGTATATTTTGTCATGCATCCCATGTACATCGACGAAACAATCTGCCCCCTGAATCCTTGCTTCTCGCCCCCTTCTTCGAGCGGATACAGCAAGATATTTTCCGGCCGTACCACTATCTTGATTACATCGCCGATTTGACATTTCCTGCCGATGGAATTCTCAAGCACCGGGATGACGCCTATCTTGCTCTCAACGTAGAGCTTGCTGTTTTCGGCGTCGATTTCTTGGATCTTGCCCTCGAGGATATTTACAAATCCCACGAAGCCCGCGATGAAATCCGTTTTGGGTCTGTCGTAGATGTCCATCGGTGAGCCGATTTGTTCAACAGCCCCTTTGGACATGACCATGATCCGATCTGCAATGCTCATCGCTTCTTCCTGATCGTGAGTGACAAAGAGCACCGTAAGGTTCAGCTTCCTCTGAATCCTCTTGATTTCGCTTCTCATGGTCATGCGCAGGTTTGCATCGAGGTTGGACAGCGGCTCGTCGAGCAACAGCACCTTCGGATTCATGCTCAATGCCCTCGCGAGCGCGATCCTCTGCTGCTGACCGCCGCTGAGCTGGAATATCCTTCTGTCTTCCATGCCCGTCAACTGAACCAGATCCAGCAGTTCACCGACCCGATCCGCAATCGCTTTCGGCTGCGTTTTCAATATTTTGAGTCCGTATCCAATGTTATCCGATACGGACAGATGGGGAAACAGCGCGTAATTCTGAAACACCATGCCTATCCCTCTTTTGTGAGGGGGGTCATTAACGAGGTTCTTTCCGTCCAAGATAATGTTTCCTTCCCGAATTTCCGTAAACCCTGCGATGCAGCGAAGGAGCGTCGATTTTCCGCAACCGCTGGGCCCGACAAAGGTCACCAGTTCACCTCGGTCGATATCAACATTCAGGTTGTCGATTATCTTGACCTCACCATAAAATTTCGTGAGATTCTGAATCTTCAGGAATGCTTCTTCTCGTACTCGCTGGGCTGTCATGTTCTCGACTCCTTATCAGAGTAACTGGCTTTACTGAATCCCCTTTGCGCCGAGACGCTTGAGGACGTAGTACATCAGGACAAGGCTGACAAACACACAGATGATAAGAAAAATGGATAGAGCGCATGCCTGCCCTATGCGGCCCTCGGAGGCAAGCTGAAATATCGCCACCGGTGCAATCATATAACGAGGCGAGGTGACAAAAATCACGGCGCTGAGCGTATTCATCGAATGGATGAATGAATAGATCATACTGCCGAAGAATGCGGTGAACATTAAGGGCAGCGTGATCCGATAAAACGTGTGGGCAGAATTTGCGCCCAGGGTGTGGGAGGCTTCTTCAATCGACCGATCCAACTGAAGAAGCTTCGCCGTACCGGATTCGACAGACACCGCAATCGTCCTCGAAATCATGGTCAGTACAATGATGGTCATTGTTCCTGAAAGCAGCAGCGGCGGTTTATTGAAGGCCAGGATGTAGCCAATGCCGATGATCGTTCCCGGAACGGCGAATCCGAGGAGACTCGTGAATTCGATCAAGTGTTTTCCCGGAATCGTCTTTCTCATAATGAAATAGGCGAGCATGGTACCGGCCATCGTTCCGATGACAGCTGCATAGAATGACATGATCAGGCTGTTCTTGAAGAAGAGCAGACTCGACGTCATGCTGAAATGCTGCATGGTAATGGTATTGTTGATCCCGATGATCCTCGTAAAAGCTCCCGCGACAATAATAACAAATATGGATATGATGGCGAGCGATGTCAGGAAGCAGATGATCAGCATGGGGATCTGGATGGTGGGGCTGACCCGCACTTCCTCCCTTTGCCCCGGCGCACCCATGACCGTGACGTACTTTTCTTCTCTGATGGCATATTTGTGAAATACGTAAAGAATAAGGCTCGGTATGAGCAACATAATCGAGTATACGCTGGCCATTCCGAGATCATATTGACCAATCACCAGTATGTAGGACTCCGATGCAAGGAAAGGCAGGCCGCCACCAATTAATGCAGGATTGCCGAAATCCGCGAGAGAGAGAATAAACACCATGAGGCCCGATTTCAGTATTCCGGGCATGCAGAGAGGAATCGATATATGGAACAAGGTATGCGTTTGACTGCCGCCGAGAATCCCGGAAGCCTCATCGAGGTTTGGGTTCAAGGAGTTCATGACGCTGTCGATCATGATGAAGCACAGCGGTATGAAATGAAGAACCTGGGCAAGGATGACGCCTGACCAGCCGAACAGGCTATAATCGATTCCGAAAAACTTTGATAGAAGGCCCTGGCGACCGCCCATGATAATCAAGGCAAGAGCAAAAACAAACGGCGGCGTTACGAATGGAATAAGGGCACTGAACCGAAAAAATTTCCGCGAGAAGTGCGGTCCTCTGTTGACCATGTAGGCAAATACGAACGACAGAAATACGGTAAGTGGCGTCACGACGCACGCAAGGATCATGCTGTTGCTCAGCGCCCGATAGTGAATCCTCTTCCTGAAGAAATCCGCATACAGATCAAGAGAAACAACCCCATTGACGAAGACGCTTTTAAATAATACGAGAAGTATCGGATAGACGATGAATACGGCAAGGCCTGCCGTCAGGAGGAGTGTCATAACCGCTGTCAGGGGATCTTTAAATATCAATTCTTTGATGTCGCTGTACGCTTTCGATTGAACTCTCATGATAGTCCTTCTGGCGGAGTATCCAGGAAAACCACGCGGCCTGGGATGGGAGAAGTCTTGGCAAAACTTCTCCCATCCCTGTTTGTTTTCTTTGCGGGATGTCTTTACTTATTCATGTAGCGGTCTTTCCACTTATTCTGAATCCTAACCCTGTTCTCAATAACCCACTCCTGATCATAGTTGCTCAGGAGGGTGACCTTCCCAAATTCCCTTTCCAATGCCGGGGCAGCAGGATTCGTTACCTTCGGCCGGTACTTTCCGATCAACGACTGGTACTGTTCCGTCGCGATGTAATCGAGAACCTTCTTGCTGTCGGCGAGCCGCTGCTCGTTCTTGGTGCTTACAAAAATTCCGTTCGCTGCCATGCTGTAAGCGACACCCTCTTTGGGAATCGCCGTCGCGATAGGATAACCCTCTTTGATCCTGGCATAGGCGCTCGTGGAGTCTGTAATCCCAAATGCGACTTCGCCCTGCGACACCAGAAGTGCGGGAGCTCCCCCCGATTTCGTGTATTGTGCGACGTTCTTGTGGAGTTTGTCCAGATATTCAAATGCCTTATCTTCTCCCATGAGCCTCACAAGACCTAGGACTGTCAAGTACGCCGATGAAGAAGTCATTGGATCCGGTATCGCTATTTCTCCCTTCCACTTGGGGTCGATCAAGTCATACCAACTGGTGGGCATCGGAAGTTTCTTCTGCTGCAACAGCTTTGTATTTACAACGGGCATGACCGTCCACATCGAATCACAATAGAAGTAACCATCTTTGTCCTTGAATTCAGCCGGAATGCTTTCCCATGCTTTGGATTTATGCGAAATCAACATCTTTTGTTTCTTCATCTCAATGGCCTGGTCAATGTTCGCGCCAATGGCCATATCAGCCTGTACGTTCGGCCACTCTGACTTGATCCTTGTCCAAAAGACGCCTCCCGCCATGCTCAGATTCGATACCGTGATTCCCGTCGATTTCTTGATCAGTTCACAGGCGGGATCCATCATGACCTTGTCCCCAACTGAGTACGATGAAATCTCACCGCTCATGGCTGACGCAGAAACAAAAAGAGAAATAACAAGCGCGAGCCCCATTACGATCCCCGATACGGCAGACAGTCTCTTCATGCCACACCTCCCTTTCATAACCACGACTGACAAACTCTTACCTGAACCTGACGCTCGTTCCGACATTTTTTGACACAGCCTTCTCATATATCATCTTGCCCATTGCCAAATCTTCAATGGCCAATCCGCAGGTTATGGCGATAATCATTTCGTCATCTTTTTCTCGGCCTATCTTGATCCCCGCCAGAATCTCTCCTAGTTCGCAATAGAACTCAGGAATATCCCCATAGAATCCGCCGTCTTCCATGCCATATGCTTTCGTCTGATTCCGGTCGTCAACTACGATCTTGTTTGCCCTGTAGAATGAAGCGTTTTCCCATCCACGATGGTGAACCAATACACCGACATCTCCCTTTCTCAGCCACTCGCTCTTGACGTAAGGCTTCTCGACGAAGCTTGTTGCCGTGACCATGATGTCAGAATCTCGTAATGCCTTTTCTGCTGAGTCTTCGCACGTTACCGCGATGTTGTTCTTAGATTTGATGAGGGAGGAACATTCTTCCATTGATGCCCTGTTGACGTCATACAGTTTGATCTGTTTGAGATTGGGCATCGCAAAAATAATCGCTTCCAATCCAAATCGGCCCTGTACACCTGTACCCACCAGTCCAAGTGTTTCAGCATGATTCTTTGCCAGACACTTCGCCGTTAATCCAGCCACAGCCGCCGTCCTCATAGCCGTAATCCATGAAGCTTCCATGATGGCAACGGGTGCACCCGTCTCGGCATCATTGATAATCAAGGTCCCGATAATGTACGGATAGCCTTTCTTCGGGTTATCTGGGAATCCGGATACCCATTTGATTCCCAAGGCTTTTATCTTATCAACATAGGCAGGCATTGCGTTGCAATGGGCACCCTTGGACGGATGCACACCAAACTTAGGCGGCATGATTACGGCTTTTTTGCCGTGTTCAATGAGGACATCATTTACCGCCTTAAAAACATCAGCAAAGGTGACATCCAATTTCTTGATATCTGCATCTGACAAGATCAGAACGCTATTTTTCATGAGCACCTCCCGAAAGAATACATTTACGATGCATCGTGTATACATGGTGCATATATTAATGTCAATATATATTTTTTGAAGAAAATCCTTTGCAAAGGAACCAAGTGATTCGGCTTCGCGTACCGATCACGCGTGACTCCCAGAGGCGTTGTCCCATTCTACCCCTCCTTGTTGCGCGGGATATCTCGCATCCCAAAATCTCGTTCATTTCTCGTTTTTCACGAGATATTGTTGGACAGGGGTTATCGCAGGGGTTTCACTTGGCGAGCCCGAATAATCAAGGGACGGCCCGGCCGATTCTGCGGGAAAGGGTGACGGTGGATAAACTCCAGAGCTTCCGCTTGATTTTTTCTTGAGTCAGGAGGAAAGTAACTTCCAATTCTGAATCGTGCATCCCGGCAATTGGTTCGCAGCCAGTTTGATTCTCTCCGACGGGGGCGGCATGACGAGATGATAAAGCCCTGTATTCCTCTGAAGAGTGCGGGGCTTTATTTTTGTCCGGACGTTGCTTGGTCAAGATATCAGTATATCAGTCCCGTCCAAGTGGAAGGTGCGCCATGAAGAGTCCTGAGACATACGGCGGTTTCGTGCCGAGCCCTGCTCCAAGAGGAAGTTCTGCTTCGCATTTATGGAGAATCCTGTCGCTCCCGGTTCTCTTCTTCGTGTTGGGAGGATGCGGGACCATGCTTACGCCCAAAGAAGTCAATCTGAGCCTGAGCGGCCGCTACCAGGACGTCATCAGCCTGATCGAAGCCAGAGAAGCGAAGGGACAAGACATAAGCCAGAGAGAAAGGTACACGCTCTGCGAGGCCTACCTGCAGTCTTCCATCTATAAGAAACTGTTCCCCTGCACGGACATCCTCGATCGGCAGATCAGGGCGGAGTCCGGCGCTTCGTATGTCATCGGAGTGGGAACACTCGCAACGAAACCGTCGATCATGAGGGCGCGGGCGCATCTGGAACTGGGGGACCTGCGTCAGGCCGTTCTGGATGCAGAAAAAGCCTACGCGACCGATCCCCGTTCGGACAGCGACCGGTTTACCGCCCTGGCGCTCCTGGCATACACCTATGAGAGGATGGGAGATTCCTCCAAGGCCGCTTCGTATCTGGAGAAACTCGACCGCGAACCGATCCATTTCATGGGATGGGGCATTCAGGTTCTGGAAAAGAGGAAAGCGAAGGCGTTTGCCCGCTTCAGCCTGAAGCGATACCGCGAATTCCTGGAAGAAGGGGAGGAGGGCCTGGCGCAATTTCTGATCGGCTTGGCCGGCGCCACGGGCGACACTCATCAGACCTACTCCGTGGAGTTTCCCGTCCGGTTCGCCAGAGCGAAAGCCCTGTATGAAACAGGCAGAGCTGAGGAGGCAATGGCGCTTTATAGGGATCTGCTTTCTCACCCGCAGGTCAGCCAATGGGGGAGCATCTACTGGCAGATCCTTTTCGACATGGGAATGCACTCGATAAACGCCCGAAGAAATAAAGAAGGCATCGACATCCTGGAGAAGGCCGTTTCATGCATCGAGGAAAAACGTTCGACGATCGACGCGGATGCAGCGAGAATCGGCTTTGTCGGCGACAAGCAGGATGTGTATCACAGCCTCATCAAGGCTCTCATGGCCGGCCGGCAGCATGAAAAGGCCTTTGAATACGTGGAGAGGGCGAAGTCCCGCGCGCTCGTCGACCTCCTGGCGTCCAAGAGCGACTTTGCCGTAAAGAAGGGCGATGAAAAGGAGATCAGGGCAATACTTGCCATGAACGATTCCGCCGAAGCGGAGGGCGTCATGCGGGCGTCTTCCATCGACAGGAACAGAACCAGAAGCATTCAGATCAAGACCCGAGAGGACTTGACGACGAAGGCCCCGGAACTCGCCTCGCTCGTTACAGTTGCCTCTCAACCCGTTTCAGAACTTCAGTCATTCATCGCCGCCGACGAGGCCCTGATCGAGTATTATTACCGCGGCAGCGACATGTATGCCTTCATCCTGTCCGACGGGGGGCTGCGCGCCGAGAAGCTGAACGGCGCGGGACTGGCGGAAGAAGTCCAGACCCTCCGCAAGTTTATGGAGACCCCCGGCTCGGCTCACTTCAAAGAGGCGTCGAGGAAGCTTTATGAGCGCATCTTCAGGCCTCTGGAACGAGGTTTGGGCAAGAGGAATCTCACGATCGTCTCCCACGGGGCGCTTCACTATCTCCCCATCAACGCTCTCCATGACGGCAGCGGCTATCTCATCGACCGGTACAGCATCCGCATGATGCCCAGCGCCGGCGCCATGAAGTATCTGGGCAAGAGGAAGGCGGTGGATAAGAGGAATAACATCCTCATCTTCGGGAATCCCGATCTCGGAGATCCGAAGTATGACCTGGAGTATGCCCAGAGAGAGGCGTCGGAGATCGCGGCCATCGTTCCCGGCGCAAAGGTGCTTGTCCGAAAGGCGGCGACGGAAGCGGCCCTGCGGAAGGACTGCCGCGATTACCGTTACATCCACTTTGCCACCCACGGGCGGTTCGATCTGGATGCCCCGTTGAAATCGGCGCTCCTGCTCGCGCCAGACGCGCAATACAACGGACTCCTCACAGCGGACAAGATCTACTCTCTCGATCTGGACGCCGACCTCGTCACACTGAGCGCCTGCGAGACGGGATTGAGCAAGGTCGCCAATGGGGATGATCTCGTGGGACTGACCAGGGGGTTTCTCTATGCAGGATCGAGCTCGATAGTCGCCAGCCTCTGGAAGGTTGACGATCTTGCGACGTCGCGGCTGATGACTGGTTTTTACGGCGAACTCGGCAAGACAAACAAGCGGGAAGCCTTGCGCAGGGCCCAATTGGAGACGAAGTCAAAGTATCCGCATCCGTACTACTGGGCATCCTTTCAGCTGACGGGGAACGCGAATTAACCGGTCGGCGCGGGCGGCATTCTTGCAAAGGGCGTCGGGAGAAAATCCCCTCTCAGCGGAACGCACGCCGCCGCCGGTCCGTCCGGTCCTCTCACAACCCTCAGGGCTTCGCGCCCAATTTCCCGGCAAGCAGTTCCCGGATGATTTTCGGATTGGCTTTGCCTCCCGAGGCCTGCATCACCTGGCCGATGAGAAAGCCCATGGCCTTTCCCTGCCCGCCGCGGAAATCGGCCACGGCCGCCGGGTTCTTCTCAAGGACCTTGTCGATGAGCGCATCGAGGGCGCCGGGATCGGATACCTGCCGGAATCCGCGCGCCTGGACGACCGCCTCCGGGGATTCGACGGTGTCGAACAGATGCCCCAGCACCTCGCGCGCCGCGTTGGCGTTGATCTCGTCGCGCGAGAGCATCTTCAGCAGCGAGGCGAAACGGGCGGGGTTCACGGGAGATGCGTTCAGCTCCTGCCGCCGCTCCCTGACGGCGGGGATCAGCTGCGTCGTGAGCCAGTGCATCGCCGTGCGCGGCGCGATCCCCTCCCCGACCACGGCCTCGAAGAAGATCGCGACTTCCGGATCGGAACTCAGGAATGACGCCTCCTCGCCGGTCAGGCCGTGCTGCGAGACGAAGCGCTCGGCCCTCGCGGCCGGCATTTCCGGGAGCCGCGACCGCAGCTTTTCGATCCACTCGGGAGGCAGTTCGATGGCCGGAACCGCGGGATCGGGGACGCAGGGGCCTTCGAACTTGCCGCGCATCGGGACCGTGACCTTTTTGTCCGGATCCCACAGGCGGGTGTGCAGGATCACCGTCTCGCCGGCCTGCACGGCCGCGCTCTGGCGGCTGATCTCGTGCGCGATGGCGTCGCCGACGTGGCGGACGGAGTTCATGTTCTTGACTTCCACCTTGGTGTTCATCTGGCTGGTGCCCCGGGGTCGCACGGAGATGTTGGCGTCCACGCGCATCGAGCCGTTCTCCATGCTGCACTCCGAGGATCCCACGTAACGCACCTGCGTGCGCAGCGTCTTGAGAAATTCCATGGCGTCATAGGGCGCGCGGAAGTCCGGTTCCGTGACGATCTCCACCAGCGGGGCGCCGGCGCGGTTGAAATCCACGAGGCTGATCGGCGTGCGCCCCTCCATCTCATGCACGAGCTTCGCGACGTCCTCCTCCATATGGATGTGGTGGATCCGCAGCAGCCGTGGTTTGCCGTCTTCACCCGCGATCTCGATCCCGCCGCCCCGCGAAAGGGGAAGATGGGCCTGGGACAGCTGGTAGCCCTTCGGCAGGTCGGGATAGTAATAGACCTTCTGGTCGAAGGCGCTCCTGGGCTGGAGGGCCGCGCCCAGCCCCAGGCACAGGAGCGACGCCTTCTCGAGCGCCTCCTGGCTGAACCGGGGCACCGCGCCCGGGAACCAGAGGCAGATCGGACAGGTGTTCGCGTTCGGATCGTCGCCCGGCCGGTTGGGGCAGTCGCAGAACATCTTCGTCCTGCAATTGAGCTCGACATGAATTTCCAGGCCGATGACCGCTTCAAATTCCATCACGCGTTACCTCCCCGGCGCAGGTTCATAAGATGTTCGCCCAGCGCGAGCAGCCGAGCATCGCTGAGCCTCGGCCCTGCCAGCTGAAACCCCGCCGTCGCGGCGCCGGCCGGCGGCAGGTACAGGACGGGCTGGCCGGTGACGTTCGCGAAGGCCGTGAGCGCGAACCGGTCATACAGGTCGGCGAGCGACGCGGGCGCGCCGGCGGCGGCGTCCGTCGCCGGGAGCACCAGAAAGTCAGCCTCCCCTGTGAGCCGCTGCATATCCGCCACGAGACGGGCGCGGATGCGGCAGGCATCCTCGTAAGCACCGTAGCGCTCGAACTGAAGGAAGGCGCCCTGCAGCAGGTAGCTCTTCAGAAGCGGTCCGAAGGCCGCGCCGCGCGAGGAGAGATACATGTCGTTCCAGTTCCGGGCGCCGGGGGCGCGGCGGCCGTAGCGTACGGAATCATAGCGCCCGGCGCAGGAGGAGGCCTCCACGGAGCCGGCGATCCTGTGGACGAGGAGAGAGAGGGAAAAGTCGGGCAGGAACATCTCCCGAACGGGGAAACCCGCCTTTTTCAGCCCGCCGACGGCGTCGCGGAACAGCGTTTCCTGGGCGTCCGACAACAGGCCCTGCGTTTCCGCAAGAACGCCCAGCGTGATTTTCTGCGGCTCGATGCCTCCTGCGGAAAAATCCGGCGGCTCTTCGCCGGGAAGGGAAAAATCCCGCTCGTCCGGACCGGCCACGGCCTTGAGGATGTTCCTGATCGTTCCTACCCTGGCGGAGAGGATCGCGCAGGATTCCATTGACGGGATCAGGCCGACCAGGCCGAAACGCGACACCAGCCCGTAACTGGGTTTGAAACCGCAGACGGCGGCGCGGGCTGCGGCCAGGCGGCCCTCGCCGGCGATGTCCAGCAGCAGTTCGGCATCGGCGGCCCTCCGGCGGAGCGCCTCGCCGGCCGTACTGCCCTGAAGGCCGAGGCCGAATTCGCTGGCGCGGGTTGAGCCGCACAGGAAGGCCCCGGCGTGCCGCAGGCGCTGCACAACCGTGGCGTCCTCCAGTGCGGAAAAATCCGCGAGCGCCTTGGAGCCGGCGTCCGTCGGCCAGCCGGCCGCCGAGATGTCGGGCTGAATCGCGACGCTGATCCCCTGCAGGGGACCGGCCGTTGGAGCGGCGGGACCGGCATTGCGGTAGGCGAATATGGAATCCATGAAAAGGTCTCTCCCTGTTATTCCAGGATGCTGACGACTCTGAAGTAGCTGCCCTTCACGGCGGGCGCGCTCTTGAGGAGTTGACCCGTCCGAGACAGGTCCGAGCGCTTTTCCTCCGTCCCCGGCCGCATGCGGTTGGCGGAGGGGGTGACGGTGTAGAGCGGCTCCTCCCGGCCCGCCCTCTGCGCGGCGAGTGCAGCCAGTTCCTCCGCCTGCGTCAGGACGGCTTCCACCATGGGGCGCTCCCCGGCGGCGAGTCCGATGCGCGATACCCAGGACAGGTGGTCGATGGGGTCCTTCCCTTCGGCGGTTCCCGGCAGGACGTCCCGGCCGCCAAGGTTCAGCAGCCCCAGTTCCGCCAGTTGTTCGCGCTTCACCTTCGTAGGCGCGCCGGTCAGTGGGCAGGCGGCGCTGCGGTTCTTGGGAAAGGCGATGACTTCGCGGATCGAAGGGGTCTGCAGGATCATGGACACGGTGCGGTCCATCCCCAGCGCCAGGCCGCCGTGCGGCGGCGCGCCGAAATCGAACGCCCGCAGGAAGAAGCCGAACTTTTCCCGTGTTTCCTCCTCGGTCAGGCCCAGCGCGGCAAAAATGCGGCGCTGCACGCCGCGGTTGTTGATGCGGATGCTGCCGCCGCCCAGCTCCTCGCCGTTCATGACCAGATCGTAGGCCCGCGACTTCAGCGCCAGCAGCTCTCCCGTATTCCGGGGATCGAAATCGATGCGGTCCGGCGCCGTAAAGGGATGGTGCGTGGATGTGACGCCACCTCCTTCGGCCGCCGCGAATAGAGGGAATTCCGTGATCCAGACGGGATGGAAGCTGCCCGGGGGAATCAGGCCGAGCCGGTTCGCCAGGTGCAGGCGCAGCTGGCCGAGCGCCGATGTGACGATGTCATGGGAAGGATCGGCGATCATGATGAGGACGTCCCCGTCGGCGACGCCGAATCTCCCGCGCAACGCCTCCAGCTCCGAGCTGCTGAAGAACTGGACGATGTTGGATTCCAGTTTCCCCCCCTCGGCGCGCATCCAGGTCATGCCTTTGGCGCCGAAGGACGGCACGATGTCCTTGGCATACTCGTTCTGCAGGACGTTCTTGCTGAGCTTGCCGGACTGGCCCTTGATGTTGATGCCCTTGATGCAGCCGCCGCGCTGCAGGATCTGGCGGAAGATCGAGTACCGGGTCTGGGAGAACAGGTCCGTCACATCGACGAAGCGGAGGCCAAAGCGCAGGTCGGGATGATCGGAACCGGTCGAGTCCATCGCCTCGGCGTAGGTCATGCGGGGGAAGGGCCGGGGCAGCGCGATGCCGCCGACGGCGAACATCCGGACGGCGAGCTCTTCGATCAGTTCATAGAGGAACTCCTCGTCGATGAACGAGGCCTCGATGTTTCAAGGAAAGCCGCGGGGCAGAGGCGCCGTTGCGCAGGATGCCCATCCGGAGAGGGCTTGCGATGGCGTTCCGGGACCAAACAAAAAGGGAACCTCGTGGCATTGACAACACCCCGGTCACTTTCGCTGCCCTTGACATATTATGAGCATATGCTTATTATCTCCCGCCAAGAGGAACATGGGCATTATGACGAACAACGCCGGTATCTTTATTATCACTTCCCTCGTGCTGACATTGATCTCCGTCTCGCTGGACCGGAAGAAGACAATGATGGGACTGAAGAAGGGATGGAAGATGTTCCAGAACATTGCCGTCCCTTTCCTGAACATCCTGATCTTGATTAGCCTGGTGTTGTATTTGATGCCCCCTTCGCTGATCGTTCAATACCTGGGTCCCGGCTCAGGCTGGGCGGGGCAAATGATAGCGGCCATCGTCGGCTCAATCACGTTGATCCCGGGATTCATTTCCTATCCGATTGCCTCCATTTTAATCAAAGAAGGCGCGTCCTATGCCATCGTGGCCACTTTCATGACGACCCTGATGATGGTCGGAGTCGTGACCTTGCCGCTGGAAATCAAGTATTTCTGCAGGGAGGCAGCCCTCTTGAGAAATGCTCTGAATTTCATCGCGGCTGTCCTGATCGGGACATTCGTGGGGTTTATTTTATGATGAATTTTCTCCGGAAGAACAAACAGTACCTCTGGGTTTTCGTCTACCTGACCGCGACGCTTGCTTCCTTCGCGTTCGGCTTTGATCCGGGAAGGGAAGTTTTCGGGAATTTCACCGGATTCTTCATTGAGATGGTGTCGTTCATTCCCTTTCTTTTCATCATTGTCGGCCTGTTCGATGCCTGGTTCCCCAAGGAGCAGGTGGAAAAACACATTGGCCGGGAATCGGGAATCAAGGGGATTCTGATCGTGATCGTTTTGGCCATGCTGCAGGCGGGCCCCCTTTATGGAGCTTTCCCCGTCGCGTATATGCTTTACAAGAAAGGGGCCGGCATTAGAAACATCTTCATCTACCTCGGGGCGTTTTCCTCCCTGAAAATTCCCATGCTGGGAATGGAGATCGGCTATCTGGGCATTCAATTCACCATGGCGAGAACACTGGTATCGCTGCCCCTGTTCATCGCCGTCGGTTATCTCATGGAGTGGTATTTGAAAGAAAAGGATTTCAAGATCAATCCATGACGAATTCGCGGCATTCGTTCGGGAGAGGCAATTTCTTATCACCAGTGCGGCCAAGGCATTTTTTTGAGGGAAGTCTATGCAATACACGCTCAATCCGGTAGGCATCGTGCACCGGCGGGGGAGCAGCAACTGGATCGAAATTTTCGCTCCCTATCGAGACGCGCTGCTGCGTCTCGAAGGATTCTCCCACATCTACCTACTGTACTGGTTCCACAAGAACGATACTCCGGAAAAGCGCGCGATCCTGCAGGTGCACCCGAGAAAGAACCCGGCCAACCCGCTGACGGGAGTGTTCGGAACGCATTCTCCGGTGAGACCGAACCTGATTGCTCTCACCCGTTGCCAGATCCTCAACATCGAGAAGAACCTCATTTACGTTCACGACATCGATGCCCTTGACGGCTCTCCGGTGATCGACATCAAATGCTTTATCCCGGATGAGGAGCCGCTTGACTGCATCCGCGTGCCGGCGTGGATATAGCCCCATGCCGCAGGCTTTGCCCGCTGTCGCAAACGGTGGCGCCCGGAATGATGAACTGCAGAATTTTTCGGGCAGGTATCCCGATCCTTCCAGCAGCCCAGCCAATTGGGCGGGGCCGATAAATACTTTTCGCGATCCCGCCTGCTCGGTATGCCGGGCAGCGCGGGGAGCGGGCATAAAGGACCGGACGGCTTTTGCCAGCAGCGTCGAGCAACGGGTCACAAGAGGTTATCACCCCGCATCGGGCGGCTGAGGAATGTTTTGAACGAGTCGGCGGCTTCCTCCTGCGACACATCCATCGGTCTTTCCCGCTCGTCTTATCAGGGCACTGAATATCGTACCCATGACACCCACTGCGGCACAGGCAGCGAACGCCGCATGGTAACTGCCGGTGATGTCCGATAGGAGTCCCGCCAGAACAGGACCGACAGCGCCGCCGAGCGTAAAACTGCACATTACCGCCCCCACGATGGTGCCGAGCGACCTCAGACCGAACAATTCGGCCGGCACCGGCGACATCAGTGCCGCCAGACCGCCGTATCCGATGCCGAAGATGACGCCGAAGATATAGAACTGCCATATTTCGGCGGCGACCGTCAGCAGGAGCAGCGCCGTTGTCATCAGCAGAAAGCTGACGACAAGGCAACGCATATTGCCAATCCGGTCGCTGGCGCTGCCCATCCCTACCCTGCTGGCGGCATTCACCCCCCCGACAACAGCGATGATGCTGGCCGCATTCAGCGCCGGAATCCCCAGTTCAAGGGCGTGAGCCACGATGTGCACCATGACGGTATACAGGTCAAAGCCGAAACAGAAGAATATGGCACAGAGCATCCAGAACCGGTCGGTGTTGATCGCTTCACGGAAACACAACCCCTCGTCGGTATCGTGATGGGTCTCCTTCTCCACGACGTGGCCGCCGTAGGGCTGTTGACCCATCTGCTGAGGATCACGCCTCAAGAACTGGGCCGCCAGCATCAGTATCATCAGAACCCCGGCGCCGACAATGATGTAAGAAAGCCGCCACTGGTACTCGGCAATGAGCGCGCTGGCCGCGATGGAGAGGAGAATGGTGCCGATACCTGAACCCGAGGTGACGATGCCCGTCATCAAACCCCGCCGCCGGACGAACCAACGAGGTATGGTCGATATCAGCGGAACCCAGACGCCGCTCATCCCGACTGCAATCAGCACCCCATAGAAGACGTAAAGGTGCCAAATGGCGCTGATCCGAGACATCAGCATATAGCCCAGCCCCAGGAAGAACGCGCAGGCCGTTATCACGAGGCGGGGGCCGAAACGGTCGTTCAGCCGACCTACGAAGATGCCCAGAAGACCATACAGAACCAGATAGAGAGAGAAGGCAGCCGAGGTGGCGGCCTTGGTCCATCCAAACTGTTCCAAAAGCGGCTTGAGAAAGATTCCGAAGGTGTACTGGGCCCCGTGCGAAACGATGGTAATCAGGAGGGCAGCCGCAACGACGACATAGCCATAAAAGATATTCCGCTTCTTGCCGGTTTGAGGGGCACCTTGCCCATACATATATCCCATCCTCCGAGACTGACTCCCGACCTGAAACCCTGACCTGTCTCCGCAGTGTGTACCACATTCAGACTCAAAGTTCCTCGTTCTGAGTGTGTCTCACGAAGGCCTCGATATGACTTTCGTCTCGAATCCACGGCAATCGTTTGAAACGTGCAGATTTATGCGCGTGAATTTTTCCGCCGGAGATGATATTTGTAGCTCCCTGAGATTCTTGTTCCATGACGGGTTCCACAGCGATCAAGTCGCGCAAGGATTGATGAATGGAGAGTCCGGTCAAGGCTTCCCGTGAATTTCAGATTTTCGCAAAGCCGGCAGGGGCTCTCTGCAACCTGGATTGCCGCTACTGTTATTACCTGTCCAAAGAGTCTTTGTATCCGCAGACCCGGTCGTTCCGGATGGCCGACGACCTCCTGGAGGAATACATCGTCCAGCAGATCGAGATCGCCCCGGAACAGTCGATCAATTTCTCCTGGCACGGCGGCGAACCGACGATTCTCGGACTGGATTATTTTCGCCGGATCGCGGAACTCCAGCGCAAGCATCGGCCCAAGGGCGGACGCATCATCAACAGTATCCAGACGAACGGTGTTCTCCTGACGGACGACTGGTGCCGCTTTTTCGCCGCCGAGAATTTTGCCGTCGGCCTCAGCATGGACGGTCCGCCGGCGCTGCACGACGCCTGCCGAGTGGCCAAAGACGGGAAGACGACGCACAGGCAGGTGATGCAGGGCTATCGCCTGCTGCGGCAGCATAAGATCCCCGTCGATCTCCTCTGCGTCGTCCATGCGCAGAATGTCCGGCACCCCCTGGAAGTGTACCGCTTCTTCAAGGACATCAAGGCCCGGTATCTGAGCTTCATTCCCCTCGTTGAACCTCAGCCGGCGCCACTGGGCGGCGTGAGCGCGCGTACCGTACCGGCGGAAGCCTTCGGCGCCTTTCTCTGCGCCATCTTCGACGAATGGGTCCGGCAGGATATCGGGCGGATCATTGTCCAGAGCTTCGAGGAGGCCGCCAGACCGGCCTACGGCCTGGATCATTCGCTGTGCGTCTTCCGGCCCACCTGCGGGGATGTCCCGGTCGTCGAACACAACGGCGACTTCTATATGTGCGATCACTTCGTCACCCCCGGGCACCGCCTGGGCAATATCCGCGAAACCCCGCTGGTCGAACTCCTCGAAAGCCCGGCCCAGGAAGCCTTCGGGCTGGCCAAGCAGGAGACGCTGCCGCGCTATTGCCGGGAATGCGATGTCCGGAACATGTGCAACGGAGGCTGCCCGAAGGATCGCATCACCCGGACACCCGACGGCGAGCCGGGTCTCAACTACCTCTGTTCAGGCTATCGACTTTTTTTCGCCCATTGCCGTCCCTACACGGCCCGGATGGCGGAGCTGCGATGGGCCGGGCATCCGCCGGAACAACTGATGCAGCAACTCCGGGCCGCGGAAGCCACGGTGCTTCCCAGGGCGGGGCGCAACGACCCATGCCCCTGCGGCAGCGGCCGCAAATACAAGAAGTGCTGCCTGGGCGCATGAAGCGGCGCCCGGGGGCCCGCAAGTCATGGCAGTAAAGGGCCATCCCGGCGCGGCTGCCCTGAAATTCGGAAACGCATCAACCTGGAGGAAATCTCGAAACCCGGGCGGGGGAAGGCCCGGATTCAGCCGAACGAGGAGGAACCGTCATGAATACTGCTGGGAAAGGGGAGAACGGCGTCACGAGGAGGGATTTCATCAAGGGCACGGCTGCGGGAGCCGTGGGGGGGATGGTCATCAGCGCGGCGGGAAAGGCTCTGTCGGCGCCCCAGGCACAGCTGCAGCCCCGGCCGCCTGCCGCCGGGGCACGCTATCGCGCCATGTCGGCCGAGGCCGTGCAACTGCGCGGGCATGAAAGCGACATGATCGATGCGTACCTGGCCCGTCCAGCAGGAGCCGGGCCCTACCCGGGGGTGGTGGTGATCCATCACATGCCCGGCTGGGACGAGGCGACCATGGAGATCACCCGTAAGTTCGCCCATCACGGCTACGTGGCCGTCTGCCCGGATCTGCATTTCCGCGAAGGCAAAGGCACGCCCGAGGCGAACAGCGCCAGCGTGCGGGATGCCGGCGGGATGCCCGATAACCGCACCATGGGCGATGTCGAAGGTTCCATCAGATATCTCCGCGCCCTGCCCCATCTCAACGGCAAGGTGGGCATCATCGGCTACTGTTCAGGAGGCCGGCAAGTCTACCTGGCTGCCTGCACGCTCAAGGGGATCGACGCGGCGGTTAACTGCTACGGCGGCGGCGTAGCGGCGGGCCGGGAGGGGCTTACACCGCGCCAACCCGTGGATCCGGTCGATTACACAAGGGACCTGAGCTGTCCTTTGCTCGGGCTCTTCGGCAGAGAGGACAAGCGTCCCTCGCCCGAGCATGTAGCGAGAACGGAGGCGGAACTCAAGAAATGGGGGAAAACCTATGAGTTCCATACGTACGATCATGCCGGCCACGCTTTTTTTTCGGTGGACCGCCCGACCTATCGGCAGGAGGCTGCGGTGGACGGGTGGAAAAGAGTCTTTCAATGGTATGAAAAATATCTCCGCTGAGCCGCGCAGAAGGCCATCGCGAATGCGCTCTTGGATGATCGGGAAGAACCTGAGCGACTGCGTCAGCCGGATCCGGGTATCTGGAGGTCGGGAAACAAACCATCTGAGCGGACCAGTTATTGGGGACCCCTCAAAATACCGGAACTCTAACTCTGAATGTGGTACACATTCAGATAACCGTATTTCCCGGAGATGTCATCCTGTTTCCTGCCGGGGAAAAGCATTGGCACGGTGCAACTTCGGATTCTGAATTTTCACATATTTTTGTCGCCGTGATCGGCTATGAGACGGCCCAGATTGAGGAGTGACGGCTGTACGGAACTTGCGCCTCATGACAATCATGTTCCGACAAATGCAGGACCGCATTTCTCTGCATATCATCTGGCCATACGGGCGTGTAAGTGGTATCGGTAGAGTATCAACGGAGGAAGGGTCATGATCTGCATGCTTATTGAGGTTCATGTCAAGCCGTCAATGCTGGACGAATTCCTTGAAGTCATCAAGTACGATGCAGTACACTCGGAGGGCGACGAGCCCGGATGCGTGCGTTTTGATGTATTGCGCGACAATGATGATCCACTGAAATTCTTTTTTTATGAGGTCTATAAGGATAAAGAAGCAATGTCAGCTCATCGAGAGGCGCAGCACTACGCCAAGTGGTCTCAATTCAAAGAAATCGGGTTGGACCGGGAGGTCGTGCGGCATTCAACGACAAATTTCCACCCGCCGGATGCGGAATGGAGATAGATCTGGGAGAGTTTATCCGCGGGGGAAAAGGAGTTCGAACCCGTGCGTCCGGATGATCAATACTGGCGTTATATTGGGAAAGATCGCTCATGGTGAAGCTGTTGCTGTAACAGCACACCGGAAATGGGAGGAAACAGATGGTTCATTTGGATGAATTGTCAGAATTGATCAAGACGCGGCGTTCGATCCGCAAATTCCAGGACAAACCGGTCCCGGAGGACCTCTTGGTGAAAGCCCTGGAATTGGCTGCCTGGGCGCCCAACGGCGGGAATAAGCAGATGTGGAGGTTCTGTATCGTCACCAACAGAGAATTGATCCAAAAAATGGGTGACGCAGTGAAATCCAAGACTGAACTCATCGCCTCCTGGCCGGAAGCCGAACAGTTCGGGGAGACCGTGGCAAGATGGCGGCGGACGTCCGACTTCTTCCGGGAAGCGCCGGTTTGTATTGCCGTCCTTATGGGACAATATTCCGGTCCTGCCGACTCGATATTGCAGGCCCGGGGAGATGCGGACCCGATTGCCCGGGAGATCCGATCCTACCGGGCAACGGGGAAATCGAGCCTGCAAAGCGCGGCTGCGGCCATTACCTACCTCTGCCTGTTACTGCATTACTTCGGACTGGGAACGACCTGGATGGCGGGGCCATTGCAGGCCAAAAAGGAAATCGAACAACTCCTGAATGTGCCTCCCGATTGGGATTTCATCGGTCTGATCCCCGTGGGATATGCGGCGGAAGCGCCAAAGGTTCCGCAGCGTAAACCGATCCAAGATGTCATTCAGTTCTTCCGGTGATCGTCCTGACGGGTTACGACGTTGACGCAGGGGGAGCTTCCCGAATCTCCCCCTGCGCTCATATTGGTATCCGGATTACGACTACATCCACGATGGCTTTGGCAACGCCCAATGCCGACGCTGAGACCACAAACAACCTGCACGTCAGGAGAAAGCAGTCCCATCAACGAAAGTAAATAATCAAAGCGGAGCAACGAAGCGCATCTTCTACGGTTGGTATATGGTTGGCGCCGGTTGCGCCCTACAGTTCGTCCAGTCCACTTTCCTGCTCCAGTCCTTCGGCGCCTACGTCGCTGTTCTGCGCGATCACTTCGGCTGGTCCAAGACCGAGCTCGCGGGTGCGGCGGCGATGCACCAGGTCGAGGCTGCAATCCTCGGTCCATTGCTCGGCTGGTTCATAGACCGTTTCGGGTCGCAGTGGCTGATTCGTATCGGCGTCGTCATATTCAGTGTGGGCTTCATCCTGTTCAGCTACGTCGATTCGCTGCTTTCCTTCTACGGCGCATTCATCGTCACCGCGCTCGGCGCCAGTTTGTGCGGCTTTTTCCCAGTCAACATCGCGTTGATCCACTGGTTCGAGCGCTACCGCGGCCGCGCTCTCTCCGCTGTGCAGATCGGCATGGCGCTTGGCGGCCTCGCCGTCCCCGCCATTGCCTGGTCGCTTGCCACCTGGGGCTGGCGAACCACAGCCTTCGCTTCCGGAGTCATCATCATGGCCGTCTGCCTGCCGCTTTCCTTCGTAATCCGTCGCCGGCCCGAGGACATGGGCGAAGTGATGGATGGGGACATGTCTCGTTCCGGGAATCCAGTTTCGGATCATGGAAGAGAGTGCGCGGAAACCACTCGCGATTTCACCGCAGGCGAGGCATTGCGGGCTCCCTCGTTCTGGTTGCTGTCGCTCGGCCACGGCTTCGCACTGCTCGTTGTCACGGGCATCAACACACACGCCATTACGCACATGAAGGAAGGCCTCGGCTACACCCTTGAGATGGCCTCGTTCGCCATTATGCTGCAGACCTTCGCCCAGCTCGTCGGTGCCGGCCTGGGGGCCTGGATCGGAGACCGCTTCGAGAAGCGCATCCTATGCGCCCTCTGCATGGGGGGCCATATGAGTGGGCTGCTCTTCCTCACCTACGCCACGGGGCCGGCAATGATCATCGCCTACACTATCCTGCACGGCACCGCCTGGGGCCTGCGCGGGCCTTTCATGCAGGCGATCCGTGCCGACTACTTCGGCCGGAGCGCGATCGGCACGATCCTGGGGCTCTCTTTCATGGTCACCTTTATAGGTCAGGTCGGCGGCCCCATGATCGCCGGAATCCTTGCCGACATGACCGGAGACTATCGCGCAGGATTCACCACGCTCGCCCTTCTTGCAGGGCTCGGGTCAGCTTTCTTCCTGCTTGCGAAGCGTCCGGCACGGCCTGTGCGGGAGAAAGAGTAGCAAATACGCCTCACCTCGAATGTATTCGTATTTCATGGTAATCATTGATAAGAGAAGATTTTTCATGTCGGTGATGGGCTGCAGGCACAAAAAATAGCGAATGGAGAGACAAGATGACAATTGCCAGACAAATCGGCGAATATGCAGTGGGCTTCAAGTATGAGCATTTGCCGCCAGAGGTCGTTCATGCGGCGAAGCGATCCCTTCTGGACGGTATGGGCTGCGCTATTGGAGGTTATGCCAGCGACGCAAGCCGGATTTTTCAGAGTGTTGTGAAGGAAACGGGGAGAGCCGACGAAGCAACGATCATCGGCAGCGGCATGAAGACTGATTGCCTCAATGCGGCCATGGCCAACGGAATCATGCTGCGTTACCTTGATTATATGGATCAGATTTCCATCCCCGTGGGACGCTGGTACTCCTACGCTCATCCCAGTGAGATTCTTCCGTCGATTCTGGCAATTGCGGAGCGCCAGCGCTTGAGCGGGAAAGATGTGCTTGAAGCAACTGTCCTCGGCTATGAACTGACTTCACGTTTCTGCGCCGCCACGAGCTTAGTCCCCATGGCAAAGAAGGGCTGGAACTCAGATACTCTGGGATCATACATTGTGCCGCCTGTCATCGGCAAAATGCTTGGCCTGGATGCCTCCCAGATAGAGCATGCTATCGGGATTTCCGGGTGTCATGGGATGGTACTTGGTATCCTCGATACCGCCTCGGAAGAGTTCAGCATGACCAAAAACCTGCGTTTCCCCTTTACAGCCCGAGACGGCATTCTTGCCGCCTTGCTGGCTCAGAAGGGTTTTACCGGTCCTCGCACGGTGCTGGAAGGAGAAGAAGGCTTTATCCAAACAGTGATGGGAGGAGATTTCGACGTATCAAAGCTCATCGATTTCGGCGGCCCATACCGCATCTGCAACACCGAGTTTAAGGCCTGGTCAGCCTGCGGCACCATCCAAGGGCACCTCAATGCAACGCTCTGTCTGGTGAAGGAGCATCATATCAAGCCTGAGGATATCGCTCAGATCAAAATACAAGCAGGCACAAGGAGTGTTCAGCATACCGGCGATCCGGCGAAACGCTATCCGAGAAATAAGGAAACCGCCGATCACAGCGCATATTATGTCACTGCCATCGCCATTATCGAACAGACATTAGGTCCTGCACAGTATTCTCCCGCAAAATTTACCGACCCCGTCGTCAGAGAATTGAGTGATAAAATCTCTCTCGAAATCAATGCCGATCTGGATCAGTTCGGCCGCGCCGGTATCACGGAAATCACGACAACAAAGGGAGAAAAATACAGTTGTCGCATCGAGTATCCGAAGGGGCACCCGCGTAACCCCATGACGGACGAAGAGCTGCACGAAAAATTTCGCAGCCTCACTGCCGAAGTACTGGGGGAAAAGAAAATGCGGCACGTGATCGACGCCGTATCTTGTCTGGAGAAGACTGACGACATGCGTCAGTTCATGCAACTTCTTTGTTTTTCGTAAGCTGAAGACAAATGTGGCGGATGTCACGGACAAGGGTTTCAGGCAGAGTGTTCAAGGGCCGCCATGAAACTCGCCGGCACCTCAGCGGCTTTCTGGCTCTTATAGTCAAAAAAGACCCTGGTCGTTTTCACCCGGGCGATTTCTCTGCCGGTTGCTTTCTCCGTCAGCAGGTAATAAAAGCTGCAGCTTTTTTTGTGAAATCCGTCACGGCCATTTCGATTTTGAGCGTCTCTCCATAGAACGCCTGGGACTTGAAAACGAGTGTCGCGTCAGCCATAACCATCCCCGTCCGATCCTGATTTGATAGAAGAAGGCCGATGCGTCGTAGAAAGGCCTCCATTACTTCAGACGTATAGGGGAGAATGGCGATGGCACCCAGGTGATTCCCGGCGCTGATATCGCTCCTGCGAACCGCGACATCCATGGAAAAGTTGAATTTCTCAGGCAAACCCACATGAACCCGCGACATAGATTCCCCGTCTTTACCGCTCCCGGCGGATTCTGATCGCTGCCCCGCCCCGGGAACGTTTACCACATTTGAAGTCAGGATGCCGTCACTTTTTGAGAGTTCCCCAAGGACCTGTCGAAGAACGATGGTCCACCCCGGTCCCCCGTCGCACCGCTGCGGGACCGATCTTCTTTTTTGACATTCCACTTCTTACTTGGTAGCTTTCCGGGAGACTTCCCGATCGTCCGTCTGATGAGCGCGAGGCCGCGACGCTGGAATAGTGGTAGAAAAGAGCAATCCGAAGGAGATTGTCACATGAACCTGAGAAGATCGATATGTTTCATGGCTGTCATGATCTGCATCCTCGTTCCTGCGATGGGTGCTGCGGATTGGGACAGATCCGGCAATCTCAAGGTCGCCGTTCTCGATCTCCTTTCGCGCGTCGATAGAGAGAACGTCGACGTCATAACGCTGACGGAGATGCTGCAGGCGGCACTCGCCGACAAGAAGGCCTTTCAGGTCGTCGAACGCAGCATGCTGAGCAAGATCCTGGAGGAGCAGAAGCTGAGCATGAGCGGCCTGACCGAAAGCCAGGCATCGAAAGTGGGCGCTTTGGCGGGGGCGCAAAAGATCGTCACCGGATCGATCTCCAAAATGGGGGATCGATACATCCTTCTTCTCAAGGGAATCGATACCGGAACCGGTGTCGTGGAACTGTCCGATCAGGCGATGGCCCGGGACATCGACGGCCTCATGGAGGCCATACCGCTTGCAGCGGACCGAATCGTGCGCAAGGCGAGAGGGGAAAAGGTCAGCGCCCTTCCGGCAGTTCAGGGAGCCGCGCCACCGCAGACGACGATCCTCCTGGAAGAGCGTTTTGCCGACAACCGCAACGGCTGGGCGATCGGGGATTGGGATGCAGCCTCCGCGGCGATAAGGGATCGGCAATATGTCATTGCCATGAAAAAGCACATCCAGATCTTTTACTCGAAGATCGATCTGGCCATGGACCCGGCAAAGAACTTCAGCGTGGAAGCAAGCGTCGCGAAGCTTAGCGGCGACAACGGGGATCCCGCCTCCGCTTATTACGGGATGATCTTCGGACGGGATTTCAAGAACATGTACGAGTTCTGCGTGCATCCCACCGGGAGGCACATGATCCGCCGGCAAATAAACGGCGGAACAACCTTCGTGCAGTCCTCGGTCATCTCGCCTTGGGCGAACCGGGGAAACGCGGTGAACGCCTTCAAGATCGTGAAAGAGGGAGACACCGTCGCCTTCCACCTGAACGGCCATGTGCTGGGCAGCGAACGCGGAAACTTACTGATCGCGGATGTCAACCTGATCGGTTACACGACATGGAGGACCTCCGGTGAAAACCTGCGGATCGCGGGGAAAGACTTCATTGTGCGGCTGGCCGATTAGTGCGGCCGCAATGGGCACCCCGGTTTCTCCCGTCCCCTGAACTCCCGCGCCGGACCAAACGCCGGTTCGAAAACCCGCCGCGGCGGAAGAGGGCATCCGGGGGACAGCTGCCCCCATGAAGGTGAATCGAGCTATCCATGACGGTGAAACAGATGATTGCAGGGGGCGGGGCGGTTGTGTTGGGAAGCGCCGTGGCCGCCGTAACGCCGCCCGGCGGCCTGACCCCGCAGGCCATGTGGACCCTGGGGATCATTGTCGGGGCCGTAACCTGCTGGATATTTGAAGTTGCACCCGACTATGTCGTCGCCATCGCAATGTGCGCCGCGTTGGCCTTGTTCCACTGCGTCCCCTTTAAGACGGCCTTTGCAAGTTTTTCCGAAAGGACGTGGTGGCTTCTCTTCGGCGCGCTGGGGATGGGATGCGCCATGTCGAAAAGCGGCCTTCTCAAAAGGCTGTCCTTGGGGATGATGAAGATTTTTCCTGCAACTTTCAACGGCCAGGTATTGGCCCTCATTTGCGGGGGAACCATGGTCGCCCCCTTCATTCCGAGTGTAACGGCGAAGGCCGCCATTATGGCGCCCATCAGCCTGGGCATCAGCGACGCCATGGGCTACGCACGGAAAAGCCGCGGAGCCGCGGGCCTGTTTGCAGCCATGTATCTCGGGTTTGTCGTCACGGGTCCGATGTTCATCAGCGCGTCTGTCGGCGGGTATATGATGCTGGGCTTGTTGTCTGCGGATATTCAGACCCAGTTCAGCTGGACCTACTGGCTCGCCGCCTGCATTGTCTGGAACGTCACCGCCTTGGCCGGGATGTATCTGGCCCTGCTGCTTCTGTACACACCCAAGGGGGAAAGCGCCCTCACGGCGGGAGAGATCGCCCTGCAGCGGTCATCTCTCGGCCCCATGAGCGGCGATGAAAAGACGACCGCAGCCGTCCTGCTGACGGCCCTGCTCTTCTGGATGACGGAACCGTTGCATGGCATCAATGCGACCCTCGTGGCACTCTCGGGATTCGTCGTGCTGCTGGTTTCCGGAGTCCTTGACCGCGCGGATTTCCGTTCGGGGGTGGGATGGGACGGCCTGATTTTCATCGGGGCCATCATCAATCTCGGCAATGTCCTCACCTCCGTGAATGTCGACCGATGGATCGTACAGGTCTGCACTCCCCTGATTGCCCCGATCATGTCCAACACGTATCTCATGGTTATTGTATTGTGCATCGCGGTCTTCGCGGTTCGTTTTGTGCTGGTTTCCTTCCTGGCGACGATTGTCATCCTCACGGTGGTCCTTGCGCCCTTCGCCATGCAGGCAGGCATCAATCCATGGGTTACCGGTTTTCTTATTTCCGTATCCTGCAACGTATGGATCGCATTCTATCAGAACTCCAGCTTTCTGACGTCCTATTACGCCGTAGGCGGGAAGATGGTGACGCACAGGCAAATGATTCCCTTCTGCATCGCGTACTGTATCATGACGATCGCGGCCGGGCTCCTGAGCGTTCCCTACTGGCAATACCTTGGACTGATGCCGTGAGGAGGGTTTGGGCGTGCAGCTCGTCGCCGTGATGGATCTGCCCCGGAGCGCAAACCACATGAGGGACCCGTGAAAACAGAAGCCAGCGGCTGGGATTTTTTTGATTGTCTATACTGCGTTTCCCTGCGGGAACGGGATGACCGCCGCAAGTCGGCGCTCCGGGAATTTGTGAACGTCGGACTGGCCGATAGAGTCGAGTTCGTGCTTGGCGAACATCATCCGTTCAACATGGAACAGGGGGTGTATGAATCCCACATGCTGTGCCTCCGTAAAGGATTGGAGGCAGGTGCGAAAAATATCGTTGTTTTTGAAGACGATGTGGAATTTGACCGCTTTGACCCGGAACGATTGAGACGCTGCACCGATTGGCTGGGACAACATCCGGAATGGAAAGTCCTGCTGCTCGGAGCCTTGATCCGTTCCAGCCATAAGACTGCGAATCCGTGCGTGCAGAAAGTTCGCTACCAGAGCCTGAGCCACGCCTACGCATTGAATCGGCATTACGCGGAAGCTCTGGCATACCAGCCCTGGCAGGGTATCGTCAACGACACCCTCTTTCGTCCGCTGGCCGATGACGTCTATGCG
This sequence comes from Syntrophaceae bacterium UBA6109, assembly GCA_002428445.1. The sequence continues at coordinate 41,293 of DIWJ01000023.1, forward strand.
ATTTATCCGATGTGCGCATTTCAGAAGAGTCTTACCTCGGATAATTACAAGTATCCCCTGCTTGTCATTATCCGACGATTGCTGGGCGGGCTTAAGCGTATTCAGAAAGCAAATGAATTCTACCATCGGCACAGATTCGGTATCTACGCCGCGCACGCCATCGTTCTTTTGCTGGTGCTGTTCGCTTTCTTCTATTGATCAGATGATCGCCGCCAGTTCTGCGCGGCCCGCCGTCAAACAGGCGGCATCAGGGGGGCTGTCGTATCCCCGGATCGTGTTTTTGACGGCGCATCAGTCTCCAGTGAAAAATTTCCGGATATTCTTCCCGGCCTGCCGGAAAGCCTCGCCGGTCTGTTTACCGGCGTCCCTGAACCACTCGCCGATGCCCCGGCCTTTCTTTTGAGCCTCCTCCTTGCTTTCCTTCATCGACTCCTTGAATTCCCTGGACTTCTCCCTGGCTTCTTCCTTGATCTTCTTCCCTGCATCCTTTGCCCCCTGTCCGACATTTTTTGCCCCTTCCTTGACCCCCTGCCCGATGTCCTTTGCCCCCTCCTTGAAGTTCTGCCCGATCCCCTTTTCTTCTTGATTGGCGCCGCTGTCGGCGGCCTGGCACGGTAAGGACCAAAGGAACGCCAGCATCAAAACGATCACGATTCTTCGCATAAAAGCCCCCCTTCGTTGCATCGCATGGGTTTCAGTTTAACACGGACAGGGAACACCGGCAAGGTATGGAGGCAGGGCTTGAGACGGACCCTTCATCTCTCCAGGACGAGGCAGGCGTATGTCCCGCCGAAGGAGATCCCGCTCAGGAGCGCCCGGTGAACGGGTCTGCGTGCGGACGCTCCCATGACGAACGGCAGGGCGCTGAGGGGCCTCTTCAGGCCGACGACGGCCGGAACAATCCCATCCCGGAGGGAAAGCGCCAAAGCGGCTGCCCGGATGCCCCCGGAGGAAAAGGTTTCTCCCGTCGCCCCCTTGAGAGAGGTGATGGAGGGCTTGGCGCCTGCGTCCCCGAAGAGACGCTCGTACGCTGCGTCCTCCAGTCCGTCGAGGTCGCGTCCGCCGTTGGCCGCCGCCTGGATAAGGTCGATCTCCGCAGCGGCGGCTCCCGCCATCCGCAGGGCGCGATCCAGGGTCAGCAGAAAACCGCGGGGATCGGCGGGCCATGCCGTGGGCGGCGCCGGCGAGGAGCCCAAGCCCCATCCCGTTATCTCGGCATAAGGCGTTGCGCCGCGCTGTCGGGCAGCGTCCGCGGCTTCGAGACAGACGATCCCGCATCCCTCTCCGACGACGGGCCCGTTCCGGTCCAGGTCAAAGGGGCGTGCGCCCTCGGCGCCGTTTCCCAACGGGGAGAGGGCTCGGAAACGGCTGAGTCCTTCGTAGTAGAACGGCGACAGGATATCCCCGCCCCCGGCGAGGATCGCATCCGCCGTGCCGCGGCGGATCTCCATGGCGCCGTAAGCGATCGCCGTCTCCGCGGAAACGGCCTGATGATTCACCGTTGTGTTCACCCCGCGGAAGCCCATCTCGATGGAGGCATGGCCGGCCGGGGCATTCATCACCGTGTTGGGGACGAAAAGAGGGCTGACGCTTCCGGGACCCTCGGTGAAGAGCGCCCGGGCGCTCAGGACCTTGTGTTCCGTATTTCCGAATGCCGTCCCCATGACGATCCCGATCCGGTCGCGGTTGGCGGCATCGACCCGGATCTCCGCATCCTCCAGTGCCATGCGGACCGATGCCGTCGTCATGGCCGACAGGCGGTCCATCTTCCGCAGATTTTTCAGGGAAATGAAGTCGCGGGGCTGGAAGGCGCGGCATTCCGCCCCGAGGTGAGAAGTCAACCCGCCGGTCGAAAAGCCCGTGATCTCCCCGATCCCCGCTTCGCCGCTCCAGAGGGACTGCGCGAAGGCCTCCTTGCCGACGCCCAGGGGAGTGACCATGCCGATCCCGGTGATGACGACGCGTCTATCCATGCCGCCCTCCCTCTTCCCGGCAGCGGCCGAAGACGACCGTCGTATTGTTCCCGCCGAAGGCGAAAGAGTTGGAAAGAACGACTTCCGGCTGCGCCCGGCGGGCCCCCGTTGCGACGTAATCGAGGTCGCATTCCGGATCGGGCGTCTCGCAGTGGATCGTGGGGGGGATGAACCCCTCCGCTATCGCCAGGAGCGCGACGACCCCTTCGATCGCGCCGGACGCCCCCAGGGTGTGGCCGTGCATCGATTTGGTCGAACTGACGGGGATCCGCCAGGCTCGCCGGCCGAAGACTTCCTTGATCGCGCGCGTCTCCATGAGATCGTTGAGCGGCGTCGCCGTCCCGTGGGCGTTGATGTAATCGACCGCCTCCGGCTCAAGACCGGCATCGGCCAGCGCCGCCCGCATCGCCCGGGCCGCCCCGGAGGCGCCGACATCGGGCGCTGTCATATGATGCGAGTCGCAGGTGACGCCGTAACCCAGGATCTCGCCCAGGATGTTCGCTCCCCTCTCCACTGCGTTCTGCAGGGATTCGAGGATGAGGATCCCCGCCCCTTCCCCCAGTGTCAGGCCGGCGCGGTTCCCGGAAAAAGGGCGGCAGTAGCCCGGATCGACGGCCTGCAGGGCGTTGAAGGAGGCAAAGGTCAACCGGCTGAGCGGTTCCGTTCCCCCGGCGATCATCGCCCGGGCGGCGCCGGTGCGGATCAGGTCGCGCGCCAGGCCGATGGCCGTCGCCCCCGAGGAACAGGCGGTCATCAGAGTCGCCTTCGGTCCCCAAAGGCCGAATTTCGTCGCCAGATGATTGGCCGTCGAGGCGCAGCAGAGCGGGGCAAGGCGGGAAAACCTGGCAAAGCGCGCACCCCGCTTGAGGTAGTCCGAAAAGGCGGTCTCCGCCTCCAGAAGGCCGCCGGCTCCCCCGCCGATGACGACGCCCATCTCCTCACGAAGCCCTTCCGGAACGGGAGCGAGCCCCGCCTGGGCCAGGGCCTCCAGCGCGGCTGCAAGGCCGAAACAATCGGAGCGCGACATCCGTTTGAGGGAAAATTCAGCGGGGATGGTGGCGCGGGGCCGGAAATCCTTTACCTGCGCAGCGTTGTGGGTGCGGAATGCCGTCGCGTCGAAGAGAGAAACCGGACCGATCCCGCATTCCCCCCGGAGCAGGGCGCCGGCGAATCGGGAGGCGTCGGCGGCCAGCGCGTTGACGGTCCCCATTCCGGTTACCACCACGCGCTCTTGGATTTTTTTTGTCTTCATAGGTTCAGGAGAAGCGCCGGATCAGCAGGTTCGTGTTGACGCCGCCGAAGGCGAAATTCTGGACGGCCGCGGTGTCGATCCGCCGCGCCTCGATCCCCGGGGTGTGGCGGATCATGGCGCACCGCTCGTCCGGTTCCTCGAGGTTCAGCGTCGGTGCGACAAAGCCCTCCCGCATCATGTACAGGATCAGGATCGTCTCGATGGCGCCGCAGGAACCCATGGTGTGTCCCATGTATCCCTTGAATCCCGTCACCAGGGGACCGGTGCCGTAGACGGCATGGATCGCCTGGGCCTCGATGATGTCTCCCATCTTGGTCCCCGTGGCATGGGCGCTGATGAAATCGACCTGGTCGGGGTTCAGGGAAGCGTCACGCAGCCCCAGGCGGAGGGTTTCGCTGATGCCGCGCATATTCGGCAGGATCAGGTCGCCGCCGTTGTTGTTGCAGGCAAAGCCGATGACCTCTCCGAGGATCTCGGCGCCCCGTCGCCTGGCGAACTCGTACTCCTCCAGAAGCACCGCCCCCGCCCCCTCCCCCACGACCAGCCCGTCGCGTTTTCGGTCGAAGGGCCGCGGGGTGCACTGGGGCCGGTCGTTGAAGGCCGTGGAGCAGGCCAGCAGGTTGTCGAATACCGCTACGGTCGTCGTATCGTATTCATCGGCCCCGCCGCAGAGCATCGCATCCTGCATGCCGAACTTGACCATCTCGTAGCCGTAACCGATGGACTGGCTGCTGGTCGTGCACGCCGTGGAGGAGGAGATCACCCGCCCCGTGATGCCGAACATCTTGGTGATGTTCACCGCCGTCGTATGGACCATCGACTTGAGGTAATCCACCGCTCCGATCGTGGAAAATTCCGTCTGGCTGCCGGTGAAAAAGGTCTTGTAGATCTCCCGCTGAACCGAGGGGCTGCCGTGCGTGGAACCGAAGGCCACGCCGAGGCGGCCGGAGGTCACGAACTCCCCGGTCAGGCCGGACTGTTCGAGAACTTCCTTCGCCACCTGGCAGGCGTAATAGGCGACCGGCCCCATCGTCTTGCGGTAAACCCGCTTGAAATCGAACACGACCGGATAATCCACCGTCCCGAAGACCCGGGAGTGGATGAACCGGGACAGGAGGTGATCCTCCCTGAGCGGCTTTACGCCGGAGACGCCCCGCCGGAGGCTGTCCACGATCTCGCCGCGGCTGTGGCCGATCGGCGTAATCGCCGAGCAGGCCGTAATGACCACCCTTCGTCCCGTCATGGGCGGGCTCCGATCTCTGCGGACGCGGTTTCAGGAATTTTCACACAAATGCCTCTTGTCGGCCATGAGCTCGACGTAGTCGATCACCTGCCGGATCGTCCGGATCTCCATGGCCATCTGCTTTTCTTCGTGCGTCAGCTCGCTCTTGAGGAGATGTTCGATCTCCAGGAGCAGTTCGATGGCGTCCACGCTGTCGAATTCGCCGGCCTCACGCAAATCGTCGTCGAGTCCGGGATTTTCCATCTCGAACTCCCGGCGGAAGATATTCAGAATTGCGGCCGTAATCTGTTCTCTCGTCATCGGTTTCCTGTTGAAGGGTTTTTCGGCAATCTGCCCGACGGTGGCTTATAGTCTGTATTTCCACCCATATCAAGCCCTACTTTCCGGGGCCCTCCGGCCGCCTCCCGGGGGCGGGCCATTCTCCCGGAATCCGTCCAGGTCGACAAAGCGGTTCATTCCCTCCAGACGCCGCAGATACCCCTGATACCGCTCCCGCCAGCCGGCCCTTCGGAGCCGCCGGTCCACGAAATGCTTCATGACGGGTTTGACGCAATTCGTCCAGAGGGAGGTCCACAGCCGGTTCCGCTGCACGGCAAAGGCCGAGGGTTTCCACCACCCCAGAACGGTCTGCCGATAATACCAGAAGGCGTACGCCAGCTGATCCGCCTGAAGATGCCGGGTCTTCACGTTGGCCCAGAGGCCGTTGTAACGCTCGAAGCGATCGGGACTCGTAACCAGGCCCGCGGCGAGCAGATTTTCACGAAGCCGGGTCTTGGGATAGGGAGTGAGGATCTGGCAGTACGAAGCGTCGGTCTCCAGTTCATTGAGAAATTGATAGTTTTCCCGGATGGCCGTTTCGTCGTCGTCGGGCAGGCCGAAGATGAGTCCCCCGATCACCATGATCCCGTGCCGGTGGCAGTTCCGGACGGCCTGCCGCGCCGCCTGGACCAGATCGCCCTTCTCCATCGCCGCGAGGTTCCGGCTGGAGACGTTCTCGATCCCCAGAAACACCCCCTGGAATCCCGCCGCGGCCATCTTCGCCACCATCGCCTCGTTGCGGGCCATGGAGATGCAGTCGGCCTGGACGATCAGCCGCAGGTTCCGGTATTTCCGGGCGCTGATGGCGTCGCAGACGGCCGTGACCCACTTGGGATTCAGCACCATGTTGTCATCGGTGATGAAGATGAACCGCGTTTTCCTGTTGAAGTAGATGTCGTCCAGATCGGCGAGGATGCGTTCGATGGGATAGGTCCGGTAGGAACGTCCATACATGTGGCTGATGCTGCAGAAATTACAGCTGCGCGTGCAGCCCCGGGACGTTTCCATGACCTCGATCTGGGAATACATGAAATGATACCCGCCCGTCAGGCGCCGGCGATCGCGCACCGGGAGCTTCAGGCGGGACAAATCGCAGAGTTCCCCCATCTCGTTGTGGATCCATCCGCCGTCCCGCTTGTAGGAAAGCGACGGGATGGCCTCCAGGCTGTCGGTCCCCGCCAGGGCGTTGACCAGCCTCCGGAAGGTCTCCTCCCCTTCGCCCCGGATGATAAAATCCATCTCCCGGGCATCCGGAGAGGCGGCGATCTCCCGGCTCATCAGGGTGGCGTGATAGCCCCCGACGGCGATCTTCACCCCGGGCAGAATGTGCCTGATGAGCCGCATCACGGCCAGGCAGGTTGAGAACTGCCAGGTCATGGCCGACAGGCCGACCAGGTCCGGGCGGATTCTCTTGAGGGTTTTCGTCAGGTAGGCCGCGATGCTGCGTCGCTTGCGCACCAGGTCGATCAAATAGACCTCGTGCCCCTCATCGATGTTGCCGCCGACGCAGGCGATGCCGTGGTTGGGCATGTGGAGCGCCATCTCATGGATCACAACGGGGATCACATCGGGCATGGAAACCAGGACCACTTTCATAGCCCCGCTTTCCTTTCCATGAGGGCACGCGCCTCGTCCATCAGCGCCGGCAGGGAAAAGGATTCGCTTCCGTAATCCGGCGAAAGACTCCCGGCCAGTTCGACGTAAATGACCGTCTCGTCATGGGCATTGAACAGGAACCGGTCCGGCGGAAAAAGCTTCTCGGTATTGCGGATAACGACCACCCGGAGGGGCGATGCCTGGCAAAGCCTGGCGATCTTGAACGCACCCTTGTCGAACGGGCCTATCCGGCCGTCGCGGGACCGGGTCCCCTCGGGAAAAATGAAAAGATTCCCGCCCGCCGCCAGGTAGTCCTGCATGGCCTTGATCTGATCGATCATGCCGGCCGAGAACAGGCCTTCCGCCAGCGAAGGAATGTATCCGGAGCGCCGCAGGATCCAGCCGAAAACGGGAAAGCGGAAATAGTCTTTCTTGACGATCGTCTTCTGTTTTTCAAACAGCGAGACAAAGAGGATGGGGTCCAGAAAAGACAGATGGTTGGCGACGATCACCGAAGAACGCAGGGCCTTGACCTCGTCCGAGACGTGCCATGTCACCCGGGGAACAAGTGCCCGCAGAAGGGCAAAAAACGACCGGTGAAGCCGGCAGTTCCATCGCTGAAAGGCCAGTTCGTTCCCGGGCGAAAAAAAACGGGCGTACAGATAAAAAGGCCAATAAAACAGGAGAAATCCCGCAATATAGTACACCCAGAGGATCACCGTGACGGTGAAGTTGTGAACCCATGCCGCAAAAGCACCAAACCCGGCTCGCATGTCTCTTGTCCTTACGGCATCCCCTTTCGGGATGCCGGGTGAATATCCTTCGCCGTCCCTGGAGAAGGTTCGGGCGGTCCGTTCCGGCCGGGGATCTGCCATCACCGTCGCCCTCCGACCCATCCCTGCTTTTCGTGTCCCCTCGCGAGCTCTTCATGAATCGAAGCGAAGCGGTCGGCTCCGATCATCTGCCGGACGGCGTGAAAAGAGCCCAGGACCGTTCCGAGGACCCCGGGCGAAAGGGCGTTTTGACCCGCGAACCAAAGACCTGCCGGAGCCAGGCGGTGGAGCGTTGCCGCAACCGGCAGCTGGCGGAGCGACCGCAGTATCCCGTAAGGGGAGCCTTCCGGGCTGTCCACCCGGTCCCGCAGCGTCAGAGGGCTGTAGGCATCGACGATCTTCGCCCCCGCCAGGGACCCGAAGATCGCCTCGGCGTCCCGGAGGAGCTTCCCGGCGCGGGAGGCCTTTTCCTCTTCGTAAGCCGCTCCCCGCCGGCCGGTGGCCGTCTGCTCCCAGCGGCGCCACTCTGCGTAAGTGCTTTTCGTCATGACGACCAGGAGGTTCCTCCCCTCCCGGCCGCGCAGCAATTGATGGAAGATGCCGCCGCGAAGCGAGCCCTCCCGGTCCGCCTGCAGCCGGAAGATGTTGTACGGGAGGGCCGGGTGGGCCGCGGCGTCCACCGACGCGTTCACGGCGAAGAGGCTCTCCGTCTCGCACAGTTCGGCGACACGCCGGGTCCGGCGCGGAAGGACCATCCCCTCCGGCAGCATCGCTATCACCTTCTTGGGATGAATGGCGGCAACGACCCGGGGGGCGCTGCATACGCTTCCGGACGCGAGCCGGACTCCCTCGATCGCGCCCTTGGGGGCGAGGATCGCCGTCACCGGATCGCCGCACAGGAGAGTCCCTCCCAGTGCCGCAAACCTTGAAACAAAAGCTCCGGCCAGATCCGCGCCGGATCCCTTGAGCCGCCAGGAGGAGAGCAGATAGGATGACAGGGCCAGATGATGATACAAAACGGGGCATTCATCCTCCGTCATCCCCACCCATCGCGCCGACACGCCCAGGACGCTCCTCAGCCCCGCCGAACAGTTCATTTCGGACAGATAGGCCCCAAGCGGCGCGAAGAACGCCGGATCGACGGCCAGAGGGGCCGGCGAAAAAAAAGTGAAGGCTTTCTGGAAATTGGAAAACGTCCGGAGGTTTTCGACGATCGCGGCAATGGGGCGCCGGTCGCCGGGGAATGCCCTCTCCAGCGAGGCGGCAAAAACATCGAAGCCCGCCGGCAGATCGAAGGTGAAGTCATCGAAGATATAGCGGTCGATGGGTCCTTCTCGCCCCATCTCCTCCACCGCCATGTTCTCCGCAACTCCCAGATAATCGCACATCCTCCGGAGGGGCTCTCCCTCTCCGAAGGATCCGAAATAGTGAATCCCGACGGGACAGTCCAGACCATCGCGCCGGTAGCTGCGCATCAGGCCGCCCGGCAGGGAGTTCCGCTCCACAATGACGACCCGGTAATTCAGCAGGGACAGGAGGATCCCCACCGACAGCCCGCCGATCCCCGAACCGACGATCACCGCGTCAAATGTCCGTTTGTCTTCCATGATCATCCTTGCGCGAGGGGCTGGTCTCAGGGAACCCGGCGCGGGGAAAGCCTTCGTGGAGTTGTCATGGTTTCGTGCGGTTTTCCCGGACGAACCCCGCCAGGGCGCGGACGGAGGCAAATGCCTTGACGCCCACTTCCCGGGTTTCGATCTTCACCCCGTAGTCCTTCTCGAGCATGAGGACCAGTTCCAGGATATCGATGGAATCGATGCCGATGCCCCCCCCCACAAGGGGTTCGTCTTCCTTGATATCCCCAGGCCGCACGTCCAGAAGCGACAACGTGGAGATGATCTTGCTTTTCAATTCTTCGATGAGTTCGTCCATCATGTTTCTCCCTTTCAATTTTCCCGATAGAGCCGGCCGAACGGAGCAGACCTTACGAACGCCGGGAAGACTCCGTTGAAAAAGCACCGTCAGAGCCCCAGGTGCCTCGCGACGATCCCCCGCATGATTTCATTGGTCCCGCCCAGGATCCGGGTCACCCGTATATCGCGCCAGGCCCTGGCGACAGCGTATTCCTCGCAGTACCCGTAGCCGCCGTGCAACTGCAGGCAGCGGTCGGCCACGCGGAAGGCCATCTCCGTCGTCCAGTATTTGGCCATGGAGACCTCCACGGTTACATCGACGCCCTCCAGGTAATCGGCGATCAGTTTGTCGACAAAGGTCCGGCCGAGCTTGATTTCCGTCGCCATCTCGACGAGCTCGAACTGGACATGCTGAAAACGGCTCAGGGCTTTGCCGAAGGCGCTTCGCTGCCGGCAGTATCCGCGGGTCGCCTCGAAAACCATTTCGGCCGCCGCGACCGCACTGATCGCCAGGACGAGACGCTCCGGCTGCAGGTTCCGCATGAGTTTTTTGAAACCCGTCCCCTTTTCCCCCAGGCGATTGGCCTTCGGAATCCGGCAGTCCTCGAAGAAGAGCTCCGCCGTGTCCTGGCTGTGCCAGCCGATCTTTCGCAGACGGCTCCCCTTGATGAAACCGGGGGTGCCGGCCTCGACCAGATACAGATCGATGGCGTCGTGCGCCTTTTCGACCGCCGGATCGCGGGCCGCAACGACAAAGAGGTCTCCGTTGATCCCGTTGCTGATGAAGGTCTTCTGCCCGTTGAGGACGAAGGCGTCTCCCTCCTCCACCGCCGTCGTCCTGATGGCGGCCAGGTCGCTGCCGGCCTGGGGTTCCGACATGGCGACGGCCGTGATGCAATCCCCGGCGATGCAGCGGGGAAGGTAGCGCCTTTTCTGCTCCTCGGCGGCAAAGGCCGTGATGTAGGGAACCACGACGTTGCTGTGCAGCCGGGCGGCAAGACCGCAGGAGTTGGTGCGCGTCATCTCCTCGACCACGATGACCGTGTAGAGGAAATCCGCCCCCAGTCCTCCGTACGCCTCCGGGACGTCCATGCACAGGAAACCCTGTTCGCCCATTTTTTTCCAGGCGCTGCGCGGAACAATCCCGGCCGCCTCCCATTCCTCAATGAAGGGGACGACCTCTTTGGCCAGAAACTTCTGCAGGGTCTGCCGGAAGATCCGGTGCTCTTCGGTGTAGGGGATCACGTCCATGGTCGCGTCATCTCTCCGTCGGCTCCATCTCAGGAATCGGCCTCCGCACGGAAGGCCTGGACGCTCATGACGGCCACGATCTCGCCCTCCAGAAGGACCGTCCCGTCGAAGACCGCGTAGCCCTCCAGGGCATAGCTCTTGGTCACTTCGGTGATCAAGGTTGCCGGAACCGAAAGGCGGGAACGGCGGAAATCGGCGCTCTTGATCCCCACGAGCCAGCCGGTGGCGCCCCCCCGGCCGCCCTGGATGCGTTTCCAGCCTTCCAGCAGCGCCGCCGTCTGGGCGACCAGTTCGATCGTCACCAGGGCATCGATCGATCCGTCGCCGTAGAGAGGCCAGTCTTCCGAGGTGGTCGCGGCCGTGCGCGCCCTCTGATCGTCGACAGCCACCACCGTCTCGATCAGCCTCATCCGGCCGCGGTGGGGAATCATCCTGTCTATTTCCGGATCCATCGGTTTCACGCGGTTTTCATAACAGAAATCACCTCATGCGGCAAGACAGTGTTGGACGGGATCGCCGCCTCATGGCCGCAGCCGCCGAAGCCTTTCATCTCGGCCGGAGTCTGCCCGGGCAACTTTCTGATCAGGGCTGTGCTTGATAAGCGGGAGCGGCGGCTTCCTATCTTCCAGCCGGTACCAGTTTCTCCGACTTGAGGAATACCCAGGACACGGAGATCCCGCTCATGATGGAATACTTGCTCTTCACCAGAGGGCTGTCTTCAATCACGGCGCCCTGGAGAAAATCAACGCTGACAAAGATATTGAAGATCCATGGTTCCATTTTCTTATTCAACCCGATGCTGAGCGCCGACCCGCTGTATCCGCCGCCGGCGTCGTAGGAAGGACGCGATGCCGTGGCGTAAGCCGGTCCCACCGAATAAAAATATCGGTGATAGGCGCCGTCGGCAAACATCGGCCCGGCTGAAATTCCCAGATTCAGGCCGCTCCCGGGAAGAACATCGGATTTTTCGAAAACCAGCCGCGGATTCAGCACCCACCCTTCATGGTGCAGCGACGCAAAATCCGTGGAAAAAACCGCCCGAAGCGGCAGGGCCAGGCTCCATTTGTAGGCGTCGCGGCGATTGTCCAGCAGCGTTATATTCAAGGACGGGCCGATCTCGAAGGTCGGGTCCAGATCCGGCATGCCCCTGCGGGCCTCGTTTTTCGAACTGTCGACCGGCACGTTGCCGAAGAGACTGAAGTCCAGCAAGACGTTTTCCGTCTTGAAGATGCGTCCCGAAATGCGCTCCCTTTCGACCCGCAGAATGTCGCCGCGGTAGATCAGGTAGGGATAAGGCAACAGCAGGAATCTTCGTTCGTCGGAACCCCGGTAGTCCGGCATGTGGAGGAGGGCCAATCCCGCCCCCGCTTCCCAGAGGGGCTTCTCCCCGCTGGAGACGTCGGGGGGAGGCAAGCAGACAGCGAGCGTCAGGAGAATCGCAAGAACACCTCGAATGCGCACGAGCACCTCCTCCTTTTTTCTCCGTGGTTCCGGCGAACGTCAGCCCTTCGGTTCAAACTGGCGCTTGGCGGACCAGAACGACGGCAGATGCCGGATCAGATAGGCGATGCTCTTCCGGTGCTGCCAAAGACGGCGGCGGAATCTTTTGCGCCACTGGGGATCGGAATAGAAACGTTTCACGTGTTCGTTGTACAGAAAATCCAGCCTTTCTTTGGAGGCGATGCCCCGCGGTATAAAGACAAAATTCAGGCAATTCATCAACGGCCAGTCTTCCTGAAACGTTCCTTCGTCCCGGATCGTCGACCAGAGCGGAGCCCCGTGGAAAGGGGTGAACTTGGACATGTTCATGTCATCGAGCCCCAGCGAAAGAACAAAATTCGATGTTCTCCGAATCGATTCTTCCGTTTCGCCGGGCAGGCCCATCATGAACAACCCCTTTGCCCGCAGCCCTGCGGCTTGAATCCGTCTTACCGTATCACAAACCTCATCCAGCGAAACACCGGATTTGTGCCTGGCCAGCATCTGCGGGTCCGCCGATTCGATGCCCAGGGAAACCATGAGACACCCGGCATCTTTCAGCATCCGGAGCAGCTCGTCGTCCGTGAAACCGACCCGGACGGCGCAGTTGAAATGGATCCCCAGGGGATGCCGGGCGAGTTTTTCGCAGAGCTCGACGATGCGGCGGCGATCCGCCGTGAAGAGGTCGTCGTAGATGTTGATGTGCCGCACGCCGAATCCCGTCCGCAGGTATTTCATGTGCTCATAGATGTAGGAAGCCGAGTTGCAGCGGAATCCCCTCTTGAAGACGGAACGGTCGCAATAGGAACATTGGAACATGCAACCCCTTGATGTGATCATGGTCGCCCCGGGGGTATGAACGTAACTGAACAGGGGCAGATGGTAATCCCCGGGGAAGCCTTGAAGCTTTTCATAGGCGGGAAAGGGAAGCGAATCCAGGTCGGCGATCTGGGGACGGGGAGGATTGGCCGTCGGCGCGGAATCCTGACGCCGGATCAACCCCCTGATCTCCGCGGGGTCGGCGCCCCGTGCAAGCTCCGCCATCGTGAGCTCGCCCTCTCCGGCGCACAGAAAATCAAAACCCGGATACGCGGGGAGCAGCTCGTCCTGCAGGGCGGAAACGTGGACGCCCCCGCAGACGGTCCTGACCTGTGCCGCCCGCGTCTTGATTTCCTGCGCCATCTGCGCGGCATCAAGAAAAGAAGACGTCGTGGCCGAAAATCCGACCAGCTCAGGCTCATATCCCAGGATCGCCCGAACCTGCGCATCGAGATTGACGGGAGCGCCCGGACCCAGGCAATCGTAAACAAAGACCTCGTGTCCCTGCTTCAGCAGATACGCGGCGATGGAAAGAATTCCCTGCGGGACCATGCGGTTGGCGACATCGGTGATGTCGCGCCGGCCGGGAAACCAGTTGAATCCCCGCGGATGAACCAGGACAATGCGCATGGACATTTTCGCTTTCCGTTGAGCGCCGCAGCGGCGCTCAACCTCCTGACCTTAAAGCCGCTGCCGCTTCGCCTCCACCAGGGAGAGGATATTCTCCCTGTGGCTGAATACAATCAGCAGGACGGTCAACATCGTCCCGGCGAGGGGAACGGCCTGAGCGCCGCCCGCGGCGACCGTCGCTCCTCCGAGAGCGAGGATCATGCAGAAAGAGGCGATAAACGGGACCTGCACGATCCGCTGGACCACGACCCAGAGGAGGCAGGAGGCGGCCGCTCCCCAGGGGACGAGCGCGAGGGTGAAGCCCAGATAGCTGGCCACGCCCTTGCCGCCCCTGAACCTGTGGAAGCAGGGGAAACGGTTCCCGGCAACCAGGGCGAGACCAACCCAGGGGAGCAGATCGCCCGGCAGAAGGGCCGCCGCCAGCATGGCCAGGCAGGCGGCCCGCCCCACGTCAAGGGCGAGCACGACGGCCGCCCATCCCTTGCCGGCCTGGCGATAGACGTTGGTGGTGCCCGCATTCCCGCTGAATGCCGTCCGCGGGTCCCCCTTGCCCAGAAACCCGAGGATGATGATGGCGAAATTGACCGACCCGGCCAGATAGGTCAAGAAAAGAATACCGGCGAAGCGCATCCGTCTAAGTCTCCTGCGGCTCCCGCACCCAGGCGGGGGGCCTTCGTCTCCCGCCGTAGATGTCACGCATCTCGAGCCCCTCTATAAACTCCGCGGGCTTCCCGTCGCGGCCATGGATCCAGAGGTCAAAACGCAGCGCGGGGGCATCCCCCGGAAGAAGAACGATGCGGCAGGAATAGGTTTCGCCGGCCCGTGTCGGGACGAGGATCCGTCTTCGCCCGAAGCCCACCGGGAAAGCGATGGTGTTTCCGTACCGCTGCCCCCAGGCGCAGGCGACATGGAAGGCTGCATCGGCCGGGAACGGAGAGCCCAGGGGACCGGCCGGCTCCGGAGCATCCCCGCCGAAGACCTCGGCCCAGGCGCCGGCCGCCGTCAGGCAAACGTCGCCCGTCACATTCTGATAGGCCGGCCCGAAGGGGACCAATTCATCATAGAGCCGACGGCTCGAGAGGGTGAAGACCGGCCCCGCCGGGGCCGCCCCGTCGCCGCAGGCCGCCGCCGGCCCTTCCGCCGGGACCGCTTCTTCCCTGCCGGCGGGCAGAAAAAAAACGGACGCATGCTCGACACGGCGCGTCCATTTCGCCTGCCGGCCCGATCGAACGGTCACCAGCCTGGAACGGCAGCGGCCGTCCGCCAGACGCGAAAACTCATGGACGGCCGGGATCTCCCGCAGCCCGGGATCGACTGTCAGGACGTGGTTGAACACACCCGACTCCTGCCGGCACGGATCGACACCGGCGGACGCGGGCAGCGTGCGGGCCATGATCTGCAGAGCCTCTACGGCCGGAAGAACCACGCGGCCGGCGACGAGGTGATCGCGCAGATAGGCCGGCACGGGCACCGCCACGGGAAGGTCTATCGTTTCGACGGGCTGGGAAAGGTTTTCCATAACTGAACGGTCTTGGGATCGACGGCCACGGGAATCCCCCGGGAATTGAGGGCGCAATGCCGGGTGTATCCCCGGCAGACATCGGCCTCCGTCTCTGCATGGGTGATGACGTAATCGAACTGGAGACGGACCCGCTGGAGTTCCGCCGGCCGGGTGTGGATCCACATGGGATCGTCGTAGTGCAGCGGCTGATGGAACTGGATCCCGAGATCGATGATGGGGTAAACGTAACCGCTATCCTCGATCTCCCGATAGGGGTAGGCGGCGTCGCGCATCAGCGACGTCCTGCCGAACTCGAAATAGCGCAGATAATTGGCGTGATAAACGACGGTGGAGCGGTCCGTATCGGCGTAGAGGGTCCTCATCCGGCACCGGTGCCATATCAGTCCCGTCGCGGCTTCACGGACGTAACGTTCGTCATCTCCCTGAGGTTCGGTCCGAAACGGCCTGGGCTTCATCACGCCACCCCCCGGAAAATAATGCAGCAGTTCGTGCCGCCGAAGCCGAAGGCGTTCGACAGGGCCATCTCGTAACGGTGCGGACGGGCCGTATTGGGCACGCAGTCGATGTCAGCAAAACGCGGATCGGGGAGATGGTTGATCGTGGGCAGGATCATCCCCCGCTGCATCCCCTCGATCGTGAGGGCGTCTTCGATGGCCGCAGCCGCCCCGAGGGTATGGCCGATCTGGGACTTGTTGGAGGACAGGGGGATCTTCTCCAGGGACCGGCCGAAGACCGTCCGGAGGCAGTCGACCTCGACGAGGTCTCCCTTCGGCGTGGAGGTGCCGTGGGCGTTGATGTACTGGATGTCCGAAGGCTGGAGAGCCGCATCGTCGAGCGCCTCCCGGATGCCCCGGGTGATCGTTTCGGGATTGGGCTTGGTGAAATGGTAGGCATCGGATGTCCAGCCGACCCCCATCACCTCCGCCCGCGCCTGAAGGCCGTAGCGGGCGATCATCTCCTCGGCGGCCAGGACGATGACGCCGGCCCCCTCGGAAACGACGAAGCCGCGCCGATCAACGCTGAAAGGCCGCGAGGCCTGCGCGGGATTCTCGTACGCCCGGTCCCCGGGGACGACCTTGACGGTGGCGTTCATGTTGGCGAACCCATGGATGATCTCCGGGAGGATCGGGGTGTCCACCCCTCCGGCGAGGACGAAATCACAGTCCCCGTCCCGGATCATGCGGGCCCCGATGCCGACGGCGTGGTTCCCCGAGGCGCAGGCTCCCTGGGGGGAAAAGACGGGTCCCGTGAAACCGAGCAGCATCCCTGCCTTTCCCGAGGGGAGATTGGCGCAGAGATTGGGCAGGAGGTAAGGGCTGATCTTCAGGGGGCCCTTTTCCTGGAAGTTGAGCATGGCCGTCCGGAAGGCATCGACGCCGTTGATCGCGGAGCCGATGAGACAAGCCGTTCGCGGGCCGGTTTCCCCGTTCATCGGCAGGCGGGCGTGGGCCAGGGCTTCATGGCAGACGGCCATGGTGAGGAGAACGAAGGCGGCGTTCCAGTTGTACGCCTCCTTGGCATCCACGAACTCGAGGGCCATCGGATCCCAGTCCGGGATCTCTCCCACCACGTTGCAGACCGACTCGACCTGACAGCGGGTGACCTTCCGAAAACCGGCCTCGCCGCGGACGGCCCGCTCCCACGTTATGGGAAACGTCCTCCCCAGCGGGGTGGCCGCCCCGTAACCGATGACAAAAACGCGTCTGTTTAATGGAGCTCTCATCCGTGCATCAACCTGTCGGTACGTGTATTGGAGGACTCAGGACACCCCGCCCCGTCCGAGACCGCGATGTCTCCGCAGGGAAGAAACCGGTTCCGGGAAGCGCAAAGGGAAAGGGTCATCAGGATTCTCATATCAGGCAAGACAGCGAAACACAAGGCAGGCGTTGCACCCCCCGAAACCGAAGGCGTTCTTCAGGACGTGCTCCTGCTGCAGGTGTCGGGCGCCCTCAGCCACGCAGTCAAGATCGATCGCCGGGTCGCGCCGATGGTTGACCGTGGGCAGCAGGACGCCCCGGCGCATACCCTCCAGGGCCAGGATCGATTCCACGGCACTGGTGGCGCCCATGGCATGACCCAGCTGGGATTTGTTGGCCGAAACGGGAGGGATTCTGTCTCCGAAGATCTCCCGGAGGGCCTCGGCCTCAACCTGATCGCCGACCCTGGTCGAGGCCGCATGGGCATTGATTGCATCGATGTCCGCCGGTGAAATGCCGGCGTGGCCGATGCTTTGGGCCATGCAGCGCGTCACCGTAACGGGATTGGGGGCAACGACATGGCAAGCGTCGGCGGTCATCGCCCAGCCGGCCAGCTGCGCATGGAAGGCCAGACCGTGCGCCGCGGCAAAGGCGCGTGAAGCGATCACGATGCAGCCCGCTCCCTCGGAAACCACAAATCCCCGGCGCCCAAGGGAGAAAGGGCGGCTCGCGGCGGCGGGCGGCAGGGGCGCTTCCCCCTCCTTGGGGCGGTAGGCGCCGTTCATCGTGGCAAAACCCGCCACGATCGGCTCGATCAGGGGAAAATCCGCGGCGCCGCAGATGGCCACATCGGCCGTCCCCTGGGCGATGAACATCGCCCCCAGGATCAGCGAACTGCTTCCCGTGGCGCAGGCGGTGACAACCGAGGCAATGGGCCCCGTTGCCCCGGTCAGGATGGCGACCTTGCCTCCCACCATGTTGATGCAGGAATTGGGATTCATGAAGGGCTGGGGCAGCTTCCCGGCCGCCGTCCACGTCCGGTCCGCCGCGATGAGCGCATCCAGCCCGCCGATGGCGGAGCTGAAAGTGACGGCAACCCGCGGGGCCAGATCCGGCGTAATCTCCAGGCCGGCCTTCTTCAAGGCCCTGTGGACGACGAGCAAGGCGTAAGGAAAGATGGGGGAGGTCCAGTGGGCCATCTCGCGGGGCTGGAGAAACGGATAGGGGGCGACATCGATCGGGCCGACCTGGCCGGCAATCCGGACGGGAAAACCTTCTTTCAGGGGGAAGCGGGTCAGGTCGGATACGCCGCTCTCGCCCGCGGCGGCGCGTTCCCACTGGCCTTCCAGCTCGGTGCCGAGGGGTGAGACGGCATCATATCCCAGGATCACGGGTCGCGTGTCGTCCATCATCTCCTCGCAGGGTTCGGCAGGAACACCCCTCTCACCAGGGGATGAACTTGTAGAGTTTGGCGAACATCTCGTACACTTCGATCCAGTTCTGGAGGTCCTTCGCGGATCGCAGGTGGTCCCTCTTGTTGACCATGACCCAGCTCATGTGGGCGGCGCCGTCCTTGCAGGTCCGGCAGTCCCGCGTCGCCGAAGTGCAGCAGCGGTGCATCGTCTCGAGATCGGCAGCCCAGCGGATGAAGCGGATGAGGCGCTTCGGACGGGGATTGCGGTTGTCGAGGGGCTCCGTCACGGACGGACATTCCTCCCACCCGAAAGACCGCCCCAGCATCCGTCCGGTCGTGATGATTTCATGGTAGTACCGGCAGGAAACAACGGTCTGCGGGTAGCGATCGAGCATGGCGTCCATCTCGGCGCGCACATCGGCCAGTTGCGAGGGGCTCCAGGAGAACCCGTCGACGCCTTCATCATTGGAGAGCAGCTGCATGTGGACCTTGAGACCGACGGCGTCGATCCTGCCGATCACCCGCTCCAGCCGCCCGAGCTGCCGGGAGGTGATGGTATACAGATAGTAGGTGAAGGGATCGCCTTCATAATTGCGGCTGGAAACGGCAAAGGTGTCCTTCCCCCGCAGAAGCTTTTCATCCTCTTCGTCCCCCCACAGGGAGATGCCCACCATCATGTCGGGGAATCTTTCCCGGGGCACCTTGATCAGGCCGTTGGTGGCACAGTAGGTGGAAAGGCGCCGATAGAAGGCCTCGACGCGGTCGAGATGGAGGGTCGGCTCTCCGCCGATGAGAATGGCCAGATTGACCCCCCGCTCCTGTTCCTTTTCCACGAAGGCATCCCAGCGGGCGACGTCCGTTTCTTCCCGCGCGGCCTTGTGCTCATCGGACGAAAAGAAAAAACACCCCTTGCAGCGCAGGTTGCAGCTGTTCGTCACATCGTAAATGGAACTGCGCATGTTCAGACGGGAAATCGCCTTGTAACGCCCGTACCAGACGGGGTCCAGAAGTGAACTGACGGTCTGCATCGTTATGGTTTCCTCATCTCTTCGCATCCCGGCGGAGCCACCATCTCTGCGCAGAGATTCTCCCCCTTGTCATATCCCATGACCCAGACGGCCAGGTAGGTATCGACGTAGTCCAGCCAGGACTTGAAGGAAGGCGGATCCGTCACGTGACGGTACAGCCGGGCGGTCACCACGGCGCTTCCCGCTGCATAATGCCGGCAGTCTGCGCAATCGGTGTCCGGTACGCAGCAGGCCACTTCCCGGTCCCACGTGAGGTCGGTTCTGAACTGGCGGAAGGATCGTCCCAGGCCGATCGCCGTGGAGGCGTTTCTCCGGGGATAGGAACAGCTGTAGAGTTCGTGCAGGCCCTTCCTGTGCGTATGGGCGACGGCGTTGTAAGGAGAAAAAAGGACGTGACGGGGATAGAGGGACATCATCTCCTTCATGACCTCCCGGGTCCCGGCCAGGGAAGCCTCATCATGCCGCAGGTCCCCTGCGTAACCCAGGGGTGCGGAAAAGACATTGAAGGTGACGCGGCAGTCCGCCGCCGCCAGGATGCCGATGACTTCCGATGCCTCAGCGATGTTTTCCCGCGTAAAGGTATAAACGAAAACGGCCCGCGGATCGCCGCGGTAGTTGTCGATCTGGCGCCGGAGCAGTTCCCGGGCCTTGCGCACCCGCAAGCTGGTTTCGTCGTTCCCCCAGACGGAGATGTGGATCCGGTAACCGACGGCCTGATCGATGCGGCGAAAGCCGTTCGTCGCAATGCAGCCCAGCGGCATCTCGGAAAAGCAGACATCGAGAAGAGCGGGAACGAGCGAGGGCTCGGCCCCGGCGAGGACGACATACGTGATGCCGCGCTCGCGTTCCCGGCGCATCAGGTCGCGCCAGGCCCCGGGCCCGTCGTTTTCCATGGCGAACTGCTTGGCGCCCTCGTAATAATAACAGCCGTCGCAACGGAGGTTGCAGCGGTTCGTCATGTCATAGGTGGACTCTCTGAGGAAGAAGTATTGCCGGACCTTCTCCCAGCGGGCCTTGACGGCCGGCTCCGACAGCAGCTCGGAAAATTTCCACCGCCGGGGCGCCGGCTGATCTTCCGGCGCCGGCGCGCGTGTCAACGCGGCGTCGCCGCACAGCGGATTTCGCCCGCCGCTTTCCTGATTCAGCATCGTTTCGGCCTTATACGTCATCCGGGTCTCCACTCCCCCCGAATATCCTGTCGCCCGCCGTTGAGCCTTCCCGGACCTCTTTCACGGTTTCTTGCCGGAAGCCAGTTTGGAACAGAGATATCTGGCGATCAGCCGGACGGTCCTCAGGGTCGGATAGTCGTCCTCATCGATGGAAACGCCGTATTCGTCCTGAAGAACCAGGGCCACCGTTGCCAGATCCATGCTGTCCACGCCGAGTTCGTCCACAAGATCCATGTCGGGATCGAAGGTCTCCGGCGTAATGTCCTGCAGCTTCAACTCCCCGATGATGATCTCGGCGATCCGGAGGATCTGGTTACGGTCCTCGTTGCACTCCGGCATGTGTCAACCTCCAAAATTCCAAGGATTTCCCGTCCACGAATAAAAATGTTCTTTTGCTAAAAACCCTAATCTTTGTCAAGAGATTTGTACAATGGACCGTGGACCGGTGCAGCCGTAAAAGCCCCCGTACAGGCCGGTTCGCCGGACAGGCTGACGCTGAAAAGATAGGTCCATCCGTTGCGCCCCTCCTGCCTGGATATCTTCAACGTCATTTCCTCATCCGGCTTGACCGGAAGGCGGAAACGGACCCTGCCGAGGCCGGTGATCCTCATCGACCTTCCCTCCTCACGCTCCGCCGCCAGGATCGCCTCTTCCACCAGCGCCAGAACAGCAATTCCCGGGAGAAGCGGGTGGCCGGGGAAATGGCCGTCGTACCAGGCCGAATCCCCCGAAACGCTTGCCGAGGCTGCGATCCGGTCCGCTCCACCCGAACGGTGCGACAACCCCTGATGGAACGTTTTTTTCATTTCTCCTCCGGACCTCTCGTGATTTCGGGAATACCGCCGGACGGCGGAAGGGTTGCCGGTTCCATCACCGGCCTTCCGATCAACTGCGACAACGGCACGACTTCATACCCCTTCGCTTTGAGCCCCAGGATGATCTGCTCCACCTCTTCAAGCCAGTCCGCGATCCCGCGAACGCCGGACGGCGCAACGTCGTGGAGAAGGACGATCGCCCCGGGATGGACCCTCTTCAGGATGCGTTTCGCCAGCCCGCGGATGAGGCGGTTCCCGAAATCGCCGGCCCGGCAACTGAAGGTGATGCAATCCATGTCCAGCGTCCTCAGGACCCCCGGCAACCTGGGGTTGGTGATGCCCACGGGCGGCCGGAACGCGCGGGGCCGGATGCCGAAACCGGCCAGCAGTTCCTGAGTGCGGGTAATCTCATCGGAAAGCCTCGTACGGGAACGCAGCATCAGCAGGGGGTCATGATGGTAGGAGTGATTGCCGACGGCATGGCCCCTCGACAGGATTTCCCGGATCAGCATCGGGTGCCGCTCCGCCTCCACCCCCACCACGAAGAAGGTCGCCGGCAGCCGATATCGATCCAGAAGCTCGAGCAGACCGGGCGTGACATCGGGATCGGGACCGTCGTCGAAGGTCAGGGCCGCCGCCAGGCGATCTCTTGCCCCGCGGCTGATCACCGGAAGAAAAAAACCCGCCTGGGGGAGAAAGGGAGCCACGAGACAAAAAAGGAGGAACAAAGCGAGCGGCGCGACAGCCATCTCTTCCCGGATGAAGAAGAGCCCCCCAGAAACGGCCAATGCCGAGAAGCCTGCCGCGTGGGCAGGTGAGAGGATCTTGCCGGTGAACGCCCTTTTCATCTCAGAAGCAACTCCCACAGAGGACCGGAACGGCCGCGGGCATGCATCCGGGTCACGGCACCTTCCGTCTGAGCACTGCCATCCCCGTAGATCCAGTTCATCCGGCCGCGGGCTTGCCGCTTCACCCGTTCGTTGATCTCCTCCTTCGCAATCCCCTTCGGGCGATAAAAGACCGGGGTGAGGAGGTCCTGGCCCGGCCTGATCTGTCCCTCCTCCAGCGAGAGCTGATAAAGGGGGGTCTGAGGGAAAATCCGGACGCCGCAGAAAAGGAAAAAAACCGCCTTATCCAGTTCCTCCATCCGGGCCAGCGTCTCTTCCAGGGTTTGAACATCCTCCCCGGGCCCGCCCAGCAGGAAGTAGTGGGCGATATGGATCCCTGCGCGCCGGGCGCCTGCATGGGCAGCGAAGACTTCTTCTGCTTGAAATGGTTTTTGGTAGCGTTTCAGCTGCGCGTTGCAGAGAGACTCCGTACCGAATTCGGCGTGCGTCATTCCGGCGTCGGCCAGGACGCTGTAATAACCGTCGGCAGGATGCCTGGGGGCCAGAAAAGCCCCCCAGGGAATGCCGAGCCGCTCGCGCCGGAAGGCCGCGGCGACTGCAAGGCTGTGGCTCTCATTGGCGTTGAAAACCGAGTCCGTAATGAAAAGAAAACGGGCGCCCAGTTCCTCCAATTCCCGCGCCTGCCGGGCAACCTCGCCGGGGGGGAAAAGACGGATTTGACGCCCCTCGATGAGGGGGAAGGAGCAATAGAAGCAACGAAACGGACAGCCCCGCTTCGTCTGAAGATTCATGATCCCCCCGCGCTCGAGGTAGAAGCGAAGCCCCGCTTCGTTTGCACCTATCCGCCTCGCAACGCTTCCGGGCCAGGGAACAGGGCTCCCGATGGGTCCGCCGCGGGTTACGATGCCGGGCAGGACGGCCGGATCCGTTCCCTCTTCGAGGGCGGCGAGCAGCAACGACATGGCCTCCCCTTCCCCGACGACACCGAAATCAGCATCCAGCCGGGACATCAACTCGCCGGGAAAGATGGAAAAGCCGCTGCCGCCGAGAACGATGGGAGCTTGCGTGCGCGCCCTGACGAATCGTGCAACCGCCTCATACCCCGGAATGTAGCTCTGAGTATCCAGGGTATCTTCATTGTCGATATTCCGGATGGAGATGCCGACCACGTCCGGGCGATCGTCTCGAAGAGAGTTCTCGAGCCGGTCCCGAGCCCCGGCGACATTCATGTCCAGGATCTGGACTTCATGGCGGGGCGTCAGGGCTCGCATGACATAATCGAGCCCAAGCGGATACACAGCGTGCGGGGTCGTGATCGTATTGGCCGAGATAAGCAGCACCTTCATGGAATCAACCTTTCAAACGCGCCGACCGCATCCGCGGGTCGGAACACTGGACGCCGGACGATTTGAAGCTCCCCCGGAAGAAGGTTCATTTTTCATTCGCTCCTCTGCCCCGCGGGCGCAGTCCGCGGAGACTGCGCCCGCCGTCGAATACGGGACTCTGATCGACGGCTGTTCCTCGAAGCCAACCATCCGCTCAAGGAAGAGGCGGCGTTACCGTCCCGCCCATTTTTTCAATCGCCCTTCGGGTGGCCCAACGGAGGAAAAAAACGACATAGATGGAGCCGGCAAGCCAGGAACCGACCATAAAGACGATGTGGGAAAGACCATAGGTCAAGGGCCCGCCGATGGCAACGACCAACGGTTCATTCAGGAAATAAGAGATCACCGCCAGGAGCCCCACCGCCGGCCAACCGATGATGTAGCTCAAAGCAACGAGTCCCAGTCCCACCCAGACCCGGGGTTGCGGCTTCGACGGCAGCGAAGAGAGATCCGCCTTCCTCTCCATGGCCTCGCGCACAAAAGAAATCCGGACCAACCGTCTGACGATTGCTGCCCTGATCGGACCCCCTGACATCGCCTTACGCCCTCCGCGCCCTTACCGGAACGATCCCCGCCGGTTCCGGATCCACCGCCGTCACCGCCGGGGACATCATCCCCGGACCGATCGGGCTGCAAAGGCCCTTTCTTATATCCCAAAAGTATTTTCCACGCCACCTCTTTGGATTTCCGAAAATCGCTTTCCCGACTCCCCGTTCCCCCCCGCCGGAAGCAGTTCAACCCGCAAGAGGACATTGATTTTCATTGATCTTCAGGATATGGAGAAACCCATGCACCCCGGCAGGCAGAGGCAGCCGTTCACCTCTTTCTTCGCCTGCCCGCTTTCCACAACGTTTCCATGAAAGGCGCATCAAGAGACTTGCACGATAAAAGCGGCTTGTCCGGATCGGGGAAAGGGATGTACAAAACCATCGCGGGCCTCCTGAAGAACAGAACTCGCCCCTTCAGGTCTTCCGGGCCGAACATCGGGGAGATCGCGGCTCTGGCTGCAGGGTTGAGGGATACCTTCATCCATATGGGAGCCCCCGCCGACGAACCCGTCTGCCTCTGCGTCAGGGATCGGCCCCATCTGCTGGCCGCGATGCTCGCTTCGCTGGCGGGTGCCCCGCCCTTCATCCTTCCCCACGCCTCCGATCCCCAAATCCTCAGGGAGGCTTACGAGACGACGCCCTTCAAACTGATCCTTGCCGATGCCGCCGTAGAGGCCCCGGAGGGCGCAGCCGTCATCCGCATGGAGGCATGCAGTCCGGTCGGCAATGATCCTCTGGCCCTTGTCCGTCCCCCGGAGAAGCCCTTCCTCTCACTCTTTACCGGAGGCTCTACAGGAACCCCCCGTCTCTGGTCCAAGACCCCCGAAAATCTCTTCGGCGAGGCGTTCCACCTCGCCAAGTCCCTCGGCGTCGGTCCGGCCGATCTCATTCTGTCCACCGTTGGCCCCCGGCACATCTACGGTCTGCTCGGTTCGGTTCTTCTCCCCTTCGTCGCATCTGCGCGCGTCCTCGGCCGCACCTGCACGTTTCCCCGGGAGATCCTCGGCGCGCTGCAAAGAGAGGGGGCCACGGTCCTGGTCAGCGTCCCCGCCCACTACCGGGCGATCAGGGCCGCAGATCTCAGCCGCCATGCGCTGAGGATCGCGCTCTCCTCCGCGGCCCCGCTGGATCCCAAGGATGCCGAGGTTTTCCTGGACAAGACGGGGCTGGCGATTACGGAAATCTACGGTTCAACGGAGACGGGGGGGGTGGCGACGCGCACCTACGGCGAGAATCACGGTTCCTATGAACCCTTTACATGCCTGGATTGGAAGATCCTCTCGGAGCGCCTCTGCGTCCGTTCGCCCTTCGTCTCCCCGGATCTGCCGCGCGACGAGGCCGGTTTTTTCATGACGGCAGACCGCGCCGCCGCAGCCGATGGAAACCGCTTCCGTGTCCTGGGGCGTGCGGATCACATCGTCAAGATCGCCGGCAAGAGAGTCGATCTCGAGGAGATCCGGGAAAAGATCCGGCGGATCCCCGGCGTGACGGACGCTTATGTCGCGGCCTTTCCCGTTAAAGGGGCCAGGCAGGTGGAGATCGCCGCCCTGCTGGCCTGTGAACGGCCCTCCCGCGAGGTCAGGGCTGCCGTCCGGTCGATGCACGATCTCTACGGCCGTCCACGGCGCATACGGGTCGTCAGGGAGATTCCTCTTCTGGCGAACGGAAAGATCGATCGTCAGCGTGTCGAGCGGCTCTTTGCCGCCCGCCGCCCCGGGGAGGCGGAACATCTCGCGCTCACGGACGACATCCCTTTTCCCGCTGCTCCGAATCCATAAGAAACGGCCCGAAGTGGTACCATTCGTCGGGGTGCGCGCGGGCCGTCCGGGCAAGCAGATCCGCATACGCCTGGGCGGCCTGCTGTACGGCCTGGCCCCGCTCGGTGCGGGAGGCCGCAGCCACGTGGATGGGCGGCTTTACGATGACATGGTAACGCCCTCTTCCCGTGCGATGCCCGAAAAAGATCAGCAGCGGCGCCCCGGAGATGCCCGCCAGGATATAAGGAACTTCCGGGATCCGCGCCTCACGGCCGGCGAATTGCACGGCGACGGACTTCTGGTCCTGACTCCACAGACGGTCCCCTGTCAGGGAAACCAGCCCCCCCTCCCTCAGGAACTTCAGCCCCTCCAGGATGTCGATTGCCGATGCCGCATCTTCCGGAGAGGAGATGACGCGGATCCCGTTTGCTTTCACGTTCCGTTTCTGGCGCCCTTCGATCTGCTCCCGGCGCTTCTCCCCCAGATAGAGAAGCAGCTTGATCCGGGGATCCCCCTCCGCCTTGCGCATGAGAAGCTGAGCAGCGATCTCCCAACTGCCGACATGCGACATGAGGATGATTCCGCCCCGGCCGCCATGGGCCGCCGCAACGATATGTTCCCATCCCTCGCAGGTGAACGGGAGTCCGTCGCCCTCCGACAGGCGGAACCGGTCCAGAAAGACGTGGACGAAAGAGTGATACTGCCGCCAGGCGCACAACAGGGCGTGGCTCTGCGGACGCTCCGGAAAGAGGCGGCGGTAGAATCGGACGCTGACGGCCACGCGACGGGGGCACAGAAGGAAGTACCCTGTCGCCACATGCCAGGCGATCAGCAGAAAGATCCAGTCCCCGAATCTCCTCGCCAGGGCCATGAGACAGCGGTAAAAAAGATCCTTCATAGCTCGGCCTCTCCCGCTGTGCGTCGGTCGGCGATGAACCAGGCCTCTCCGCTCGCCGGCGCCGCCGGCTCCACCGTTTCGATCCGGAAACCCGCGGCGCGGATCATCGCCTCGACCGCTTCGCGGCTCCGGTACCGGGGGGTCAGGCCTTGTCTCCTGAGGCGGAATCCTTCCAGGACCCGCATCCAGGTACGGGGCCCGTCCGCCGGGACCATCGCCCGGATGACGAGCCTGCCGCCCGGGAGAAGCCTGTCGTGGAGTTGAGACAGGGTTTTTCTCAGCGCCTCGTCGGTGAGCATGTGGATGATGTCGACGACGAGAGCCGTGTCCGCCTCACCGGGGAGCTCCGCAAGCTCCGGCGCCCGACCCGCCCGCATCTTCCCCCGCGCCCCGAGGACGCGGCCGGCGACGTGGACCCTCTCCTCATCGGGATCGATGCCGTAAACCGCGGCAGCGGGAAAGAGCTCCAGGAGCCACGCGGAAGGCACACCGTAGCCGCATCCGATGTCCAGGATGCGCCGCGGATTTTTCACGAAGGCGGCCAGGCGCGGGAACATGGGGTCCAGACGGATCTTCCAGCGGGCGAAGAGACGCGGGGTCGCTTCAATATGGCGGTACCGAAGGATCGTCCGTTCGTTGTGGCGCGCCGAACCCGCCTCCAGGTTCTCCGGGGGAAGTTCGACCGGGACAAGCACCCGCTTCACCAGCGGCGGGACGATCAGGAAGGCCCCGAGCAGCGAATAGGCGATCCCCAGGAGCGACGTCAGGCCGATGCTCTTGAGGAGCGCATGCTGGGCCAGGGCCAGGACGCCGAACCCGATCAGCGTCGTCGCCCCCGCCAGGAAGATCGACTGGCGGATCAGCCCCATGAAGGGATGACGTTCGTCGAGATAGCGCTGATAGGCGCAGACGTAATAGACCCCGTAGTCGATCCCCATCCCCATAATGACGATCCAGAGCATGATCCCGGGAATATCGATCGGGCGCCCCAGGATCTTCAGGGTCCCAAGGGTACAGACGAGGGCGAAGAGCACCGGCGCGAGGGCGATCACGGACAGGCGCCACGACAGGAAGAAGAGAAGAAGGAGAAATACGATCGCCGCCCCGACGATCATGGCGATCTCGGTGAAGAGCGAGACAAGGACCTCCCCCAGGCGCCGATTGAAGAGCCCGGCATCGAAGAGACTCGCCAGGCCCGCCGCGCTGTAGCGCGTGAAGAACGCCTCCGCATCGTAAACCGGCCCCGGCGTCACCATGGACACCTGAACCAGGGTGTCTTTCTCCCTCGCAATGCCGACTATGCCGGCGAATTCGGCTGGAACGGGGGCCGCGGCCGGAGGAGGACCGGCCAGCGCGGCCGTGAAAAGCGCGAAGGCGTCCGGCGCAAACCCCAGCTCGCGTCCCGCCCGTTTGATCTCCCGCTCCAGATCCGCGATCCGCGCCGGCGTCCAGAAGGCCCGCCAGTCCGCCGCCCGGGTCCGTGCCAGCTCCTCGCCCGGGAAAAAATCGGCGAGGGCAAAGGCCGTCTTGATCACCCCCCGCCGGGCATCCTCCCGGAACATCCCGGCCAGCCGGTCGCTCTTGGCCTGGAGTTCTCCGATATCTTTCCCCTCGGTCATCATGTAGACGCGGCTTGTCAGGTCCCCCCAGATCCGCTGGACGGTCTGCTCGGCGGCAATGGACTCGCCGCTCAGAGAATTCATGGCGTTGATGTCGACCTGAAAAACGGGGCGGGCGAAAAGGAGCATCACCGTGAAGAAGAGCGCCGCCGCTCCGAGTTTGAGCTTCTGTCCCGGAAGGACAATTCCGTCAAGGATCCGGCCGAGCCAGCGATTGCGGGTCTTCCGGGCCGGCGGCATGACCGGAAACATCCGCGGAAAGATCCAGTGAACGAATCCGTAGGCGAAGCCCACTCCCAGGGCGGCAAAAACGCCGATCTGCGCCAGCACGCTGAAGCGGCTCATGAGGAGCATGAGAAATGCGCCGGTCGTCGTCAATGCGGCCATTTTTTCCGCCGCCCGCACTTCGCGGGCGGCCTGTTCTCCTGAAACCTCGCATGGCCGGTCGAGGAAGAGCAGATAGGTGATCCCAAGATCCACCGTAAAGGCCATGATCGCCCCGCCAAAGCTGACCGCCAGGATCGAGAGGGAGGGAAACACGAATGAGCAGACCAGGACCGCGAAGACAGCCCCAACCATCGAGGGGATCAGGGCCAGGAGCCCGAGAAGGGGACGCGGGAAGGTGATGACGAGGAGAAAGGCGATCCCGAGCGTCGTCAGGAGGATCGCCATCCGCATGTCCCGCCGGGCGGCGTTCTCGTTGTCTAGGGCGGCGCGGTAAGCCCCGACGGGTGTCAGGGTGAAGGTGATGCCGCTCGACAGGTACTGCCTCTCGATCTTTTGCGTCAAAGCCGCGAGCACCGGGGGGATGCCCCTGGTATAGGCGCTGTCCGTTGCGGAGCCCGCAAGATCCGCCATGACCAGCAGATGGCGGCCGTCCCGGGAGAGAATTTTTCCGCGGTAGAATTGGGTGTTCTTGCCCGGCATCAACTGCGACATCCGGGACAGCGCGAGGTTTCGCAGGTTGAGAGGATCCCGGGCGATGAGATCGGCCTGGCCGATCCCCTCGAGTCCCTGGAGGGCCTGGAGGTTCTCCGCCAGAGCTCGCCGCACCTCGGACGGCGCCAGGAGCGGCGCGATCCGGGCCTCCAGCTCCGCCCTGTCGAAGAGCAGGGGAAGGCGCCCGGCGACTTGAGCGATCACTTCGGGGAAGAGGGCCTCCATCCGGCGCGTACCGACCTCGCGGAAAAGGCCGCTTGCCTTGAGTTCCGCTTCGACCCGTTCGCCCGCGGCGACCAGGGTATCGCGGTCCCCTCCCCGGATTTCGACATCAACAACGAGCCTGTCCTGGGCGGGAAGATGGCGGACGATCCGGTAGGCGTCGGCCAGAACGGGATCATGCCTGGGCAGGGAGGAAAGAATGTCCGTTTCGATCCGGATTCCGCCGCAGGATTCGTAGAACAGCACAGCCCCAAGAACCACCGCCACGGCGGCAATCAGGGACCAGCGGAATCGGTAGCATTCGAAAAACTTCATCATCGAATTCCCTCAGGTTGAGGCGCAGGCCGTCATATCCCCTTGGCGGAGCGGCCGAATAACCGGCGAAGGATCCGCAGAAAGATCAGCCGGGTGAACGTCCCGGAGTTCCGGCAGAAATCGACGAAAGGCCGGAAATGCGACACCCGTTTCATTCCGGGCGTATAGGATACGCGGACCGGCGCTTCGATGACGGGAATTCCTTCCCACCGCGCCCGGACGAGGATCTCCACCTCGAATTGAAAGCGGCGCGCCCGGACTCCGAGCACCGCCGCCTCCGGGAGGGGATAGATCCGCATCCCGCTCTGGGTATCCGTGAGGAAAGGCCCTCCGGAGCACCAGACCCAGAAATTGGAGAATTTCCTGCCGAAGCGGCTTGTCCAGGGGACGTCCTTTCCCGCCATCCCTTCCCGCCTTCCGATGACGATGGGCCGCAGGCCGGCGGGAATCGCGCGGATCAGGACGGGGACGTCGGCCGGGTCGTGCTGCCCGTCGGCATCCAGCGTCACGGCCCAGTCGGCCTTTCCCGCGAGGGCCGCAAAGCCGGTCAGCAGGGCCGCTCCCTTGCCGCGGTTTTCCCGGTGGTGAATCACATGGATGCCGTCTGTTTCCTCGAGGCTCGCCGCCGTGCCGTCCGTCGATCCGTCGTCGATCACCCAGATCGGCAGGCCCAGCGCCCGGGCCCGCTCGATGAGCGGTCCGATTCCTGCGGCGTGGTTATACGCGGGGATGAGGATCGCGAAGCGGCCGGCCGCATGAATATTCATTCGTAAGAACCCTCAGGGTTTCGCCTTTGCGGAAGAAAGGCCACGGCCCATGTTCCCGGCCCCATGTGCGCCCCGGCGGTGAGGGACATGGGTTGCAGCAGAATCTCCGCCCCGGGGTGCCGCCGGGCGATCTCAGGCCTTGCCGTTCCGGCAACCCAGGAGGCGTTGTCGGTATATTCAAGCATGATGATCCCCGCACCCCCGGGAGCCTCTTCCAGTTTCTCCAGGGCAAACCGCAGCTGACCGTCCCGATTCCTGACGACCCCGACCTTTCTTGCCCCGTCGCTCAGGGGGCTGATCACCGGCTTCATCCGCAGCATGTCGCCGGCCAGAGCGCCGGTCCTGGAGAGACGCCCCCCTGCAGCCAGGTATTGAAGCCTGTCGAGAAAGATGTACTCCTGACACCGGACCGCGGCATCGCGCGCAAAACGGACCACCGCCCCGGCATCCCCCGCCCTGCGGGAAAACCGGGCGGCTGCAAGCGCCAGGAGCCCGAGGCGACCGGAGGCCGCCCCGGTATCGAGAATCGTGAAGCGGTCATCGGGATCGTTTTGGCGCTTCCATTCTGTTGCCACGGCGCAATTTCCGGTGTAGACGGAGCCGACGCAGAGATAGAGGACCAGAGGATGGCGGTCCAGGATGCAGCGGTAACACTCGTGGCGTTCGAAAACGGACGCCTGGGATGTGGAAACCCGGTCGCCGCGGCGCATCGCCGCGTAGAGCTCACGGGGATCGAGATGGGTCTCGGGCAGCGCCGTTTCTCCAACGGTGATATAGCTGTCCAGGAGGCTCATTCCCAGTTCCGCCGCGGTTTCACGGTTCACGGAACCCGCGGCGTCCGTCACAACATGAACGGCCTGTTCGATCCTCGGCCTCCGGAAGGCGCGAACCTGGGCATCGAGATCGTCCGCGGCCCAGCGGATCACCTGCCCGACGGCGGCCAGTTCTTCCCTGGCCTTCTGCCCATCCGGGGCATGGAGATGGATTTTCACGGTGTCCCCGTCCCGGAGGATGACAAGGTTCCGGCCGACGGCGGAGAGCCGCCGGGTCGTATCCGCGTCATTGCCGTCGATCTCCAGCACCGTGTCGATGCAACATCCGGTTTCGCCCTCTTCCCGGAAAGCCGGGGAAGGACGGAGACGGCCTGCGAAGGTCTCCGAGATCGGCCGGAACGCGATGCCCTTTCCCGCAAGCGAACCGAAGAACCCCTCCAGGAAGATGAAGATTCCGAGCGCGCCGGCGTCGACGACGCCCGCCGCCTTGAGACGGGGGAGGCGTCCCGTCGTCGAGAGGACGGCTTCTTCGAGCCGCTTCAGGATACGGTCGCGCCACAGGACGCCGTGGGCCGCAGGGGGTTCAGCGAGGGCTTCGGCAAGGGCGTCGAAGACCGTCAGGATGGTTCCTGGCTTCGGATCGGCGACCGCGCGCCAGGCCCTTTCGCGTCCCAGCCGGACGGCGGCGGCAAGATCTTCAACCGAATCGGCCGTCAGGAGGCCGGAGAAAAAACGGGCGGCGATGTTGCCCGAATTCCCCCGCGCCGCAAGGAGAAGCTCCCGGATGGTTCTTTCTCTTCCCAGAGACAGCCGGCGAAGAGGGGCAAGGCTGACGACGAGGTTCCGGCCCGTGTCGCCGTCGGCCACGGGAAAGACGTTGATCTCGTCCAGGAGGTCCGCCCAGGCGGTGAGACGCTCGATGCCGGCGATCAGGGCAGGTGCAAAGGCCGCATCCATGTCAGCAACCCAGCGCCCGGCTGATCTCTTCCGGGATCGTGAAGGCCATCTCCATTTCCGGAAGGCGGACGGCGACCTGTTCCGTCGAGCCTTTGGCGCAGAGCGACCCGTCCTTGACGAGGCGGATTTCGAAGGCGACGACGATCTTGGTGCGGGCCTCCTTGACGGTGGCCCGGCAGACGAACTCGTCCCCCCGTCTCAGCGGGCGGATATGCTTGACGGCGGTGCGGATGATCGGAAAGATGTAGTTCGTCCGATCATGAAAATCGAACAGGTTCACGCCCAGGCGATCGAAGAGTTCCGAACGGGCGACGTCGAAATATTTCAGAAAATTGCCGTGCCAGACGATCTGCATCGGATCGAGATCGTAAAACGGCACCTTGAGTGTCACTTCGCAGCTCGGGCGCAATCGAGTCTCCATCAACCCTCCCCCGGAAAACCCCTCGTCGATATTCGTCCGGCCACCGCTTCGATATCCGCAGCCATGGGCCGGTCTCTGTACGTCGGCGCGGCCAGGCGGCGAAGACTTTCGATGAGGACGGCCAGGCGGGGACGATCTTCCAGGCGCCCCCGGATCTCGCAGGCCTGGGCGGCCGCCAGCAGGTGAATGGCCACGACACGTTCCGCCAGCGTACAGATGCGGGCTGCGTCCCGGGCCGCGATGGTCCCCATGCTGACCTTGTCCTGGTTGTGGGACTCCGTGGAGCGGGAAAAGGAGGCCGCGGGCATCGTGGCCTTGAGCGCCTCCGCCGCCAGTGCGGAGGCGGTGATCGACACGGCCTTGAACCCGTGGTGATGAAGACGGGTTGCCCCTTTCAAGCGGACCAGATCGGCGGGAAGGCCTCTGTTCACGTTGGGGTTGACCAGAAGCGCCACCTGGCGGTCGGCCATGTCCGCCACCGATGCCAGGGCCGATTTCAGGGCATCCATGGCGAAGGCGATGTGGCCCCCGTAGAAATTTCCCCCCATGAGGGGATGGACCGCCGACGGGTCGAACAGGGGGTTGTCGTTGGCACTGTTCGCCTCGATCTCCACCCACGGCCGGATCCACGCCAGGGCATCGTGCAGAACGCCCAGGATCTGCGGTGCGCAGCGCAGGGAATAGGGATCCTGCAAGGCCTCCGGGCTTTCCGCCTCGAGATTCGTCCCGGCGGCGCCGGCCGACAGAAGTTCGCAAAGACTCGCCGCAACATGGATCTGCCCCGGAAAGGGTTTGGCCGCCCCGATGGCGGGGTGGTAGTGGTGGGCCTTCCCTTTCATGGCATGGACGCTCAGGGCGGTGGCGGCGGTCGCCGCTTCGATCAGATGGGCCGACCTGTCGATGACGATGGCGGCAATCCCCGTCATGACGGAGGTCCCGTTGACCATGGCCAGCGGCTCCTTCGCTTCGAAAACGTACGGCTTGAGCTTCGCCCGAAGGAGCGCCCGCGACGCTGGCATGCGCTTCCCGCGGTACCAGACCTCCCGCTCGCCCGCCAGTGCGGCCAGGACGTAGGACAGCGGCGTAAGATCGCCGGAGGCGCCCACCGACCCCTCGGATGGGATGACCGGGGTGATTCCAAGATTGAGGAAGGCGGCAAGCTGTTCCATGAGCGGCATGGAAACCGCCGAATATCCCCGGGCCAGGCAGAGAAGCCGGCAGAGCATCGCCGCCCGCGCCTCCTCGATGCCGAGGGGCTCCCCTGTTCCGCAGCCGTGGAAACGCATGAGGTCTTCCCCTTTTTTCCGGAGAGACGCTTCGTTCAGGCGGTTCCCGCAGGACTTCCCGTATCCCGTCGTGACGCCGTAGACCGGGACGCCGGCTTCCAGCGCCTCGTGAAGCAGCCGGCGGGATCTCTCCATCCGCTTGCGAAAGGCGGCCCCGCTGCTCAAAGCGACCGGCGCCTCCCGCCGGGCCACGGCGATGATCCCGGGCAGGGATACCGCGGCATTTCCGATGGTCACCTCGCGAATCTCTTTTCTTCTCCCCGTCACGTCCATTCCTCTCCCTCGTCATGGGATCGCGCTCTATTGGCCGCCCTCACGGCCGGGATTGTCCCGCGATACCGGCGCGCCTTCCTCTTCGCGGCCGAAACGGCGGACCAGGAGTTCCCGCCGCCTCGGGCGGAAGGTGCCGTCCGCCTTCTCTTTGTCCACGACCTGTTTGAACAGCTTGAACATCTTGTAGCTCTGGGGTTCATCGCCGTAGAAGGTCTCCCAGGCATACGCATAGAGATCCTGGAGCCGCTCCGGACTCATCCGGCGCGGCTGGAAAACGACCCGATCGGCCGTGTACGCGTTCCAGTCATAGGTCAGTATTCTTTTTTCCCGCTCCAGATCCGCGAAGGTCCGGGTGTGGGGGAAGGGAGTGAGGATCGTGAACTCCGCCAGGTCCAGCTCGACATCCATGATGAAATCGATAAGCCGCTTGATGCCGTCCTCCGTGTGCTCGTCGAGTCCCAGGAGGACCGTCCCCTCCACGGCAATCCCGTGGTCGTGGTAGCGCCGGATGCGCCGGCGGATGTGGTCGGACGTATCGAAAACGGCCTGATAGACGTACCAGGCTCCGGCCTGCGACGCGAGGGCCAGGACCTCATCATCCTCCTCGATGGGGTGGCAGCACCACTTCTTCTTCAGCGGAATCATCTCCCGGAAGAGGTCGATCTCCCACTGCCGGTCCTGCGCCAGGGAGTTGTCGACGATGAACAGGCGGTTGTTGTCGATGGCGGCCATCTCCGCGATCACCTGCTCAACGGGCCGGGGACGGAACCGCCGCCCGCCCAGATAGCTGACGCAGCAGGGATAGCAGTTGAAGCGGCAGCCGCGGGAGGCGTGGATGAGATCCACCATCTGGATCCCCTTGAAGTTGTAGAGATCGCGGTTGAGGATGCCGCGGCGGGCCGGACCGATGGTGTCCATCGCCGGGTGGTCGCGGAAGAAATCGTACACCGGCTTGAGGCAGCCGCTTCTCCAATCCGCCAGGACCTGCCCCATTCTGCCCTCCGCCTCGCCGAGAAAGACGGCGTCGGCGTGCTGCATCGTCTCCTCGGCGTGGAGCATCGTCCCGATCCCCCCGCAGATCACCTTGATCCCCAGGCGGCGGTAGTGGTCTGCAATCTCCCAGCCCCTCTTCACCTGGCTGGTCAGCATCATGGAGATCCCGACCGCATCCGGGGAGCCGCCCGAGGGAAGAGGCCCCACGTTCTCGTCGACAAATTCGACTTCCCACTCCGGAGGGAGGGCCGCCGCGAAAACGACGGGGCCGTGGGGCGGCAGGTGAAACTCCGTCTGCCGGTCCAGTTTCCTCCAGCGGGGATAGATCAAGCGAAACTTCATCCCGACGTTCCTCGCAGGTCTCCGGGCATCTTACGCACGTCAATCCTCGATCCGCTCGGCCTCGATCAGCCTCAGATGCAGGCTGTAGGACGGCCAGCCGGTGCCCCGGATCTCCAGTTCATCCGCCAGGCCCGGCGTTTCCACGCGGGGAATGCTTACCTTTTTTCTGAGTTCTTTTCCAGACCCGTAAAGACGGATCTCCAGCGCGCCGCTTTGGCCGCTCAGGACGTCGACGAACTCTCCGCCGGGGCGTTCGAAGCGGCAGACGGTATCGCCCGCTGCCGTCCGTCCCCAGGCCGCCGGTTCCCCGCCGGGAGAGAAAAAGGCCAGGCCGATGTCTTCCGCCATCCGCCGGGCAAAGGAGGGCGCATCGAAGGGCGGTACGGCCCGGTTGACACTGAGGCTCCGGGCGTACACGATATCGAACAGGACCAGTCCCTCGATCGTCATCAGGACCGACTGGAAACTCCCGGTCCGCGGATCGGCCGCCAGGATCCCGATGGCCATCCCTTCCCGATCGCCGGGCATGACGGCCTTCAGCGCATGCACGAGACGGTATTTGTCCTTCAGGAAGGGACGCCCGCACGCGTCCTGCGCGGCGGACTTCAGGGCCGGTTCGAGCGGCTCGATGTTCGGAAGCCCCGCACAGCCGCCGAGGGCCAGGACGGCGGCCAGGAGCGCAAGCGTGCCGACGGCTCTCAGGGTCTTCCCGGACCGAACGGCTGTGCAAAAAGTTCCGCAGGCAGGGCGCGCGAAACGCGGGGGATGCGGCGTACTTTGCCGTACGCCGCAGGGACGAGGGGCGAAGCGCAATGCAGCATCCGGACTTTTTGCGCGGCCGTTCATTCAACCCTCAAAAACAGAGAGGCGGGCAGGGGCCGGTTGAGCCGGAACCGGCTGAATTCGAGGACGGTGAAGGCGCGCTCGTCCTCGATCATCCGGACGCTCCTGATGACGCCGGCGTGCTCCCGCGACGGGGTGAGCTCGATCTGGCGGATCATCTTTTTCCACGAATCTTCCCTGGGGACGAGGATCACCCGCGGCTCGGGACTTTCGACCAGCGAAACGCGGAAATGGGGGTTGGCGTCGAAACGGCCCTGCTGCCAGTTGACAATTTCCTCGAGAACGGTCTGCATGGCCGGCAGGGCGGCGCTGGCGTCCTCCCGCCAAACCTCCTTCTCCCGAAGATAGCGTTTCACGTTCCCGTCGTGCATCATCAGGACACTCCCGACGGGGCGCTCGTACTCCCAGCGGAGCGACCTGGGGGGCTGGTAGAAGAAACGTCCTGAAGAAACGAAAGGCTTTGCCAGAATGGGAAGGGTCTTCCTCTGGACGAACTGGGCCTCGATCGACCTGATCCGGCTGGAGGCCTCGCGGAACGCCTCCCAGCTGCTCTCTGCCCGAACCGACGATGAGGACAGCAGGAGGAGCAGAGCAAGAAGGAGACCCGCCGAAAGCCCCATGATGATCGGGGAAGCGCCTACCCGCCTCAAAACATTCCCCCGTTGACGGAAATGACCTGGCCGGTGATATAGGAGGCGTCATCGGAACAGAGGAAACGGACCACCCGCGCCACCTCCTCGGGCCGGCCGACGCGGCCCATCGGGATCATCTGTTTGATGTTCTCCACCGGGGCGCCCTTGATCATCTCCGTGTCGATGGCGCCCGGCGCCACGACGTTCACCCGGATGCCCAGACGGGCGACCTCGGAAGCCAGGGCGCGGCTGGCGCCGATCAGTCCGGCCTTGGCCGCCGCGTAGTTGGCCTGCCCCCGGTTCCCCATGAGGGCGGAGACCGACGCCAGCGAAACGATGGCTCCCTTCTTCTTCCGGAGCATCTTGCGCAGGACCGGTTTTGTCATGTTGTAGAATCCTCCCAGAGAGGTATTGATCACGGCATCCCAGTCCCTGCGGGGCATCATCAGGAAAAGGCCGTCGGCCGTGATCCCGGCGTTGTTGACCAGGGCATCGATGCGCTCCATGCGGCCGAGAAGCTCTTCCACCCGCTCCCCGGCCTCGGCGGCGTCCCCCACATCGAACCGGAGGGCCTCGCCCTGCCCGCCGGCCTCGCGGATCAGGCGCAGCGTCTCCTCCGCCGCCTCGGCATTGGCTTTGTAGGTGATGACCGGGTCGTAGCCGTTCGCGGCCAGTTCCACCGCGATCGCCCGGCCGATTCCCCGGCTTCCGCCCGTGACGATAGCCATCTTTCTATCGCTCATGCCATCTCCTTCCGCACCCGTCTCCTACTTCTTTACGGCGTCCTGTACTTTCTCCCCCGCCTTCTCGAGCTGCTCTCCGGTTTTTTCTATCGCCTTGTCGACTTTCTTGCCCGCTTTCTCGACCGGGCCCTCTTTCGTACAGCCGGATAACCCCACCGCCAGGACGATCGCCATCAACGCGATGACGACACTTTGAACCAGTCTCTTCATTGGCATCCTCCCGTCCAAGGTCCCTCTATGTTCGCGGGGACGGCAAACACCATGGCCTTCCCCCCTGTCGCCGGCAGCGCCCGCCTGCATCAGGCGGGGCGCCGGGCTTGCCGGTTCTAAACCAGCCTCCCCTTGAGTTCCTTCTTGAGGATCTTGCCCGCCGCGTTGCGGGGGAATTCCTCGACGAAGATCACCTTCTTGGGAAGTTTGAAATCGGCGATACTGCCCTTCATGGCCCCCAGGAGCGCCTCCTCGGTGAGCTCGGCTCCTTCCTTGAGCCGCACGAAGACGGCGACGACCTCGCCCTTCTTCCGATCCGGCATCCCGATGGCGGCCGCTTCCCGGACCTCGGGCAGGGCCTGGACAACCCTCTCAATCTCCGCAGGGTAGATGTTCTCGCCGGAACTGATGATCATCTCCACCTTCCGACCCACGATATAGACAAATCCCTCTTCGTCCCGCCTTCCCATATCTCCCGTGTGAAACCACCCGCCCCGCATCGCCTCCGCCGTCTCGGCGGCCTTGTTCCAGTATCCGGCGAAGATGTTGGGACCCTTGACAATCATCTCTCCTGCCTCGCCCGGCGCTACGTCCCGGTCCTGCTCGTCCACGATCCGCATGAGGACGTGCAGCACTTCCTTGCCGACCGACCCCGCCTTCCGGATGGAGTCCTCCAGATCCAGGGAGGTCAGGCGGAAGGTCTCCGTCATCCCGTACCCCTGGGCGAAACAGATCCCCTTCTCCGCCTGGTACTTGCGGATCACCTGCAACGGCATGGGGGCGCCGCCGGCGATAAAGAAATGAACATGAGAAAAGTCAGCCGTCTTCCATTCCTCGGTCTGGGTGAGCAGTTGGAACATGACGGGTACGGCGAACATGTAGTTGATCCGCTCCTGGCAGATCAGCCCGATCACCTCGGATGCATTGTAGAATCCCTTGAGGATCAGGGAGCCCCCGGCGTAGAGGACCGGGAGAGCCGAGGCGCCGAGGGCGCCGATATGGAAGAGCGGCGCGACGACAAGCGACTTGTAGGAGCGGTTGATCCCGCAGCCCACGACGGTGTTGATCGATCCGAAGAGGACGTTCCCGTGCGTGAGGACCGCCCCTTTGGGATCTCCCGTGGTTCCCGACGTGTACATGATGAAGAG
Source organism: Syntrophaceae bacterium UBA6109 (assembly GCA_002428445.1). The sequence goes on from DIWJ01000023.1 coordinate 80,104, forward strand.
GGGGTCGGCGAGGGAAACTTCCGTTTCAGGGAACGGCTCCGCGGCTGGGAGAGGCGCCACGGCCTCGGTCAGCAGAGGATCGTCGCCGGCGGTTGCGCCGTGGCGAAAGCAGCGCGTCGTCTCTGGCAGGGAAGGCTTCAGCTGCCCCGCCTTCGCCGCAAAGTCCGCCGAATAGACAAGAGCACGGGGGATGGAATCCCTGAGGATGTAGACCAGTTCCGGTACGGCCAGACGGAAGTTCAGGGGCACCATGACCGCTCCGGTCTTGGCGCAGGCGAAGAAGATCTCCAGGAACTCGGAGGTGTTGGTCATCAGAACCGCGACCCGCTCGCCCCTGCCGACGCCCCAGGCCGCGAGAGCATGGGCCATCCGGTTCACCCGCTCGTTGAACTCGCGGTTCGTGAAGAAGCGTTCGCTCTCCTCCTTCAGGAACGGTCCGTCAGGATAGGTCAAAGCGCGCTTGAATACCCATTCCCCGATGTTCATCTCATCACCCCTTTGGAGCTGCGGGAAAGATTGCCGCTGATTCTTCCGGAAGCATGTCACTTCCTTGCGACATGGTCGCCGATCTTGTCGTGAATGAGCTGGGATGCCGACTTGTCCCCGATCAGTCCGACCCGGATGGCCACCGTTGTGACGTTCTTGGCCTTATAGTTCACGTTGATCTGCACCTTCTGGTCGTCGATGAAGGCCGAGATCGTGCCGAGGCCGATCTCTTTGTAGGGTTCGACGTCGCTGCCCTTCATGTCAGCCACGGTCTTTTCACAGGCCGTCCAGACCTTGTCGAAGGAATGGTAGTAATCCGTTTTCAACTCGCCGTTGACGTAAACATAGGTTCCCGAGCCGGCGCCGAGCGCCGCTACTCCGACGACCAGGGGCGCGCAGCCGCACAGAGAGAAGCCGCCGGAAACGGCAAGCAGCACGCAAAAAAGTATTCTGGGGGTCCAGGTTTTCCTGATAGTCATAGATTCTTCTCCTCGCAGAGTTTTGGTTAAGCATCAATGCTCCTCAATTTATCGTATCAAACCGTGATTGTCCAGAGGACGATCGCCGGCGAATCATCTTTCCCCCGGCGGCACGCTTTCCTTCATCGATGTTCTTTTCTTGTGGTCTCATAAATGATATGCAGCAGGAAGAGAAGACACCCTCGAATCCTGCAGCGAGCGCACTCCCCGATGGCTTGCCGCGGGGTAAGCGGGCGAATGAAGAAAAGAACATATTCTTCGGCGATCGAAGATTCTCCGGAGCCTGCTTCGGAGAGCTTCGATCCCATGGAACGGATCAACATCCCGAAGGAGGAAGACCGTGGATAAGAAAACGAGCCGGCTGGCTTTGGCCGCAGCAATTGCATTCATGATATCCCTTTTCGTTTTGAACAGCGCCCAGGTATCCGCCGCTTATCCGGAAAGACCGATCACCCTGCTGGTGGGATTTGCTCCCGGCGGAAGCATGGACCTGAGCGCCAGGGTCCTTGCCGCTTCCGTGGAAAAGATCCTGAAGCAGCCGGTGGTCATTGAAAGCAAGCCCGGCGGCACCGGGACCGTGGCGCTGGCTGCCATGCTTTCTCAGGATCCCGACGGCTACACCCTCTGCGCCACACCCAGCTCAGTAATGATCCGCGTTTCCCAGATGCAGCGGGTGCCTTTCAAACCCTTCAAAAGTTTCCGGCCCATCATCGGTTTTGCCACTCCTCCCCTGGGGATCGTGGTGAAAAGCGATGCCCCCTGGAAAAGCCTGAAGGATCTGGTGGAGAAAGCCAGGGAAAATCCCGGGAAAATGAAATATGCAACCACGGGCGTAGGGAGCACCACCCACGCGGCCGTCGACGAGATCGCCTTCAAGGAGAAGCTGCAGATGATCCATGTCCCCTACAAGGGCAGCATCGAGGCCCTGACCTCCCTGATGGGCGGACATGTGGATTTTGCCTCGCTGACCTCGGAGTTCGTCGCCTCGGTAAAGTCGGGACAGACGCGCGTGCTGGCCACCATGAACGAAAAAAGGTCGCCCAGGTTCGCGAAGACGCCCACCCTGAAAGAAGAGGGGTATGATTTCGTGAACGATGCGGTCTATGCCGTCGTCGGTCCGTCGAATCTGCCGCCGGCGGTGGCGGCCCAACTGGAGGCGGCCTTTGCCGAGGCGACAAAAAATGAAGAATATCTGGCGGCCCTGGACAGGATCAACATGGAACCCGTCTATTACAACGGGAAGGACTTCAATGATTTCCTGAGGAGCCAGTGGAAAAAGATCAACAAGCACCTGACGGCCACCGGCCTCATCAAGGAAGCGGCCACGAAGCCGGAATAGAACATCGGACGGCAATCTGCGCGAAGATTGATCAGCGGGAAGGATCGCAGACGGAATCATGGACAAACGGGATATGCTCAGCGGCACAGGGTGGCTGTGCCTCGCCGCCTTCGTCTTTGCCGCATCCCTGAACCTGGGAATCGGGACTCTGCGCAGCCCCGGCCCTGGCTTTATCCCTTTTTGCGGCAGCGTTTCCCTGGTCTTTCTTTCCTTCGTTCTGGTCGTTTCCGGCATGCTGAAAAAGGGACAGCCGCCTCTGGCCTCTTTATGGAAAGATGTACCTTTGGGCCATGTCGCGGCGGTTGCGGCGGCCCTGGTCGCCTACAGTCTCCTGCTGACGAAACTCGGATACATCCTGAGCACCTTCGGATTGGCGGTCCTTCTATTGGGCCTGGGGAAGATGAAATTCCGGGTGGCGGTCCCCGTTTCCCTCCTGGCGGTCTTCCTGAACTACTGCCTGTTCCATTACGGCCTGAAGGTGCCGCTTCCCCAAGGCCTCCTGGCCTTTTGACGAGAACGGAGCGTCATTGGATACCCTGCACGGATTGTTCCACGGTTTTTCCATCGCCCTCCAGCCCGGGAATCTCTCTTTTGTGCTTACAGGATGCCTGCTCGGAACGCTGATCGGCGTCCTTCCGGGCATCGGCCCGGTGGGCGCCATATCCATCCTTCTGCCCCTGACCTTTCATATGCCGCCCACCGGGGCCATCATCATGCTGGCGGGGATCTACTACGGCGCCATGTACGGCGGCTCCATGACCTCCATTCTCGCCAATGTGCCCGGCGAAACCGCCTCGGTGATGACCTGCCTGGACGGCTATCAGATGGCCCGCCAGGGTCGCGCCGGCGCGGCGCTGGGAATTGCCGCAATCGGCTCCTTCATCGCCGGAACCGCCGGTTTGCTCGGTTTGGTGCTCATCGCCGAACCCCTCGCGGTCCTGGCCCTGAAATTCGGCCCCGCCGAATACTTCGCCATCATCTTCATGGGCTTTACATTCGTGGCCTATCTTTCCCAGGGATCCATGCTCAAGGCCGGGATCATGGCTTTTGTCGGTCTGCTCCTGAGTTGCGTCGGCCTCGATCCCGTGGGATCGGAACAGCGGATGACCTTCGGTACACTGAACCTTTTCGAAGGCATCGGGGTGGCGCCTCTCGCCATGGGTCTCTTCGGCGTTGCGGAGGTATTCAACAATCTCAAAGCCGGCGCTGCCGGAAAATTTCTGGACGTCAGGATCAGGAATCTCTTCCCCGACAGACGGGATTGGCTGCAATCCCGCTGGGCCATCCTGCGCGGAACCGTGATCGGGTTCTTCATGGGAATCCTGCCGGGCGGCGGTCCGGTCCTGGCGACCTTCATGGCCTACGGCGTTGAAAAACGGGTGGCCAGGGATCCGCGACGGCTGGGCCGGGGTGCCATCGAGGGCGTGGCGTCTCCGGAATCGGCCAACAACGCCGCCGCCTCAACCTCCTTCGTCCCGCTCCTCACCCTGGGCATACCGCCCAATGTGATCCTGGCGGTGTTGTTCGGGGCCTTTCTGATCCACGGCGTTCAGCCGGGACCTTTCATGATCAAGGATCACCCGGATCTCTTCTGGGGCGTGATCGGCAGCATGTATATCGGCAACGCGATGCTCCTGATCCTGAACCTGCCGCTGATCCCGCTGTGGGTTCAGGTGCTCCGCATCCCGGACCGGATTCTTTACCCCCTGATTCTTCTGTTCTGCCTCGTCGGAGCCTACTGCATCAACAACAACGTCTTCGATGTGTTCGTAATGATTGTTTTCGGCATCGTCGGCTATCTGCTGAAGAAATTCGATTATGAAGCGGCGCCCCTGGTCCTGGCCTTTGTCCTCGGCCCGATGCTGGAAGTGAACCTCAGGCGCGCACTGCTCATGTCGCAGGGAAGCTTTTCCATCTTCTTCACCCGGCCTCTTGCCCTGGGGGCGATCGTTATCAGCCTGATCCTGATCGCCCTGCCCGTTTATCAGACCTTCAAGAAACGGAAGAAGCCTGAGTAGCCCGTCTTGACAAATGGGACTCTTACAGTCTGTTGTGGTCCTGTTCTTCGGCAACCGAAAATCAGATCAGCCCGTCCACCTGCACTCGAGGTGTCCCTCAATATCTTGCGGTTCCACCAAATATCGAGGCCAAGCGAATCCCTTCATGCTTTTCTGCCGTTCGCTCCCGTTCATCTGATCTACTGCCATTACAGGATGATGCAGAGAATTTGATTCCCCCGTTTGTTGGCAAGCCTATTGCAGTTACTGACTTGATGATCTCGGTCATCATACTAATGAAGGGTAAGAAACAGAATTGATTTTCGACAGCCGGCAGAAGAAGGAAGAGAAAATCGTACAGCTTCCAAACGCTGCCAGGACGGGAAAGGTGAATCCTATGAAAGCATTGAGATTGGCGGTTTTGGTTTTCATGATGCTGTTTGTCGGGTCATCGGCGGCCGCGGCCGGGGACTTTGACTGGATGAGGGATTTCAACGCCCAGGCCTCACTGGATCCCTCAGGATTCCGGGCGAGACTTGCCACGCGCTTCCAGATCGGAGATGCCAGGATCAGCGCCGTTGTGGGGAACATGTCGGAGCCGGCGCATGCCTATATGGCGCTCCGGATCGGAGAGATGTCTCACCAGCCGGTTGAGAGGGTGATCGAAGAGTACAACAAGAACAAGGGGAAAGGCTGGGGCGTCATGGCCAAGAATATGGGGATCAAACCAGGTTCCGCAGAGTTCCATGCCCTGAAAGGCGGCCATGATCTCGAGGGCGGCTCCGGTAAGGGGAAGAAAGACTCGAAAGCGAAGTCGAAGGGCAAGGAAGGGAAATCAAAGGATAAAGGGGGAAAGTCCAAAAATGGAAACGGCGGAAAGGGGAAAAAGTAGTAAACCGTGCCTTACGGACACGGCTCCGCCGACCCTCATGAGGCAGAAGAGGATATGGAATCTGCCTGAATAAAAAGGAGTAGCGTGATGAAGAAGTGTTTGATTGTTTTCGCGATCATCTTTACCGCTGTTGCGGTGAACGCCGCCGATGTGGGCGTTTCCATCAGTGTGGGCCAGCCCGGTTTCTACGGCCACATCGACATCGGTGACTTCCCCCAGCCACAGACTGTTTACCGAAAGCCTGTTGTGATTCGTCCGTCGCACGCCAGAATCGTCGAAGAACCCATTTACCTGCGCGTCCCGCCCGGTCACGCAAAAAAATGGAGCAAACACTGTCATAAGTACAACGCCTGCGGCCGCCCCGTCTATTTTGTGAAGGACAAATGGTACAAGGATGTCTACGCTCCTCAGTACCGGGAACGGAAAGCAAGACACGACCGGGGGCACGACCGCGGCAGGGATGGCAGAGACGACGGTAGAGACCGCGGGCATGGCCGATAGAAGACAGGGATGCGGTGAAGCACCTTATGAGCGAGGAGCAGTACTGTCTGCAGCAGGGTGTGAAGGCTCCCGGGCAGATCGTGCCTCTTGTTCATGACGGCGGCGGGCGGATAAACGCAGACAAGGATCCAGATCTGTGTTTTGACGGCATTGGTTGATGTGCCGCATCGGCCTCTCTCGATCGGATGCCGGGCAATACGACGGGCTGATCGGCGTGGACGCCCGCCGTTTTGTCCACACTGCTTGCATTGAGGCGCCGGAACGAATATTTCGACTTCCACAGCCCTTCGAAGCATCCCTCAATATGCTGAGGGTCCACCAAATATAGAGGCCGGACGAATTCCTTCACGCCTTTCCGCTTCTCTCTCCTGTTGACCCAATCTGCTGTTATCAAAAGACTAATCCAATATTTTGACTCCCATCCGACTGTTGGCAGGCCATTTGCTCTTATGTCTCCATGATCCTCGTCATCACAACGAATGAGGGGGCTTTCTCAACGCCACGTAAATATTCAGACGGAATGGTGCGGCTCCAGAAAGATGCAACCATGTCAAAAAATGCACTTCTTATTCTGCACGGGGAAGCAGGCTCTATAGTGGAGCAGAAATGGAGGAATGGTTATGAAAAGATTTAATGCTCGGCAGACTTATCCCCTGTTCATCTTGATCCTGAGTGTTTTTTTCATTACGGGATGCGGAGGGGGAGGCGGAGCAGGAGAAACCGGACATTGGTTGCCAAGCAATCCGACAGACACCACCGCACCCTCGGTGACTGCGGTATCCCCCCTCGCTAATGCCACCGGGGTAGCGACCAACACAAAAATAATCACTGCCGCCTTCAGCAAAGCGATGGATCCCGCCACGCTCACTTCAGCCAGTTTTACGCTGGAATGCCCTGCCGGAACGCCCACAGCCGGATCGGTCACCTATCTCGACGCGGGCAATGTGGCAACGCTGAGACTTCCGGCAACACCCAATCTTCCCACCAATACCAGCTGTACTGCCACGGTTACCACCGCGGCCAAAGACCTGGCTGGCAACGCACTGGCTAGCAACTTTGTATGGCGGTTTACCACAGGTGCAACGCCGGACACCTCCAGGCCCAGGGTGACGCTCACCGTCCCTGCCACGACGACTCCCGGTCCAACTCCCGGCGTGGCAACCAACACGGCAATCACTGCAGTCTTCAATGAGGAAATGGACCCCGCAACGCTCATTTCGCCGGCAACCAGCTTTACGCTAACATGTCCACTTTGCGCATCTGCACCCGCAGGCAGTGTGGGCTACGCCGTTGGCAGCAAAATGGCGACCTTTACGCCGTCGGCAGTGCTTGAAGCCGGCAAGACCTATACCGCCACGATCAAAGGGACCGGAGCCAGTCCGGCCACGGACCTGGCGACCAATGCACTGGCAGGCAATCCAGCCTTGCCTGCCACGGCGAACGACTATGTATGGACCTTTACCACCGCAACCCCAGCCCCGGCGGCAAACGTCACGGTGTCTTCCAGCAACCCTGCCGCTGGCGCCCCGGCTGTGTGTTCCAACTCGTCCATCAACGCGACCTTCACCGTGCCCTCCGGTTTGCGGATGGACCCTGCAACGATCACCACCTTGACTTTTACCGTGACGGGACCGGGAGCGACTGCCGTTACCGCAGCTTCCGTGCTTCTTGATGGCGCCACCGGCCGCATTGCGACCTTTACGCCGGCAAGCTCTCTCACTCCCGGTGTTCTCTATACGGCTACGATTAAGAGCGGCGCCGCCGGGGTCAAGGACTTGGCAATCCCAGCGAATGCGATGGTAAGCGACTACACATGGACCTTTACCGCAGGTCCTGCGACAGCGGCTTGTCCAGAGCCGGTAGCACTTGGAAGGGCAGCACCTTTCGGGACGATGGGAGACGTCACCGGGGCCACCAACACCGGGACATCTACCGTCATTACCGGGGATTTCTCGAGCACGGCTACTGCTACTGCGAACGTGACCGGATTTCACGATTCGGCAGTACCCGTACCGGATATCTATACAGAAACGGGGGCTAATACAGGATTGGTGACCGGGACGATTTACACGTGTACCGTTTCTACCACGGGTCCGACGTCCGGCGGCGTGAATGCCGCTTCATGCACGATCGCCACCAATGCCTTGGCCGATGCGCAAACAGCTTATAATACCCTGGCTGGATTGGCAGGCGGGACGGATCCAAGCGGGGCCGGCGGCGAGCTTGGCGGACTTACACTCACCCCTGGCACCTATAAAAGTGCGACTTCGTTCATGGTAGGGTCAGGGGATCTCACTCTCGACGGCCAGGGCAATGCCAATGCTGTCTGGGTGTTCCAGATGGGAAGTACGCTTACCATAGGCGATACGGTAACTCCTCGCAGCATTATCCTCATCAACGGCGCCCAGGCCAAGAACGTCTTCTGGCAGGTGGGCAGTTCTGCGACGATCAACGGGATCGTCGGGGGTGGCACCATTGAGGGAACCATCCTCGCTGCTGTCAAAGTTACGGTCTCTACCGTCGGCGTCGCCTCGGTAACGACGATCAACGGCAGAGCGTTGGGCCTGACGGCTCAGACTGTCATAAACAACACGGTCATTAACGTGCCCGCCCCATAAGGCACAAGGCATTTGGCGTGAAAGCCGGCAGGAAGGGAAGACAGGCTATTCTTCATAATTCAAGCCTGTCTCCCTTTTGCCTCTCTGCAACGCCCCGTTCTTTCAGCCCGGAGATGTTCCACGCGGCTTTCTTCAAAGAGCCGGAAAGGCAAAGAGCAAAATACAACCCTATGAGGAGGACGTACAATGAAAGCAATGTATCGTGCAGCACTGATGGCAGTTGCCTTTGTTCTTATCCTGCCCTTGTCTGCTCGCTCCGAGATAAAGGAAGGAAGCTTCGAAGTGGGTGCGTTCGGGGGTTACAATTTCTTCGAAAGCAGCCAGAACCTGAAGGACCGGCCCTTATTTGGCGGACGGCTTGGCTACAATTTCACGAAGCATCTTGGTATTGAAGTCGCCGGAGAATATATAGAAAGTCGAGTGAATGAAAGGGGAGGCGTGTTTAAGGAAGGACGGTTCACGAGTCCCATCAATGATGTGACGCTCACTTTTTATCATGTCGATGCAGTCTATCACTTTATGCCCGAGGGTAAATTCAATCCCTTTGTCCTGGCCGGTGTCGGAGGAGCCCAGTATAGTCCCTCGATATCGACTAAGGACATGGCTGCTTTTAATGTGGGGGTAGGAGTGAAATACTGGCTGACGGACCATATCGCATTGAGACTCGATGTCCAGGACTATATGGTTACCGAGATTCTCCAGGAAACCTACCATAATCTTGGCGTTATGCTTGGAATAACCTTTGCGTTCGGCGGCACGGCAAAACCCGCACCGACCCCTGTTGCAAAGCATGAGTTAAGACAAGAACCTGCGCCTGAGCCAAGGCCAACCCCGCCGCCGCCGCAGGCAAGAGTTGAGGAGAAGGTCATTATCCTTGCCTCCGAGCCCCAGGTTGAGGAGAAGGTCGTTGCCGTTGTGTCGCAGACGAAGGATGAAGAAAAAATTGTTATCCTTGCCTTTGAGGACGTCCATTTTGACTTCGATAAGTCGACCGTTAAGCCGGAAGCGCAGACGATCCTGAAAAGAAATATCCTGCTTCTGAAAGAAAACCCTAAAGCCAAAATCCGCATTGCAGGATATACCTCTGCTTCCGGAACGAGCGCTTACAATCAGAAGTTGAGCGAAAGAAGGGCAGCGGCTGTCCAGGAATTCCTCGTTAACGAAGGGGTCATTACACGGGACAGGCTTTCCACGATCGGTTATGGCGAGACAAGCCCGGCAATGTACGAAGCAGCGCCAAAAGAGATTTACTCAAAAGCGGCAAAGTCAAACATGAGGGTTCTTTTTGAGGTCATTGTGCAGTAGGAGGATCGGGGCAAGAGGTGTTTCACATTGTTCCGGACGCTTGCGTTATGAAAGGAATAATCAAAGCGCCTGATTCTCACCTGCCTATCGGCAGACCATTTGCTGTTATATCCTGCTCCGAAAGGAAGAGAATGTATGCCGGCTAGCCGCAATCAGAACCAGGGCAGATCCACGGGGATCAGCAATGCGCTGGAAATCATCCTGCTTATCCTCATTGGGTCGATGATCTTCATCCTTGCATACCAAGCCGTCACTCTTGGAGAAAGAAGCTATACAATAAGATTCAGCCACATCAAAACGAGCGGTGAGCAGTTTAAACTGGTTTTCGGTAACCGTTGACCATAACAATACGAAGCGCGAGGAATGAAAATGGCTCAAAATCTTACAGACCAGGATTGGCAGCAACTGCAGGACCATATCGACCAAACGCTCGGCAGACATCTCCAGGACAGACCCGAGCTGATCGAGCACAAGCCCCGGCATGAAGTTTATCTACTGTCGGCGTCATCGGACGACAGGAAGGACTGACCTGCCCCTGAAGATTTTACCGCAGGCTTCTGATGTCTCCGGCCATCGGGACAGATGCCTGCATCAAGACATCAGGAAGGAACTGGCGGTTCATGTGATGAGCCACGACGATTGCGCGGAAAGCTGGACACTTGCTGATGGTTCGAAGCTGAAGCTGCGCCATATCGCGCCTTCCGATGCCGACAGAGAGCAGGCGTTCGTACGCGGACTCTCACCTCAGTCAAGCTATCTCCGTTTTCACGGTACAGTGAAAAACCTCAACAAAAAAGACTTAAAGAACTTTACGGAGCCTGATTCCCGAAACGCGGTCGCCCTGATTGTCCTGCACAGTGGAGAAGCAGCTGAAGAAGAAATCGGCGTGGCACGATACATGATCGATCCGGATGGTCTGAACGGTGAGTTTGCAATTGTCGTTGCCGACACGTGGCAAAAGCGTGGCATCGGCACAAGACTGATGAATGCATTGATAAAACACCTTCAGGCAAGCGGGGTAAAGCGAATCTCCGGCTACGTACTCAAGCGGAATTCAACGATGCGAAAATTCATTCAGCAGATGGGCTTTGCCGAAACCAATATGCCTGACGATCCATCAATCGTGTTGGTCACAAAACATCTGACGGATTAGCACTCCTCTCCATGGAGTCCATCCGGTTCAGCGTCTGTCAGCTTCGCGCCACTCGACAGCGCCGAACCGGGCGTCGCTGAGGAATGTGTAAACGAGGCTGACGGTTCCCGCCGTCTGGCGACTGTCGGCCCGGTCTGGATAGTGCGCATCCCGGATGGATGCGATGTACTGGAGCCCGAGGGCGTGACGGCCGTAAATGCGAACGGTGAATCCCATGTTCAGACGGTCGATGGTCTCGCGTCCCCCCGGGTCCCCGCCGCCCATGCCGGTCAAATAATACGAGCGTCCTGTCAGGTCGAACATGGCCCTGTCGCCCAGGATGAGGCGGAGTGCAAGGAGCCCCTGCGGGGCGATGCCGTAGTGGTAGTCCCGTTCGCCCACCTGGGTAACGTTGCCGGCCGCGGCGTAGCCGACGCCTCCGAGGGCCGAGCCCTGGAGCGCCACCTTTCGCGAGAGCCACCATTGAAAGGTGGTGCCGAGAGAGACGGAGGTGCTGGAAACGCGGAAGATGTGCGGCGATATGTAGTCATAGCCGCCGTAGATACCCCATATCCCGCGATAGGAACTGCCGGCTTCGTAGTCCTTCCCGAGGAGGAGGCCGCGGATCATGACATTATCAAAAGGGTTGTCTGCGTTGCCGAGGCTGGTGAATTCAAAATGGAAGTAGTCGAAAGGACGCGTGTAGGTATAGCCAGGCTTCCCCGGTAACCCATAGGCCATGACGAAGTCCGCGGTTGCCTCGTGCCGGGTGACGGTGCTCAATCCGCCCTGGTCGCTATTCAAATTCAGGCCCATCCGCGCGCGCCAGAAGGTGGCCGGTTTGTGGCTCGGAAACACGGGCTTGAACCGCTCTCCAAAGGCAAGCCGGTTGATCCCCATGGACGGCGAGACAATCGCTCCACCAAACTCATGCCAGAACCCGGGTTTGCCGCCATCGTCCTCGAGCAGCAGGCTGGCCATCCGGAAGAGCGCCTCGCCGAAGAAGCTCCCGCCGATACCGCTGCCAATCTGGTCATTAATGGACGGGTGCGAGGTCTCCCCGCCCGTTTCCCAGAGAAAGCTGCCTGCACTGGTGTAGAGAAGCGACTCCCAGTAGTTGAGGCCCGCCGATCGCGCGAATCCGTGGTACATGGACCCCTGATACGGATGCAGGAACTGGTTCACGTTGAAGGCGTCGCGGTCGATACCCCAGGGCCCGTGGACGACGTGGTCCCGGAAGGTTGTGAGGTTCACGTCGTAGGTTTTTTGCCCGTCCGGCTCCACGGAGTTGGGATAGGCGAGCCGGTCGTACCCGTTGAGGAGAAGAAGAAAGGCCGGGATTTCAAGGGCTGGAATAAGGTAGCTCTTGCCGGTACCCGTCTCCCACGACAGGATCTGCCTCTTCTGCGCGGGTGGTTCCTTCAACTCCGCTTTCCCGTCCATAAAGGCAGGTTCGGTCCGGTTCAGTGTTCTGTCGGAAAACTCAATCACATCGGGCAAAGTCGTATGGTCATATCCAAGGCTCGACGCCGGGGGAAAATAATTCCCGCCGCTTCCCTGGGCAAAGGCCCCGCTGCTGACAGAGATCACTGCACTCCCAAGGAGCACCGCAAGAATCGCCTGGAATATTTTCCTTGCGCGCTTCCCGGCGTCTTCTCTCTTTCCATCCATTAAGACACCCACCAAAAAGGAAGAAGACTGTATACGGAATCCAACGGAATTCCGTATACAGTCCAGTAAACGAAGTTTCGCCGCATAACTTGCGGCGAGTTGAAGAGCAGCTTCGACCATAACCGCCTATTTCACGATCAGATCATTCTTCACGGATTTTACCCCCTTGACGCTCCTTGTGATTTCAACCGCTTTATCGACGGCCTTTTGCGAATTCACAAAGCCGCTCAGTTGGACCGCGCCCTTGAAAGATTCGACGCTGATCTTGAATGACTTGAGAAAATCATCCGCTGCGAGCAGAGATTTTACCTTGGTCGTAATGACCGAATCGTCAACGTATTCACCTGCACTTTCACTTGTGCGTGTCGATGCACAGGCGGCAAGGGTGGCGATCAACATGAGCAGAACCAGGAAGTGGATAACGATATTTCTCTTTTTCATAACGCTTACTCCTCTCTGTAAGTCAGATTGTGAGATGCTTCATTTTCTAATGAAGGTGTCGTCAACTTCGGCGAAAATCTTTCCGGATCTGTTCGTCGCCCTCCTTTCCAGATACCTCGCCGTCTCCGGCAGACGTCCAAATCGCTACAATATTTTCCGTCCCTGGATGACGCTGACCATTCAACCGGCGTTTTAGTGATCTCGTTCCTTCCTAACGCCGTTGGTCATGCTTTTGCTGTCTGTCATGACGTCCATCTCTTCCACCATCTGCATCAATCCCCACCCAACATCCTCCAATGGATACAAGCACTATCACCAACACCACTGACAAGATCGTAATTCTCTTCATCATCCCCTCCTTGGACCAGAAATTTTTTCCGGTCCAGCAATCTCCCCCATTCCCTTCGAGTGGAAAATGGTAAGGATCATAGAAACAGTAAAAGCAAATGGCTTGCCAATCGTCGCAACAAGATCAGAAGCCTGAATTCATCATTTAATAATAGAGTCTTAGGTTAAGCGGAAGGAACAGCAGAAAAGGATAAAGGAATTCGTTCGGCCTCCATATTTGGCAGAACCTCAACATGTTGAGGGATACTCCGAAGGGCTGTGCAATCCCCAAAGCATCCGGCAATTCTTGATCCCATACTTTGTTTCAAACGATATTCAACAAGGATGGTCCAGACGGAGACAAGAAACCAAAGCAGACTGCCAATCTCCCCTTAAGGTATGCCTCCATATGCTGAGGTTCCGCCGGATATGGTGACCGAACGAATTCCTTATCCTTTTCCGCTCCTCTCTCACCTAATCTAACCTGCCGGTATTAAAAGAATAATAAAAACATCGGACTTTTTCGGCTGTTGGCCGGCTCCTTGCAGATTCTGATAATCGGTCACGGTACGAATGAGGGTTTTCCCCGAAATGAACGTGGCCGCTGAACTCGCAACCGGATGACCATCGAGCAGTCAGAGGCCAGGAACGAAGTAGCCGGAGCAATCCGAAAGGAGGTCAAAGTGTCGTCGGCGATTGCTGCGGGACTGTTCATCCAAGGCCTCGCCCGAAGTTGTCGGACCCTATGTGAAACGACAGGGTGAAAAAAACAGTCCATATCCATCAAGACAACCACGTATCCAAGTCCAAAAGGAGGACTTAATGAAACACCTATCGAAGATCGGAATGATGGCGTTTGCTGTCGCCGTCGCGGCCACAGCAATCACCATGGGATGCGCAAACGCCCCACTGCGCACAGAGGCCTCAACGTCGGGGATCCGCGCTGCCGAGGAGGCCGGAGCGGCCAAAGTGCCGCAAGCCTCGCTTCATTTGCAGCTGGCCAAGGAGGAACTGGCGCTCGCCAAGGGTATGGCTAAAAAGGGCGACAAGGCTGAGGCCAGATCGATGCTGTTGCGGGCCGAAGCCGATGCCGAACTGGCCGTCGTACTGTCCCGCGGCGATGCCGAGAAGTCGGAGGCCATGGCGGCGGTGGAGAGTGTGCGCCAGCTCCGGCAAGACAACCGATGATAGAACCAGTAATCAAAGAAACATGCCCCTCAAAGGAGGTTTTCATGAAAACGCTTCAATATTTTATCCTGGTGGCGTCCGCCGCGTTATTCGCCGGCTGCGCAACCACAACTCCCAAAGAACTCGTCGACGCCCGTACGGCCTTTCAGAATGCGAGTGCGAGGCCGGCTGTGCAGCTCGTGCCGGCAGAATTGCACAAAGCCAGTGAGGCGCTGGTCCTGGCGGAACAGTCATTCCTGAAGGATCCCGACTCCGCCAAAACGAAAGATCTCGCGTACGTCGCCCAGCGCAAGTCTGAGCAAGCGGAAGCGCTCGGCGCCATGGCCGCCGACAAGGCAAGCAAGGAGAAAGCGAACGCCGATTTCCAGAAGGAACAGGGCGAGATCGTAAGACAGGGCAAACAGAACCTGATCGACGCCGAAAAGCGGACGGCCGAGGCGCGTGCTGAAATCGACAAGCAAGCTGCGATCAAAGAGGGCAGGGAGAAAGCGGACGCCGAACTCGCCGCGGTCCAGGCAAGCAAGGATCAATCGGACGCTCAGCTCCAGGCGCAACAAGCAGAGATCGTAAGGCAGGGAAGGCAGGACCTGATCGACTCCGAGAAGCGGACGGCTGACGCACGGGCCGACCTTGCCATGCTCGCCGCGGTCAAGGAAGAGGAACGCGGACTGGTCGTCACCCTCTCCGGGGGCGTCCTCTTTCGATCCGCAGAGTCGACCTTGCTGCCCTCCGCACAGGGAAAGCTTAACCAGGTGACCGATGCATTGCTCGCGGGCGGTGAGCGCAACCTCATCGTGGAGGGGCACACGGATTCCCAGGGTTCCCAGTCCTACAACCAGGGTCTCTCGGAACGTCGGGCCGACGCGGTCCGCGATTACCTCGTGCAGAGAGGCTACCCGGCCGACCTCATCCAGTCGCGCGGAAGGGGCGAAGGGAGTCCGATCGCAGACAATGCTTCACCTGAGGGGCGCGCAAATAACCGCCGCGTCGAAATCGTGATCGAACGTGTTCAGGCATTCAACCGGTAGGCCGAAGAAGAAGATCGCCTGAAATAGACAGCAGACAGACGCGAAGGTCCGGGAGCATGGCGCGGTAGGGCGCGCTCCTGGACCTTCGCATATGATGCAGACCGGATGTTCGACGGGTTATCATGAATGAAAGCATCCGCAGAGAAATTCGGCGCACCGTTGGATGAAAAGCCACCTCCCCTCGAAACATCCCTCAGCATGCTGAGGTTCCGCCAAATATTGAGGCTGGACGAATCATCTCTTACTTTTCCGCTGCCCTCACCTCTTAATCTAATCCCTTGTTATTAAAGGATGAATCCAGACTTCTGATTTTGTTCCGGCTGTTGGCAGGGCCTTTGCTATTACCTGCTCATGATCTTGGTCGTTATACGAATGAATGTGGCTTCTGAGAAGCGCTTGGAGTTGTCACAAACCCTTGCCTCGCTGTCCGGCTCCATGGCGATGGAGGAGGGATGCCAGCGTTGCGAATTCTGTCAGAGCATGGAGGATGAGGGCCGGTTCCTTCTTCTTGAAAACTGGGATACCCCGGGGAACTTCAAAGACCATCTGAAGTCGAGGCCCTTCAAGATATTCCAGGGGGCGATGAACCTTCTCGAAGAGCCTTATGAAATGATGTTCTATACCGTTGTCGACTCGGCATCAATCGAGAAGAAAACCAAATCGAGGATCGTACGATCGAGCTGAACCGGAAGACAGAGCAGAGATTTCGATCCGATTTGTTTCACTTGAAAAGGGATATGAACGGGGTTTTGTAAAGATCGCAGCCCCCAATCTCAGATCATGAATTGGGGAAATATCGGCTCGCGCAGAGCCTGGAAAGGAAGCTGAATACCATGAGATCGAGCACGAAGGACCAGGTGGAAGGCAAGTTTCATAAAGCAAAGGGCAAGCTCAAGGAGATCGCGGGGGAGCTGAGCGACAATCCAGAGCTGGAAGCTGAAGGCACCGCTGAAAAGATAGCCGGCAAAGTGCAGGAAAAGATCGACCAGGTCAAGAGAGTTTGGGGGAAGTAGTGAGGGCCTGCAGATCATGAACGGCGTTTCTTTGGCGGGCCCGGTTTCGCAACCCGGGCAGTTCCACGAATCCGGAAATTGCAGTCCGCGGAAATGAAAGATGAACCTTACAACTGAAGGATGAAGGAGACCTCGTATGAGAAGAATCGGATATGGATTGATTTTTTTGCTGATGTCTTGTGCGCTGATTGCCGGCTGCGCGACATTCAAGCCCGTGGACCTCAACCCAAAGATTGCATCAGGGCAATTGGTTCAGAAGATGGAGAATTTCGTCGTCCTGTTTGACAGATCTTCTTCCATGGGCGAGTCGCACGTTAAGTCGACGGTCAATGCGAAACCTCAGGATCCGCTCGATGTAGCGACGCGCCTGATCCACGGGAAACATGCTGTAAAGAACATGATCGCGGCGTTTCCGGAAATCAGGCTGAACGCCGGGCTCAGGACCTTCTGGTCCGATGAAACGAAGCTGATTTACGGAATGAAGCCCCTTGCCAAGAAGGATTACACGAAGGCAATAGACTCCATCGAAAATGTCCACCATAGAACTCCTATGGGAAAAGCGATTACGGCGGCAGGCAGCGATCTCAAGGGGGCGAAGGGTAATTCGGCCATTATCATTGTCAGCGATTTTTCTGAAACTCCGTCCATAGACGACATCAGGGCCGGAACCGTCATCGAGGCCATAACCAAAGTGAATGCAGATTACGGCGACAAGCTCTGCGTTTACGCCATTCAGGTGGGATATACCGCCGACGGGAAAGAACTTTCAGAACAGATCGTGCAGAACGTTGAAGGCGGATATACCGTGAATGCCGATAGACTGGCAACCCCGGCAGCCATGGCCGCTTTTGTGGAAAAAGTAATCACCGGAGATTGTTCACGCTATAAGCAGCTGGCTGAAAAACCAAAGGAGCCGGTCGTGATCGCCGCATCCGAGCCGCAGGTTGAGGAGAAGGTGGTTGCCGCGGTGGAGGCGACGAAGGCAAAGCCTGAAGCAATCGTGATTGTCCTTGCCTTTGAGGACGTACATTTTGATTTCGATAAGTCGACCGTTAAGCCGGAAGCGCAGACGATCCTGAAAAGGAATATCCAGCTTCTGAAAGATAACCCCAAAGCCAAGATCCGCATTGCAGGATATACCTCCGCTTCGGGCACGGCCGCTTACAATCAGAAGTTGAGCGAAAGAAGGGCAACGGCGGTCCAGGAATACCTTGTTAGCGAAGGGATCATAACGCGGGACAGGCTTTCCACGATCGGCTACGGCGAGACAAACCCGGCAATGTATGAAGCAGCGCCGAAAGAGATTTACTCAAAAGCGGCAAAGTCAAACATGAGGGTTCTTTTTGAAATCATCGTGCAATAGGGCACGAAGGCAAGGGTTCGGACAGGTATTTTGCAGTGATTCGAACCCTTGCCGTTGAAAAAGATGACCCGGAAAAGGCTGCGGCAGTTCAAGGCTGGTCTACCGCAACAGAAGGAAAGACAGGCTGTTTTTTATCACTCAGCCTGTCTTTTTTTGCCTCTCTGCAAAATGGCAAGACTCTGACGCAACTTGTGGTACAATTTTTCGGGACAGGGTAACGATATGCCGATCAAGGTGATTATTGTCGATGATCATGCCGTCATTCGCGAAGGATTGGAGATGCTGCTGCAAAGCGATCCGGACATCACGGTTATAGCGACCTGCTCAACGGGAATCGATGCCGTATCGGAGATACGCAAGCGCAAACCGGATGTTGTTGTCATGGATATATCCATGCCGGACATGGATGGCATCGAGGCAACGCGGCATCTTGCCGAGTTGAAACTATCGGCAAAGGTAATCATCCTTTCCATGCACGGCTCAACAGAATACGTGCAGAGGGCGCTTCAAGCCGGCGCCGTAGGCTACCTTCTCAAGCAGTCCGCCGGCATGGAGGTTATCAAGGCGGTCAAAGCCGTCGGCGCAGGCAAACGTTACCTGAGTGAGAAGATTGCCGATATCATGTTTGATCATTATGTCGATAGAATGAAACCTGCCTGGCAGGAACAGCCGCTGGAGAAACTGAGCCAGCGCGAGCGCGACGTGCTGAAATTGATTGTGGAAGGACGATCCAATCAGGAAATTGCCGAAATGCTCAATATTTCAAAAAAGACCGCTGAAACCTATAAAGTCCGCATCATGCGTAAACTGGACATTCATGATCTGCCGTCACTGGTCAAGTTTGCGATTCAGCAAGGATTGACGTCCATCGAATAGAACCGTCTGCACGGAAGAAAGCGGGCCTGCTCCTACCCCCGGAGAACCCGCCGACCATTCAAGCCATCTTTCGCTGTTCCCCCATCCAATCAAAGAACATCGGCGGCACTCCCCTCAACTGCCTACTCCTGCATCATTCCAATAAGCTGCAATGCTGGTTCTTCGGATGCGACGGCTGCAAGTCAAAACATCCCTTCATGATTTGTCAAACATCCTGACACGGTTTGTCAAGATATCCCGGCAGACAGGACCATTCGGAAACAATAGATTCACGCTGCGGGAAGATCATATTTTCTTCGAGTGGGGCGGATGTGTCCAAAACCATTTTCATCGTCGATGACAACAGGGTCCTAGGCAGACTTATTCAGGATTGGCTGGAAATCGTCTTCCCGGATTGCACCGTGACAGCGGTTGCATCCGGTGTGGATGCCATGGAATTTTTCGCAAACGACCAACCGGGAATTGTGATTATGGACATCAATATGGCGGGAATGACCGGGATGGAAGCCGCCCGGCAACTGAAGAATGAACATCCCCGGACGAAGGTCATTTTTCTTTCAATGTTTGATGATGACGTTCATCGGTGCGCCGCTCTCTCCATAGGAGCAAGCGGATATGTCGCGAAGTCAAAAATTCATATCGACCTTATCCCCCTGCTGAAGAAACTGATCGGCGGTGAAGTGTGTGAAACGAAGCCTGCAATACCCTGATACGCCGCTCTTTTGGCATCTTATTCAGGTATTGATCCGCCCTCAAATCATTACAGGGGAGCAGACGGTCATGTTCAAAGGCATGCTATGCAGTTCAAAAAAAATGGCCGGGTACACTGTACTCGTCATATTGCTCGCCGTCTTATCGGCACCAAGTTCGGCAAATGCCGCTGACGATTCCTTTGAATTGAAACCTGTTTTAAAATTTGCCGGCGGTATTGTGTCGGCCTTTATGATCCACGAGGGCGCACATGCGCTTGTTGCCGGCGTGACGGGCACATCGATGGACTGGAAGGTCGGTGACGTAAATCAGCCTATCCAATTTACAGAACACTCCACGAGTATCAGCAAGGGCTTTGCCATTAATTCTGCCGGGTTATTGGCACAGGCGGGTTGCTCTGAATTTATTCTGTTCAACGATAAGATCGACAAGAACGATAGTTTTGTCCGCGGTATGATGCTCTGGAATCTCCTCAACCCCCTTGCCTATGCCGCCGACTACTGGTTCATTGGAAGAACAAACAGTATCAACGGGAAGACCTTCAAAGGGGATCTCAGCGGCGTTGAATTCCATTCCGGCAAGAGAACAGCGGATATCTTTGCCGCCACCATGGTTACCCTTGCGACCTTTGAAGCATATCGGTATGTGAAGACCCAGTCATGGGCGCCTGAATGGCTGAAGGACAAGGGAGAGCCGGAGCATTTCAGCTTGGCACCTCTGCCGTCTGGCGGAGCATTGCTTTCCTATACCGTCAGGTTTCAATAACCTTGTTTGTGCAATCTCAGGGCTCGGAGCAGGAAAACAGGAATACAGCCCCGGCGTCATCGGATCGATCCATACGGATATTTCGTGATCCACCTTCCAATAATCTGCGTCCTTTTCCCGCTCCGGAATTCTGCCGGCCTATTGTACCGGTACCTCAAGGATAACCTTCGTGCCCTTGCCCGGCACCGATCTGACAGCCAGGCTGCCTTCAATAGATTCCGCCCTTTCCTGCATGATATCCAGCCCCAGGCATGATCTGCCGCCGACATTGCTTTTCTCCCCGGTGTCAAATCCCTTGCCATAGTCGGTTATTGTGAATCGCAGCGTTTTTCCTTTGCCCACAGACAGCTCCACGCGCGATGTCCCCGCATGCTTGATGGCATTGTTCACCGCTTCCTGAATGATCCTGAAGATGATGGTTTCCGTCTGCAGGGGCAGTCTGTTCTCAAATTCCTCGCCGGAGATAATGACATCCACGCCTGTCCGCAGCTTGCACTGCTGACCATACCATTTCAGTGCGGCAAAAATGCCGAACTTGTCAAGGACCGTCGGGCGAAGATCCGATATGATCGTATGCAGCTGATCCCCCAACCTCTCCACGATGCCCAGCGCATCGGCAAGTCTCGATCCAGCCTTTCCCTTGGCCTGTCCGTTCAACTGAAGGATCGCCAGGTTCAGGCTCAGATTCAGGGCGGTCAGATTTTGGCCAAAATCGTCATGGAGTATTGCCGCGAGGTCCTTCTTCTCGGCCTCTTCCATTTCCGCCAGTCTTCTATGGAGTTCCTTTATCTTCCTGTATGATTCCCGCAGGACGCCCTCTGCCTGTTTGCGCGCGGTGATGTCACGGATGTTGCACTGGATCACCCTGCTATGGTCCACGAGGTAGACATTGCTCACGAACTCCACGGCGATGGCCTGCCCTGCGCTCGTTTCCAGAGGCAAATCTTCATAACGGATGTATTCGTTGTTCTGCAGGACGGCAAAAGCCTCCTTGGACGCCGCCATGTCTTTGAATATGCCAAGTTCCCAAATATGTTTCCCGTACAGTGCCTCGTAAGAATAACCGAGCAAATGCAGCAGGAATGGATTTACATCGACTACCTTGCCCGTATCGGCGTCAAG
Organism: Syntrophaceae bacterium UBA6109; assembly: GCA_002428445.1. Next base: position 101,358 of record DIWJ01000023.1, read on the forward strand.
AATCAGGATGCCATCCTTGGCTGATTCAAAGAGCCGTCGGTAGCGCTTCTCGGAAGCTTGCAGCGCCTTCCCGGACCTCTCGTTTTCCAGCAACGCTTCCTCCAGCAGCGCGACTCGCCTGTTCAGTTCGCTGTTGACAACGCGAATTTTGTCTTCGACATTTGCGTTCGACATGGTCGTAACCTCAATTCATTTGCCTCCGGCTGTTTCAGTTGTCTGGAGTATGCCGTGCCCGCGTTGTCCGCGTCCTGGATCGGCATGGGAAAAGGGTACGACGTAGTACCCCGGCGATACCTGATAACGTTCAAGGAGGAGCTGCAGCAGGGGATGCTGCGAAAACGATGCATCGGCCATGACTTCGGCGCGTCCATCGAAACTGCCGTCCCTGATCTCTCCCTTCACGCGGGCATATATCCCCGGCCCCTCCAGAGCCAGGGAATTCACTGTGATCGTGGTCCCCAGAGTGACCAGACCCTTTACCCCGTGAAAGAAATTCAGGGGAACCGCGTTGTTTCCGGCGAAAAAGCTCTTCAGCCTGGCTTTGTCGATGGAAAAGGCCATTTCTCCCCGGGACTCCTTCCAGAGGAAATCGAATGCAAGGCTCCCCTCTCCGTAGATACCCGATTGCGCAAGAATCGGCAGGCTGCCGACATCGATATCTTCGCCGTGCACTGTTGCCGTCACCGCTCCGCGCTCCCTGCCGGCGGCCCCGCGCATCCGGCCCTGCCCTATCTGGCCACTGAAATTGAACCGGGGATTCAGCTTCACAAGAGAAAGCATGTCCGGAGTAATATCCAGATTCTGCACGACGACGAACGCCGGTCCATCCTCGCGTCCCTCACGCGGGACGGAAAGAGGCGGTTGGTTGTCGATTGACGTGCGTTTGCTTACGGAGACGCGCTCGACGTGGAGGGTGCAAAAGAACCCTTTCCTGAATCCCGTCAGTTCAACGGCAATACCCCGGCCCGCCAGGGATCTCTGCAGCCAGCCGGCCAGAAACGATGCCGGCACGGCGAAGGACCACAGTCCCCACAGACAAAAAAACAGGATGACAATTGCGATGGCGCTTTTCCTGATACGAAATCCTCCCTGGATCGTCCCCTGCCCTGCGGGAACTCTCTTGACGGCAGCGCAGGGCGGCCGTACGGCGCGAATCAAGACGCCGTCGCCGGCAAGAAGAGCGAGACCGTCATGGTGACGTCGAGAAGCTCGGGTTTCTCAAACGATTTTTTGATGACGACGGTCTTCATGGCCAGAATCATGGGCGCGTTTTCGATTTGATGAATCAGCTGAACCGTCTCGTTGATCGTGAGCTTCTCGACCTGGATCTCCGCGGTCTCTTCACTCATCTGGGTTTGGGTCTTCCGTGTTCCCGTTCCTTTTATCGATTTCACTTTTCCCGCCATGCCAAGCGCCCGCGAAATATCCCCTATGGCCTGGGCAACGCTCGCGGTCTTTGTGAGCATCTTCTTCCGTTCGATTGCAGAAATGCTCTCCTTCAAGGATCGATATTCGCCGGCCAGTGCGGAAAATTCGTTATACTTTTTTCGGAGCGTCGACAGATCGCGTTCCGTTGACTGCTCCCACAGGAGGTTGGGAAGAAGCAGGATATAGAGTCCCGCCAGCGCAAGCACAATCAGAGCATTGCGTCGGACGACAGGGTCCCGCCGATACCTGCGCAGGAGAGTTGGGAATAGGTCGAATTTCATCATATTGGATCCTTGGCAATCACGGTAAACAAGACTTTCCCCCGTCCCGCCGGTTTGATGTCGGAAATGGCTACGCCCGTGAGAAAGCCGGAGATCCCTTTCTGTACCTTCGCCAGATCATCCATGGAACGCGCCTCGGCCTTCATTTTAATCAGGCCCTTCTCCAGGGAAATATCCGTGTAGACGACGCTTGCTTCCATCCTGCGGGATAATCCCAGCAGCAGGCGGAGCGGCGCTACGCCGGACAGGAGATTCACCGTTTCTCTGCCTTCCTTGATGTGCGATTTCAGCTGGTATAACTCATCGATCGTCTTCTTCTCACCCGGGAAGAGACTGACGTAGGAAAGGCGCATCTGCCTGGCGATGGCCGCCGATTCTTTTTTTGTCATCAGCGCCTGAAACAGGATACTCGCATGAACGATCAATACCAGCAGGAACGCAAGGACGACCGTTATCCGCAGCGCCTTCCCCGTCTTTGCGGCGTCCTTCGTGTAGATTAATGGTCCCTTCCGGAGATTGAGCGTGGGCTCTGCAATCTCCCGCCCGGCGGCGCTGATGCGGCGGGCCTGATCCCACGGTGCGGGACTGGTCAGACGCGCGCCCAGGGAATGAAAAAACTGCTCCCGCCCGGATTCATTTCCGTCTCCGGCGGGCGGCGTCAGGTCAAGGGAGGTAACGACGCGCGGGTCGATGTTTTTCTGCTCAAGATCCCCGAGAATACGATGCAGGACCTCCGTGCCGATATAAATCACGAGAACGTCCACCGACGTATCGCTGCCGCCGAGCATGATACTGTCAAAGACAATGTCCCCGGGTCCGCCGAGCATGAGATTGGATAATTCCAGCGGGATGATTTCCGCTATCTTTTCCTTATCGGCGAAAGGGAAGCTCAAAACCCTGAAGTCCAGAAGGGCCGCAGGAACACTGACATAAAACTCGCTTACACCCTGCCGCTCTTCCGGAGATGCATGATCGTCCAGGTTTTTTTCATAGACATATCCTTCGCCCGCCTCATGAAAAAGATAGATCGCGGATTGATCGCCCCCGGGCGGTTCTGAAGCTTGCGCTTTGCCCAGGGGGCTCTGCGGATGGATGTCGATAAATCCTATCCTTTTCATTACGTCTCCTGCCAGTGCCTGACCACGATGCCGCTTCCACTCGCTTCGACGACGCAGTCGATGATCCGCTTGATACGGTTTTCGGAAGCCGTGGAGATAATCCGGAAGTTCGAAGCCTTTACCGAAATCCTGCCCATGAGGAACTGCCCCAGAGCTCCTTCGAAACCCGCCACCCTGACGATGTCGCTGGTCTTTTTGAACGGTTCCAGGGAGCGAAAGCCGTCGATCCGTTCGGCCAGCTCCTGTGTCAGATCATCATGGAGCGCCATCAATACCGTCGTGGAGGCGGTATTGATGTTGATCGTGCCCGCAGATACATGGCCCATGCCGTAGACCGTCACAAGGGGCAGCAGTTTCCTGCAGGATTCCGGATCGGCGATCAAATGCAGTTCATCCAGGCTGTCCAGATAGGCGCTCTTCGCGCCCTCTTCCGAACCGCTCAGCCGCGGCTCGCGGTCGGGGTCCATCCAGTCGGCAACCCTGTCGGCGATTTGTTCATCGAGATCCAGATTCTTGAGCAGTCTCCTGAGTGACGCGTAAGCCTGTTCGTCCAGGGTGCCATTGGGCAGAATCAGCGAGTTGAGGTTGAATTTCGCATTTTCGTCTTCAATCCTGACGACCACCTGCCCTTCGAAATTCTTCAGGATGTTGACCACGGGACTTTCCACAACGCCCGGATAGGTGTATGAGTACGCCCCGTAATTATCCGCGAGCGCCTTTGCCAGGAGGGTCACTCCCGACCGGGCGGCCAGGGAGAGGCGCTGGCCATACCCCCAGTTGGACAGGGCGGCGCCGGCCGTATAGGTCGCGCCGGCAAACTCCACCACCATCGCCGTCATGAGCGCCACAACCATCATCACCAGCACGACCGCCATGCCCCTTTCCGAACGGTTCATAAGATTCTCCCGACCATGACCTTGGCCGTTTCGAACACGGGAAACGTTGCGGCGGACGGCGCGTCTTCCCGGTTGCCTTTCATCCGCATGGTCAACGTTATTTTCACCTCGGAGGGCGCCTTCTTCGACAACGAGCTGTCCCATGTCTTCACCCAGGTATCCTGGTATTTCGCCTGCAGGGTGAAGGATTCTATGTCTTCGACGAGATCCACCCTGGTTTCTTCGGCTTCCCGGGAAAACGCCGATACCATACTCTTCGTGATGACCAGTCGCCCGTCCCGTTCCTCAATCGCATAGTTGATTTTCGCCAGTCCCTTCATGAGCGGGGTTGTCGTCGTCATAGTCAAAGACGTTGTCTGCCGTCCATAGAAGTCCCGGTCGTCCATTTTAAAAACACAAAAGGAGTTGTCCTCGGAATAGCGGACTGCCTCGAGCTCCCTTTTGAGCGTGTCGACAAACGCGCGGGACTCCTGAAGCCTGAGCGACGATCCATCCACCTGAATCAACGCGCGGTCCGCCAGAAGAAACGCGCTGTACAGCGCCGCCAGCACCACGGACATGATCGCGATGGCGATCAGCAGTTCAATCAGTGTAAAACCCCGTTCGCTTCTCTCCACGGCACTATCCACCTGGCTCCCTCCGCGCGGGGGAGGAAGGCGCCTTCCTCCGAATCAGTTCGGACAGCATGACACGGGTCTTTCCATCCCCGACCGTAACGGCAATCTCCGCGATTTCCGGAAAAGCGGAATCGAAGACCTTCGTTTCATAGTTCAGGTTCTCGTACGGCGCGGGGAAATTCCCCTCGGCTTCCCGTGGCTCCGTCTCCATTTCCTCAATTTTTTCCTTCGCGAGATTCGTCATGTTCGTAACGGCAAACAGCTTCTCCGTAATCCCGAGGTTGTAGTTCAGGGTATAAAGGACGGTCATCAGAAGCCCCCCGACAATCGCGAGGCTGACCATCACCTCAAGAAGCGTAAACCCCCGCTGTCCCCGCCATACGTTCATGTGCCGACACCTTCACCCTGCCGCTCAGGGCATTGAAAACAATCTCGATGGACGATTCAACGCCCGTTAAATGAATCGTGAAGCTCTCTCCCGTCCCCGCGGGACCGAAAAACACCGTCACCTCGCCGTCGGAGACCTTCCCCCGGGATTGCAGCGTAATTCCGGAAAGATTGTCTATCCTCTCCGTTCTCTCACCGTCCGGTCCCCTGTGGCGCACGACCCGATCCCTGAAATTGATATTCAGGGCATAGGTCTCTTTCGTGAATACGGCGCTGTCATTAAGATATCTCAGGATGGATGCAACGTGACCTGCGTCGGACTTCAGGTTCCCGTCTTGCCGGAGGGTAAAGGCCGGGAAAGAGACCGCCACCACCAGAGAGATGATAAAAATGACAACGATCAGCTCCACAAGAGTAAACCCGTTATGACAGATCCCAGTTGTTGATGTCCGCATCCCTGTCTTCTCCGCCCTCTTTTCCATCGGCACCGTAGCTGATGATGTCAAAATCCCCCCGGAGTCCGGGACACACAAAGATATAGGGGTTGCCCCACGGGTCCGGGGGGATCTTCTTCTTCTCCAGATACCCGCCCGGCGGGTACTTGGAAGGGATGCGCCCTGCGGTCGGTTTTTCCACGAGGGCCTCAAGGCCCTGCTGCGTATCGGGATAAAAACCATTGTCCAGTTTGTACAATTTCAGAGCTGTTTCGAAGTTCTTTGTCTGGAGCCGGGCGTCTGCGATGCGGGCATCATCCGTCCGTCCGATAATCCTCGGCGCCACCAGCGCCACCAGGATACTCAGGATGAAAACGACCACGATAATTTCCAGCAGGGTGAAACCCCGCCGGCGTGTATATGCCCTGCCGTCGATGTCTTTCTTTCGTTTTACGCGTTCCACCCCTTGATCTCCTCTCTATTTCACAAGCTGATTCATCTGGAAGATGGGCAGCAATACCGCCAGGACAATGAAGCAGACAACGAGGCTCATCGCGATGATCATCGCCGGTTCAAAGATCGAGACGGCGCCGTCCACCTTTCGGCTGAATTTTTCTTCATAGGATAATGCGGCCCTCATCATGGTCTCCGCCAGTCTGCCTGTCTTTTCTCCGGTCGCCACGAGCTGCACAAAAACGGGCGGGAACCCGTGCAGGGATGAAGCCAACGTCTGCCCTTCGGCGACTTTTTCTCCGGCACGGAGAACATCGGACTCCAGCGCCCGGTTCCCGATGGATTGCGCGGCGAGCTTCAGCACCGTCAGCGTCGGCAGTCCCGCGCTGAGAAGCACCTCCATGGCCCGCGCGAATCGCGCATAGTAGAGGCTCTGGAGGATGTCTCCCGGCAGCTTGAGGAGAAACCGGTCCACCGTTTCCCGGTTCCGTTGCAGGTACCTTTTCGCGTTCCAGGACGCGACCGCCGCGACGCCGAGGATAGCCCACCAGAACTTCATGAAGACATTGCTGATCACGATGAGCAGAACGGTGATGAAGGGAAGCGCCCCCTTCGCGTCGGCAAATATCCTGACGATCTTCGGAATGACGAACGCAAAGAGAAACGAGAGCACGACAACGCTCACGCCCATCATCAGGATGGGGTAAATCATGGCGGAGCGTATCTTCCCTTTCACCCTGCCCTGATATTCCAGAAAATCGGCAAGCTTGATGAGGACCGTATCCAAAGTTCCGCTGGCCTCGCCGGCCTGCACCATGTGCACATAGTAATCGGAAAACACCGCCCCGTAATCCTGCAATACCCGGTAGAAACCTGTGCCGCCGGAGAGCCGCTCTTTGATCGCCATCAGCATCTCGCGGTAATATCCCTGATACTCATCGGCAACGCTGTGCAGGGCTTCCATGAGCGGCACGCCGGAGGAAATGAGAATGGAAAGTTGCCGCGTCATGTTGGGCAGAAACGTTTCGTCCCGCTCCGAAAACAGCGCCTTCTTCTTTCGCCCGGCTGCTTCCGCAAGATCCGCGGGCAGGATTTTTTGCGCCTTGACCTGCGCAAAAGCATCATGCAACCCGGTCGCTTCCACCGAGCCATGGACCTCTGCGCCATTCAGGGCGTATCCTCTATACTGAAATATCGGCATAATCCCTCTGCGTGACCCGGAGCACTTCCTGCAGTGTGGTGCTGCCCTGCATGACCTTATTGAGCCCGTCCATGAAAAGGGTCTTCATCCCTTTTTCCACGGCATGGTTTTTTATATCCTGGACGCTCACCCGTTCCGAAATCATCTGCCGGATATTCCCGTCGACCGTCAGGAGTTCGAAGATCCCTATTCTTCCAAGGTACCCGCTTTCCCGGCAGAACTTGCATCCCGCGCCCCGGTATAAAAGGGAGATGTCGCCGGGCAGATAGGCCCGCTCCGCGGCGGTGGGCGTATAGGTCTCCCGGCAGTGGGGACAGAGCGTCCGGACAAGCCGCTGGGCAAGGACGGCGGACAGCGATGATGCAACGAGAAAAGGCTCCACGTCCATATCCGCCAGGCGGATCACCGCGGAAGACGCGTCCGTCGTGTGCAGCGTACTCAGGACCAGGTGACCCGTCAGAGAGGCCTGAATGGCGATCTCCGCCGTCTCGTGATCCCGGATCTCGCCAACCATGATGATATCCGGATCCTGCCGCAGAATCGACCGCAGCCCGGACGCGAAGGTAAGCTCAATCTTTGGATTGACGTGAATCTGCCCGATGCCCTTGAGTTGATACTCCACGGGATCTTCAATGGTGATGATGTTTCGTTCCTCCGAATAGATCCGCTTCAGGGCTGCGTAGAGGGTCGTCGTCTTTCCGCTTCCCGTGGGACCCGTGACGAGAATGATACCGCTGGTTCTCGACAAATGTTCTTCCAGGGACGCGCGGTCATTTTCCTCCAGTCCCATTTCCGCAAGGGTGATCAGGCCTTGCCGCCTGTTCAGCAATCTCAGCACCGCACGTTCGCCGAAAATCGTGGGAATAATCGATACCCGGAGGTCGAAATCCTGTCCCCCGATGAGGAGCCGTATGCGGCCGTCCTGTGGAAGCCTCTTCTCGGAAATGTCGAGTTTGGCCATGATCTTCACCCTGCTGATCAGCGCATCCTGAATGATCTTCGGCGGGCTGAGCACCTTATGCAGGATCCCGTCAACCCGCATGCGCACCTCGAGTTCCTTCTCATACGGCTCGATGTGGATATCGCTTGCCCGTTCCTTGACGGCCTGCTGAAACAGGGCGTTCAGAAGGCGGATGATGGGCGCGTCTTCGATGAGTTCCAGGAGATCGCGGGGTTTTTCAAATTCCGTGGCCACGGACGAGAGGTCATCGCCGGAAATATTCTCCATGACTTCCGCGGCGGTGCCCACCTGGCCGTAGGCGCGGCTGATGGCATCGATCAGGATCCCCTTTTCCACTTTCAGGGCACGCTGCTTCAGGCCATATCTCTTGGCGAGTTCGGCAACGGCATAAATCCCCCGCTCCTCCGCGACGGCCGCAAGGAGGAAATCGTCCACCTTCCTGATCGGGAGGACGAGGTTATTCATCGAAAAGGAAAAAGGAGTCTCTCGAATCAGCGCAAGATCGATATCATCGTCCTGGATGCGTTCCGCCTGTTCCATCTTCCCGCCCTTCTCTTCCGTCACCCTGTCCGCTCCGTCCATGCCGCGCGGCGGAGGCATCTCAATATCCGGGGATGGCAATGCGATTGACCGGTTCGGCCTTCAACACTTCCGGAAGCAGCGCAAATTCGAAGGCCGCCTTCTCCACGTCGGTCCCCTTCTCCAGCTTGATGTGATACGTCTTTCCCGCTCCCGCTTTTACGAGTACGGCCTTCTGCCGGGCAATGACGCCTCTCGCCGTCTCGTCCGTCACCCTGTCCTTGAAGGTTACCGTCAGTTCGTCCTCCACGAACTGTTTCCCTCTTTGGCTGAAATCGGCCGCTTTTTCCCGGGAGAGCCGGCCCAGGTGATCCGCTTCCGTAACGACGTGCGGCGTCAGAAACACCAGCAGATTCGTCTTTTCCCTGGAGGTGCTCTTGTACTTGAAAAGCCAGCCGAGCAGGGGGATATCGCCGAAAAAAGGCACCTTCGTTACGATTTCTTCGTCCCTTTCCTGCATCAAACCGCCGATAACGACCGTCTGTTTGTCCCTCACGAGCACCGATGTCCGCGTCGAGCGCTTGGTCAGCGTCGGGCCGAGATTGGTCAGGATATTCTCCGACTCCCCGCCCAGAAGGGCCGAGATCTCCTGGTAGATGTCAAGTTTCACGTGATCGCCCGCCGTAATCTGCGGGGTGAGCTTCAGGGTAATGCCCACGTCCTTCCTCTCGATGGAGGCCAGCACGGTATTCGTCGTCGTGATATCCCGCTCCCGTTTGGCGGGGAACGGTACATTCGCGCCGACGACGATCTCCGCCTCTTTGTTGTCCGACGTCAGGATCTGGGGAGTGGAAAGGACGTTGACCGCGTCCTTGAAGTCGCTCAGGCTGAAAAGTGCCGCGATTCCGGGGACCCGTACATCCGATGTCGCCCCCGATATGAAGCTCTGCGGTATGGTAAAGTAATTGGCGAGCCCTCCTATGGTGAGTCCCGCAAGGCCCGTGACGATATTGCTGATCGTCCCGGTATCCACCTTCCCCACCCCGGTAACGAATACCGGCTCACCGCCGTTCGTTGCCACCGCCCGCCACTTTGTGCCGAGTTCGAGAACTTTTTTGACGGAAACCTCCGCGATCATCGTCTCGACAAACACCTGCTTGCGGCGTTTATCGAGCAGCTTGATCGTCCCCAGGAGATTCTGGTAATCGGCGGGCGCGGCGACGACAATCAGGGCATTGGAGGCCTTATCGGCGGTCACCGTAATCCCGCTGACCGCTTCGAACACCGATGCGGACGCCTGTGAGGAGACCTGGCGCTGCGGCTGGCCCTGCGTCGTCCGGATCACGGCGTCCAACACCTTGGCCAGTTCGGTGGCATCGGCGTTTTCCAGGAAACAGATGTTGATCATCCCCCGCGTTTCCGACTGCTTGTCGATAATCTCGATAATCGACAGGATGTTCGTGATATTGCCGGCCGAGTCCACAACCAGCAGAAGATTCCCCGGGCCGAAGGCGGATACGTACCCGTCTTTCGAAACGATGGGCTGAACCAGCTTCAGGGCCTCCGCCGCGGAAGTATATTTCAGCGGGATCACCCGGGCGGCGTAGCCCGCATTGACCGCCTGCCCTTCCTGCTCGAATTTCAATCCCTTCTGCCGGGCTTCCGCAACGGGAATGATCGAATAGGCGTTCACGCCGGAAGGGATGACCGTGAATCCCTTCATTTCGAGCACCGCCTTAAAGAGATCGAAGGTGTCGTCTATCGAAAGCTTCACCGGCGCAATGATCGTTATCTTGCCTTTCACGCGCTCATCGAGAATAAAATTCTTCTGGGTTATCTCGCTCACAAACTTCGTGATGACCGGCAAATCAACGTCAACGAAATTAAACGTGACCTTCCGGTCACCCTTCGTTTCCGCAGGAATGCCCGATGGCCCCGACAAAGCGATCAGGGCAAGGATCAGTGTTAAAGCGGCGACTTTTCGTACTGTCTTCTCCATGGAATACCCGCTCTCCCTATCTGATTTGATAATTCATAACCATCCTGTTTTTGTCCCGGATGATGTCGAGTTTTATTTTGTCCGTCCCCCGCAAAGCCATAAGGGCCTGGAGTCCGTTTTCGGGATTGGAAATACTGAGACTGTTGATCCGTAAAAGGACATCGCCGTTTTTCATGCCCAGGTTGTCATAGATGCCGCTTCTCCGGACCTCGCGCAGAACAAATCCCTCCTGCTTATCCTCCCTCATGTTCGGGATAAGCTTCGCATCCATCATGATCTGCCTAGGGTTATCCAGGGCATACTGTATCGCTTTCTGGTCGATGACGTATTCCCCGTTCCCCAGCGACCGCACCGGACCCGAAGCCTCGCCGCCTTTCAGAGAAGTCATCGCCGCCGGAGCAACCATGTCAACCAGGGGAATCTTGATCAGCTTGCCGTTCCTTCTGATGGATACCTGGTATTTCTCGACCGCCGTCAATTCCCCCGCTCCGAATACCGATTCGCCCGTCTTGAACAGGGACTGTTTCCCGTCCTTGCCGACAAACACGGCATAGCCCCGCCTCGTATGGCCGGCAATCGTCCCGATAAGTTTGATGTCGGAAAGCACCGCTTCACCGGCCTCGGCAGGGGAGCCCTTCGCCGACACGGCCGAGAGACCGAAGGGATTCTTCCGAAGCAGGGTCTCGTATTCCCTGAAACCCTCGCTTGCAGGTTTTGTCGCTCTCTGCGCAAAAGACGAAGCCGGTGTCACATTTTTCTGATGAACAGCCGTGACGATGCTTCTGGAAAAAAGAACGAGATTAGCCAGGATCAACGCACCCAGGACGATATTCACGCCGGTTACTATTTTCAAATAAGGAGTTTTCCCGCTCAAGAGTTCCATAGCGAAAGTCCCGTCCGTCCAAAACAAGTGAGCTGATGATTCCTGCGCCTTTTTTTTCAAAAAACCGGAACGTGCGAAGGACAGCATTGTTCGCACACGATCCCCTATCGGCTGACTGCGGCCGGAGACACCGCCCGGGGAGAGGGAGCGCTGGAAGGCGACACGATCCGTCGGCGGGTTTCCCGGAACAAACACGGAACCATTCTATGGGAAGAAGATCCTGCTCTCCCGCGCAGGATGAAAATCTATGTACGGCCTCTTTATACTGCTGCGTCTTGCCGTTGCCTTCCCGGCGCTTTGAAAAAAGCCGGGTGCGATGTCTCCGTGCCAAAAGAACGATCCGTTGTAGAGAGGCAAGGGGGGAGACAGGCTGAACTATGAAAAATAGCCTCTCTCCCCTTCTTGCCTGCTTTCACGCCCGATACCTTGTGCCTTATGGGGCAGGCTCGGTGACTGTGTTGCCAATTAATGTGACATTGGTCTGCGCCAACGCCCTGCCGTTCACCAGCGTCGCTCCATTTTTAAAGACGATCGCTTTTGTGGCCAAGATGACCCCCTTGAATGTCGACGTCGTGTCGAAAAGAACTCCAGTACCACCGCCGACCTGCCAAAAGACGTTCTTGGCCAATGCTCCGCCTAAGAGTGTCACACCGGCGCCTGGGTTCACGGTGATGTCTCCCGCGACTTGGAATATCCAGACGTCATTGGCGCCGCCATTGAGGGTAACCGTGCCCGCAGCATCAATGGAAATACCGGTGCTCCATTTGTAGAGGCCGGGAGTGAATGTCTGCCCGGTCAGATTTCCGGCGTATAGTTCAGTGCCATCAGGCGTTGTCCGTCCGGCGGCATCGGTGTACGCCGTTTCCATGTCGCTGACGGCCGTGGTCATTTTCGCTGGCGTAGGCGGCGTATAGTCAGACGCGTAGACTTTCCCGATAACAATACCCGGGGATGTCGAAAACGTATTCGACGCATCCATGATTAACCCAAATCCCTGTATGCCCGTCGCAGCGATGGGACTGGCGCCGATATCGCCGGTAATGGCGGTGACTCCCGTAGTGGTGATTCCTGTTTTTGTCAAAATCACAAAATCTCCGGCCGTTCCAAGATCTACAGCCGCCGGACCCAGCGGTGCAACTGTAACCGTCGTAAAGCTCCACACTTTATCGCTCGCCAGCGCGTTACCTGCGAGGTCCTTGACTCCGGTGGTGACCGTGGCCGTGTAGGTGGTGTTGGATGCGAGGTTGCTGTCCGGAGCGAAGGTCGCAACCAGTCCGGTGTAGGTCACCGCGCCGGAAACAGCCGTTGCCCCCTGCTTTAGGGTAAAGGTCAGGTTGGTGATCGTCAACGGGTCCATCGCCTCGCTGAAGCTTGCCGTGACTCTCTTGCTGAGAATCACCGCTGTGGCGAGATCGGCGGGGCTCGTGGAAGCAATGGTGGGTGCGGTGGTGTCTGCGGTCGCACCTGTGTTGAAGGTCCATACTTTGTTGGCTGCCAGTGCATTATCCGCCAGGTCCTTGGCCCCGGTGGTAATCGTGGCGGTGAAGGTGTTGCTGGCGGCAAGATTGTTTGTTGGTGTGAAGGTCGCAACCTTGCTCACATAGGTCACATCGCCTGCTACGGCAGTCCCGCCAAGGGTTGTGTTTACCACGGTAAAAGTAGTCCCGGTGATCGTGGCGGGGTCCATCGCCTCACTGAAGGTTGCACTGATTTTTGTGTTGATCGCTACACCTGCGGCTGCATTCGCAGGGACGGTGAGCGTTGAGGTGGGTGCGGTGGTGTCTGTGGCCGTACCGGTGGTAAATGTCCATACCTTGTTGGCTGCCAGTGCGTTGCCGGCGACGTCCTTGGCCCCGGTTGTAATCGTGGCGGTATAGATGGTGCTGGCTGCAAAATTCGCTGCTGGTCTGAAGACCGCCGTTACGCCGGAGTAGGTCACCGTGCCTGCAACATCTACTGCCCCTTGCTTCAGGGTAAATGTTGCCGTGGTAATCGTTAAGGGGTCCATCGCCTCACTGAAGGTGGCGGTGATTTTCGTATTGATCGCTACTGCACCCGCATTGTTCAGGGGAACTGTGGCAGTCACCGTCGGCGCAGTAGTGTCTGTGCCTGGGGTGCCCGGGGTATCCCCTCCGCCTCCGCCTCCGCCTCCGCATCCTGCAATAAAGAAGACACCAAGGATCAGGACAAACAAGGAAAACACTTGTCGAGCATTCCATTTTTTCATAACCGCTTCTCCTTTTCTGCTGTGCATCAATGATGAGCACTCTCTATGTATCGGTTCACTCCGTCTTGAGACCTTCTTCGCGAATTGTGCCTTTCTCCAGGTACCTGCTCTACCAGAAAGATACTTTCCTCATTTTCACCTCCTTCATGTTCGCTCTCCTCCTGTTTATGCGATGAGGCATGGTTGCTGTTGTCTTGAACTCTCTTACGCCGGAAACCGCATGTCCTGAGCTTATCTTCACCCCGTGACACCTTTCTTCCGCATGGTCCTCACGGTGCATGATGGCAAGGAGCCTAACCATGTAAGAGCAAATGGCCTGCCAATAATCGAATGAAAATCATAAGTTTTTGTTAATCATTTAATAACAGGTGTTTGGATGGACGGAAGGGCACAAGAGAACAGCATGAAAGAATTCGTTTGGCCTCAATATTTGGTGGGACCTCAGGATATGGAGGGATTGAGGAGAAGCAAGGCGGCAGGCATTCAGGAATGCAGGCGGAGCGGCCGCTCCATGGTGCCGGCCGCGCATCGAAAACTCGCGGCGCAGAGCAACTTTTCGTATCGATTCAGGACGCACAGCTTTCCGTTGGATCCCCAGCCGCTTGGCGACGTTCATGTTTTCATCGCGAATGACGGCAGGCACATACCCCGGCGGGACGCCTTCAAAGTCGCAACTCGCTTCCACATTCCACACTTTTATTTCGATGATATTCATTGCCGGGCGCAGAACCTCGAATAGGGCGACCGATCGGCGACTGCGTCAACGGATTGAACGCTTGAAACTAGAAGCCGAGATAGACCGAGATATGCCCGCGGAGGTCGCCGATTTTCTTGCTCCCGCCCTCGTCCATTACCCGCGCCAAGTCGAAGCGCATGTTGAAGTTTCTCTGGATATTCCAGCGGAACCCGCCGCCAATGCTGGCGATCGAGATCTGTCGTCTGTCTTCCCCGGCCAACGGATTGTTGGCAGCCCAGGCGATGTCATAGAACAGCAGGCCGCGCAGATTACCCTCGCCAGGGACCAGCTTGCCCACCAGATTGGGCGAATAGAGTTCGAAGTTGGCGAAACAACCGGTGTCGCGGACAATTTCTCGTTCCAGGAAGCCGCGGACCGCGGTCGAGCCGGCAATGCCGAATTGTTCGCCGGATACCAGGGCATCCGGGGTGTACTGTGCGTTAAGAGCGGCGCGGATTTGCCAGTTGCTTTCAAAAGCCTTCACCGTGCTGGCGCCGAAGCGAAGGATCGTGTAACGGGACGAAGCCCCATCCCCGCCATTCGGACTCGGACGTGCCGCATTGAAATCGCTCTCCTGCCCGCTGGCAGCTCCAGGAATATTGTGCGACAAGGCCGTATAAAAGTCGGAGATCCGCCCGGGCTTAGCCCAATTGCCGCTATAGGCCAAACTGATGGGACGCACGGTGACATCCACAGCAGCCGGGCCGCAGGCCTCCGCGCCGAAATTACCGAGCGTGCAGTCGTTCTCGTAGGCACGATAATCCAGGCCGTAAACGATCCGATGCGAATACTCGCCTCGGCGCTCCAGCAACTGGTTATAGCGCAAGCCGTAAACAGTGCCATTGCCGGAAAAAGTAAGCGGCCCCGCGACGGTCTGCACGGTACCGGCGCTGACATCCGAGTAGGCGGCGATGAAATCCATGGAATCGCCCCATGCATACAGCGGCAGTCGATAACTCCCGCTGTAGAGTCTGACCTCGTTCCACTTCCCCGGCGAGGTGACATAGTTCAACGTGCCGACGTGGTCCCTGTTGAACAGGTTGGCATGCTGCACGCCGACGCCGAGCCGGAAGTCACCCGTCTGCGGGTTGCCGGTATCGTCAAAGGTCAGGAAGGCCTTGAGCGGCCGTACATCGACGACGTCTACGGCCGCATCCACCACACCCCGTTTCTCGCTGGGGCGCAAGCCCACGTCGACCTGCTTGGCCGGATTCTCGTTGGCAAGCTGGACGTTTGCCGAGATATCCCCTGCTCTCGGCGAAGCGCCCTCCCTGAGCGCCGGAAGACTGGAGCGGATATTCGAATCATCAAAATACCGGTTGCCTTCGATGGTGACCCTGCCGATCGCCGCTTCGATGACCCGCAACGTGACGATTCCCCGGTCGAGGTCCTGCTCGGGTGCGACGACCCAAACCACGCTGAACCCGCTGGTACGATAGAGCCGCCTGAGAGCTTCAATCGCACGCTGCACGTTGCCATAATCGCGCTGTTTCCCCGTGAAGGGCCTGAGCACCGCTTCGATCTCATCGGTCTTCAGCAGCGTATTTCCCTCAATATGAAAACGATCAACATCGAAACGCTCGGTCTGCGTCTGCGCAAAGGAAGGCGCCGACATCAGCAGCAGCACCACCGCACACCTCATGCAGCGACTCAGTAACCGCATCAGTAACCGCATGTCGACCCCTCCCCTGAAGCCGCACAGATCACGCACAACGATTCATTTCGCATCGAATTTCTCGAATTCCTGCGGGAATGACCAGGTTTCACAGAACCCTCCTCCGGAAACGGAATCGCAAGGATTCATGCTTCGGCTCAGGCGTGAATTCAAATCGTTCGTCCCCCTCATCACGTCGAATCCCGGGTCAGCTTTGTTTGGATTCAGGGAGATATGCCAGAAGTTGCCCGGACGATAGTAGGTTTCGCTATTCGTGACGCCCGCAAAAATAACCTGCCCGGCGTTGAAACCCAGGATGGGCTCTGCGGCAGCACCCGTGATGACGAGATTGTTGCCGGTAAAGCTGCTTAGCGTGTAATTGCCGTTGGCCGCGAGCGTGCCTTGCGTGATGGCGTAGGGCCCCCCCGACACGGTTTCGCCGCCGGCGCGTTTGAGCACACCCGAGAGCACGGAATCCGCCATGTCGGTGACACCGAGTGCCGGATTGTTCACCAGCCCCGTGACGCCAAACGTCAACGTCGGATCGCTTGCGCCATAGACCTTGCTCTGCGCGTCAGCGGCAACCGCCAGCGTTACCGGGGCTATACCCAGAGTGCCCCCGACATAGCTGATCGCATAGTTCGCCGAGCTTTGGCCGCTCGCGGTAATGGCGTAGTTACCGACGCTGGAGGACGGGCTCGCCGAAGTGCTGAACGCAAGAGTACCGTTCAGTGCGGCTGCGCTGTCCCCCTGCTGGAAGCCCGTGTAGGTGACACTGAATACCGGGTTCGCATCGCCGTACAGACGGGTCGCGCTGTTTACCGCGACCCCCAGCCCCGCGGGTGTAATGTCCGCCGCGGTCATCGCCGTGGCGTTGACCGTGTAGTTTCCTGCATCGGCGCCCGTCAGGCTCAGCCCGTTCCCTCTCACCGTCTTGCCGTCAGCCGCGTTCCTGTCGGAGAAGGTGGCCGCGCCGCCGGTGTAACTCACGGCGTCCGCACCCAGAACGCCGGAGAGCGTGCGCCCGGTGATCGTCGCGGACGCCGTCGCGTCATACGCCTTGTCTGCCGCCGTGATGCCGCCGGTCGTGTCCCGTTTCGTGATCGTCAGCGTGTTGCCGTCGGCGAGGAGGTTGTAGTTTCCCGCATCGGCGCCGGCCAGCGCCAGGGTCAGGTTGGTGACCGCCTTGTTCGTGCCCACGGTCTTGTCCGCCACCGAACCTACGCCCGTGAGGCTGACCTCGTCGGACCCGAGACGCGAAGAGACGGTCGTCAGATCGCTGCCCGCCGCGTCGGTCGACAGGTCATAGACCCGCGTGCCGCTCACGGTCGTGTCCCGTTTCGTGATCGTCAGCGTGTTGCCGTCGGCGAGGAGGTTGTAGTTTCCCGCATCGGCGCCGGCCAGCGCCAGGGTCAGGTTGGTGACCGCCTTGTTCGTGCCCACGGTCTTGTCCGCCACCGAACCGACGCCCGTGAGGCTGACCTCGTCGG
>DIWJ01000037.1 GCA_002428445.1 Syntrophaceae bacterium UBA6109
AGTTTTTCAACAACCTGCTAAAGAGAACAGCCAGAATTGTCTTACTTATTGACATAGAATATTGATCCTCTTATAGTCTTGCTCAGAAAGCTCTATCCCTTTGCAACCCAAGGAATCGGCCATGAAAAGGGATACTATCCTGTTCATCCGCTGCTGTTCCCTCTGGCATTTGTCGTACCAGCCGTCTCATACACCGCCCGTGATCTCCGCACGGCCGTCGTTATCGGCAACAGCCCCGGTTAAAACCCTCTGTGGAGCGTTATTGTGGAGGTGCCTGTGCGAAGACATGGCGTATCAATCACAATAATCATGATGATCGGCCTCCTTGCAGGATGCGCGGGGCATTTAGTGACTGCGGCCGAGAAAGGTAATGACCAGGAAGTTAAAGCTCTGCTCAATGGTGGAGCTGATGTGAATATCAAAGAAGGCGGTTCAACACCATTAACCAAGGCAATATGGTATCGCCATAGCAGCACGGCGAAACTGCTGATAGAGCGGGGGGCAGATGTGAATCAACCAGCTGCCATGATTCATGGCTTTGACACACCGTTAATTGTTGCCGCAGTAAGGGGTAATTCTGAAATAATGAACTTGTTGATTCATAAGGGTGCCGATCTGGAATATGCTCTATCCATGTGTCAGCAAAAATCCGATCTGATGCTGGTCGGCCATCACTACCAGAATTGTCAGGCCACATTAAGATCGTTGAAAATCAAACAGGAAGCCGCAAAAGCTCAAGACATCTCGAAAAATGACCTCGCGAAGACGGTGCAATCCGCCGTCGAGAACGTTGCCAAAGATCAAGAAAGAAGTGCCAGACCTTCTTCTGTCAAATCAGATATCAACACGCCCTCTTTCGGTACCTCTGATCGTATTATGGCCGATGATGATCTTGCGGTCATCGTCGGGATCGAGAGCTATCAGAACCTGCCCAGGTCTGATTATTCATCCAATGACGCCAAACTGGTAAAGCAATATGTAAAGGCTCTTGGATTCAAGGAGCGGAACATCCAGGTCATTACCGATGACAAGGCAACAAAATCCTCTATCGAAAAATCTCTGGAAGCATGGCTGAAGAACAGGGTCAAGAGCAGCAGTCGGATCCTTTTCTATTACTCGGGCCATGGAGCGCCTGACCCTGCAAATGGTGAAGCTTACCTTGTTCCTTATGACGGCGACCCGAATTATCTCTCCATAACAGGTTATCCTCTTAGGCGGCTCTATGATACGCTCGGCAGGCTGCGGGCGGCCGAGGTTACGGTTGTTCTCGATTCCTGCTTTTCAGGAGCAGGTGGAAGAAGCGTGCTCGCGAAAGGCGCACGCCCTCTCGTGATGTCGGCGGCACCTTTGTCCATAACCTCCAATATGGCTGTTCTTACAGCAACGCAGGGAGCGCAGATCAGCACATCTTCTTCCGAGAAGGGCCATGGGATCTTCACATATTATTTTCTGAAGGCGCTGAAGGACGGGAAGAAGAACATCGCCGAGATCTACGAATATCTGAAGCCGCAGGTGGAGGATGACGCGAAGGCGATCAATGTCCAGCAGAGCCCGAGCCTGAATCCTGCGCCGGAAGAGATCGCAGGCAGATTCCAGCTCCTGAAATAACGTTGTCCATCCCTCAGCTGAAGAAAGAACAGGGTTCCGAGATCAGCCTGTTTAAATCTTTGGATCGAGGAGGACTCTTTATTCCTGGAGAATAAGCCTCGCACGCGGGGAAAATCTGCATAAAGAGATATTCAGATCCCTCATCCTAACAGGCCTTATTTCGATACGTCATTATTCGAAAATCAAAAACGACAAACAATTTTCTTATCCACCCCCCAGCTGAAAAACAACTCAGGGGGTCCCAGCATGGATCCCGATCCATGCTCGCAGGGAAGTCGAATAAGTCCGCGGTGGGATCCGTACGCTTAATAGAGTTCACCGAATTTTTTTGCGTCGATCTTGTCTTCCAAAAATGCATCGAGGATTTTCGAACGGGGGGTCCTTCCGCCCTCCTCAAGCGCCCGGCTCAACTGCTCCACCGAGATGGCGCCCTTCTCGAAAGCGTCTTTGAGCTTTACCCTGACCGACGCCAAGTCCACCGGAGGCTGGGCAACCGCTCCCGTCGGCGCAGTCCCGGCCGGCTGAGGGGGTCCGCCTGAATCGCCGGACCTGTTCTTCGCATACGCCCGGATCTCCCCGGAATCTGCAAGACTGCGGGTAGCCTTGAGAAGTGTATCATTCACCGCGGACGCCATCACATCCGCCCAGTTGTCAATATAGGCACTCTCGGAGTAGACTGCCTGGAAGGTTTTTTTTGTCTCCGTCGCCGTTTCGTCGGAGAACAAGACATTGCCGGCGGCATCGGTCACCGTATTTTTCAGGTGCAATTGCGCGATCAGCGTCTGTTGGGAGAGGCTTTGTGCGCCGGGTTCAAATGAAAAATCCTTGATCGACGGTGTACAGATCAGATCAACTCCAGAAGGATAGGATTTGCCGGTAAACATATCGGCCCTGTCAAATACTGCAGGAAAGATATTCTGCGCGGCGTTCTTCATCAACTTGCCGAAAGGAATGGTTTGGGTCATCGTGTTGCTTTCAGCCGCGGGATTGACCCATGTCTTCGTGAGCGTGTAATTCTCATCGGGCAGAAGAATCGCCACCTTCAGCGGAATCTTGACTCCTGATAATCCCGCCGTGTCGACCGAAATGACCTTCTCCGGAATCGTATAGGTCACGGCGCATCCGGAAACTGCAAATAGCGCAAGGGAAAGCAGAGAGAAGAAGTTTTTACTCATAACCTTTAATACAACTCCCCGAATTACGAATCACCGATTTGGTCGTCCAGAAACAGGGGCCTTCGGATTCGTAGTCCTGACCTCAAAAAAATTACCTGCAGACGCAAAGGAAAGCCGATTCAACTGACATATAACGGATTGTTTATGCATATGAATTCATCACCGGTGGATGAACCTTCCATTCTGACTCGTGTTCAAGATCCCGATTCGGCTGAATCCGATGCCTGCCGTTAATGTTGATCATTGTGGCTCTTTGGCCCGATGACGGCAGCTACATCCTTCACGATTCCAAAGGCCCTTTCCAGATCGAACTCGCGGAAATCCTTTTCGCGCAGGACCGTCTTCAATTCCCTGTCGAGCTGTCGTTGAAGCATGGATAAACGCTCCGAAGACACGTCAAGAGGTTCATTGCCGGGAACGGCGAGCTTTTCTCTGACGAGTTTGATCATATTTTTCGCCAGCGGCAGGAAATCTCGCTTTCGCACGGCATAATCGATATCGTAGAAATCACGAATGGCCACTTCACGTCGCGACAGGGCTGCCCGCAGCTTTTCCGCCATTGCCTCGTCCCAGGAAATACAGTGTATCGACATCGGCGGAATGATTGGTTTCCCGGATATGGGATTAAGGAGAAGCGTTTGGGAAGGCTCCGTCACTGGTTGTGTCAGCAGCGGTTCGCGCAATCCCAACTCAATCTTGATCGTTTCCTCCTGGGGGTTAATCAACGATCTATAACCGACGACGGCAATATACTGGGTCGAATTGTTTGCGCCCATAAGCGGCTTGACGATCCGGAAGGTGCCTATTTTCTTCGACAGTTGAGAAATGGCCTCTTTTAGTCCTTCCGCCATCAGGCTGCGTTTGGACCGGGGAGTGGCGTACGGTACCGGGATGATGAAATCCAGATCCTCGCTGAGTCGATAGAACCCGGCGTGAACTTTTGCCAGATAAGTCCCCCCTTTGAACACGAGCGAACTATCCGCTGCCGACAGGTACCCGAGCAGTAGTGTGCAGAAATAATCCTTTTCGATCAAGCGAGGGGAAAACCGGGTTTCCGACGCCGTAAAACGAACGGCTTCCTCAAACCGTTCAGCATCTTCATGAAGCCGCGGCAATGACGGTGGCTCAGGTCTGGTCATTCAGCACAACCCCCCAGCGGCGGTCGATCTTGCCCCGTTTCGGTTTCGTCGGGATCCACGGGATCAGGCCCGTGGACGGCGACAAGACCTTTTCCAGCTTTCGCAGCAGGCTGGGCTCCGCGCCTTGTATTTCCAGAAGGGCTCCAATCCGTCGTATGGAGCCCTTGTCACCGTAACGCAAGGCCACATCCACGAACTCAGCCGCACCGACACGATTCGCGGCCAGTTCTCCTCGAATCCAATCATAGCCGCGGGGAAGCGAATTGAACCGGGACCAGTCGTACACGGCGTCCACCAGCGTCCGCACCCGCGAACTGTAGACGGCGATCTGACCTTCGGCGGTTTGCAGCTCCTCTGTTTCGCCCAGCCTTTCGTCCGACACCTTGATCAGGGTCAGTTCGACCGCGCCGATCGTCCGATCGCCGGAGATCCGGTTATTGTATGCGTAGACCCGGTTGGGAATCTGATCATCAAAACCAAAGCGGTTGAAGGCGTTCGGTCCACAGATTTGGTAACGCCCACCGCTGTCTCCGATAAGCGTATTTAGCGCTAGGGCCTCGTCCGGGGTCCAGGAAGCACCGAGAGGCAGCCGCGCCGGCACGAGATAGAACCCGGGGCGGACCCTTGCGATCAATCCCCCGCGCATCATCCGACGGAACAGTTCCCGTTCCTGTTCACGGCTCAACTGTAGCGGATCGGTCAATTCTCCGGTTTTAGCTGTCTGACGCTTACGCATCTGCAGATAGGCAAGCATCTGCATTTCCTGCTTTCCCAATTTCGTTTTCATGGATGCATTGTATTTCTTTTAGATGGTTTGTCAAGCCGGCTGTGCGAAATAGAATGTTCTCACTCTATGGTCCTTTCGAACGGTATTCAATAAGCTCGGGATAGCCCGGACGAAGACAAAGAAATAAGAATAGATGTCCCCTCCCTTCAAGGCATTCCCCTCAATATATTGAGGCTCCGCTATGTATTGAGGCCAAATGAATCTTTTCACCCGTTTCCGATGTGCTCTCCTGTCACAATAACCTATTGTTATTAAAGCAGAATTGTAACATCTTGACTTTATTCGGCTATTGGCAGGTTTCTTGCTTTTTCTACAATTGTTTCCGTCTCAGTTAACCACCACCGACTTTGTCGGTGGCTTTAGAAGGAAGGTTAAATTTCCAACGGCGCGCCAACAGTGTTGGCTCGCTAAATGAGTGGGGCCTCCGCCCCCCACCCCACCCCTGACGATGTCAGGGGATTAGCGGAGATTTAAGGCGAATTCTTCTCAATGCGGTTCGCGGCCTGTCTCGTGGTGACCTTGTGAAAGATGATCAAAAGACAAAGAAGCAGCTCGTAGGTGAACTGAGGGACTTACGTTCGCAAAATGCCGCGCTGGAAAAATCAGCAAGTCCAGAGAAATACAGGAGTCTGGTAGAAAATCTCAGAGATGTCATCTGTGAATTGGACAGTCAGGGTGTGATCCTTTATATCAGTCCGGCCGTCCGGGATATGCTGGGATTTGACTCGACTGAAATCATCGGGAAGAACTTCACCGAGTTGGTGTATAAAGATGATCTGAGTCGTCTGGAGAAGTGGTATTCTGAGCTCCGCAAAGGTCGAGAATCTCCATCTGAGTATAGAATCATTGATAAATCCGGTGAGCCTAGATGGACGCAGACGCGAGTCAGACCAATCATGGAAGACAATCAGTTCAGGGGTGCCCGCGGAATACTCTTGGACGTAACGAAACAAAAGCAGGCGGAGGAAGCACTTAACAAGGCCAAGACATTACTAGATAAAACATTTTCCAGCATAGAGGAAGCAATTATTATAGTAGATTCAAACACTCGAAGGATCATTGCTTGCAATCACGCGACAGAGGTTATCTTCGGCTTTGGAGAGAAAGACCTGATTGGTTGCAGCACCGATGTCTTGCATGTGGATAAATTATCGTACGAACTTTTTGGTCAAGAACTCTTTCCTGCTCTGGACGCAAATGGAGTGTTTCGTACCGAATTTCAAATGAGACGAAAAGACGGAAGCGTCTTTCCCACCGAGAATACGGTAACAGAAATTCTCGATGACTTAGGCCACCGGACCAGTGTCGTAAGTTTGGTCCGCGACATTACCGACCGCAGGATGGCCGCGAAAAAATTGAAGCAAACAAACATCTTTCTTGATTCGATCATCGAGAATATTCCGAATATGATCTTCCTCAAGAATGCCAGAGATCTCCGGTTCATCCGGTTGAACCGGGCGGGAGAGGATCTGCTGGGTTATTCTAGGGACAACCTACTGGGGAAGAGCGATTACGATTTCTTTCCAAAGGAACAGGCCGACCACTTTACGAAGAAGGATCGGGAGGTTCTAAACGGAAAGGAGGTTGTGGATATCCCGGAAGAATCGCTGCAGACCCGCACCAAGGGAGAGCGCATCGTGCACACAAAGAAGGTGCCGCTCCTGGACGAGAAAGGAGAACCCGAGTTTCTACTTGGGATCTCGGAGGACATCACCGAGCGTAATAAGATGGACGAGAAGCTGCGGCAACGTGACATCCAACTAAAGAAACTTACTTCCTGGGCGCCCGGAATGATGTATCAGTTTACGAAGAGGACTGACGGAACATTATGCGTGCCGTTCACCACAGAAGCTGTCAAAGATATTTTTGGATGTTCACCAGAAGATATACGCGAGGATTATTCTCCAATTGCCAGAGTAATATTGCCCGAGGATTTAGATAAAGTTATTGACTCCATTGAATACTCAGCCAAACATCTGACTATCTGGGCATTGGAATATAGAGTACAGATTCCGGGTCAATCAATCAGGTGGATATTAGGCAAATCAACACCCGAGAAGTTGGCTGATGGTAGCATAACCTGGTATGGCTTCAATACTGACATCACCGAGACCAAGAAGGCGGAGGAGGCGCTGCGGCATGAAAAGATACTTTATGAGGATTTGGTAACCACTCAACCCTCAGGCGTTTACCGCTTGCGTGTCAAGTTCCGCGGCGATTGGCAAGCAGAAAAATGGAGATCGATGATGGAATCTACGTATTCCGTTGATATGGCCAGTGACCGCTATTGCAACATTTTAGGCATATCACACGAAGAGTTCGTAGCCAATCCTGGGGTCGTACCTGATAGGATCCATCCTGACGATAAACAGGATTTCAACGCGAAAAACGCGCAAGCGATGACCAGTCTGAGTCCTTTTACATGGGAGGGGCGAATAACCCGCCATCACCAAACCAGATGGGTTCATCTTGAATCAATTCCCCGTGTGCTAGATTCCGAAACTGTTCTCTGGACGGGCATTGTTTATGATATCACCGACCGCAAGCGGACGGAGGAGCATCTCCAGCAGACCCTCGGAAGTCTCAGGAAGGCTGTTGCAACCACCATTCAGGTCATGGTGTCTGCCGTAGAAGCAAGAGATCCCTATACCGCTGGTCACCAGGTTCGAGTTGCCGATCTTGCCCGTGCTATTGCCACAGAGATGGGACTGCCCCAAGAGCAAATCAATGGCATCCATATGGCCGGCACCATCCATGACCTTGGAAAACTGTCCATCCCCGCGGAGATATTATCCAAACCGACGAAGCTGTCGGAAAACGAGTTTTCCCTAATTAAAGAACACTCAAGGGGTGGATACGAGATTCTGAAGAACGTGGAATCCCCGTGGCCGCTTGCACAAATTGTCTATCAGCATCATGAACGGATGGATGGTTCAGGCTATCCCAGAAATCTGAAAGGGAATGACATTCTGATAGAGGCCCGCATTATGGCTGTTGCTGACGTGGTGGAATCCATGGCTTCACACCGACCTTATCGTCCAGCTATAGGCATTGAGGCAGCCCTTGAGGAGATCGAAAAGAATAAGGGAATCCTTTATGACGACGCGGTTGCAGATGCCTGCCTGAGACTATTCCGGGAAAAAGGGTTTCAACTTCTATCTTGAGAGCAAAGATCATCAAGTATGAGCACTCATTGTGCCCATAAACCGTGGGCAGGGGGGGAAATGATTGGAAAGATTCGCACTCCCAGATTAGGGATTTTTCTAAATGTCGGCATTGGCATTGTATTCATTATTGCTGCTGTTATCATTATCATAATCGTAAATTACAGCATGCGCCAACAAGCGCACATCGAGGCGCAAGCAAAAGCCCGCATCATCCTCGACAGGAACCTTGCCACCCATACCTACTTCTCGGAGATTATGAAACCCAGTATTTTCGCCTGGAGTGAGCCATTCCGGTCAAAGGAATACTTCGACCACACGTGGATGTCCTCAACCTATGCGATACGCGAGATTGAGAAGTACTTCAAGTCTCTCAATCCTTCAGGATATTCCTTTAAAGATGCTGCCATAGATGCGAGGAGTCCTGAAAATGAAGCAGATGAATATGAGCGCGTATTTCTTGAGAAATTGGCTATGGACAAGAAACTGGAATCCGATATCACGGTCCGTAACATTGATGGAAAGCCCTATCTCGTTGTTTTGAGAAAAGGCGAGGTCATGGAGGCATCCTGTCTTCGATGCCATAGTACTCCCCAAAATGCCCCCAAAGGATTGACCGATCATTACGGTTCGGAAAGGAGTTTTAACCGCAAGGCAGGCGATGCGGTCAGCGCTGTTTCCCTGCGCATTCCTCTCTCGGAAGCCTATGCAGCGGCAAATATCTTTTCCTTAAAGCTTTCCGCCATCCTGATCGGCATCCTTATCTGCATTTTTACCATTCAATACTGGTTTTACAGACGTTACCTTCTGGAACCACTGAATGTCATGCGGGACAAAGCGAAAAAGATTGCAACACATGAAGATCATCTGGGCGAACAAATCCCTGAACCGTTTGGAAGAGAATTAACCGAACTCACGGCCAGTTTTAATGCAATGTCGGTAAAGCTCCGTCATGAGAGAAATCATCTGGAAGAACTTGTTGATCACCGAACGGAAGAGTTGCGTAAAGAGAAAGGTTTTGCCGAAAGCCTGATTCAAACAGCACAAGCCATTGTCTTGGTCCTCGATACAACAGGGTATATTGTCAGTATCAATCCCTACATGGAAGAGATCTCGGGCTACCGATTGGAGGAGGTTCAGGGGAAGGATTGGTTCTCTACGTTCTTACCGGAGCGTGATCGAAATTCAATAAGAGAACTGTTTCTCACAGCCATTGGTAACATTCATACACAGGGTAATGTCAATCCAATCGTGACGAAGGACGGTCGTGAAATTGATATTGAATGGAGCGACAAGACCCTCAAGGATGAGAAGGGTAACGTGTTAGGCTTACTCTCAATTGGACAAGACATCACCGAACGCAAACGGGCGGAGATAGCTCTCCAGGAGAGCCATACCAGGTTGGAGAGAAACCTGAAGGGCACAATTGATGTCATCTCTGAAACGATTGAAGCGAAGGGTCCCTATGCTCCCGGTCACCATCGGCATGTATCGACTTTAACGTCTGCAATCGCCCGGGAGTTGGGACTAACCGGTTTTCAGGTGCAGGGCATCGAACTGGCGGCGGCCGTTTATGACATCGGCCTGATGACGATCCCCATCGAATTTCTCCAAGATAGCGAACGGTTGGACGGTGTCAAATTGACCCTGTATCAAGGCTACCCCAAAACCGGACATGACGCCCTAAAAAAGATTGAATTTCCTTGGCCAATTGCAGAGATCATTCTCCAGCATCGAGAGTGTTATGACGGATCAGGTTTCCCACAGGGGATAAGAGGCGAAGAGATCCTTATTGAGGCCAGGATTCTGGCGGTTGCCAATGCCATCGAGGACTTAACGACCCACAAGAGTTTCAGGAAGGCCTTTCCTGTAAATGAGGTTTTGGAAAAAATATCAGCCCATAGCGGCACAAAATACGACCCCGATGTCGTGGCTGCATGCCTGAGGCTTTTCAAGGAGAAGGGCTATAATATGGAAGGCTGATGCGTTTTGCGCAGCTTATAAATGGCATTCTTCACACCAATTCAAGATTGGGAACCGTTTGTTTGTGAAGAAGCGAGAAGTACGCATCAACCTGCTGACCCGCTGTCCAACTTTTGGTCCCCAAAAACTCAGAGGGCCATGTTTCCTGCCCAATCTTCTGGTATTATCGGCATGTCCGCCGGGGGCCGACGGCCTTCGGATTTTAATCCGACGTTCGACGAATATGGGTGAAAAAATAGCACCGGAAAATGCTTAACGATTTGATTTAATTGGCATACACTGAATTAAGCGTGTCAGTTCTTGCGTTCTTCCTGTACTACAAGCCTGCTTATCTTAGTGGATTATGCATGATCACAGACGGGAATGATGACGTCTGTTTCATCTTCTTTTTCAGTGAACATCAAGATTGTCTGACGCTTTCCCTCCCTTGACACAAGAAATTGATCCTCCTATAGTTGCGCTAACAAGCCTTATCCCTTACAATTAAAGGACTCGGTCATGAAAAGGGGTACCATCCGCACCATCTTCTCCTTACTGTTCTTGACCCTTGCCTTACCAGCCGTCTCATACGCGGTCCCTGAACTCCGGACAGCGCTCGTTATCGGCAACGGTGCCTATACGACCGGGCCCCTAAAGAACCCAATGAACGATGCAGCCGACATGGCTGCCGCCCTTCAGCGGACGGGCTTTGCGGTGACCCTCAAGAAGAACGCGAAGCTTCAGGAGATGGAAGAGGCTATCGAAAATTTCGGCATCACCCTCCGGCGTGGCGGCGTGGGCCTCTTTTACTTCGCCGGCCATGGAGTGCAGGTCAACGGCGTCAACTACCTTCTGCCTATCGGAGCGAAGATCAACAAGGAGTCGGACGTAAAATACCAAGCCGTCGACGCCAACAGAGTGCTGGACGAGATGGCCAACGCCAACAACGGCCTCAATATCGTGATGCTGGATGCTTGTCGGGACAACCCATTTGCGAAAAGCTTTCGCAGTGCCTCCCGAGGGCTGGCGATCGTGAGTTCCGCGCCCACAGGGACGTTCATCTCGTATTCCACTGGTCCCGGGCAGGTTGCGCGGGACGGCGGGGGACGCAACAGTCCTTACACGGGAGCCCTCCTTCAGTACATGAAAGAACCAGGAATCCCCATCACCGATATGTTCATGAGGGTGCGTCAGAAACTTCGTCAGGAGACCGGGCAGGTTCCGTGGGAACTCTCGTCATTGGAAGGAAAGTTCTTCTTTGTCCCAAGAAAGAGCGGGTTCACGGAGGGGACGATAGTACCTGAAAGAAAAAGCGTTGCCGATGATGAGTTGCAGGCCGAACGTGCGAAACTGGAAGCCGAGCGGGCGCAGTTGCAGAAAGAAAAAGAGCTGCTTGAACAACGGAAATCTCTGGATGAGGAAAGGCGGAAACTTGAGGAGGAAAGAAGGCAGCTAGCCGTTATCAAGACGCCTGTTGAGGACAAAGGCAATGATATCTTTAAAGGAACGTGGAAGAATTCAAATGGTAGCATTGTGAAGGGTGACGGCAACCAATTTGTTGTTGTTGAGCCACGGGACAAGGGTAGGACTAATGCAGTTGCAATGAAGGATATCAGAAATGTCGGTGGCAAATGGGTTGCGCGCAGAGCGGCTTTTGACAACCAGGGAAGAATTACCAAATGGATTGACGCAGAGCTGGAGATAAGTGGCAATAAGATAACAAGATATATCATGAAAGATGATGGCTACACGCGTATCAAGGATATAGAGTATGAAAAAATAGATTGATATGCCCTAAAGTCAACCCGAATTATCCGCCCCTCAGCTAAAAAACAAACAGGGGGTTCCGCCTCAGCAGCGGAACCCCCTGTTTGTCTTGGCGCGCCCACCTGGGTTCGAACCAGGGGCCTTCGGATTCGTAGTCCGACGCTCTATCCAGCTGAGCTATGGGCGCGCTGTGTTCAATATGGCGGAGAGAGCGGGATTTGAACCCGCGGTACACCTTTAAGGGGCGTACAATCGCTTAGCAGGCGATCGCTTTCGGCCACTCAGCCATCTCTCCGCGTGGTCGACGATGATGCGGCTCCGCTCCGCTTTCCCGAAGCCGCTTTCGGCCCTGCTTCCGGGGAACTTCTCGGAGACGCATCCTTTCCATCTCAGTAATCTGGCGGAGGGAGCAGGATTCGAACCCGCGAACCTTTCGGTCTGCGGTTTTCAAGACCGCCGCCATAGACCACTCGGCCATCCCTCCGTCGATGTCCGCTGACCGGTCATGCTACCCTTGCGGTTGGAATCCTGTCAATTCCTTTCATGTAGGGACGGAGCACCTCCGGAAGAAGGACGCTGCCGTCGGCCTGCTGCCCGTTCTCAAGGACCGCAACGACCGTCCGTCCCACGGCCAGACCGGACCCGTTGAGGGTGTGTACGAACTCGACCTTGCCCTGCTCTCCCCGGCGAAAGCGGATCGACGCGCGCCGCGCCTGGAAATCCTCGAAGTTGCTGCACGAGGAGATTTCCCGGTAGGCGTCCTGGCCGGGCATCCACGCCTCTACGTCGTAGGTCTTCGCCGACGAGAAACCCAGATCCGCCGTGCAGAGGCTCACCGTCCGGAAGGGAATCTTCAGCCTCCGGAGGACTTCCTCGGCATTGCCTGTCAGCCTCTCCAGTTCGTCATAGGAGTTTTCCGGCGCCGTGAACTTCACCATCTCCACTTTGTTGAACTGGTGCTGCCGGATGAGGCCGCGCGTGTCCTTCCCGTAGGAACCGGCCTCCGCCCGGAAGCAGGGCGAGTAGGCCACGTAGCAGACCGGGAGATCCTTCTCTGCGAGGATTTCGTCGCGATGGATATTCGTCACCGGCACTTCGGCCGTCGGGATCAGGAAGTAATCCGTCTTGTCCACACGGAAGAGGTCTTCTTCGAACTTCGGCAACTGGCCCGTTCCCGTCATGCTGGTGCGGTTCACCATGAAGGGCGTCAGCACCTCCGTGTAGCCGTGCTCGGAGGTGTGCAGATCCAGCATGAAATTGATGATCGCCCGCTCGAGCATCGCGCCGAGACCGCGGTAGAGCGTAAAGCGCGCCCCGGTGATCTTCGCGCCGCAGGCAAAATCGAGGATGCGCAGGTTTTCGCCGATCTCCCAGTGCGGCTTGGGCTGAAAGTCGAAGGCCGGCTTTTCCCCCCAGGACCGCACGACGGGGTTGTCGTCGGAACCCGCCCCGCAGACGACGGATTCGTGAGGCAGATTGGGGATCGTCAGCATCAGATTCTGCAGATCCTCCTCCGCCTGCTTCAGCGCATCTTCCAATGCCTTGATCCGGGCCGATACCTCGCCCATCCTGGCGATGATGGCGGAGGCGTCTTCCTTGCGTTTCTTCTTTTCCCCGATCTCCTTGGAAACGGTATTGCGCTCGCTGCGCAGGGCCTCCACTTCCACGAGGATGTCTCGTCTCCTGCCGTCGAGATTCGCAAATGCGTCAAAGTCGATTCTCTGGCCGCGTTCCTGCATCTTCTTGCGGACGAGGTCGAGATTTTGCCGTAAAATTTTGATGTCCAGCATGGGACGGCCCTTTCGTTATCTCACGGTTTCAGCAGGGAAAATCCCCCTATCACTTTGAATCCTTGAAGTCAAACCTTTTTCGGCCCGTCAGCGGGTCTCCCGGGCCGGTCCGATACGGACCTCCAGGAACAGGTCGCCGCTGGTGCCGTCGCCTCTGCGGTTTCCCCGGCCGCGGACGCGCAGTTTCGTGCCCTCCCTAACGCCCGGCGGAACCGTCACCGAGAGCTTCTGGACCCCTCCGTTGCTTGAATAGGACAGGAGGACCGGTTTCCCCCGGACGGCGTCCCCGGGCGAGAGGTGGATCGTATACCGGATGTCTCCGCCGCCGGCCTCCCGGACTCGCGCTGCGGTCGGAGGCCGGATGGCGAACAGTCCTCCGATCTTGTCGACGACTGTTCCCAGCAGGCCTTTGGACCGGGCGGCGGACCGGGAGGCGTCGACTGTCTTCCGCGACTCCGTGGAAAAGGTGACGCGGTCGCCGTCGCCGGCCCGGCGGAATCCGAAGGGGCCGCCGAAAAAGACACCTGCGAAAAAAAAGCCCGTTCCCGAGAAGAAGAGATTGCGGATATACTTTTCGTCGAAGCGGAAACCCTGGCGCTCGAATTCCCTCCTCAGTTCATGCAGGAATTCGCTGTCCCGCGGATTGTGAAATACGTCGCGGAAGATGTCTTCGGGCCTGTAGGTGAAGCCGCCCTGTCCCCTCGGCGATGGACCGCTTCCCGACGAGAGGTCGAAGATCCGGCGCTTTTCCGGATCGATCAGGACGCCGTACGCCTCGGCGATGTTCTTGAAGCGCTCCTCAGCCTGCCGGTCGCCGGGGTTCCGGTCGGGGTGATAGCGGAGGGCAAGGGTCCGATAAGCCTTCTTGATCTCGCTTTCACCGGCGTTCTGCGGCACGCCCAGTATCCCGTAATAGTCCTTCATGGTTCTCCTGCTGTATCGAAAAGCCGTTTATCGTCTTCCCATCCTTGTCTGGAGGATGCGGATCAAGTCCATCATCTCCCCGCAACGGACGAGGTATGCCGCCGCGGCGAAGGCGATGCCGCCGCTGCCGATATAGACGGCCAGCGCCGCCAGCCGCCGGCCGATAGCCGCCTCCACGTTCCAGGGGAAAAGATGCCAGGCGATGCCGATGCAGACTCCCATGATCGCGGAAGCAGCCGCCGTTCTGCCCAGCGAGGGCAGGAACGTGCTGCCGAAGAATGGCCCGATCCGCCGTCTCAGCACGACCGTCAGGATCGCCACATTGGCGGCGGAGGCGATCGATGTGGCAAGGGCAAGCCCGCCGTGCTGAAGGGGGAACATCAGGATCACGCTCGCCGCGACGTTGACGACGAGGGCGACGGCGGCCGCCCGCATCGGCAGCTTCGTATCCTGCAGTGCGTAAAAGGCGGAAACGACGACGCGGATCGTGGAGAAGGCCCAGAGGCCCAGTGCGTAATACAGGAGGGCCTGTGCGGTGAGCGCCGTCGAGTGGGCATCGAACTGCCCCCGCTGGAAGAGGACGGAAATGATCGGTTCCCGGAGGACGATGAGCGCCACCGTCGCCGGAATTGTGATGAAGAGGATGAGCCGGAGCGAAAACGAGATCGTCTGCTTGAATTCTTCGGTAAGTCCCTGGGCGGCCTGTCCGGAAAGGCTGGGCAACGCCGCCGTCCCCACGGCGATGGCGAACACCCCGAGCGGCAGTTCGACGATCCGGTCGGCGTAGTACAGGTAGGACACGCTCCCCGCCGGGAGCAGCGAGGCGAGGATCGTCGCGACGAAGATGTTGATCTGGTAGATCGCCGCCCCGAAGAAGGCGGGCAGAAAGAGAAGGCCCATCTGCCTGATTCCCGGGTGGCGGAAGGCAAATGCGGGCCTCAACTTCACGCCGAGCCGAAGGAGAAAAGGCCACTGCATGGCGAGCTGCAGAACACCTCCCGCCATGACGCCGACGGCAAGGGCGGTGATGGGTTCCCGGAAAAGACCGCGGAGCGAAAGCGCGGCAATGATCATGCAGAGATTCAGGACGACGGGCGACAGCGCCGGCGCCGCAAAGTGACGGAGCGAATTGAGGATCCCCATGCAGAGCGCGACGAGCGAGATGAGAAAGATGTAGGGGAACATGAAGCGCGTGAGAAAGACGGCGAGTTCGTACTGTTCGGGGGAGCGGGAAAACCCGGGGGCCATGATCGTGACGATGAAGGGCGAAAAAAGCACGCCCAGTACGGATACGACGGCAAGGAGAATCGACAGGAGCGTGAAGGCGACGTTCGCCAGTTCCAGTGCCTCCGCTTTCGACCGGCGGTTGAGATACTCCGTGAAGACCGGGACGAAGGAAACCGTCAGCGAACCTTCGGCCAGCAGCCTGCGCAGCATGTTGGGGATGCGGAAGGCGACGAAGAAGGCGTCCGTCGTCAATCCCGCGCCGAAAAAGGCGGCGACGACCATGTCCCGCAGGAAGCCGAAAACGCGCGAGAGCATCGTCGCCGCGCCGACGATGCCGGCGGCCCTGGCGACCTTCGCATTCTCGCTTCCCGTTCGGACGGCTTCCGTCATTGCCCCTCAGAAGATCCTTTCATTCCCAAAGCGACTGCTGCGGCACAAGGGCGGAGTGCAGGTCCGCTGCCGTCATGCCCCTCACAAGCACGGTCTTTCTTCTCGATGTCTGTCCGGCGATGATGGAGACATCGGCCTTCCTCAGACCGAGGATGCCGGCCAGGAAACGGACGATTTCCTCGTTGGCCTTTCCCTCCACCGGCGGGGCCGCAATCCTCAGTTTCAAGGCGTCGCCGTGGAGTCCGGCGATCTCCGTCCGGCTCGCCCGCGGCACGACGTGGACCTGAACGGCTGCGCCCTTTTCCGTTTGATGGATTTCCAACCGGCCGATTTCCGGCATGGCGTTTTCTTCGCCTCCGCGGCGTCCGTCACTTTCTACCGCATGCGCACCGCGATCTCGATCAGGGTCTGAACCAGGAACTGCTGAAGGAAGAGGATGACGACGATCACGATGACCGGCGAAAAGTCGATGCCGAAGCCGCCGACGGGAAGCCGCCGCCGGATGGCCCCGAGCACCGGCTCGGTCACCTGGTAGAGCAGGCGGACGATGGGGTTGTAGGGGTCGGGATTCACCCAGGACAGGATCGCCCGGATGATGATGACCCAGAGGTACATCGTGAGCAGGAGGTCGAGAATCTTGGCCGCGGCAGCAAGAAAGTTTCCCAGGACGAACATGGATTTCCATCCTTCCCGATAAAGTCAATCAAGGGTGTCGACGAAGGCGCACAGAATCCGGTTAAACGCCTCCGGCTCTTCCATCATGACGAAGTGCCCGGCGTTTTCGACCAGTTCCAGCCGCGCCCCCGGTATCCGCCTTTCCAGATCCTGCGACAGGGAAGGCGGCGTCATCTTGTCTTCCGTTCCGCAGACGATCAGTGCCGGGATGCGTATATCGCCGGCCTCCGCCGCGACGTCGAAGCGGCCGCAGGCAGCGAGGTTCCTGTAGAGGACATCGGTATTGAGATCGCAAAGCCTCCCTGCGAGGACCGACCCGATGCGTTCGCGGTTCTTCTTGGCGACGGCAAAGCGCGGGATCATGGCGACGATGGCGGCCGGATCGCTCTTGAGTCCCGTCAGGATCGTCGGATTGACCGGCATCTTCGCACCGCCGCCGACGAGAACGATGCCGCCGAGCCGCTCGCCGTGTCGCAGCGCAAAGGCGAGCGTGATGGCCGCGCCGATGGAGTGGCCGACGAGGACCGGCTTTTCGAAGGGCAGTAGGTCCAGCAGTCCCTTCACCCAGGGGATATGGAACGCGATCTCCCCCGGGGTGTCCCCCGATGATGCGCCGTGTCCGGGAAAATCCGGTGCGGCGATATCGTAGTGGTCTTTCAGCCGGCCGTACTGGTGCGCCCAGACGGTATGATCGCCGCTCGATCCGTGAAGGAAAACGAGCGACCGGCCGCGCGGCGCGTCCTCATGAAGGGCGACCCGGCAGGCGATGGTTTGTCCCTCGATGGCGAAGGTGCGAAGCATGCAATTCCTCCATGGTCGTCGGCTGCCTTGATGCCTAACATATCGGCGGACCGATGTGCAAACGGAAATCGGCCGGCTTCCCGGGCGGAGCGCCGTCATGACAAGGCGGGACGGGAGCATCTTTCGTATTGACAGGATCGTGCCGATGGGGGCAGAAAGCATCGAGCAGGATATCCGCATTCAAAGAAGGAGGGTCGGACCATGGCATTGGATAAGAAAGTGGGGATGATCGGCGGAGGAAAGATGGGGAGCGCTCTGATCGGCGGCATGATATCCGCCGGGGTGATCGAACCTCGTAACATCACCGTATCCGATGTGATGGCCGAACGCCTCAACGACCTGAAGAAGAGCTTCGGCGTGAAGGCCGTGAACGACAACGGCCGGGCTTTGAAGGCCGCGGACATTCTGATTCTGGCGGTCAAACCCCAGAATGTCGCCGGTGTCCTCGAAGAAATCCGCGGAGCGATCGACAGGAAGACGCTTCTTCTTTCTATTGCCGCCGGCATCCCGACCCGCTTCATCGAGGAACGGATGGAAAAGGGCGCGCGTGTGGTGCGGGTCATGCCGAACACGCCGGCGCTGGTAGGCGAGGGGATGGCGGCGATTGCGGGCGGGCGCGCCGCGACCGGGAAGGATGTGCGGCTCGTCGAGCAGATCTTCGCGACCGTCGGGAAGGCGGTCATCCTGAAGGAGGATCTCCTGGATGCCGTGACCGGGTTAAGCGGAAGCGGACCCGCCTACGGCTTCGTCATGATCGAAGCCCTGGCCGACGCCGGAGTGCGCATGGGATTGAGCCGCGACGTGGCGCTGCAGCTTGCCGCGCAGACGCTGCTTGGCGCGGCCAAGATGTTTCTCGTCACCGGAAAGCACCCCGCCGAGCTGAAGGACATGGTGGCGTCCCCCGCCGGGAGCACGATCGCGGGACTTCAGGCCCTCGAAGAGGGGAAACTCCGGGCGACGCTCATGGCGGCCGTCGAGGCGGCCACCCTGCGGTCGCGCGAGCTGGGCGAGACCGTCCGCTGACGGTTTCAGTCCTCCGATTCGAAGGCCTGCTGAAGAAGCTTCAGTAGATCGCTCCGATCGCCGCGAGGTCCCTTTTCCGCCGGGGCCGGTTTTGCCGGTTCGACGGAAGGAGGGGGCGCCGAGGATGCGTCCGGAGGCGTTGCGCTTGCAGGCGGGGCAGTGCCGGCCGGCGTCTCAGCCGCCTTGATCATGCCCGGGGCATGCTCGGCTTCTTCAGGCGCCTTCTGTTCCGCCTTTTTTGCGCCGGATCTCCGGCGGCGATGCCTGGGTCTCCGGCGGCTCTTCTTGACCGTTCCCTCCGGCGGCTGCGCGGCGCGTTCCTCGGGCCGTTCCTCAGTCTTCCTGGCGGCGCGTTCTTCCTCCTCGGCCGGCGTTGCCTCGTCTTCCGTTTCCGCTTCCACCCCGCCTTCCACGACCGGATGCGCCTCCGGTTCCGCCGGCGTTTCGGAGGGGGTTTCCTTGATGGTCGTTTCGATCCGGATCTCGTCCCAGGTCATGTCCGGGCTTCCGCAGATGTGAATGGACATGTCGTACGTCGCTTCCAGCCCGGCCAGCTCATTCCGCTTGTGATTGAGGAGATAGTCCGCGACCGGGGCCGGAAGGGTGACCCGGAAGGCGGCGTAGGTGCCCTTGACGGCCTGCGTCGTGATCTTCCGCAGCGCGCCGAGGGCCGCGTATTCCAGGGAAGGTCTCGTTCCCGTGCCGCGGCAGTGGGGACAGGCGGTGTAGCTGATCTCCTGGATGGTGGATTGCTTCTTCTGGCGCGACAGTTCGAGGATGCCGAACTTCGAGATGTGGGCAAGCTGGACACGCGCCCGGTCGACGCTCATCGCCTTCTTGAACGCCTTTTCGATCTCGGCGACGTTCTTGCGGTCCATCATGTCGATGAAGTCGATGACGATGAGCCCCCCGAGGTCGCGGAGCCGGAGCTGGCGCGCGATTTCCTCGGCGGCATCGAGATTCGTCTTGAAGGCGGTCTCCTCGACGTTGCGCTTGTGGGAGGCCTTGCCGGAATTGACGTCGATCGTGATCATGGCTTCTGTCGGGCTGATGACGATGTGGCCGCCGGAACGCAGATCCACCCGCTCCTGGTAGATCGCCTTGATCTGATCTTCCAGCTGGAACTTGTCGAAGAGGGGGACCTTGTCCTTGTAAAGCTTGATGATCCTCATGGTGCGGGGGGAGACGGCCTTGCAGTAGGCGCGGACCTTGCGGAAGGTCTCCATCTCGTCCACGAGGATCTCCTGAATCTCGGAGGTGAAGTAGTCCCGAACGGAACGGACGCCGAAGTCGCTCTCCTGATAGATGAGGGCCGGGGCGCAGGTGGTTTCGGCGCGCTTGACGATCTCCTTCCAGAGGCGCCAGAGATGCTGGTAATCCCGGGAAAGCTCCTGCTTGGTGCGGTTCATGCCCGCCGTCCGGACGATGAACCCGGCATCCTCCTCCACCTTGATCTGCTCCACCAGCGCCTTGAGCCGCTTGCGGTCCTCTTCATCCTCGATCTTGCGCGAGATGCCGCCTCCCGGCTTGTTGGGCAGGAGAACGAGGTAGCGGCCGGGAAGGGAGATATACGTCGTCAGCAGGGCGCCCTTGCGCTCCCCGACTTCCCGGAGCACCTGGACGAGTACCGTCTGCCCCACCTTGAGGGTGTGCCTGCCGCGGGAATTCCCATCCTTGCCGTCCTTCCCGTTGTCTTTCGCCTCGCCGAAGTATTCCGGGCTCACATCCCGCAGGGGGAGGAAGCCGTCCTTCTTGCCGCCGTGGTTCACGAAGGCCGCCTGCAGGCCTCTCTCCACCTTCATCACGGTTCCCTTGTAGATGTTTCCCGTGATGGGCTCCCGGACGGCCATCTGGATATTGTATTCGATGAGCTTCCCTTCATCGACGACGGCCATCCGTCTCTGCTCGTGGTGGACGGCGTTGATCAGCATCTGTTTCATGAGTTCCATCCTTTTTTTGTATTTTTTGCATTCCCGCCGCGCCGTCCCCCATTTCGCGCTTGCGGGGCGGGGCAGGAATGTCGCGTTCCGTGTTCGATCAGCCTGTGCAAAATCCTTGATCCAGTTGCTACTGGAAAGAGGATACATCTCCTTTCCCGGCCCTCAGGACCTCGATCACGTCGTCCACGAGGCTGATGACGCTCGAAGGCTCCGGCGCGATCACGCCGCCGTCGAGGATGATGTCCACTCGCTTGCCATACTGTTCCGCGATCTCGCGGGGGTCGCTCATCAACTCTCCGTCGTGGGACTCCACGGACGTGCTGATGATCGGCTGGCCGAATTCCTGGACCAGCATCAGGCAGATGCGGTTGTCGGGAACGCGGATGCCGGTGGTCTGACGCTTGGGCAGAATGATCTTCGGCACGAGACGGGAGGCCTGGAGAATGAAGGTGTAGGGGCCGGGCAGGAGCCGCTTCATGGTCCGGTAGGCGTAGTCCGTCACGAGCGCGTAGCGGCTGATGTCCTTGAGGTCGGCGCAGACGAAACTGAGCGGCTGCTTCTTGTCGCGGTGTTTGATCTCGTAGATCCGCTCGATCGCGTGCTTGTTGTAGAGATCGCAGCCCAGGCCGTAGACCGTGTCCGTCGGATAGATGATGAGACCTCCGTCCCGGAGGACCTCGACGGCCTTCCGGATCAGGCGCAACTGCGGATTGTCGCTGTGGACCGACAGGATCATCCCGTTTCCCTTATCTTTCTGAAACCCGAATATTTTCTATCAGAAAGATAAGGTCTTATCAACGAGCTTGTTTGTTGCGGTTGAGCCTGTCCTTGCTGAGCTTGTACTGGATGCTGTCCACCAGCGCATGCCAGCTCGCCTCGATGATGTTCGTCGAGACGCCGACCGTGCTCCAGATGTCGCGGTCGTCCTGTGAATCGAGCAACACGCGCACCTTCGCCGCCGTCCCTTCGCTGCCCTCCAGCGTGCGGACCTTGAAGTCCACCAGATGCATCTCGCGGATCTGCGGGTAGAACTTGGCCAGGGCCTTCCGCAGGGCGTGGTCGAGGGCATTGACGGGGCCGTTCCCTTCGGCCGCCGTCAGTTCCTCTTCCCCGCCGACGGAGACCTTCACCATCGCCTGCGACAGTGACGCCCGGTCGCCCGTCTTCGAATTGAGGACCTGGAAGCACTCCAACCGGAAGGGTTCCTTGAAGGCGCCGGTGATCTTCTTGACCACCAGCGACAGAGAGCCGTCGGCGGCGTCGAAGGAATATCCTTCGTTCTCCATCTTCTTGATCTCCCGGACGATCTTCCGGCTGATCCGGGGATCGTCGCCGAGGGGAATCCCCAGTTCCCTGGCCTTGTAATCGATGTTGCTTTTTCCGGCCAGGTCCGAGACGAGAACGCGGCGCTCGTTGCCCACGCGCTCGGGGGCGATGTGCTCATAGGCGGCGCTGTTCTTGATGATGGCGCTGACGTGGACGCCCCCCTTGTGGGCGAAGGCGCTGCGCCCGACGAAGGGGCGGCTGCGAAGCGGTTTCACATTGGCCGTTTCGCTCACGAAGTTCGAAAGAGCGGTCAACTGCGGCAGGGAGGATTCGGGGAGACAGCGGAGGCCCATCTTCAGCTGCAGATTTGCGACGACCGGAATCAGGTCGGCGTTCCCGCATCGCTCCCCCAGGCCGTTGATCGTGCCCTGGACCATCCGCGCGCCCAGGCGGACCGCCGTGAGGGTGTTGGCGACGGCCAGGTCTCCATCGTTGTGGGTATGGATGCCGGTCCGTTCCGCGGGGATCAGCGACAGGACCTCTCCGGCGATGGCGGCGATCTCGTGCGGAAGCGTGCCGCCATTGGTATCGCACAGGACGATCCAGTCCGCGCCGGCGGAGAGCGCCGTCTCGACGGTCTTGCAGGCGTATTCCGGGGAGTTCTTGAAACCGTCGAAGAAGTGCTCGGCGTCGTAGACGACTTCCTTTCCCCGGGCCTTCAGGTATTCGACGGACTCCCGGATCATGAGGAGATTCTCCGCAAGCGGGATGTTCAGGATCTCGTGAAGATGGAGGTCCCAGGATTTGCCGAAGATGGTGACGACCGCCGTCCCCGCCTTCAGCAGGGTCTGGATGTTCCGGCACCGGGAGGGGCGGGTCCGGGGCCTGCGGGTGCTGCCGAAAGCCGAGAGCTTCGCCTGCCGGAAGGGGGTGGCCTTGGCGAGCTCGAAGAAACGCATGTCCTTCGGATTGGAACCGGGCCATCCGCCTTCGATGTACGGAAATCCCAGTTCGTCGAGGCGCAGCGCGATCCGCAGTTTTTCCTCCGCGGAAAAGTTGATCCGCTCGCCCTGGTTCCCGTCGCGAAGCGTGGTGTCGTAGATCCTTACCGGTCTTTCTTTCATGGCTTCCTCCGAAAATAAAAAACCGTTACCAGGAGGCCTGATAACGGTTTTGCTGTGAGTGTGTGCGGATGTCACGAAGCGGCGGTCAGGTCTCCACGGTATGCGGGCCCGGTAATGATGCCCGCGGGAATAATGGATATGACGATGCCGATCGTGATCTTCGTCATGCTGCCTGTCCTTCCCCCTTTCGAGGAGGGTTCCCTATAGAATGCCGCCTTTTATTTGTCAACAGCTAAAAAAATCCCGCCCGGCTCTCCGGGGCAACCCGGCGGCGGATGCGCCGGTCACGCCGGTTTCCTGAGCCAGGCAAGGACATCGCCGAGGCTTCGCGTATTGAGGACGTTTTCCGAGCCGCACCAGCCGCGGCGCGCCGTGCCGACGCCGAAGCGCATCAGGGAAAGGTGGGCGGCGGCATGGGCGTCGGTTCCGATCGCGAGCATGACCCCCCGTTCGCGGGCCTGGCGGATATGCGCGCCGTTGAGGTCCAGGCGGTCCGGCATGGCGTTGATTTCCAGCGCCTTGCCGAAACGGGCGGCTGCGGCGAGGACGGCTTCCATGTCCAGGTTGGCGGGTTCGCGCCGGCCGATGAGGCGCGAGGTCGGATGGGCGAGGATATCCACGTGGGGATTTTCCAGGGCCGCGACAATGCGCCGCGTCATTTTCTGCTCGTTCTGGTCCAGGGAGGAGTGGACGGCGGCGACGACGACATCGAGTTCCGCAAGCGCTTCATCGGGAAGGGCGAGCCGTCCGTCGGCCCTGATGTTGACCTCGACACCCGCGAGGAGCCGCGTTCGCTTCCGCGCGCCGTTGACCGCGCGGATGTGCGCCGCCTGGTCGCGGAGCCGGTCGGCGGCAAGGCCGTTGGCGATCCCGAGGCCCGCCGAGTGGTCGGTGACGACGAGGTACTCGTAGCCGAGGGCCTCGGCGGCGGCCGCCATCTCCTCGATCGTTGCCTGCCCGTCGCTCCAGTTGCTGTGGGTGTGGAAGTCTCCGCGGATGTCCCCGGCCTTCAGGAGCCTGGGCAGCATTGCCCGGGCGGCAAGGTCGATTTCGCCCTGGTTTTCCCTCACTTCCGGGGGGATGAAGGAGAGGCCCAGCCGGCCGTAGAAGGACGCCTCGTCGGTGAAGGTCTCGATTTTTCCCATGTCGTCCGCGATCCCGTATTCGCTCAGGCTGAGCCCCATCTTCTGGGCGAAGGCGCGCAGGGCGATGTTGTGGTCGCGGCTTCCGGTGAAGTGCTGGAGCAGCGATCCGAAGGATTCGTGCGCGACGATCCGCATGTCCGCCTGGAGGTTTCCCGCGAGAAGGACGCTGGCCTTCGTCGTTCCCCTGGCGAGCACCTCCGCCACCTGCGGCAGGCCGGCGAAGGCGGCGATGGCCG
>DIWJ01000072.1 GCA_002428445.1 Syntrophaceae bacterium UBA6109
GGAGCATTGGCCATCGCGGTCGGCGACAGGATATTGATGCTGGAGCACT
Source organism: Syntrophaceae bacterium UBA6109 (assembly GCA_002428445.1). The sequence continues at coordinate 50 of DIWJ01000072.1, forward strand.
CCATCTATTCCGTTATCTCGCCGGAAGGATGCGCCGCTATCCTCTGGTCCGACGGAACCAAGGGAGAAGTGGCCGCGGAGGCGCTCAAGCCGACGGCGCGGGACCTGAAGGAGCTGGGGGTCATCGACGAGATTGTCAGTGAGCCTCCGGGCGGCGCCCATCGCAACCATGAGGCCACGGCGAAAAGTGTGCATGAGGCCATTGAGAGAAACCTGAGGGAATTGAAGGCGCTTCCCATGGACAAGCTGCTGGCGGAGCGGTATGACAAGTTTCGCACGATGGGGCAGTTTGTGGGATAAGTGAAACAGTCCCGGTGAATTCATGGTGTCTTTTCCCCGGGATACTATCCCTTGTAACGATATTCGGCAATTCAGGCAGAACTCATGCGAAATTAATGTTGAGGCGTTCCCGTATATCGCGGAGCGCCTCTTCTTTTATATGAGTATCGGGATGGTACACAAGGTGAAGCCGGCAGCGCTGCCGCAAGGACTCAACTACTGAAACTTCTCGACGCAAGGGTCGTTCTGCTATATATCCATTCATCAGCACAGTAATTGCTTTAATGTGAAAAATGCTGAGGATTGGAGGATACCGGATTACCATGAATAAAGACATTCCCCGTCTCCCTCTGGGAGGGGCAATCGATCTCACGTACCGTTGCAACAACGCCTGCCGTCACTGCTGGCTTTGCCTTCCGGTAGACGCGCCGGAAAAGAAAAATGAGCTTACCTTTGACGAAATCCGGCGTATCGTGGACGACGCCCGAGCCATGGGTTGCCGTCGTTGGAGCATTTCCGGCGGCGAGCCCATGTTGCGGCCGGATTTCCCTGAGATCTTCGATTATCTGACCCGCAAGGCTATCTCTTATTCCTTAAACACTAACGGAACCCTCATCACGCCGGAGATCGCCCGACTGCTGACCCGCAAAGGCAGAAAAATGATCGCCCTCTACGGGGCGACAGCAGAGGTCTATGACAATGTCACCCGCCATCCGGGGGGATTCGAGAAGCTGATCCAGGGCTTTGAATACCTGAAAGAAGCAGGTGCCGGCTTCATCGTCCAGTTGATACCCATGCAGGCCAATTTCCATCAATGGGACGAGATGATTGCCCTGGCGAGATCCCTGAGCAAACACTGGCGTTGCGGAGCTCCGTGGCTTTTTCTTTCCAGTGACGGCTCCAAGCAGAGAAACAAGGAGATACAGGCGCAGAGGCTGTCCCCATCCGACGTGGTCGATCTGGATCAACCCGCTCCGACGTATAGTGAGCTGACAGCCGAGCTGGAAAAGACCGAGCGCGGAATGGGCGGAACAGGTCATATCGAAACGGTTTGCGGCGCTGTTGACGAAGGCGATGACCGCCTTTTTGCAAAATGCATTGAAGGCAGGCGCGAATTTCATGTTGACGCCTATGGGAGAATGTCATGGTGCTGCGGGTTCATTAAAGACCCGGCCCTGAGTTATGACGTGAGACAGGGATCGTTTGCCGAGGCCTGGGACGTTTTTATTCCTTCTTGCGCGGATAAAGTGCGCGGCGGTGAAGAGTGGCGGGCGCATTGCGGCTCCTGTGAAAGCCGCAGGGACTGTCGATGGTGCGCCGTCTATGCCTATCTGGAAACCGGACGCTATTCGGCCCCGATCCCGTATTTGTGCGCCGTCGCGAAAGAGGCGCGCGAATTCAGGGAGAAGTGGCAAACAAATCACCGCCGTTATTTCAAGATTGCGGGCATTACCGTCAGGATCGAAAGCGAGCTGGATTTCAGCAGGATCAAATTCAAGGATGAACTCATGGCATTTGCCGTGGAAGGCCCCGGCGAGGACAATGTGGATCTGCGCCATTTTTTCGAATTGCCGGATCTGCAGGGAAAAGATTTGGGCAGGGAGCTTTACCGCAAGCCCCCTTGGGCGATCTCCCGAAGCAAGAACGGAACATGGTTCTATCGCGGCATCTCGCCCCTAAAAGACGACGACAGTCTTCACCGCGTGGCCGTGTTCAGCGCCGATTATGCTTACGGCACGATTTACAGTCTGCCACGGGAACGTGACCGCGTTCTCAGCAAACGCTGGCCATCGCTCTCCCTCTTTCCAACGGACCAGATCTGGCTGGGGCCGCTGCTGGCCGACCGCTTCGCCGTCCTTGTGCATTCGGCGGCGGCCATTGTCAACGGCAAGGGGCTGGTCTTTGTCGGCCATTCCGAAACGGGTAAATCAACGACGATGGAATTGTTGAAGGCGGCGAATCGGGAAGGCGTTGTATCGGCGGAGATTCTCTGCGACGACCGCAATATCTTGCGATACTGGCCTGGCGGGACTGCCGGGCAAAAGACAACTTCCGCTCCGCTTGCAGGGGGAGAAAGAAAAGGGGGTGGTGAATGGCTCGTTCACGGCACCTGGAGCCACGGCACAACCGCCGATGTCTCGCCGTCATCGGCGCCGCTTTGCGCCATCCTGTTTCTAAAGCAGGCAAGGGAAAACAGGATCGAGCCGCTCAAGGACCGCAAAAAGATTTGGCGGAATCTGCTTGCCACGCTCATCCGTCCCATGGAGACCGCGGAGTGGTGGCGAAAGGAGTTGGACATTCTGGAACGCATCATCCATGATGTCCCCTGCTACACCATGCACTTCGACAAATCCGGCGGCATTGTCGAGGAGCTGGGAAAGATGGGACAGGATAGCAGGAGTTATGTCCAGCCATGACTGAATTTGTTCTACGCACAAAACATCCGATAAAAAGGATTGCCTCGCATCTCGGTTATCTGGATATCGAGCTCACCGAACGATGCAACAACGACTGCATCCACTGCTGCATCAATCTGCCCGCCGACGACCGCACGGCCAAAGCCCGAGAGATGACGACCGGGCAGGTGAAAAGCATTCTTACCGAAGCCGCGGCTCTGGGCTGCCTGCGCGTGCGATTCACCGGCGGTGAACCGCTTTTGCGGCCTGACTTCGAGGAACTCTATCTTTTCGCCCGCCGATTGGGGATGAAAGTCCTGATTTTCACCAATGCCTGCCTGATTACTCCGCAATTGGCGGATCTCCTGGCGCATGTTCCGCCGCTCGTTTTCATGGAAATAACCGTTTACGGCATGCACAAGGAGTCGTACGAAGCGGTCTCGCGTGTGCCGGGTTCTTTTGACCAGTTCAAGCGGGGCGTGGAATTGCTTTTGGAACGCACGGTCCCTTTTGTCGTCAAAAGCGCGCTTCTTCCCCCCAACAAAAATGAAATGGACGAATTTGAGGCATGGTCGCAGACCATCCCCTGGATGGACAAGCAACCTCTCTATTCCATGTTCTTCGATGCGCGCAGCCGCCGCGACGATGAGAAGAAGAACGCCCTGATCGCGTCACTGCGTCTTTCTCCGGAAGAAGGCCTGGCACTATTGATGCGGAACGAGGCGCGATATCGTATGGAGACGGAAGAATTTGCGGGAAAATTCATGGGTCCGCCGGGCGACGCGCTTTTCAGTTGCGGCGCGGGATGCGGCCTGTGCATTGACGCGTATGGGTTTGCCCAGCCCTGCATCGGCGTACGCGCGCCGGAGCTGACATTCGACCTGCGGAGTCTGTCATTGCGGAGTGGCGAAAGTCGTCGAAACAGTCCCGAAAATGAACCGGCAGGCGAGAAACGAAGCGCGCTTTCCGAGGTTCTGGATTCTTTCAAAAAACTCCGTGAAATCAAGGCAACCAATCCGGAGTATCTTCTACGTTGCGCCGTCTGTTTTCTCAAGGGGCTTTGCGAACAATGCCCGGCCAAGTCCTGGGTGGAGCATGGCACTTTGGATACGCCGGTGGAATATCTCTGCGAAATCGCCCATGCCCATGCCCGGTGGCTGGGTTGGCTGAAGGACGGCGAAAAGGCTTGGGAGTTGGGAAAATGGCGTTAATCCGTGGGAAGTCGATAGTGCATTCGCACGCGGATTTGAGTCGTGACAAGAAGCCTGAGCCGCTGTCCGCCCCCCTCTGACCCAAATTTTGACACATTGCACACATCCTGTTTATGTGATACAGATCCTGTATTAATGAGAAGGAGGCATGCATGCCAGATCTCAAACAATGGACCAAACCAGCGCTACTCGTACTTACGCGCAACAAACCAGAAGAAGTCATACTGCACTCTTGCAAGACTTTTTATGGCGCCACCGGCTTCTTGGTCGGCGTAAATGCCTGTGGCAACCTAACGTGCGGGCCATGCCCCGAATACGGAGAGTCATAACAACGTGACAGAGGCATCTAGACGGCGCCCGATGTCCCGGGGTGTCTCGCCGATGCACGGGCAAAGAAGTTGACGGATCAGGGGATCGCAAACTTCCTTGCCTGCACGCGACTCGGGCGCGTGTGTCGGGATGGGTTTGCACGCGCACCGAACGGCGTTTCACCCCTCCGAAGCACATGCCCGCTTCCGTTGCCTTACAGCGAAATGAAGCCCCTCAGCCGTTCTCCCGATAGATATTCTCAGTGTTTTATGCAGTCGCATGCCCGGCATATCAAATGTCGACGATGGTTCAATTCGTCTTGGCCGGGATTCCGGACTACGAAGCCGTACCCGGAGATATCCTGCGAGAAGGTGCGGTTTGATGACCCCGCAGCAAGGAAGGGCGAACTGTGAACTCCTCCAATTCCATTACCGTCGTCAGCGGTTATCAGCGCAGCGGCACCTCCCTGATGATGCAGATGCTCGCCGCGGGCGGGGTCCCCGTTCTGGTGGATGAATCCAACAAGGCCGATGAGCATAACCCGCGCGGATACTTCGAGTATGAATGCGCGGGGAAACTCGGCGACACAGACGAATCGACCGACTGGATCGCGGAGGCGCAAGGCAAAGCTGTCAAAGTCATCGCGTACCGGCTCAGGTTTTTGCCCGCCGGATACGACTACCGGGTGATTTTCATGCGCCGCAAAATCGCGGAGGTGCTGACCTCCTGGGGCAAAATGGGCCTGACTCGCACCGGTGTCACATTGAGCGAGCGCGAGCAGATTCTTTCTTTCAAAATGGAATACGCCGTTTACGAAGCGCAGTTGATGAGACAGACAAGCATGCGGGCGTTGTTTGTCCACTACAACGAACTCCTCGAAGATCCGCCGGGTCAAATCGGCCGGATTCTCGATTTTCTCGGCGCCACATTGGACAGGGAAGCCATGGCGGAGGCAATTGACCCGCTCTTGCACCGCAATCGAATCAAGTAAAAGCCCTCTTTGCACTAACAGAAAGAACGTACGCGCATGGATAGATAGGCAGAGTCGAGTTTGAGGGTTATGAGCTGAATAACAGAGTTGCCATGCAAGAGTTGCGATATACCATTTCTGCCAGGGGCAAGAGCGATGAAGTGCCGGTCATGGAATTTCTTGAGGAAAATTTCAGCAGAATCCCATTGCATCAGATCGACAGTCTTTTTGGATTTGTTGAGCGCTGTACTTTGTACGGAGGAAGGCCATTTGTGGCAAGGCAGTTAAGCGATGCAGATGTTCTCGCCATGTACGGCCACTCCATCGGCGTGCGTATCCCCCTGACAAACCTGTTTGTCAGTGAGGATGAATATGAACAATGCCGCAGGTTATTGGAAAAATATCATCGCATTGGCAATTCAATAATTGTTACCAAAGATTCCCTCGCGCGTTGGATTCGACGTGATTATCCCAATTACCGGCTCGAAGCAAGCGTGATAAAAAACATTGACACCCATCAGAAAATCACCGTGTCGCTTGAACTCTACGATACGGTGGTCCTGCCGATGCGGCTGAACGTGCACCATGACTTCCTGTCCAAGATTTCCGAGAAACAACGAATAGTACTTTTTGCCAATGCAGGATGCGGCTTTACCTGCCCCGCGAAAATATGCTATCGGGCCGTTTCGGCGGCGAACAAATTTGACGGTTCCATTGACCGCATAAAGTACAGGTGCTCGAAAACCATCATACCAAGGGAAGAATTGGGGTTGATCGACTTTGACCTCGAAAAACTTTCCTTGATGGGTTTTAGACACTTTAAGCTCTTGCATGAAATGCCCGGAGGCATAGCGCCGTTCTGATACTGACGTTCCCTGTCACATCAAACAGGACGGGGCCTTGACGATATTATCCGGAAAATCCGTGTTACCAATCTTCAAGGGAGAGAGTACACGAGGAGGTTAAATTGTATGGAAACACCAGTGACAATGGATATGATCTGCGTAACGTCGGAAGATGTGGTGGCGAGGGAAATCGAAGGCGACGTCATTATTGTGCCGCTGGTCGCCGGCATCGGCGACGCGGATGACGAACTCTACACACTCAACGAAACAGGTAAGGCCGTCTGGCAAAAACTCGACGGGCAGCGTTCGCTGGAACAGGTTTCGTTGGAGTTGACGGAGGAATTCTCCTCCCCTTACGAGACGATAAGAAGCGATGTGCTGGGTTTTGTCACCGAGATGGTACGGCGGGGCATTCTGACCGTTAGTCACTGATCCAGGGATACGGAATGAAAGATGAACCATGCGTGGCGTATATGCGGCGTATTTCTTTATCTACTGCCCGGCAAAGCCTCGTCCGTGTCTCACTCGATATCGGTCGTGTTCTCGCGGACAGAGACGGGGTGACCTTCATTGCCCGGGGAACCTGCATGTATCCGACGGTTCGCCCGGGGGATGTTCTCACCATCAAACCACGCCTCGCCGCCGATATCGCAGTAGGTGATATTGCCGTTTGCCGCACCTCCGGGTACCTTTTCAGTCATCGTGTCATCGACACGGGCGAACATGAAGGCCGGGTTTATATCGTTACCCGTCCCGACAACAGTCGCCGAGGAAGCGACGGCCCCACGTTTGACGAGAACCTGCTGGGTGTTGTCGTTGCAATCAAACGCAACGGCATGCGGGCGCCGCTTGTGCCGACGGCCGATTCCCCGCTCATCCGCTATTATTACAAGAAGCGTCTGGCTTTCATCAAGGCAAAAGAGCTTCTCAAG
>DIWJ01000078.1 GCA_002428445.1 Syntrophaceae bacterium UBA6109
TTTTTTCAATCATAGGACCTGCGTAGGCGGGGACCCAGCTCTCTACTCTACACGGAAGTCACAGAACAAACCCAAGACCCTGGATTCCCGCTTGCGGGGAAATCACAAAGAATGCGTCACCCTGCGACGTTCGACGTACTTCCAGGACGCCTCGCGGCTCAATTTTCCGGGAGCTCCGCATCGGGGCGCTTTTGAGCAGCCTAATCCAGTTTCCGGCGGCCCGCGCCTATGTCTTCCAGCGGACGGCGCTTCAGGAGCGTGATCCGTTTGCCCTGGACTTCGATGAGCCCGGCTTCGGACATCCGGGCCAGGGTGCGGGAGACGGATTCTCCCGTCGTTCCCAGCAGATTGGCCAGCACGCCTTTCTTGATCTCCAGATCAAAAGTCGCCGCGCCGTTCCTCAATCCCTGCAGGTGGAGCAGATAGGTTGCCAGGCGTTCGGGAACGCCCCGCAACGCTAGGTTCTCGATGGTCTGCGCGAATTCCCTCAGGCGCGACGAGAGGACCGCCAACATATTCATCGCCAGGTAGGGGTCGCTCTTGAATTTCCGGATCAGGGCCGCGGCCGGGAAAAAAACCGCCCGGCTCTGTTCGAGCGCCTCGGCATTCGCCGGGTACCTCCCGCCTTCGAAAACCGTGATTTCCGCGAATGACTGTCCCGGTTCGATGATGTGGAGGATCTGTTCCTTTCCGTCCGGAGAGAGCTTGAAGATCTTCACCTTGCCGGAAAAGAGGATGTAGAAGCCGCTGGCCGGCTCCTCTTCCACGAAGACAGTTTCTCCTTGATGGAAGGACCGCAGCGTTGTAATCTTAGCCAGTTCGTCCAGCCCGCGCGGCGGCAGCCCCTTGAAAAGGGAAAGCCTCGCCAGGAAATTCGCGACGTTCATCTCCGTCTCCTCCTCTCCGGATCGGTCAAGGATCGGATTCGTATTGTAACAGATTTTCCTCTTTTTGACACAGATCAAGGAATTGCAGGGGGGGACGGTGTAGCGTCGGGGCAAACAAAGAACGATCGATTTCATCGCAAAGGAGGTTTCTCATGTTCTGTTATCAGTGCGAGCAAACGGCAAAAGGCGAGGGGTGCACCAAGGTTGGTGTCTGCGGGAAGCAGCCCGATGCGGCGGCGATGCAGGATCTGCTGGTTCTGGCCCTCGTGGGGCTCGCTCAACCGGCCGTCGAGGCGCGCAGTCTCGGGATCACCGTCGACCGCGAAATCGGCGTCTTCACCTCGGAGGCCCTGTTTTCCACGCTCACGAACGTCAACTTCGACCCGGCGCGGTTCGTCCCCTTCCTGAAGAAGGCCGTCGAATACCGGGAACAGCTCGCCGCGAAGGTCAAGGCCCGGGGCGGCAAGGCCGCTTATCCGGGCGAGGCATCGGCCTTCCGGCCGGCCGGCACGATTCCCGAACTCGTCGCGCAGGGGGAGAAGGCGGGGGTGAAGTCCTATCCGGGCGCGAATGCCGACGTCGTTTCGCTGAAGCACACGTTCCTCTTCGGAATGAAAGGCATCGCCGCCTATGCAGACCACGCCCAGATCCTGGGGCAGGAGGACGATGCGGTCTACGCCTTCCTGCACAAGGGACTGGCGGCCCTGGCCGACGAATCCCTCGACCTGAGCGCCTGCCTGGGGCTGGTCCTGGAGTGCGGCAAGACGAACCTGCGGGCCATGGAGCTTCTCGATGCGGGCAACACGGGCCGCTACGGCCATCCCGTCCCGACGAAGGTTCCGCTCGGCGTGAAGAAGGGCAAGGCCATCCTCGTCTCCGGGCACGATCTCCGCGATCTCGAAGAGTTGCTCAAGCAGACCGAGGGCAAAGGGATTTCCATCTACACCCACGGCGAGATGCTGCCCGCCCACGGCTACCCCTTGCTCAAGAAATACCCCCATTTCTACGGCCATTACGGCACGGCCTGGCAGAACCAGTTGAAGGAATTCTCAGCGTTCCCCGGCCCGATCCTGATGACCACCAACTGCATCCAGCGTCCCCAGTCGGCCTACAAGGAAAGGATCTTCACCTCCGGCGTTGTGGGATGGCCGGACACCGTCCATATCGCCGACCGCGATTTTTCAGCCGTCGTCGCCAAGTCCCTTCAGATGCCCGGGTTTTCCGAGGACCGGGAAGGCAAGACCGTCATGACCGGCTTCGGCAGGAATGCCGTTCTCGGCGTCGCTGGCAAGGTTATCGAACTGGTCAAGAGCGGAAAGATCCGCCACTTCTTCCTCGTGGGCGGGTGCGACGGGGCAAAACCGGGACGCGACTACTACACGCGGTTCGTCGAGCAGGTTCCGAAGGACTGCATCGTCCTGACGCTGGCCTGCGGAAAATTCCGCTTCTTCGACAAGGAACTCGGCGACATCGACGGCATCCCGCGTCTTCTGGACGTCGGGCAGTGCAACGACGCCTTCTCGGCCGTGCAGATCGCCCTGGCCCTCGCCGGAGCGTTCAAGACCGGCGTGAACGACCTGCCGCTTTCGCTGGTCCTGTCCTGGTATGAGCAGAAGGCCGTGGCGATTCTCCTGAGCCTGCTGGCGCTGGGGATCAAGGATATCCGCCTGGGGCCGTCGCTGCCCGCGTTCGTGACGCCGGCGGTTCTGGACGTTCTGGTGAAGAATTACGGGATCAAACCGATTTCGACGCCGGAGGCGGACCTGAAGGCGATCCTTGGATAAAAGGAAACCGGGACAGCGCCCGTTTTAAAAATGGGCGCTGTCCCGGTTTTTATGCCTCGGCTTTCGGTTCAGAAATGCCCCGGGGGAAAGTCCCGGCCGTCGAAGACCGTCCGGTCGTCCTGCCGGCGGAAGCGCAGGATCTCGATGTTCAGCAGGCGGAGTCTTTCCTGGAATTCCCCCGGCGTGCCGGCGGGGAGGACAAGATATCGACCCAGCGCCGGGCCGATACCAGCCCCGCCGAGCACAAGGCGCCCCACGGCCGTCTGGATGTCGCCGGGGGACGCGGTGTCTGCAACGGCAAAGCCGGCGCGAATCTCGCCGCGGCCGTCGACGGCGGAAAGATCCCAGCGGTCGTCGTTTGCCGCCCCATAACCCTGCTTTTTCAGCGTGTCCGCCAGGTCGCGAACGACCAGCGCGCGTTCGCAGGCGGCGGCAAGATCCGTTTCGCAAGCCGGCTCCTTCCCGCCATATTCTTCTTCCCGGAACCGCACCTCGCCCAGGCCGAGTTCCATCTGGGGATCCGGCGGGGCGGCGGACTCTTTCAGATGGACCACTTTGTGAACGAACTGCGCCATCTGCCGGGCAAACGATGGAGAGCTGAGGCATCCGATCACGGCCGCCGTCGTTTCGACGCCGCCGTCGTCGGCAAAGGCCCAGGTCCCCCGGTAGCACTCCTCGAAGAGGGATTTCCCGACCCCCCGCCTCCCGCCGCCGAGCTTTCCCCGGTGCAGGACGAAGATCCGGCCGGAGCCGTCTTTGGCGAAGGCGCCGCCGATCCTGCGGTCGATTCCCTGCAGCGGGAAATTGACCTCGCAGGTCATGGGAACGCTTGTTTTCGCCCGCGGCCGGCCGACGCCGAAGGCGTTCCAGTACTTGCCGTCGGTCTTTTTTGTGTAGACCCAGATTCCGAGGCGATTCGACCAGGCGATCCGGGCCCGGAAACTGGCGCCGGGATGGCTCAATTCGACGGCAATGCGCTCGTCGAGGCTGGCTCTGAGGCTGCGAAGGAACCGGCGGTAGCTCCCGCGGATCGCCGCTTCGTCGGTGAGGATTTTCAGCATGAAGGTCGGTGCTCCTCTCTTCTGCAAAAGCGACTTTCTCGGGCGGCCGTTTAGCAGGTTGTTGAAAAGTCGCTAAGCGCAGGCTGTTCAAAAATGTCCGGATGCAAGGCTTCTGAAATCCTGAGCCATGAGGCGTACTTGACGGTACGTCGAATGGCGAAGGATGAAGAAAACGCAGCAGACGGGCGTTTTTCAACAGCCTGCTAGTCGAGGCGCTTGCGGAAGAAACCGATCGCGCCGCTGAAAACGACAATGCCGAGGGCGGTGAGCGCCGCAAACTGGGGCCAGAGAATCTCCATGCCCACTCCCTTGAGGAAGATCCCTCGGATGATGACGAGAAAATAGCGCAAAGGATTGAGGTATGTCAACAACTGGACGACGAAGGGCATATTGGCGATGGGAAAGACAAAGCCGCTCAGCATGAAGATGGGAAGGATGAAAAAGAACGTCGTCATCATCGCCTGCTGCTGTGTCGAGGAGACTGTCGAGATGAAGAGCCCGAGGCCGAGGGTGCTCAGGAGAAAGACCAGCGTCGCCAGGAGCAGGCAGGCCGCGCTTCCCGCCATGGGGATGGCAAACCAGTAGACGGCGAGGATCGTGACCGCGATCATCTGGACGATGGAGATGATGATGTAGGGGATCGTCTTGGCGGCGATCAGCTCGACGACCGTCAGCGGCGTCACGATGAGCTGCTCCATGGTCCCGGCCTCCTTCTCCTTGATGATGGCGATGGAGGTGAGCAGAAACGAGATCAGCATGACGATGAAGGCGACGATGCCCGGGACGAAGAAGTGCTGGCTGTCGAGATTGGGATTGTACCAGGTCCGCAGGCGGAGGTCGATCCGGCCGTAATCGAGGCGCGCCGCGTACAGTTCCCCCAGCAGCTGGCGGTTCAGCCGGTCCAGGACGGAACTCGTGTAGGCGATCCGGATGGAGGCCATGTTGCTCATGCTGCCGTCGGCGAGGATCTGGATGTCGGCGGTCCGGCGCTCCCGGATCCGGCGGGCGAAGTCCGGCGGCACCTTGACGCCCATGTCGACTTTGCCGTGGATCAGCGCCTCTTCCATCTGCCGTTCGTTGTCCACGGGGTGCGTAATGCGGAAGATGCCGTTGCCGGTCAGCGCCCGGGCGAATTCGCGGCTCTCGGCGGTGCGCGACTGGTCCAGCATGGCGACACGGATGTCCCGGATGTCGTAGTTGACGACGTAGCCGAAGACGAGGATCTGGATGATCGGCATGACGATGAGGACGCGGCGGCTTTTGGGGTCGCGGAAAAGCTGGATGAATTCCTTGCGGACGAATTCGCGGATGCGGAGCCGGTTCATGTCACAGCCCCTCCTTCTTCAGCAGAACGACGTTGATCGCCCCGAGCAGGGCGACCATGAAACCGAGGACGGCGAAATCCCGCCAGAGATCGACGAAGCCGAGGTTCTTCAGATAGATGCCGCCGAGGATGTCGATATAGTAGGTGGCCGGTACGATGTAGGTCAGGAGCTGCAGGACCTTCGGCATGTTGATGATGGGGAAGACGAAATTGGATAAAAGCAGCGAGGGCAGGTACGTGATGAGGATCGCCCCCTGATTGGCGATGAGCTGCGATTTCGTGACCGTGGAGATGAGCAGGCCGAGCGCGAGGGCCACGGCGATGTACAGGGAGGAAGCCGCGACCATGAGACCGAAGCTGGACTTCATGATCACGCCGAAGAGCGTCTGGCCCATGAGGATCGCGATCAGCACGTCCGTGAGGGCGATGAAGAAATAGGGGATCGACTTCCCCGCGAGCAGATCGGCCGCCGTGACGGGCAACGAACGCAGGGTTTCCATGGTCCCGTTCTCGTACTCGCGGGCGATGACCAGCGAGGTGAGGATGGCCCCCACGATCATGATGATGAGGGCGATGATCCCCGGGACGATGAAATTCCGGCTTTCCAGGTCTTCGTTGAACCAGACGCGGATCCTCCCGTCGATGGGCGGGTTCATCGGCTCCAGTCCCCGGCGGTCGAGGAACGCCTCGAGCAGCTTCCGGTTGAAGCGTTCTACGAAGGCGTTCATGTAGGCCCTGGAGATGTTCGCGAAGTTCGGATCGCTTCCGTCCAGAAGGACCTGGAGCGGCGCCTCCCGGTCCGACCGGATCTTGTCCGTCCATCCCGGCGGGATGACGACCGCCATGGTCGCGCCGCTCCGGTCGATCATGGCGCCGGCGGCCTTTGCGTTCTCCGGGTGGGCGACGATCCGGAAATAGGGGGAGGCGTCGAGACGGAGCAGGAAGTCGCGGCTCAAATCGGTCCGGTCGTGGTCCACGACGACGACCTCGACGTTGTCGACATCGAGGCTCAGGGCGTAGCCGAAAAGGAGGATCAGGATGATCGGGATCGCGAAGGCCAGGAAGAGGCTGCGGAAATCGCGGATCAGGTGATAGATTTCCTTGCGGGCGATCGCCGCGACGTTTCTCAGCTGCATGAGCCGCTCCGGGACATGAGTTTCACGAAGGCGTCGTCAAGGTCGGCATCGCCTTTTTCCGGACAGGCCGCCGCGACGATCTCCTCCGGGCTGCCTGTGGCGACGATCTTCCCCTCGTTGATCATGACGATGCGCTGGCAGTTGGCGGCCTCGTCCATGTAGTGCGTCGTCACGAAAATCGTGATCCCGCTCCGGGCGAGTTCGGCGATGAAGCTCCAGAAATGGCGGCGGGTGACGGGGTCGACGCCCGAAGTCGGCTCGTCCAGAAAGAGGATGTCCGGTTTGTGGAGGAGCGAACAGCCCAACGCGAGGCGCTGTTTCCATCCGGGCGGCAGGTCCATCGTCAGGCGGTCGCGGACCTCATGCAGACGAGCCATGCCGAGGACCCAGTCGATCCGCTCTTTCCAGGAGTTTTCCGGAACGTTATAGATGCCGAGGTAGAAGCGGAGATTTTCGAAGGGTGTGAGGTCTTCGTAGAGCGAGAATTTCTGCGACATGTAGCCGATGGACTGCTTGATGCCCTCCGGATCGGTGAAGATATCGTGGCCGGCAACGGTCCCTTCGCCCGACGTGGGCGCGAGGATGCCGCAGAGCATGCGGATCGTCGTGGACTTGCCGGAGCCGTTCGAACCCAGGAAACCGAAGATCTCCCCGCGCCGGACGGAGAAGGTGACCGCATCGACGGCCGTGAAATCGCCGAAACGCTTCACGAGATTCCGGACGACGATCGCATCACCGTTGGTAAGGCTCATGAGCGAGCTCCTTGTCCGCGGCCTGCAGGCGGTCGATGATCGCCTCCTCAAGCGTCGGGAATTTTTCCCGGAGTTCTCCCGGCGCCGCCTCGTCCAGCAGCCGCGAACGATGTATGAGGGCGAGCCGGTCGCACTTTTCCCCCTCGTCGAGATAGGCGGTGGAAACCAGGATCGTCATGCCGCCGCCCCGCATCTCGCCAAGGATCTCCCAGAATTCGCGGCGCGAGACGGGATCGACGCCGTTGGTCGGCTCGTCCAGGATGAGGACGGCCGGTTCATGGACGAGGACGCAGGCAAGACCCAGTTTCTGCTTCATGCCGCCGGAGAGCTTCCCCGCCGGGCGGTCCTTGAAAGGCAGGAGATGGGAAAAGCCCAGGTAGCGCTCCTTGCGCTGCACCCGGTCTTTTCCCCGGATGCCGAAGACGTTGAGAAAAAAATCGATGTTCTCCTCCACGGTGAGATCCTGGTAGAGGCCGAAGCGCTGGGGCATGTACCCGATCATGTCCTTGACGGCCGCACGGTCGGCGGCGACGTCCCGCCCGCCGATCCGGATGTTTCCCGAAACGGGCCGGATCATCGTCGCGATCATGCGCAGCAGGGTGGACTTGCCCGCACCGTCGGAGCCGACGAGGCCGAAGATCGTTCCCCGGGCCGCGCTGAAACTGACGTCCCGCACGGCCTCGACCGTTCCGAAGCGCATGGAGACGTTCTCGACGCGGATGAAGGAGTCTCCGCCGGGCGCGGCCCGCTCGCCGCCGCCTGTTGTCTTGCCGCTTTCCATGACAGTTCAGTCCTTCAGCCAGGCGTCGGCCGGCATCCCCGGCTTGAGTTCCAGGTCCGGGTTGGGAACGGCCACCTTGACGAGGTACACGAGCTTGACCCGCTCCTTGTGGGTCTGGATGATCTTGGGGGTGAATTCCCCTTCCGGCGACACGAAGGCCACCCGTCCCTTGAAGACTTTTCCGGGGAAGGTGTCGACGCGGACCTCCGCCTCCTGTCCCGGTTTCACCTGGCCGATGCGGGTTTCCTCCACGAAGATCTTGAGGTCGACGGAACTCAGATCGGCCAGCGTCAGCACCTCGCGTCCAGGCGTGACGACCTCGCCCGGCTCGATGTTGCGGCTCGTGATGATGCCCGTATATGGCGCCTTGAGCTGTCCGTACTCGAACTGGATCCTTGCCTGCTCAAGGGAGGCCTCCGCCAATTTCACCTGTGAGGCTGCGACATCCACGTCCTTCTGCGCGGTTTCGATTCTGCGAAGGTTGCTGCGGGCCTGCCTGGCCAGGGCCTCTCCCTCCTCGACACGCGCCTCGGCGGTCCGGACCGTCTCCTTGCGGGAGCCTTCCCGGGCGAGTTCGTAGGCCTCGCGGCTGCGCTCAAATTCCCGCAGCGCCGTTTCGTACCGGAGCCGCACGGCGTCCGCTTCCCGCTCGGAAACGACCGACTTGCGAAAGAGGGTTTCGTATTTGTCGCGGTTTTTGGCGGCGTCTTCCAGGGTCGCCTTGGCGGCCAGCATCCCCTGGCGCGCCCGCTCGAGGTCCTGCGGGCGGGTCCCGGCGCGGAGTTCGGCCAACTGCGAACGCAGCGCCCGGACGGATGCCTCCGCCCGCTCGAGTTCCGCGGGCAGGGCCTGGCGGTACATCTCCAGCACCGTCTGCGCCTGCTCCTTGGCCCGGACGGCCCGCTCGAGGCCGGCCTTCGCCTGATCAAAACGGGCCTGGAATTCCTGGCGATCCAGTTCCGCCAAGATGCTTCCCTTCACGACCCGCTGGCCTTCGCGGGCCGGCACGGCGACGACCTTCCCTCCCACCTGGAAGGCGAGATTCGACTGCGTCGCTTCGATCGTGCCGGAGTAATAGCTTTGCCCCCGCTTGGACTTCCACTGCCCCACGTACACGAGCACGGCGACGCCGATGAGAAGACTCAGGAAGATGATGATGATGGTTTTGCGTTTCACGTTCCCCCTCCCTCTTCGGCCTGCGGTAAATTGCGGAAAAAATCCTCTTGCCAGGCTGTTCAAGAATGCCCGTATGCAAGGCCCCCGATGCTTCGACAGGCTCACCCTTCGACAGGCTCAGGGTGACAAATCTTTTTGGGGCTGCCCTGTGCCATGTCACGGTGCGCTTGTCGAACCGCGAACGGTGAAGGACGAGGGCCCTTCGATGGACTCAGGACGCCGCAGACGGGCGTTTTTGGACAGTCTGGCGCTATTCCTTGCGGACGCCCATCGCCCGGTCCAACCGGGCCCGGTAGATGGAGTAATCCCCCAGCGCCTGGACGTAATCGGATTTCGCTTTCGTCAGCAGGGTCTGGGCGTCGAGCACTTCCGTGGATGTTGCCACCTGCTCGCGGTAGCGTTCCACGTTCATCCTGTAATTCTCCTCCGCCTGCGAAACGGACTGCTGCGTCACCTCGACCCGGCGGATCATCTCGCCGGTCGCGAGCCAGGTGTTCTTGATCTCCAGGGTAACCTGGTCTTTGAGGTTCTGCTGGACTTCGAGGGCCTGCCGCTCGCGGCTGAGGCCGCCGTCGACGCGCGCGTTCGTGCGGCCCCATTCCCAGAACGTCCAGTTCGCCACCAGCATGCCGTACCAGCTCTCCTGGTCCTTGTACCGGGTGCCGCCGACGGAAGGCGTATCGCCGTAACGGCTGTAGTTGCCCACCGCCGAAACCTGCGGATAGTATTCGCTCTGCAGCGCCTTGATCTGCTTACGAAGCTGTTCGATCCGCAGTTCCATGGCCTTCAGTTCGGGCCGCCGCTCGAGTCCCTGCGCCAGGGCTTCATCCAGCGAGATGGGAAAAGGGTCCAGCGACAGGATGTCCTCGAGAAGGACAGGGTCCGTGAGGCCGCGCCGCAGGACCGTGTTGAAGCGCGAACGGGCCATCTCGAGTCCGTTTTCGGCGCGGAGCAGGAGCTGCTCGCCGTTGGAGAGTTCCACCTCCGCAAACAGGAGGTCGCTCTTGGGGATCATGCCGACGTCAAAGAAACCGCGCGCCGTTTCGTGGTGGGCCTTCAGGCGCTCGCGGGACTGCCGGGCCACGTCGAGGTAGCGCTCGGCCTTGAGGACGCCGTAATAGGCCTCCTTGACTTCGCGGATCACGTCCAGGATCGCGGCGCGCTCCTCGGTGCGGGATACCTCGATTCCCACCAGGGAGGCGTCATAGTTGGCCTTGATGCGGCCGCCCGTGAAGAGCGGCTGCTGCGCCTCGAGAGACCAATTGTAGTTGTCCTTGGTTCCCGTTCGCATCTGCTGGGCCGGGATCGCCGGCGGGACGCCGGGGAAGTTGAACGTCGGCTCCTCGTTGAGCCGGGTGTATCCGTAGGATGTGCTGAGCTTCGGGAGGAATCCTGTGAATGCCTCTTTCCGCTGGGCCTCCGCCCCCTTCACTCCTTCGCGTGCGCCCTTGAGGACGGCGCTTCGATCGAGGGCCTGGCGGATACACTCCGATAGACTGAGCGGCTTGGCCTCGGCGGCCGGCAGCGGGGATCGCGGGAAGACCGCAAGAATCACGGCCAGCGCGAAAAGGATGCGACAAAGGGCTCTGCTCTTCATATTGCCCCCTTTTTCTTCGTCCGGCGCGATGCTGTTTCCTTTTTCCCCTCGGTTTCGGGAAGAGGAACCGGCTGCGCGGACAGGGCCCGCAGGATCAGCTCTTCGATTTCCCCGGACATGACCTTCGTGACGTCCTCTCCGATCGGCAGGAAGACGTCGGCGAATTCCTTTCGCCTCGCCCGGATCGGCGCGCTCGACTTGTACAGGAGCAGGGCGCCGATCACCATGAAGTGGACCAGAAAGGGCGTTGCCGGGACAAAGACGCCTTTTTCCCGCCCCCCCTCCATGATCTCGGTCAGCATGCCGATGATCCGGCCGAGGTCCTCCGGCACGACATCGGGGAGGTTTCTGCCGCCGCCGGCGACTTCACGCAGCATGAGCGGGGGGAGTTGGGGATTTTCCTCGACCGTGCGGGCGAGATTGCGGATAAAAACGCGAAGCTTGTCGGCTGGCGAGACTGCGGAACGGATATCGCGGGAGATGCGTTCTGCCGTGTTGCCGAGAACGCGGTGAATCACCTCGGCGTACAGGGTCGCCTTGTCGCCGATGTGGTAGTAGATGGTGGCCTTGTTCACTCCGGCGCGCCGGGCGATCTCGTCCACGTGGGCGCCCTCGTAGCCGACCTCAGAGAAGACCTGCTTGGCGACCTGCAGGATGTGACGGCTCGTGTCCTGTCCCTTTTCCTTTACCGCTTCACTGGCCATTCCTTTCTGTCTCCCCAATTTCATCCGCAACCGATATTTATACCAACCGGTAAGTTTAACTATACGGTTAATAGATAAGGCCATGAAATCTGTCAAGAAGTTTTTCGGGGGACTGTGCAGGAAAACAGACTGTGCCCTTCGCCCGCCGGGCGAGGGGGCGCAGTCCGTCGAACGGCAGCTCAGCCGAGAGCGATCTTCAGGACCTCCATCATCTCGTCCACGAAATGAAAACGGATTTCCTTGCGGACCTTCGCGGGCACATCGAACAGGTCCTTTTCGTTCCAGCGGGGCATGATGATCGTTTTCACCCCGGCCCGGTGCGCCGCAAGGACCTTCTCCTTGATCCCGCCGACGGGCAGGACCAGACCGCGGAGAGTGATCTCACCGGTCATGGCGAGTTTCTTGTGGATCGGTTTTCCCCGGAGCAGCGAGGTCAGGGCCGTCAGGATCGTAACTCCGGCGGACGGGCCGTCCTTGGGAATCGCGCCGGAGGGGACGTGGATGTGGATGTCCGTTCCCTCGAAGAAATCTTTCGGAATGCGGAGCGCGTCCGCGTTGGCCCGGACGAAGCTCAACGCCGCCGTTGCCGATTCCTTCATGACATCGCCGAGCTGTCCCGTAAGCGTGAGCCCGCCCTTCCCCTTCATGGCTGTCGCCTCGATGAAGAGAAGGTCTCCGCCCGAGGGCGTCCAGGCGAGCCCCAGGGCTACCCCGGGTTTGCTGACGCGGATTCCGATCTCCGGGCTGATGCGGACCGGTCCGAGGTAGAGCTGGAGGTCCTTCGCCTCGACGGAAGCCTTCTTGATGGCTCCCTCGGCGATCCGGCTGGCGACGCCGCGACAGACGGAGGCGATCTCCCGTTCCAGATTGCGGACCCCCGCCTCCCGGGTGTAGCCCGAGATGATCCCGCGGATCGCACTCTTGCCGATCCGGATCTGCGCCGCCTGGAGACCGTTGGCCTCGCGCTGGCGGGGGATCAGATAGCGCACGGCGATCTCGATCTTTTCGTCCAGGGTGTAGCCGGGCAGTTCGATCACTTCCAGACGATCGTGGAGCGCCGGGGGGATCGTCTCCAGGACGTTCGCCGTCGTGATGAACATCACCTTCGACAGGTCGAAAGGCACGTCCAGATAGTGGTCTGAAAAGGAGAAGTTCTGCTCCGGGTCCAGGACTTCCAGCAGCGCCGAGGACGGATCGCCGCGGAAGTCGCTGCCGACCTTGTCGATCTCATCCAGCATGAAGATGGGATTCCTGGATTCGGCGCGCCGTATTCCCTGGATGATCCGGCCCGGCAGCGCCCCTACGTAGGTCCGCCGGTGCCCGCGGATCTCCGCTTCATCGTGGACGCCGCCCAGGGACATGCGGATGAACTTGCGGCCCATCGCCCTCGCGATGGAGTGCCCCAGCGAGGTCTTTCCCGTGCCGGGAGGACCGGCAAAGCAGAGGATCGGTCCCCTGGAGTCGGGTTTGAGTTTGCGGACGGCCAGGTACTCGATGATCCGCTTCTTGGGTTTTTCCAGGCCGTAATGATCCTCGTCGAGAACGCGCCGGGCTTTGGCGATGTCCAGGTTGTCCTCCGTAGCCTCGGTCCAGGGCAGCGACAGGAGCCAGTCGAGATAGGTGGCCGAGACGGTATATTCGGCCGAGGAGGGATGCATCCGTGAGAGACGCTCCAGCTCCCGCAATGCCTCTTTTTTCGCCTCCGCCGGCAGGTTCTTCTTCTCGATCTTGGCCCGGTAGTCCTCGACCTCGACCCGCGGCTCATCGGTCTCGCCGAGTTCCTGGCGGATCGCCTTGAGCTGCTGGCGCAGGTAATACTCCCGCTGGGATTTGTCGATGTCGCTCTTCACCTGGGTCTGGATCTTGTTTCCCAGTTCCAGGATCTCCACCTGGTGGTTGACGAGTTTCGTCACCTCCCGCAGGCGTTCCTTCACGTCGAGGATCTCCAGGATCTTCTGCTTCTCATCGCCGTCCGCATTGATAACGGATGCGATCATGTCCGCCAGGGTTCCCGGGTCGCCGATGGACTTCGCCATCATGCCGAATTCCTGGGGCAGGAAGGGCGAAAGCTTTACGATCCGGTCGAAGAGCGTCAGGAGGTTCGCCACCAGGGCCTCCACTTCGAGGTCTTTCACGGAGACGTCCTCGAGCGGCGCCACCTTTGCCTTGAGGTAGGGTTGAACTTCCGTGACCGAGAGGACCTTGAAGCGACTGACGCCCTGCACGAGCAGCTGGGCTTTGTTCTCGACGGTTTTGGCCATGCGGAGAATCACGCCTGCGGTTCCCACGGTATGAAGGTCCTCTGCAGCCGGGGCGGTCTCCCCTTGGGGTTTTTTCGCCTTCACGAGACCGATGAGGCGGTCCCTTGCCATGGCGTCGTCAACCAGCTTCATCGATTCCTCGCCGACGACCTCCATGGGAAGCATCATCTTCGGGAAAACGAAGACGTTGTAGAGAGGCAGGATGGGAAGGACCTCGGGCAACGTCAATGTCTTGATTTCTTCAGGCGGTTTGGATTCCGTCATGTCGACCTCCGCGGCACGATTTTCTGCCGATGGGGATTATCCCCGGGTGATTGAAATTTTGCGGGAGCGCTCGGCGGGGAGCTTGGAGAGCCGGATCGCCAGAAGTCCTTCCGCGTACGTCGCTGTGACGGAGTCCGTGTCGATCGGCGCGGGGAGTGCCAGATTCCGTTCAAAGGGCCCGTACGGAATCTCGGCGATCCGGTAGCGGACGTCTTCGGTCATCATGCATGTCCGGCGGTATCCTGCAATCCGGATCGTCTTTGTGCTGACTTCGACGTGCAGGTCTTCGCGGTTGACTCCCGCCAGCTCCGCGCGGATGAAAATGTTCCCCTCCGTTTCATACATGTCCAGCGCCGGCTGCCAGGAATGAACGGAAAGCATGAAACGCGGATGCGAAAGCCGGACCATCTCGTCGATCTTCCGGCACAACTCTCTGTCCCTCTGTCCGCTCTCTTCTTCGAGCGTGATGCGGATAAATTCCATGGCGGGCTCCTGAAATCCTCGCAGCGTTATCGATGGCCGTCTGGGCCATCAATTCAAGATTACGGACTGTCGAAAGACCTTCTTCGGCCAAAGGTTCCGGATCGAGTCGTCGATTTTCGCGGACAGCGATTCCCGGCGCTTCATCGCGGCCCGGTCACTGGATAATGTAGTCATGCGGGGAGGAACGTCAAGGGTAACGCTTCTCCATCAATGCGGGAATATGGCCGTCGACGAGCGGAGGCGGCCGGTTGCAGGGGTCACGAAAGAATTTCGGGTGTGCGGTCGATGGAGCCGGAGAAGGGAATCGGACCCTTAACCTCACGATTACGAATCGCGTGCTCTACCGTTGAGCTACTCCGGCGCCTCGACAGGCTTGCCAACCCGTTTCCAATCCCGACGGGTACTTGCGGGAGGAAACTTCTGAAAACGTGCGGTATGTAGCGTATCCGCATCTCCTTGTCAAGGTCTTGCCCCAAATGCCCGGGACCGGTGTTTTTTCGAAGCCTGCCGGCTTGACATTCCCCGTTGCTCTGATAGAATCCGCCCATATTGGAAGGAGAGCGGACCATGCGCGAGAAAATCAAGAAGATCCTGACGGTAACGCCGCTGAAGATTGCCCTGTTCGTCATTTTTCTTGCCCTTGTCTTGTTTTTCATGGACGTCTCCTTCCTCCGTTTCATGGAACTGGAGAGTCTCGACCTCCGGATGATATCGCGCGGGAAGATCGCCGCCGGAGGGGAAACGGTCATTGCGACAATCGACGAGAAAAGCCTCAGTGAACTGGGCCGCTGGCCCTGGCCGCGGACGACGATCGCCCGTCTCGTCGACACCTTGAAGCGGAACGGCGCCAAGGCCGTCGGTTTCGATATCGTCTTTGCGGAACCCGATGAGAATTCCAGCCTCAGGACCGTCGCCGAACTCGACCGGGAGTTCAGGCAGATGGGGATCGCCGATAAACGGCTGATGCGGGTGCTGCGGGAGAAGAAAGACACCGCCGATACGGACGCCGCTCTTGCGAAAGCCGTCAAGAAGGCCAGGAATGTCACCCTCGGGTATTTCTTCCATCTGTCGGAACGCGATGCGGGCCATTTGACGGAAAAGCAGATCCAGCAGGCGGCGGAGCTGATCGGTCCTTCGAAGTACCCTGCGGTTCAATCGAGCAGCCCCACGGACGACGTTCTGATGATCGAGGCCTTTGCGGCGGTTCCCAATCTCCCCGCGCTGGCCAGATCGGCCGAGAATGCGGGATACTTCAACGCCCTCCCCGACGAAGACGGGACGATCCGCTGGGCGCCGCTCGTCATGAAGTTTCGGGGCAATGCCTATCCGTCCCTGTCCGTCGCAATTCTGATGCAGTACCTGGACTGGCCGATGTCGGCGCTCCGGGTTGCGGAATACGGCGTCGAAGGCATCCGGATCGGGGACATCGACATCCCGACGGACGAGGTGGGACGTCTGCTCGTCAACTACCTGGGACCGGCCAAGACTTTTCCGCATTACTCCATCGCCGATATCCTGAAGGGTCGCGTCCCGCCGGAAGCCTTCAAGGGGAAAATCGTCCTGATTGGGGCGACTGCCACGGGAATCTATGACCTGCGGGTCACGCCCTTTTCGACGGTGTATCCCGGGGTGGAGATCCACGCGACGGTGATCGACAACATCCTTCACCGGAACTTTCTCACCTACTCCGGCTGGATCCGCTTTCTGGACATGTGCGTCATCATGGTCCTGGGGCTCCTGGCCGGCATCGCGCTGCCCCGGTTCGGAGCGATCGCCGGGATCGGCATCATCCTCGGCCTCCTCGTTTCCTTCTTTCTGGTGAACACGTTCATCTTCTCGCATTTCAATGTCTGGATGAACCTGATCTATCCGCTGCTGACGGTGGTGACGATTTACCTGGGGATCTCGGTCTACCGGTACGTCACGGAGGAAAAGGAGAAGAAGAAGATCCGCGGCGCCTTCCAGTATTACCTTACCGCTTCGGTCATCAACGAGATGCTCAAGGATCCCTCCAAGCTGAAGCTGGGCGGCGACAAGAAGGACCTCTCCGTCTTGTTCTCTGATATACGCGGCTTCACGACCGTCTCTGAAAAACTGTCGCCGGAAGAGCTGGTCCGCCTGCTGAACGAATACCTGACGGCCATGACCAACATCGTCTTCGAATACGAGGGTCTTCTGGACAAGTACATGGGCGATGCCATCATGGCGGTGTACGGCGCGCCCCTGGACCAGCCGGATCACGCCCTGCGGGCCTGCCGCACGGCGCTGAAGATGCGGGAGGAGCTCAAGCGCCTCCAGAAGAAATGGTCCGAAGAGGGCCGGCCGGTGCTCAACATCGGCGTCGGCGTCAACACCGGCGACATGGTGGTGGGCAACATGGGTTCGGAGATGCGCTTCGATTACACGGTCATGGGGGACAGCGTGAATCTCGGATCCCGCCTGGAGGGCATCAACAAGGAATACGGGACCGGCATCGTGATCAGCGAATTTACGTACGAGCGGGTCAGGGACGCGCTCCTGGCCCGCGAGTTGGACTGGGTCCGCGTGAAGGGCAAGAAACTTCCCGTCAAGATCTACGAGCTTCTGGGAGAGCGATCGGAAGCGGGGGCGCTGGAGCCGGTCGTGAAATTGTTTGAAGAAGGGTTCGCCCTGTACCGCCAGAGCCGGTGGGACGAGGCCATCGCCATATTCCGGAAGGTCCTGGAAGCAAGACCGGGCGATCCGCCGTCCGAAATCTATATCCGTCGCTGCCAGGATCTGAAGGAAAATCCGCCCGAACCCCCCTGGGACGGCGTTTACACCATGACAAAGAAATGATGTCCGGTTTCCGGGCGTACGCGTGGCTCCCGGCGGGTGTCCCGTTGCCGTCCAGGTCCGTGAAAGAGCATCCATGAGAGAAGCGCAGAGGTATCGAAGCTGGGTGGAGGTCGATCTCGACAACTTCACCCGCAACTGGGACGAGATGAAGCGGCTGGTCGGTCCGGGGGTCCGGATCCTGCAGGTCGTCAAGGCGGACGCTTACGGCCACGGCGCCATGGAGATCTCCAATGTGGCCCTGAAAAACGGCGCCGACTGCCTGGGCGTCGCCAATGCCGACGAAGGAGCGCAGTTGCGGGTCAGCGGGATCTCGGCGCCGATCATCATCCTGTCTCCCGCCACGGAAGGGGAAATCGACCAGATCCTGAAGTACAACCTGACTCCTTCGGTGTCCGATATCGGCTTTGCCCGGGAGCTTCAGCGGCGCGGGCGCAAGACGGCCTGCCGCATCCCCGTCCATATCGAGGTGGATACAGGGATGGGACGCGTCGGGACGCTTTACGCGGACGCCTTCGACATGATCCGCGAGGTGATGGAACTGCCGAATCTCACGGTCGAGGGAATCTACACGCACCTGGCGGTCAGCGAGATCCGCGACGATTACAACCTCCGCCAGCATGCCCTTTTCGCGGAACTTCTGGAGCGCCTGGAAGACTGTCATATCCGCATCCCCGTCCGCCACATGTCCAACAGCGGCGCCGTCCTCAACTACCCGGAATTCCATTTCGACATGGTTCGGCCCGGCATCATGTCCTATGGCATCTATCCGTCGGCGGAGACGGCCTCGCAGGCGGCGCTGAGCCCCGTCATGGCCTTCAAGACGGCGATCGTCCTGATCAAGGATTTCCCCAAAGGCGCCAGCATCGGTTACGGCCGCACCTACACGACGGACCGCCCGACGAAGATCGCGACGATTCCCGTGGGATACGGGGACGGCTACGGCTGGGTCCTCTCCAACCGCGGCGAGGCGCTCGTCCGCGGTCGCCGGGCGCCGATCGTCGGGCGCATCTCCATGGACATGTGCGCGCTCGACGTCGGGCACATCCCCGACTGCGAAGTGGGGGACGAGGCGGTGCTGATGGGAAGGCAGGGAGAGGAGTACATCTCCGCCAACGAGATCGCCGAAAAGGTGGGAACGATCAGCTACGAGATCCTCTGCGCCCTGGGCAAACGCGCCCCCCGCGTCTTCCTCCACAAAGGGAAGACCGGCACGGTGGAACCGCGGCTGCGGAGGATCTTCATTGCCGACGAGGAGAAGTCGATCGCCCGCATCGACAATATCATCCGGAATTGCTTTCAGGCCCGCGCTCGCAACGAGGAACTGGGCGACGCCATCTATTACGAAATGTTCGAAACCCTCTTCGGCAAGGAAGACCGGCAGCTCGAACTTCGTACGAATTTCCGCTACGACATCAACGTGCGGCCGGCCTCGGAAGAGGCACAGCCGCACGGAGGCAAGACGCCCGACTATTTCAACGTGAGCACGCACATTGAGTACGTCAAGACGCTGCGGAACCCGGTTTTTCTGATCGGGTGCGCCACGAACAACGAGCAACTGGAGGCCTTTTTCGACGACAAACGGTGCGAGTACCGCTGGATTCTCAACCGGGGTGAAGACCTGGTCGTCGAGCGGGATTTCCAGGTGGCGCGCGTTCGCATCGACCGCGAGGATGTTCCGGTTCTCCGCACGGAGCATACCAAACGGGGCTACGAGGTCTGGTGCGGAGGCGACGATCTGCGGCGGAAGCTGAACCGTCCCGTCAAGGTCGAGATCGAAATCCGGACCAAGAAATCCAAGAGCAACCGGAACTTCTCCGTCTATCTCGTTTACCCGACGCGGGGCCTCGATATCCTCTTTGACTACCGCGGGATGAATTTCCGGAACGTCAAGGAAGTGAGCTTCTTCGCCGGCCGCCACCCCTATCCCCAGGTGATCCGCGAGAAGGGGAAATCGGTCCGGATCAAGATCAGCGATGAAGAGTGGATTTTTCCCAACAGTGGGGTGAGCTTTATATGGGACGTCTGAGAGGACTGTTGAAAAACGCCCGTCTGCTGCGTTTCCTTCATCCTTCGCCATTCGCCGTACATCGCGGTACGACTCATGGCTCAGGATTTCAGGAGCCTTGCATCCGAGTATTTTTGAACAGTCCTTTTGAAAAAGAAGTACAGGCTGGGAAAGGCATGACGGACAGAGCATGACGGAAAGACTGAAGGTCGGTGTTTTTATGGGCGGCATGTCCTCGGAACGGGAGGTGTCGCTCAACAGCGGGAGAAATGTCCACGACAACCTCGACCCGGAGTTGTACGAGGGGAAACCCGTTTTTCTGGACGAGCGCAGCCGCTTCTGGGTGCTTCCCTGGCAGCTCGTTTCACAGAACACGACGGTAGACATCTTTGAAAGACTGGAGCGCGATGCGCGCAGGATCTCCTACGAGGCCCTCCGGGAGGAAGTCGATTTCGCCTTCCTGTGCCTGCATGGAAAATTCGGCGAGGACGGATGCGTCCAGGGACTGCTGGAGCTTCTCGGCATCCCGTTCACCGGACCGGGGGTCCTGGCCTCGGCGATCGGCATGAACAAACAGGTCCAGCAGAAGATCCTGAAGGCCGCCGGATTGGATGTTCCCGAGAGCGTTCTGGTCGAGGAGCGCCGGTGGCGGCAGAATGCCGGCGAGATCCGCAAACAGCTTTTCGGGAGGTTCGGAGGCCGGCCTCTTGTCACGAAACCGATCCGGGAGGGGTCCAGCGTCGGCGTCACCATCGTCCGGGATGCGGATTCCCTGGACCGCGGCATGGAGGAGGCGTTCCGCTGGGACGCGGCGGCCCTTGCCGAGGAGTACCTGGAGGGGACCGAATTCTCCTGCATCGTCCTCGAGGAAGACGGGTTGCCCCGGCCGCTGGACCTGACGGAGATCCACCCCCAGAGCGAGTACTATACCTACGACGACAAATACATGCCCGGCC
Source organism: Syntrophaceae bacterium UBA6109 (assembly GCA_002428445.1). Next base: position 19,989 of record DIWJ01000078.1, read on the forward strand.
GCTGCCGGAAATTCACCCCGCCCAAGGGCATTTCGCCCGAACAGGTCGCACGCATCAAGGAGCATGTCGTCCGGGCCTTCGTCGCCCTGGGCTTCCGCTCTTACGGACGCATCGATGGATTCCTTCTGAAGGACGGGCGGATCCTTGTCACCGACCCGAACTCATCGTCGGGCATGGCGCCGTCGTCCTTCTTCTTCGAACAGGCGGCCTGCGCGGGGTTGCTCCCGTCGATGGTCATCTCCCGCCTGATCGAGAATGCCCTCGCGATCCACCGGGGGAAACGCGGACCGCTGTAGAACGGGGAATTCCTGCGGGGCGGCGGCAGCCCGGATTTCCGGCGTCCGGGTGCAAGCGGCTTTACAAATCGGGCGATTCACATTATACAGAATTGAAGTATTTCAGCCTTCATCGTATCTCTTGAGAAGAGGAGGATTCCATGAAAAAGACCGGAGGACTTAAAGGATGGATCGTGTTGGCCGCGGCAATCGCGCTTGCCCTTTCGGCCGTGCCGGCATCGGCGCTGGAGTTCGGCGTGCGCGGGTATTACTGGTTCCCCGGCTATAAAGCCGACGGGCGTCTCGACGCCTCCGGCATCAACGGCACGGAAACGAATTACAAGGATGTCCTGGATGTCGGCAATAAGGCGATCCCTTCAGTCGAGGCCTTTGCCGGCCTGGGCAAGAACCACCTCAGCTTCATGTATACGCCGCTGGACTACAACGGATCGACGGCCCTGTCACAGAACGTCACGTTCAAGGGGAAGACCTACACGGCCGGTACGCAAACCGAGTCCGATCTCAAGATGAAGATGTACGATTTCGAGTACCAGCGCGACCTTGTCAATCTGGAGAACATCCTTGCCGGATTCTCGATCGGCGTCATCGGCAAGATCAAGTACATTGACGGCGAGACGCGGATGAATGCCCCGTCGCTGGGATTTGACGAAAAGCAGACCTACTCCGTCGTGATGCCTATGGTCGGCGTCGGCGCCCATGTCGGCATTCTGCTCAACATCCTGGAGGCGAGAGCCAAGGTCACCGGCATGGGCTACTCGGGGAACGCTTTCATCGAAGCCCTGGCCGATCTCTCCTGGACGCCCTTTCCGTTTCTGGATATTCATGGCGGGTACCGGTACTTGAAACTCAATGTCGAGCGCGGCGACCTCACCCTCAATTCGACCTACAGCGGGCCCTTCGTGGCCCTTACGGTGGGCTTCTGATCCGGGAACCGGGATGGAGGTTTTGTCAGTGGGGACCGGAGAACAGAAACGACCGCGCGTCGGCGTCATCATGGGAGGCTTGTCCTCGGAGCGGGAGGTCTCCCTTGAGAGCGGCCGCAACATCTTCAGCAAGATCGACCGGCGCAAATATGACCCGGTCGCCATATTTCTCGACGGGCAAGCGGGGTTCTGGGAAATCCCCGTCAAGCTCCTGATGCGGAACAGCACCCGGGACGTCGAGGAGGATCTGGAAGGCGAGGCCGTCCGGATCCGTTACGAAGACCTTGCGAAAAGAGTCGATGTGGCCTGCCTCGCCCTCCACGGCAAGTACGGAGAGGACGGCTGCATGCAGGGATTGCTGGAACTGCTGCGCATCCCTTACACGGGATCGGGCGTCCTCGCCTCCGCCCTCGGCATGGATAAGCTCATGTGCCGGAGGCTGCTCTCGGCTTCCGGCATCGACGTCCCCAGGACGATTCCCATCGAAAAGCAGAAATGGGAAGCGGATGCGGGGGCGATGGCTGCCGCCGTTGAAGCCGAGATCGGGTTTCCCTGTGTCGTCAAGCCCACTCGCGAAGGCTGCAGCACGGCGGTGAAGAAGGTTGTCTCTCCCCAGGGCGTAGCCGCCGCCGTCGAGGGGGCGCTCCAGTGGGACAACGTGGTTCTCGTGGAGGAGTTTCTCCAGGGAACGGAGGTGACCTGCGGCGTGCTCGGCGCGGAAGAGCCGGTCGCTTTGATCCCTTCCGAGACGGTGCCGACGGACGACATCCTCTCGCTGGAAGACAAGTTTCTGTACGGCCAGGGGGAAAACAAGACGCCCGCCCGTCTGCCGGAGGAGGTCCTGACCAGGATCCGCGAAACGGCGGTCGCTGTTTTCCGCGCCCTCGATCTGAAAGGATACGCACGCATCGACATGTTTGTCCGCGGGGACGGACGCGTCGCCGTCCTGGAGCCCAATACCCTGCCGGGGATGACGCCTTCGACCGTCCTCTTTCACCAGGCTGCGGCAGCCGGCATCACCCAGTCGGGACTGATCGACCGGATCCTCGAAACCGCCCTTGCCGTTCACGCTTCCAAAAGGGGTCCCCTGTAAATGGATCGGTTCGTCGCTTCCCTGGACAGAATCGGCCGCCGCATGCTCTCCTATGTCGAGGAGATGGGGCAGATCCTGCTCCTCTTTCTGTCCGCCCTTTCATGGATGGTCCGGCCGCCGCTGAAGGCGAAACTCATCTTCAAGCAGCTGGAATTCGTCGGCGTGAAATCCATCGTGGTGGTCGTGCTGACGGGGACCTTCACGGGGATGGTCCTGGCCCTCCAGAGCTACCACGGATTCCGCCTCTTCAGTGCCGAGAGCCTGGTCGGTTCGACGGTCGCGCTGGGGATGACGAGGGAATTGGGGCCGGTCCTGACGTCGCTCATGGTGACGGCCCGCGCGGGCTCCGCGATGGCGGCGGAGCTCGGCACGATGCGCGTCACCGAGCAGATCGACGCCCTGTACGTGATGGCGGCCAACCCGATCAAACACCTGATCGTGCCGCGGATCATCGCGAGCGTCGTCATGGTGCCGCTGCTCACCGTTGTTTCCGATTTTATGGGGATCCTCGGGGGCTACTTCGTCGGGGTACACCTCCTGTTCATCAACGAGGGGGCTTTTCTCAAGAACATCACCAAGCTCGTTGAGCTTGACGACATCTACAACGGCCTCATCAAGGCCGCGTGTTTCGGCTTGATCCTGTCCGTGGTAGGATGCTACAAGGGGTTCAATACGAAGGGGGGCGCCGAGGGCGTCGGGCGGGCGACGACGGAAGCCGTCGTGCTGGCCTCCATCTCGATCCTGATCAGTGATTACTTCCTGACGGCCATCATGTTCTAGCGCGGACCCCGGAAGAAATGTTTGCGCAGGCTGTTGACGGTGCAAGATGATCAAATTGGTTGAGGTCCACAAGTCGTTCGGAAAGCAGAAGGTCCTCGACGGACTCGATCTGCAGATCGAGGACGGCAAGACGACGGTCATCATCGGCCGCAGCGGCGGGGGTAAGAGCGTCCTCCTGAAGCATATCATCGGCCTTCTGAAGCCCGACAGCGGCGAGGTCTGGGTGGACGGCGACGACATCACGAAGATGAACGACAAGGATCTCAACGAGGTCCGCAAGAAGTTCGGCATGCTTTTCCAGGAGGCAGCCCTGTTCGACTCCATGGATGTTGGCGAGAACGTGGCATTCCCCCTGCGCGAGCATACGAAGATGAAGGATGCGGAGATCCGCGCGATCGTTGCCGACCGCCTGAAGGCTGTCGGCTTGACGGGCGTCGAACCGAAGCTGCCGGCGGAACTCTCCGGCGGCATGCGCAAACGCGTGGGGCTGGCGCGGGCGATCGCGCTTCGTCCGCAGATCGTGCTCTTCGACGAACCGACGACGGGGCTCGACCCGGTGATGACGGAGGCGATCAACCAGCTGATTCTGGAAACGCAGCGCCTGTTCAACCTGACCTGCGTCGTGATCAGCCACGACCTCGAATCCATCTTCAAGATCGCCCATCAGATCGCCATGCTCCACGAAGGCAAGATCATCGAGCACGGCACGCCGGAGACCATCCGCTCTTCGGAAAACGCGGTGATCCGCCAGTTCCTTTCAGGGAGTATCGAGGGGCCGATTTCGGTGACGTAAAAGCGACGGGCATCGGCAGGGGCCCCGAACAGGAGGTTTTTTCATGCGGCTCAGTACCGAGGCAAAAGTCGGGCTGTTCGTCCTGGTGGGACTGATTATCCTGGGATACATGTCCTTCCGCGTCGGCCAGAAAGGCATCGGGCTGAAAAAAGGCTATATGGTCGAGGCCGTCTTTGACAATGTCGCCGGTCTCAACAAGGACGCTTCGGTGCAGATCGCCGGTGTCGAAGTCGGGCGCGTCGAATCCATCAGGCTCAAGGACGGCAAAGCCGTCATCCAGATGCGGATCACCCCGGAAGTGAAGCTTGAAAAGGACGTCCGCGCCGCCGTCAAGACGCATGGTGTTCTGGGGGACAAATACGTCGAGATCATGCCCGGACACAAGTCGCAGGGATACATGGAATCCGGGGACTCGATCCAGCAGGTCGAGCGGGCGGCCGACATCGACCGTCTCCTGCAGCAGTTCTCCGTTATCGCGGACGATATCCGCGGCGTGACCGGTTCCCTGAACCGCGTCCTGGGCGGCCAGGCCGGCGTCGACGCCCTCAATGACATCCTCGACAACACCCGTCAGCTCACGAAGAACCTGAACGCGGTCGTCGTGAACAACGAGGCGACGCTCAAGGCGATGCTCGAGAACACCCGCCAGCTTACCGGCAACCTGAACCGTGTCGTCCTGCAGAATGACGAGAAGGTGGGGCAGGTCTTCGACGGCCTGAAGAACGCGGCGAGCCAGATGGAGAAGACCTTCGCCTCATTGAACGAGATCACGGAAGGCGTCCGCCGGGGCGAGGGGTCCGTCGGCCAGCTCCTCAAGGATCCCACGACGACGGAACGGCTCAACAAAACGCTCGCTTCCCTGCAGCAGATTTCCGACAAGATCAACGAGGGCAAGGGGACGATCGGCAAGCTCATCAACGAAGAAGAAACGGTCAACAACCTCAACGCGGGCCTGTCGGGGATCAACCGGTATGTCACCAAGGCCGAGCAGTTTCGCACCTACCTGAGCTACCGCGGTGAGTACCTTTTCCAGAAGAGCGACATGAAAAGCTACCTGGACCTCCGCATCCAGCCCAAGGAGGACAAGTTCTACATCCTCGGGATCGTCAGCGACCCGCGCGGCCGGAGGACGTCCAGGGAATCCACCACGGGCGGGGTCACCACCCGGACGGAGGAGTGGGACCGCAGCGGGCTCCTGTTCAACGTCCAGATCGGGAAGCGCTACCGCGACGTGGTTCTGCGCGGTGGTTTGCTGGAGTCGACGGGGGGGGTCGGAGTCGATTACTTCGCCATGAAAGACCGTCTCCGGTTTTCGTTCGAGGCCTTCGATTTCAGCTATGACCGCAAGGCCCATCTGAAGGCGACGGCGGAATACCAGCTGTTCAAGCACCTCTACCTGACAGCGGGCTGGGATGACTTTATCAGCGACCAGGGCAACAGTTCGGTCTTCGGCGGCATCGCCATCCGCTTCGAGGACGATGATCTGAAGTACATGCTGACGTCGACGCCCATCCCGAAATGAAGCGGGCCTTCAGTGTGCTAGGCCCCGGAACGAAGCTTGCCTTTTGCAGCAGCAGTGCGGCCTGAAGAAAGCACCGACGTCTTTCCGCCGCCGGCACGCGATCGGCAGCCTGGATCGGAAGCGGATGCGATGATTAAAATTGCCAGTGCGACGCAGATGACTGTTCAGCATCTGCGCGACCTGATCATCACGGGTGAGTTGAAACCCGGCCAGAAAATCAATGAAACCGTCCTGGCGAACAGCATCGGATTGAGCCGCCCGCCCGTTCGGGAGGCGCTCCGAATGCTGGAAGCAGAATCGCTTGTGGTCAACATTCCCAGGAAATCAAGCCAGATCAGCGATATTTCCCTGAAGGATTTCGAGGAAGTCTTTCAAACGAGGGGGATGATCGAATGCTATGTGCTCGATCTGATCAGGAAAAAGAGAGTGAATGATTTTTCCTCCCTTGATGCTGCTTTGGCGGACTCGAAAGACTGCAAGATCGAAAAGGGCGAGGATCCACGGAAGGTTCTTGGATGCCTGAAGACGTTTGCGGATTTCCACATCAAACTGGTCGCCTTGGCTGACAATTCTCACATACTGAAGCTCTACAAAGCCACTCTCGGAAATGTCTGGCGGTACCAGTTCATGTATTTTTCCAAGCGTGCCGCTCAACCCCTTTTTGAGGCGCATTATCAGATTGTCGAAAACATCAAGTGCGGCGATTTCGACCAGGCCAAGAAAGTCCTCATGGAACATATGAGTTACAACTACGAGCAGATCATCAACAGCGAGGGTGTCAACATCCCCGGTTGACCTTTCGCCACAGACGTCCGGCGTTCATTCTCAGGGGAGGATCTGCGGTGACGATCAATATGCAGTCAAGAATTTTAAAGTACTTATCTGTAAGAAAATCGAGCGTTGTT
>DIWJ01000001.1 GCA_002428445.1 Syntrophaceae bacterium UBA6109
CTGACACAAGATCTGATACATCACCGATTCATGTTTCGTCTTGACAGCCGCGGGAATTTCAGGCATAGTTCGGCCACTTTCGGACACCCCTTTTAATTCAATCCCGAGAGATGAACAAAGGGTCCTTTTCATGAAAGCGGTGATTCCAGTGAATGACAGGCGCCTTCCCACAACCGTGGGGGGGCTTTTTTTTGACCGGGACAACTTGAGGCAGAACCATGGAGAAGAAGCGCGTGGTGATGGACGCCGAAGGGATCGACCGATCCCTGACCAGAATCGCTTACGAAATCCTGGAAAGAAACAAGGGCGTGGAAGACGTGGTCCTTGTGGGCGTCAGAACCGGAGGAGTCTTCCTGGCCGAGCGTCTGAAAAAGAAGATTGCCGCCATCGAGGGCGTGGACGTCCCGCTGGGCGTCCTGGACATCACCCTGTACCGGGACGATCTCCTGACGACGAACCGCAAGCCGCGCCTCGGAAAGACGGACATCCCCCTGTCTTTGGACAACAGGAAAGTCGTTATTGTGGACGATGTCCTTTTTACGGGCCGCACGACGAGGGCCGCCATGGATGCCTTGATCGACTTCGGCAGACCGAAGCTGATTCAACTGGCCGTCCTCATCGACCGCGGGCACCGCGAGCTGCCCATCCGTGCTGATTTTGTCGGAAAGAACCTGCCCTCTTCACTGTGGGAGGCGGTCAGCGTCAACCTCTCCGAGCTCCGGGGCAGGGACGAGGTCGTCATCGAGGAAGGAACCTGAAGACCATCAGGCAAGAGAGGTTTGCATCATGAAGCTCGGCAGAAAAGATATACTGGGAATACGGGATCTGTCCGCCGACGAGATCAACCTGATTCTGGAAACGGCGGAATCCTTCATCGAAGTATCCACACGCGAGATCAAGAAAGTACCCACGCTGCGCGGCAAGACCGTCATCAACCTCTTTTTCGAAGCGAGCACGCGGACCCGGACCTCCTTCGAGATCGCCGGCAAGCGCCTGAGCGCCGACGTCATCAACATCTCCTCTTCGTCCAGCAGCGTCGTCAAGGGCGAGACCTTGATCGACACGGCCCGGAATCTCGAGGCGATGAATCCCGATATCATCGTCCTGCGCCACAGTTCCGTGGGCGCACCGCATGTCCTGGCCCGTCTCCTTCGGCAGTCGATCATCAACGCGGGGGACGGCGCCCACGAGCATCCGACACAGGCTCTTCTGGACCTCATGACGATCCGCCAGAAAAAGGGACGCATCGAGGGACTCCGCGTCGCCATCGTCGGCGACATCGCCCACAGCCGGGTGGCCCGTTCCGACATCCTCGGCCTGCAGAAGCTGGGCGCGAAGGTGTGCGTGGCGGGACCGGCGACGATGATGCCCCGCTTCATCGGACAGATGGGCGTCACCGCGTACGGGAACATCGAAGAGGCCATCCGCGGCGCCGACGTCGTCATGATGCTGCGCATTCAGACCGAACGCCAGCAGATCAGCGTCTTCCCCTCGCTCCGGGAATATTCCACGTACTTCGGCCTCAATCGCAACAACGTGAAACTGGCCAAGGAGGATGTCATCATCATGCATCCGGGGCCGACGAACCGGGGCGTGGAAATCGCGCCCGATGTCGCCGACGGACCGTACTCCGTGATTTTGAACCAGGTGACCAACGGCGTTGCCGTCCGCATGGCGCTGTTGTATCTGCTGACGGGGAGCGAATAGGAAACGCAACAGGGAGGACCCCATGAAACTTCTTCTCAAGGGAGGGCGGCTGATCGATCCTTCCCAGGAATTCGACGCGCCACTCGACCTCCTGATCAAGAACGGCAAGATCGCCAAGACCGGAGCGGATCTGCCCGCCGACGCCGATGCCGAGGTGGTCGGCATCGGGGGGCTGTGGATCGTGCCGGGCCTGATCGATATGCATACGCACCTCCGGGAGCCGGGCTACGAGTACAAGGAGACGGTGCAGACGGGGGCGGAGGCGGCTTGCGCCGGCGGTTTCACGGCCGTCGCCTGCATGGCCAACACGAATCCCGTGAACGACACCCGCTCGGTGACCGAGTTCATCCGCCGTAAAGCCGCCGACGCCGATATGGCGCGCGTATATCCCATTGCGGCGGTCAGCCGGGGACTGGAGGGAAAGACCCTTGCGGAATTTCACGACCTGAAAGACGCGGGCGCCGTCGCCTTCTCCGATGACGGCAAACCGGTCATGAACGCAGGACTCATGAGGACGGCTCTGGAATATGCTTCCTCGCTGAACCTGCCCATATGCTCGCATTGCGAGGATGCTCACCTCTCCGCGGGCGGCGTCATGCATGAAGGATTCGTCTCCACGGAGCTCGGATTCGCGGCGATCCCTCCGCTGGCCGAGGAGGCTATGATCACACGCGACATCCTGATCGCGGAGTATACCGGCGGAGCGGTCCATATCTGCCACGTCAGCACTGCCGGGTCGGTCCGTCTGATCCGCGAAGCGAAATCGCGCGGCGTTCGGGTGACGGCGGAGACAGCACCGCACTACTTCACCCTGACGGACGAAATCGTCCGCAGTTTTGACACGAACACAAAAGTCTATCCTCCTCTTCGTACCGCATCGGACATCGAAGCAATCGAAGAAGGCCTGCGCGACGGCACGATCGACGCCATCGCTTCCGACCACGCCCCCCACGGTCTGTCGGACAAAGAGGTTGAATACGAGTTCGCATCGAGCGGCATCAGCGGCCTCGAGACATCGCTGGCTTTGAGCCTCACATTGGTGGCGAAGGGCGTTCTGCGTCCCGCCGACCTGGTCCGCAAAATGAGTCTGAACCCGGCCGCCATTCTGAAGGTCTCCGGGGGAACTCTCCAGATCGGTGCGGTCGCCGACATCACCGTGATCGACCCTGGAAAGAACTGGACCGTCGAGGTATCAAGATTCCGCTCGCAGGGGAAGAACTCCCCCTTCCAGGGGCGGGCGCTGACGGGAAAGGCCGTTCTCACGATCGTCGGGGGAGTGATCAAGTACCGGGAGCTGTAGCAACGTTCCGGCGGTTGGTTTTCGTTCATGACCATTCAAAAAGGCATCAAGACGGACGCGGTCGTCCTGCGTTTCGTCGACTACGGGGAATCCGACCGGATCGTCACTTTTTTCAGTTCCGACTTCGGCAAACTCAAGGGGATCGCCAAGGGCGCGCGGCGGAGCCGGAAGCGTTTCGCCAACGCACTCGAACCCTTCACCAGAAACCGGATCCTCTTCTCCCGAAAATCGCACGGCCAGCTGGCGCTGATCGAGGGCGCGGACGTCGTCGATCACTACCCGGGCATCCGCGCCGATCTCGAGCGGACCCTGACCGCCTCCTACTTCATCGATCTGACGGACGGCTTCACCGCGGAGGGGAAACAGCTCCCGGACCTCTTTGTCCTGCTGACCGGATTCCTCGCGCTGATCGAGGCCGGCCGCTTCAAGCCGCCCATGCTCCGTTTCTTCGAGATGCGCCTGCTCAAGATCGCCGGTTACGAGCCCGTGCTCGACCGCTGCACGTCCTGCTCGCAGCCGTTGGAGAGCGACCTGCAGTACCGCTTCCATCCGGCCGATGGAGGTCTCCGCTGCGCCCGCTGCGCGGCGGGCGATGCCCAGGGATTTCCCGTCTCCCCCGGCACGGCCAAGAGCCTGCTGATCGGCCGGGCCGCGGACCTGCAGATGCTGGAGCGCATCGCGCTGTCGGAACAGTCCGACCGCGAGAGCCGGCGGCTGCTTGCCGCCTTCATCCGGCACATCCTGGGTCGCGAACCGAAGTCCTTCCGGATTCTGGAGGAGGTATCGCGGCCCTGGGGCGGCGGTCCGGGTTTTTCGGATTGACAGGGTTTCGCCTGCCGTGCTATCAGCACTCCGGAAAAGGGCAATCCTGTAATTTCCCAGGATATTTCCGAAAAAGCACCTGAGGATTCTTTTTCCCAATGCTCCCCCTTGAGGAGGCTCCATGACCTTTCAGGAATTGATTTTTGCGCTCAACGACTACTGGGCGAAACAGGGCTGCGTGGTTCAGCAGCCCTACGACGTCGAGGTCGGGGCCGGCACCTTCAATCCGGCCACCTTTCTGCGTTCGCTGGGCCCGGAACCGTGGAACGTGGCCTACGTCGAGCCCTCGCGGCGTCCCACCGACGGCCGCTACGGAGAAAACCCCAACCGGCTGCAGCACTACTACCAGTACCAGGTGATCATGAAACCGTCGCCGCAGGACATCCAGCAGATCTACCTGAACTCCCTGAAGAGCTTCGGCATCGATCCCCTGGAGCATGACATCCGTTTCGTGGAAGACGACTGGGAATCCCCCACCGTCGGCGCCTGGGGACTCGGCTGGGAAGTCTGGCTCGACGGGATGGAGATCACCCAGTTCACCTACTNNCACCTACTTCCAGCAGGTGGGCGGCGCGGACCTGAACCCCATCTGCGCGGAACTCACCTACGGCATCGAGCGCATCGCCATGTACATCCAGGGAATCGACAATGTCTACGACCTGCAGTGGACCGACCGGATCACCTACGGCGACGTCCATCACCGCGGGGAAGTCGAGTGGTCCGTGTACAATTTCGAGAAGGCCGACATCGACATGCTGCGGAAGCTCTTCGACATGTACGAGGCCGAGGGCGTCCGCGTGTCGAAGGAGGGCCTGGTCCTCCCCGCGTACGATGCCTGTCTCAAGTGTTCCCACACCTTCAACATGCTCAACGCCCGCGGCGCGATCAGCGTCGCCGAGCGCACGAGCTATATCGGCCGCGTCCGGAACCTGGCGCGTCTGAGCGCCGAGGGTTACCTGAAACAGCGCGAGCAGATGGGATACCCTCTTCTGAGAAAATAACGCAAGCATCCCGTATGTGGAGTGGAGTTTACCCATGGGCAAGGAACTGCTGCTGGAAATCGGAACCGAAGAAATCCCCGCCGGCTTTCTGCCGAAGGCCTGCCGGGACATGGACGAGATGATCCGCAAGGAATTCGCGGGCGCCAGGATCGCCCACGGCCCGGTCCGGACGATGGCGACGCCCCGGAGGTTGGTCCTTCATATTGAGAACGTCGCGGAACGCCAGGAAGACCAGGTCATCGAAAAAATGGGCCCGGCCAGGAAAGTGGCCTATGACGACAAGGGAAATCCGACCAAAGCCGCCCTCGGTTTCGCCAAGGGCCAAGGGATCGACCTGTGCGACATGGAGACGATCCGCACGGACAAGGGCGAGTACCTCTTCGCACGCAAGCGGATCCCCGGCGGGCGGACGGCCGAGCTGCTGCCGGACTTTCTGGCGAAATTTGTCCCCGCGATTCCCTTCCGGAAATCGATGCGCTGGTCGGATCTGTCGCTGCGATTCGCGCGCCCCATCCACTGGATCCTGGCGCTCTTCGGCGGCGAGGTCGTCCCGTTCCGGCTGGAAACGATCGCCAGCGGAAACACTTCCCGCGGCCACCGCTTCATGGCGCCCGAATCCTTCGCCGTAAAGGATTTCGCCGATTATCTCGCCAAGACAAGGGAACATTTCGTCATCGTCGATGCCGGGGAGAGGAAGCGGATCATCCTCGAAGAGGCCCAAAGGGCTGCCCAGGCCGCCGGCGGTTCTATCCTCCGCAACGAGAACCTGCTGGAAACAGTCACCTTTCTCGTTGAATATCCCTCGGCCGTCTGCGGAGGATTCGACCGGGAATTTCTCGGATTGCCGAAGGAGGTTCTCATCACCTCGATGATGTCCCACCAGAAGTATTTTCCCGTCGTCGACAACGCGGGGAATCTCCTCCCCTACTTCGTGACGATCAACAACACGCTTGCCCGCGACCCCTCCGTCGTGGCGAGGGGAAATGAAAAAGTCATCCGGGCGCGCCTGTCCGATGCCCGCTTCTTCTTCACGGAGGATCAGAAGGTCCCCCTGGAGCGTCGCGTCGAAGACCTGAAGAAAGTCGTGTTTCACAGCCTGCTCGGGACGTCCTACGAAAAGGTCGAGCGCTTCCGGAAGCTGGCCGGATGGATCGCCGTGCGGCTCAAGCCGGATCTCGCGGCCTCCGTCGACCGCGCCGCATTCCTTGCGAAGGCGGATCTCGACACCCAGATGGTCGGGGAGTTCGCCGAGCTCCAGGGCGTCATGGGACGTGAATACGCTCTCCTCGCGGGGGAAAAGCCCGCCGTTGCCAGGGCGATCTTCGAGCACTATCTGCCGATCGCCGCGGGCGGCGCCCTTCCGCAGACGGATGAGGGGGCCATCGTCGGCATCGCCGACAAGACGGACACCATCGCGGGCTTCTTCGGCGTCAACGTCATCCCCACCGGCACGGCCGATCCCTACGCGCTGCGGAGGCAGGCCCTGGGAATCATCAACATCATCCTGGACCGGGGCTACGACCTGCGGCTGGATGCCCTGATCGACGAGAGCCTCGCGATCCTGGCGGGGAAGATCAAGAGAAACCCTGCCGACGTGCGCAGCGACGTCCTGGAATTCTTCCGCGGGCGCTTCGACAACCAGCTCGTTTCGCAGGGGCACCCCTACGACGTCGTGGATGCCGTTCTGGCGACGGACCCCGCCGACCTCGTGCGGTCGCTCCGCAAGATCGAGGCAATGGAAGCCCTGAAGTCCCAGCCCGATTTTGAACCGCTGGCGACGTCCTTCAAGCGGATCGGCAACATCATCAAGGGCTTCTGCGGAGGCGACGTGAAGCCGGAACTCTTCGCCGCTCCCCAGGAGAAGGAACTCCATGCCGCCTACCTGGCCGTCAGCGGGAGCGTGCGGGAGTGCATCGGCCGCGACGATTTCGCCGCCGCCCTGAAAGAGATGGCGACATTGCGCAAGCCCGTCGACGCCTTTTTCGATGCCGTCATGGTCATGGCCGACGACAAGGCGGTCCGTTTCAACCGGCTGTCCCTGCTGGAAGCCATTTCCGTTCTCTTCCGGTCGATCGCCGATTTTTCCAAGCTCGCCACGGAGACCGCCTGATGCTGTTCCGGCCGCCCCGAGGGGCGGCCGGTCGTCCATTTCCCCTGTCGATGAAGTTTCGATTGAATTTTTTTTCATTCTGATTTAGCCTGACGGCCTGGCAATGGTACTGGGGATATCCGGCTGTCATCTGATGGGAACTGTCGCCTATCTTCCCGAAAGAGATGGTGAAATCCGGACTTCTCATCCCCGTTGCGGCGGGTGCCGGGCGTTGTTGCTCCGCTTTCCGATGCCGATGGAGAAGTGAAGTATGTTTGACCCGTTGAAAAGCGCCCCGGCCTGTCCGCCGAACGCGGCGCCGGCGCAGAACGCGAAAGTGAACGAATACGAGGAAAAGCTCCTCTTGCGCAAGGAGCTTCAGAACATCACCAACCGTATTCATGCCGCGCAGAACATCAAGCAGATCCTCGTTGATCTCAAGGACGGAATCCTCAAGCTCTTCAACGCCCACTCCCTGACGATTTACGTCGTCGATCGTGTGAAGAACGAAATCTACTCCCAGGTCCTGGCCGGGTCCGAGCTCAAAGAGATCCGGGTGCCGATCAGCAACAAAAGCATCTCCGGCTACTGCGCCAACAACGGCAAGATTGTCCACATCGCCGACGCCTACGACACCCTCGAACTGAAATCCATCGACAAGGAACTTTCTTTCGACCAGAGCTGGGACAAGAAGACCGGCTACCGGACGCGCCAGATCCTCGCCGCCCCGGTGAACTACAGCGGCAAACTCATGGGGGTCATCCAGATCCTCAACAAGAAGGGCGGTACGGGGAAATTCAACGAGGAAGAGGTTTCCTTCGTCGAAGAGATCGCCGAGGTGCTCGGCGTCGCCTTCTTCAACCAGGAGCGCTTCGCCCGCCGCCGCAAGACCCGCTTCGACTACCTCATCACCCGCGGCGCGCTCAAGGAAGATGAGCTCGACGCCGCCTGGGAGGAGTCCCGCGAGAAGAAGGAGTCGATCGAGAGCTACATCATGTCGAAATACCGGATTTCCAAGGATGACCTCGGGAAATCCTTCGAAGAGTTCTACCGCTGCAAGTTCGTCACCTACAACGACAAGCTCCCCATCCCCGGCGACCTGCTGAAAAACCTCAAGAAGGAATACCTCAAGCGGGAGCTCTGGGTGCCCCTGGAGCGCAAGGGAGACGCCATCCGCATCATCGTCGACGATCCCAACAACATCCTCAAGCGGGATACGATCGAAAGCCTGATGAAGACCAAGCAACTGGTCTACGACGTCGCCTTGCCCGAGGACATCAACAAGTACATCACCTATTTCTTTCAAGCCCAGGGGGACGACTCCAGCATCAGCGATATCCTGGGCCGGGCGGATTCGACGGAGGACGAAACCCAGGAAGAGGAAGACGAGGCCGTCACCGAGTCCGACAGCGTCATCATGCAGCTCGTCAACAAGATCATCAACGACGCCTACGCCCGCCGGACGTCGGATATTCACGTCGAGCCGAATGTCGGCAAGAAAAACGTGGAAGTCCGCCTCCGGGTCGACGGAAGCTGCGGGCTCTATCAGACCCTTCCCTACAGCTATCGCAACGCCATCATCTCGCGCATCAAGATCATGTCGAACCTCGACATCACGGAACGCCGGAAGCCCCAGGACGGCAAGATCAAATTCAAGCGCCCCAACGGCGACGAGATCGAACTCCGCGTGGCGACAATCCCCACCCAGGGCGGAGTCGAGGATGTCGTCATGCGCATCCTCGCCAAGGGCGAGACGATGCCCCTGGAGGCCATGGGGCTCCTGAAGCGCAACTTCGACGAACTGATCAAGATCCTCGAGAAGCCCTACGGGATGATCCTCGTCGTCGGACCCACCGGTTCCGGAAAAACGACGACCCTGCACGCGGCGCTTCACCACATCAACACGCCCGATACGAAGATCTGGACCGCGGAGGACCCTGTCGAAATCACCCAGTACGGCCTGCGCCAGGTCCAGGTCCAGCCGAAGATCGGCTTCGATTTCGCCGCCGCCATGCGCGCCTTTCTCCGCGCCGACCCCGACGTGATCATGGTCGGCGAAATGCGCGACTTCGAGACCGCCAAGACCGGCGTCGAGGCGTCCCTCACGGGACATCTGGTCTTCAGCACGCTGCACACGAACAGCGCGCCGGAGACGATCACCCGTCTGCTCGACATGGGGATCGACCCCCTGAACTTCGCCGACGCCCTGCTCGGGATCCTTGCCCAGCGCCTGGTCCGGACGCTCTGCAAAAAGTGCAAGGAGGCCTACCACCCGACCGAACAGGAATTTGCGGAGCTCGTCGAGGCCTACGGCGCCAAGCCGTTCGAAAAGCTCGGCATCGTCTACGACGACAAATTCACGATGTACCGCCCCAAGGGCTGCGATGCCTGCGACAAGTCCGGCTACAAGGGTCGGATGGGCATTCACGAACTCCTCGTCGGCTCGGACGACGTCAAGCGGCTCATCCAGAAAAAGTCCACCGTCGAGGTGATCCGGGAGAAGTCCATGGAGGAAGGCATGACAACCCTGCTGCAGGACGGCATCCAGAAGTCCATCCAGGGCGCCACCGATTTCCACCAGGTCCGCAGGGTCTGCATTAAATAGGCTCCCGCGAAATCGAGCATTCCGCGGGCGGTCCAGGACAAGAAAGACGGCGCGTTGCCGTCTTTCCTTTTTGGGAGAATACCACGAGGAGGATTTCATGGTTCGGATCGACGTCACCTACGAAGGCGGGCTGCAGTGCGTTGCGGTCCACGGCCCGAGCGGCAGCAGGCTGCAGACGGACGCCCCCGTTGACAACGGCGGCAAGGGCGCATTCTTCTCTCCGACGGATCTCGTCGCCACGGGGTTGGGCGTCTGCATGGCGACGATCATGGGCAAAGTGGCCGAACAGGACAGGATCGACCTGACGGGCATGAAGATCACCGTGCAGAAAGAAATGACGAAGGAAGGGAAACGCCGGATCGGCAAACTGACGGCCAGCCTGCAGATGCCGGCGGGCCTGGACGCAAAAGCGCGTATCAAGCTGGAGCGCGCCGCCCACACCTGCCCCGTGAAGGAGAGCCTGCGGCCGGAAGTCGAGCTCGACATCCGCTTCGTCTATCCGTAATCACGAAGAGGTTATACAGTCTTTGCGGGGAGCCTTTCTGCTGAACTAGGAACGGGCTCCGCGACGCGGGCAATCCCGCCCTTCAACGACAGATCGCGCCGCTGCGCCCGCAATGGACGCGATAGCGGTATTACTGCGGCCCGGGCGGGACGGCGGCGCAGAGGTCGGCGACGGCCTGCCGCGAAAGGGCCTCTGCCGCCCGGCTCATGGCGCCCGCCAGGGCCTTGCCCCCCTCGCCTTCCAGTGCTTTCTGAAGACGGTACCCCTTCTGCATGACAACCCGCTGCGCCGGATTCTTCCCTTTGAGATCTACCAGCGTCAGCGTCAGGGACAAGCGGGCGCTGCGCCCTCCCGGCTCCACGCCCTCCAGGAATTCCTCCAGCCTCCCCTCAAGCGAATAGGCCGCATCCTCCCGGCTCTGGGGCGGAAGCACCGCGGCGAAACAGCCCGCGGCGCGCAGATCGCGGATCAGGAGGTCTGCCGCCATGTCGGCGGGACACGCGGCCCAGCGGCGGTTCCTGTAGGTCTCGAGACGAAAAGCATCGTTCCCGAAGACAACCGCAATATCGCCGAAAGGCTTCGCCGCCGAGAAGCGTTCCACGCGGATGGTCGCCCCCGCGGCCTTTCCCGTCGCCGCCGGAGGATCGTAACGCAGCGCGTAATGCTCGACGGCGGGCGCAGGCCCCGTCCGCCCGAAGCAGCCCGTCGCCGCGGCAAGCGCCAGCGGGATCAACAGAGCCCGAAAAAAGAGATATCCCTTGCTTCCCGACATGGCTACCGCACTCCTTCCCGGGCTTCGTCTTGCGGCGGTTTGCTGAACAGCAGCTCCGAAGGATTATCTTCCAGCCGTTCCACGAGGTGGCGCAGGCTGCGCGCGGCTTCCCGTATCTCATCGGCCGCCGCCGCCGCCTCCGACGCGACACGGCGCGTCCTGCGATCGACTCCTTCGATGAGCCGGTCCGATTTCTCCGCCGTCTCCGCAAGCTTCAGGCCCTTCACCTGCTCCTGCAGGAGGACCATCAGGCGGCGGGTCTCCAGAATCCCCTCCTTCGTTTCGGCGAGAACGCCGTCGATCTTCACCTGCGCCAGCAGCTGATCGGCCCGGCGAAGAGTCCGGTCCAGAGATACGGTGGAAGATTCGATGTTCGCCAGAATCCGCTTCATCTCGCCGCCGGCAACGACACCCTCCACGGCGCGGGCGCTCCGACGGATCTGATTGGCGAGCCCCTTGATATCGACTTCTTCCATCTTGTCCATGATCTTGTCGACGCTGGACAGCATTTGGCGCGTTTGCGAGAGCTGCGAGGGAATGACCGGGTACTCCGCAGAAAATGGGATCTTGGGTGTAATCAGAGGGTTTTCCCAGGGGCGATGGTCCAGCTCAATGAAAACGAGGCCCGTGAGGCCGGCAACCCGAAGCTGCGCGAAACTGTTCCTCTGCATCTCGCCGTCCATATCGATTTTCATCAAAACCTCGACGAGATGGCCGTCCGGGGCAACGCGAATCGCCTCGACCTTCCCCACGTCGACGCCGCGATACTTAACGCGGGAATCCATCTGGAGACCCTGAACGGACTCGTCGAAATACGTGACGTAGAGCGTCCCCTTCTGGTAGTACTTCGACGCTCCGATCCAGACCACCGCCGCCGCGCCGAGCAGGATGCCTGCCGTCACGAAGAGCCCGATCATGAATTTGGAGGTCTTTCTCATCATGGCCTCTGCCCTCCGGCTGAAGCCGGGGCGGCACCGATCCGGAAGAACGCCCTCACCCTCGGATCGACGGCGTGTTCCCTGATCTGCCTCGGAGTCCCTTCGGCGATGATGCCCCGAGCCTCCCTGTCCAGCATGATCACGCGGCCGGCGACCGTGAAGACAAATTCGAGCTGGTGGCTCACGATCACCATCGTGGTTCCCATACCCGCATTGATGCTTTTTATCAAGTCCATCAATTCGCCGGCAGTGACGGGATCCAGACCCGACGAAGGCTCGTCGAAAAACAGGATCGTGGGATCGAGGGCCATGGCGCGGGCCAGCGCCCCGCGCTTCCGCATCCCGCCGGAGAGCTCCGCCGGATAGAGATCTTCACAGCCGGCAAGGTTCACCAACCCGAGCTTCATGCGCACGACTTCGCGGATCGTCCTGTCCGTAAGGGTCGTGTGCGCGCCCAGCGGCAGGGCGACATTTTCGGCAAGCGTCATGGAACCGAAGAGGGCATCCGACTGGAAGAGAACACCGACACCGCGCCGCAGGCGCTCCATCGCATCCTCGTCCTGTGTGGAGATATCGATGCCGTCGACAATGATGCGCCCGCGATAAGGCGGCAAAAGCCCGATCATGTGCTTGAGCAGCGTCGATTTGCCGCAGCCGCTTCCTCCGACGATACAGAGGATCTCGCCCCGGTACACGCGCAGGCTCACACCGGAGAGAATCGCGTCGTCTCCGTAGCGGGCCTCCAGATCCTCGACCTCGATCACGGCCCCCCGCTGATTCTGTTCCCTCTCCATCCGGTTCCTGTCCCCTGGCTGTTTCAACCCGGCGCGTGCTGCCGCCGGGGTGCTTCTCTCGTGCCGACAAAAACCCCGTGCCGTTGAGAAATACCAGAATTCCTCAAACAGAACAATGGCATTCTCACCGCGCTCCCGGAGGATTCGCAGGGCGTTCTTCCATCCAGGATGATCCGGAAAGCACTGCACGATCGCCGTCCGCCAGGAATGCCCTTTGACTTTTTATCCGGCATCGGATTAAATTTGCGCGAATTCCGCGCCCTGTTTTTTTAAACAGGGCAAGGTGATCCCGGAGATCCCCTATGCAAATGATCGACATAGCCTTCGGCACGACAGACTGGTCCGCGATTGAGCCAACGGAACACCGGGGTGAAACGGGGGTTGCTTACTGGAGAACCCGCCACTTCGGCAGCATCCGCGTGCGGCAGGTCGAATATACCCCGGGTTATCTGGCCGATCATTGGTGCGTCAAAGGCCATATTCTTTTCTGCCTGGAAGGCGAGTTGCACACGGAACTGAAGGACGGCCGCAGATTCGTCCTTAAGCCGGGCATGAGTTACCAGGTTGCCGACAACGCAGAACCGCATCGTTCATCCACAACGGTCGGCGCCAGGCTCTTTGTGGTCGATTGACGGATAAGGCTGGCAAGTCCCGAGGGGAATACGCCCTGTGAGTCCTGTCGCAGCATACTCCATGATAACCCTTGCAATCCTCTGCGGCTGGGGATCGCTTCTTCTTTTCGGAGCGTTTCTTCTTGCCGGCCCCATCGACGTCGTGCACCTCGCCGCCCCGGGGCGCCAGGCGCTCCGCTGGGACGCGCTCTTGTCTCTCCTTTTCTTCATCCAGCACAGCGGCATGATCCGCGCCTCGTTTCGCACCTGGCTCGCATCGGTCATCCCGCAGCATTACCACGCGTCGACCTATGCCATTGCCTCCGGCGTTGCGCTGGCGGCCGTCGTCATCCTCTGGCAGCCTTCCGACACTCTTCTCTATCGGGCCGACGGCGCCCTTCGCCTGCTGGCACGCGCCATCGCCCTGGCGGCCCTTGCCGGTTTTGTGTGGGGGGTGCGGGCGCTCAAGAGCTTTGACGGCTTCGGTCTGAAACCCATCAGGGCTCACCTGCAGGGCAGGGAACTCCGGGTTCCGGACTTCGTCGTCCGCGGTCCTTATCGCTGGGTCCGCCATCCGCTGTATTTTTTTGTGCTCCTTCTCATCTGGTCGTTTCCCGACGGCACGCTCGACCGACTGCTCTTCAACATACTCTGGACCGGCTGGGTCATCGCCGGCACCCATCTGGAGGAGAAGGATCTTGTCGCGACGTTCGGCGACGAATACCGTCGCTATCAAGGGACGGTCCCGATGCTTTTCCCCTGGCGGGGTTTCCGGACCAGCTGACCCTTGACCGGGTTGCGATCATGCTTAAAATAGAAACGGTAAATCGAGATGTCGTCCAAATCGATGTGACAGTCCTGTTCGACGAAGAAATCGTCGCGCTTCGATTCCCGGGAGGTGCGATGGGGTGATGGATGCAGGCGGAACCCGTAACGGATTAACCATACATTCCCTGCGGAAAACGCTGGCTCAGCACGCCAAGCCGGATCTGCGTCGGGCGATTGTGCAGCTAATCAACACCTTTACTCCCTACATCGCCCTGTGGGTTATCCTGGTTTACCTGGTGGATCGGGAATACCCCTTTGCTGCGATTGCCCCGCTTCTCTTCGCTGCATCCCTTTTCCTGGTGCGCATTTTCATTTTCTTTCATGACTGCGCGCACGGTTCCTTTTTTGCCTCGCGCCGGGCGAATGCGATCCTTGGTTATCTGTCGGGCATATTGACCTTTACGCCGTTCAGGTACTGGCAGCACAACCACCTCATCCATCACGGCACTTATGCGGACCTGGACCACAGGGGTGTCGGGGATATCTGGACGTTGACTGTCGCGGAGTACCGGGCGGCCTCCAGGATGATGCGGTTGGCCTACAGGCTCTACCGCAATCCCCTCGTCTTCCTCGGGATCGGCCCGGGATACTCTTTCCTGATTACCCAGCGATTTCTGCACCTGTGGGAGGGAAAGAATGAGCGCTTCAGTGCGGCCGTGACCAATCTGGCCATCCTGACGATCATTCTTGCAGCGGCCCTCACGATCGGGCTGCGGACCTACCTGCTGATCCAGTTCCCGATCATCATGATCGCCGGGGCCGTCGGCGTGTGGCTGTTTTACGTCCAGCATCAATTCGAAGGCGCCTATTGGTCTCGCCACGGAAACTGGGACCCGCTGAAGGCCGCCCTGAACGGGAGTTCCTATTACAAACTCCCCCGCGTGCTTCAGTGGTTCACAGGCAATATCGGCCTTCACCATGCCCACCATGTTCTGCCCCGAATTCCGAACTATCAACTGCAGCAGAGTTGCGACCAATCACCCGTCCTGCAGACCGTGCCGCCCCTGACGATCCGCAAAAGCCTCAAGTCGTTTTCTCTGAATCTGTGGGATGAGAAACAGCGGAAGTTCGTGAGCTTCCGATCCCTGAAGGAGCCTGTGCGCTGAATTTTTCGGCTGCCCTGACGAATCGAGAAAGAAGGCTCGCCGGGGGAAGGACAGCCGCAGATGAAGCCGTGCCGGACAGGCTTCGAGGGTAACACAAACCAACCGGCCGGGAGGCTCGCGGCTCCCTTTTTTGCGCTATGCGAAAACCGGGAAAATAAAGTAATGTGACGACCATGAAGATATCCGTCCTTCTCGCCCACCCCGATCGCAAGAGTTTCAACGCCGCGATTGCGTGCACCGCGGTCGCGCAACTCGAGACCAACGGCCATGACGCTTCCTTTCACGACCTCTACGCGGAGCACTTCGACCCCCTGCTCGCCGCGGAAGAAATCCGCGATGACGCGCCCCTGCCGCAGATGATCAGAGAGCATTGCGATGAAATACGGGCGGCCGACGGCATCGTCGTCGTTCACCCGAACTGGTGGGGTCAACCCCCGGCGGTGCTGAAGGGCTGGATCGACCGTGTGATCCGCCCGGGCGTTGCGTACGAGTTCCTGGAGGGCGATTCCGGGGAAGGCATCCCCAGGGGATTGCTGCGCGCCAGGGCCGCCGTCGTTTTCAACACGTCGAATACGGCACCGGAAAGGGAAAAGCGCGTTTTCGGCGACCCGCTGGAAACGCTCTGGAAGAATTGCGTCTTTGGCCTCTGCGGTGTCAAGATCTGCCGCCGTCGAACGTTCAGTATCGTGATTACCAGCACAGAGGCGCAGAGAATCCGGTGGCTTGGCGACGTGAAGGCGACAATCGATTCCGTTTTCCCGGATGAACATGGCCGCAAGAAGACCGCGTGAAGATCCTGCGGCGGATCGCCGCTGAGGAAATTAGGGAGGGTGCCATGCGTGCGGAAATTCGAAAGGGCGTTGACGCCCGGGAAATCGTGACGCGGGAGCGTTGCTTCATTTCGGAAGTCGCCAACGATGCCGGCGACAAGTCCGTATCCATCGCCCGCGCCAGGGTGAAGACACGGGGAACCACCGCCCTGCACCGTTTGAAGGGCATATCGGAAAGGTACATCATCGTCGCCGGAGCCGGCCGCGTGGAGATCGGCGGGATCGACCCCGTCGATGTCACGGAGGGTGATGTCGTCAGGATTCCGCCGGATACCCCTCAGCGCATAACGAATACCGGGGCGGACGATCTTGTCTTCTACTGCGTGTGCACGCCGCCCTTCCGTTCGGATTGCTACGAGGCGCTGGAATGATCAAGGAGGAGCTGTCATGAACTTCGGGATTCTTGTCTTTCCGGATGTGGAGGAACTGGATTTCGTCGGCCCCTGGGAAATGGCCGGCATGTGGAACAAGTGGGCCGGGGGACCGGAGACACGACTTGTTGTAGCGGAGTCATCGGCGGCTATCACCTGCGCAAAGGGACTGGCGATCGTTCCTCAGAGTTCGATCAGCCGGTGCCCGCCCCTGGATGTTCTCCTCGTGCCGGGCGGCCAGGGCACGCGCCGGGAGGTCGACAATCCGGTACTGATCGATTTCATCGCCGCGCAGGCAAAATCCTGCAAGGCCGTTCTTTCCGTGTGCACGGGCGCTTTCCTCTTGCATCGCGCCGGGCTCCTCTCCGGGAAGAAAGCGACGACGCACTGGAACTCGCTCGACCGTTTGCGCGCACTCGGCGACGTTGACGTCGTTGAGGAACGCTTCGTCCGGGACGGAAACATCTGGTCGTCCGCCGGCGTATCCGCGGGAATCGACGTCATGCTCGCCTTCATCGCCGACTTCGCCGGCGAACAGGCTGCGGGCATCGTGCAGTTCGCCGCCGAGTACTACCCTTCCGCGAAGTCATACGGCGGCATGCACAAGAATCCGAAGGCCCCGGCGTATCTGAGGAAAGAGATGTGAGCAGCGCGGGCAGGCATTGACGACACCGATGAACTAAATCGGCGTCAGGGGCGAGATTGCCGCGCCGGCCTGCGGCCTCCTCGCAATGACTGAACACGTCGCAGGGCATATCCCCCTGTCATGCGTGATGAGCAAACCAGTCTGCCTGTGAAGGACGAGGGAAACGCCGCAGACGGACCTTTTGGTAGAACTCCGAATCAAGCTTCGTCGTTCTACGATCCCCAGGGAAGAAGTTTCGTCTTCATTCGCTCGTCCGCCCCGCGGGGGGGGGCGGCGCTCGCTGTCGGATTGACGACTCTCGGTAAAAACCCCGGAGAATCGCCGATCCCCAAGGAAAGAAGTTTGTTCTTCATTCGCTCGTCCCCCCGTGAGGGGCGGCGCTCGCTGTCGGATTCAGCAGCCTGTCATTTCCAATAATGTAAGACGACGGCAAAGATCGAATCCACCACCACAATCATCAGGATCGAGGCGACGACGGCCGAGGTTGTCGCCGCCCCCACCTCTTCGACGCCGCGCTTGACGCGGAACCCGCGCTGACAACCGATGCCGGCGATGATGACGGCGAAAAACAGCGATTTGATGAGGCTCGAGACGAAATAAAATACGCTGATGCTCCGCTGGGTCGCCTGGAGGTAGGTCGCGGGGGTCAGGTCCAGCCCCAGAACTCCCACAATCATCCCGCCCAGGATGCCGAAGAGATCGGCGTAGATCGTCAGCAGCGGAACGACGATGATCGTCGCCAGGAGCTTGGGGAGCGCCAGGAAACGGACGGGGTCGAATCCCATGGTGACCAGAGCATCCACCTCGTCGTTGACCATCATCGTCCCGATCTCCGCGGCAAAGGCCGACGCGGAGCGCCCCGCGACGAGGATCGCCGTCATGATGGGACCCAGTTCGCGCACGATCGCAATCCCCACCAGCGACGCGACGTAGATATTCGCCCCGAACTGCTTGAGCTGCAGCGAAGACATGAAGGCCATGATGAGGCCGATGAGCATGCTGATGAGCCCGACGATGGGCAGCCCCTCCGCGCCCACGCGCCGGATGTAGAAAAGGACGTCTCCCCAGCGCACGGACCGGGGCCGGGCGACGGCGCGGGCCGTAACGGATATCAGTTCGCCGAAGAACGCCATCAGATAGAAGAAATCGTCGAAGAGGGCCGTGCTCGCGGACCCGACATGGACAAAGAAAGGCTCGTCCACCTTGACGGAACGGCGGGGCGCGGCGCGCAGCGCCTCCCGGTCGATCAGGGAGAGGATCCGCTTCGTCTCGCCGCCGACGTTCACATAGGAAAAAGGAATGCCCCGGCGGGCAGCCTCGTTTTCCGTCTGCACGAGGACGAGGGCGCCGCCGCTGTCCAGGTATTCCACTCCCCCGAGGTCCATTGCCAGCGACGACGGGTTGCGCCCCTTCAGCGCCTGCTCGATGGCGGCGGATATTCCGTCCAGGCCTTCGAGGGCGAGACGCCCCGAGAGGCGCAGCGCAAGCGCTCCGCCGGCGGATTCCTCCACCCGCACGACACACCCGGACGGACAGGTCAGATCTTGATGGTTCATCTTGTCACCGCTTCCGAAGCAGATGCGCGAGACTAGGTCTCCGATTTCTTCCCCAGCCGCTCTTTCCAGGCCCCGACGAGGTTCATCGCCTCCAGGGGCGTCAGGGCGTTCAAATCCACTTCCCGCAGTTCCCCGACGACGGCCTGTTCTTCGTCGATGAAGAGGGGCAGTTGGCCGCTGTCCTTTCCTGCCGCCTTCCGTCCCCGCGCCAGGCGCGGCATGCCGATCTCGTCCAGTTCACCCTTTTCCAGGTTCTTCAGCACTTCCCGGGCCCGCGCGATCACCTCCTCCGGGACGCCGGCGATCCGCGCCACCTGGATGCCGTAGCTCCGGTTCGTTCCCCCCTCGACGATCTTCCGGAGGAAAATGATCCTGTCACCCCACTCCTTGACGGCGATGTTGTAATTCTTCACGCCGTCTTTCGTCAGCGGCAGGTCCGTCAGCTGGTGATAGTGCGTGGCAAAAAGCGTCCGCGCGCCGAGGTTGGGGGCGTCGTGGAGATATTCGGCGACGGCCCAGGCGATCGAGAGGCCGTCGAAGGTGCTCGTCCCCCGGCCCACCTCGTCCAGGACGATCAGGCTCCGGCGCGTGGCGTTGCGGAGGATCGCGGCGGTTTCGTTCATCTCCACCATGAAGGTGCTCTGACCGCGGGCCAGGCTGTCGGCGGCGCCGATGCGTGTAAAGATCCGGTCGACGACGCCGATCCGCGCGCGCGCGGCCGGCACGAAACTCCCCATCTGCGCCATGAGGACGATCAGGGCGACCTGGCGGATATAGGTGGACTTGCCGGCCATGTTGGGGCCGGTGATGACGAGAAAACGGTTCTGCTGAAGATCGAGCAGGGTGTCGTTCGGCACGAATCCCTCGGCCGGCGGCATGCGCTCGACGACGGGGTGGCGGCCGTCGACGATTTCGATCACGTCTTCTTCGTCCACCTGCGGGCGGCAATAGCCGTACTTCTCGGCGACCTCCGCGAGCGACACCAGGGCGTCCAGCTCCGCGATGGCTGCGGCCGTCGCCTGCAGGCGCCGGATCTCGGCGGCGATCCGCTCTCGGATCTCGAGAAACAGGACGTATTCCTTCTCCCGCCGCCTTTCTTCGGCATGGAGGACGGTGTACTCGTACCCCTTCAACTCCTCGTTGATGTAGCGCTCCGCGTTCACCAGCGTCTGCTTGCGCACGTAATCGGCGGGCACCGCTTCCGCGTGGGCCCTGGTGACTTCGAGGTAATAGCCGAAGACACTGTTGTAGCCGACCCGGAGGGAGTGGATTCCCGTGCGCTTCCGCTCCTTCTCTTCGAGACGGGCGATCCAGGATTTCCCGTCGCGGCTGACGGCAAACAGTTCGTCCAGGGCCGGATCGTATCCCTCGCGGATGATCCCCCCGTCCCGGATCTGCACCGGCGGATCGTCCACAATCGCCCGGGCGATGAGATCGAGGATGTCCGGCATCTCGTCGATCCCGTCCCGCAGCCCCGCGAGCCGAGGCGCCGCGGAATCGGGGAGAAGCCTGCGGATCTCCGGCAGCTTGCGGAGGGAGTCCCGGAGAGCCGCGAGATCTCTGGCGTTGGCGACGCCCATCGCCACGCGGGCGCCCAGCCGCTCGAGGTCGTAGACCCCGCCCAACGCCTTGCGGAGATCACGGCGCAGCAGGTGCCGCTCGCGGATTTCGCCGACGGCCGCCTGGCGCTCGCGGATCCGCTCTGGAATGACAAGAGGATAACTCAGCCACCAGCGGAGCCTGCGCCCTCCCATCGGCGTCACCGTCTCATCAAGGACGTGGAAAAGCGATCCCTGGCGGCGCCCCTCGGCGATCGTCGCAAAGAGCTCCAGGTTACGCTTGGCCGTCTCGTCCACCTGCAGGTGCGCCCGGGGTTCGTAGATCTGGAGTTCGCCGAGGTGCCGCAGGCGGTCCCGCTGGGTCTCGCGGACATAGCGAAGAACCGCCCCCGCCGCCGCGGCCGCCACCGGCCGCTTTTCGATACCGACCTTCTGCAGCGCATCGGCGGGAAAGGATTCCCGCAGGATGGTCATGGCCTCGTCCGCGTCGAAATAGCCCGCAGCCACGGATTCGACGCGCCGCTTTCCCTCGCCGGAAGGAAAGGCCTTCAGCAGCGTCCCTTCGCGGCCCTGCTCCAGAAGGACCTCGCGGAACGCAAGCCCGCCGATCTCCTCGACGAGGAAATCGCGGTCCGCAGACTCGGCGATGCGGAACTCGCCCGTGGAGATGTCGACAAAGGCGAGCCCGAGAACCTCGCCTCTCCGGCAGAGCGCGGCGAGGAAGTTGTTCTCCTTGGCCTCGAGGTTTTCCGGATCGACGACGACGCCGGGCGTGATGATCCGCACCACGTCTCGTTTGACCACGCCCTTCGCGGATTTGGGGTCTTCGAGCTGTTCGCAGACCGCCACCTTGTAGCCCTTGTCGATGAGTTTGGCGATGTAGGAAGCGGCGGCATGATAGGGGACGCCGCACAGCGGAATGGCGCCTTCCTTTCCCTTGTTGCGGGAGGTAAGTGTGATTTCGAGGAGCTTCGCGGCAAGGACCGCGTCCTCGAAAAACATCTCGTAGAAGTCCCCCATCCGGAAGAAGAGGATGCAGTCCTTGTGCTGCTCCTTGATTCGGAGGTACTGGCGCATCGCGGGGGTGAGTTCCGCGGCCTCGCTCATTCCCAGCGTCCTCCCCTTCCCTTCCGCAGGTCGATGGTGTCGATGCGCTCGACGCGTCCGCGCGCCCCGATGAAGACATTGAGCAGCCAGCTCACGATGCTGATGACGAGGGAGCCGAGCACGGCCGTCCAGAACCCGCGGACCTCGAAGCCGGCGATGACGCCGGAGACCATCAGGAGCAGCAGGGCGTTGATGACGAACGTGAAAAGCCCGAAGGTCAGCACGTTCACGGGCAGCGTGAGGAGGATCAGCACCGGCCGGAGAAAGGCATTCAGGATGCCCAGGATCGCCGCGGCAAGAAAGGCCGAGAAGAACCCCGCGACCCGGATCCCTTCGATGAGGTAAGACGCCGCCAGGATTGCCGCCGTCAACACCAGCCACCTCAGGACAAGACCCATGGGAAACCTCCGAATTCGTTGAACTGCCGGGAATGTCGCCCCTTGTATCCTCTCGGGGAAAATTTTGCAAGCGGGCGGGAAGCCGGCGGCGAGTCCTACAGCGAATACCGGCCGGGCGTGATTTCGGTGTGCAGGTTTTCGTGGCCCAGGTAGCGCTTTCCGAGCGTCACGGCCATGACAACGGCCGCCGCCAGCAGCGCCAGGGACTGAAAGATCATCCAGTCGGCCTGTTCCCCCCAGGGATAGGGAATCCGGACCAGCCAGGAAGTCAGGAAAACCAGCGGGATGCTGCCTCCCGTCGCATTGTAGATGGTGGTCAATATGACGGACAGCGCCACGGCCTGCAGCAGGAAGTTCCCTGCTGCGACTGCCGGGGAAAGCGAGGATGCCCCGTAGAAATATTCGCCCATGAAGAAGACCGGGAGCTGCCAGAGGCCGCAGATCGGGCCCAGGAGCAGAGCGGCGACGAAACCTACGAAGCGCCGCTGCAGCAGGGGAAGCGCGATGCCCCGCCAGCCGATTTCCCCCCAGGGCAATGCGCTGCCTGCGAGGAGAGCGGCGGTGGCAAACGCGGGCCGGGAATCTGCGGACGCGGCAGCCGACGGCGCCCCCAGGAACCGGACCAGCAGCGCCGCGAGCAGATACAGAAAGGGGATGCCGAGCAGGACAAAACCGGACCAGCCGGCGTCCGCCCGCCATTGAAGCATACGGGTCAGGTAGTCTTTCAGCCCCGGCGCACCCTGCACAGTCCCGACGACGATGAGAGCCGCCAGCGCCGGCGACCAGGCGATAAAGTAGTGGAGGGGGCTGTATTGCGGCAGGCTCACGTCATAGCCCTCGAAAATGCCGGAGAACAGAAATGCGAGGACCGGCAGTCCCCAGCCGAACCCGAAGGCAATGAGAAAATACGTGATCAGCGGACGGTGTTTCATGGGAGGAAACCCTGAAATCGAAGAACCCGTTCTGCGAAGAGAGCGGAACGACCGTGCTTCAAGGAACCCTTGAAGCGCGACCCTATCACCGACGACGGCTAAATGCAATTGCAGGGGACGGAAGATCCGCACTAATCCTGATGGATTCCCCCTCCGACAGTCAGCTTGACGAGAGCCTTGTTGTAGGCGGAAAAAATGTCCCGGCGCGAGAGGATTCCGACGATCCGGCCGGGATCGACGCGGTCCACGACCGGCAGTTGCTCGATATTGCGGAACCCGATCCGCTCAAGCGCCGTTTCAAGGCTCTCGTCCTCGTTGACGGTAAGCACCTTTTCCGTCACGATGTCTTTCACAACGATGAGGTCGCCCAGCCCCTGTTCATAAATGAGGTCCTTGAAATCCTGAAAATCGACGATACCGGCGAGCCGGCCTTCCTCGTTGACGACAGGGAAGCTGCTGTGTTTGCTCGCCATGGCCCGCTTCAGGAATTCCCTCAGGTTCAGGTTCTGGGGCATCGTCTCCACGTCTTGCGCCATGGCGTCCCGGACCTTCAAATATCGCATGATGTTCGCTTCCCGGCCCGCCTGCAGGTCGATGCCCTTTCTCAACAGGGGCAGCGTGAAGATCGAGCCCTCCCGGATCTGGGAGGCCACGATGTAGCTCAGGAAACAAGACAGCATGAGCGGAAGAATGATCTGGTAATTGCCTGTCAACTCGAAGAGAAGAAGGATGGCGTGCATGGGACCGTGGGAGGCGCCCGCCAGGAGGGCGCCCATTCCTACGAGGCTGTATGCCCCGGACGTAGCCGTCCCGGGGAAGAGGCCGTGAACCGCCCAGCCAAAGAACCCCCCCGCCATGGCGCCAATGTAGAGCGAAGGGACCACGACGCCGCCGGCACCGCCCGATCCGATGGTAAAGGACGTAGCGGCGATCTTCAAGAACATGAGCCCCAACAGGAAGAACCAGGGGAGGTGGTCCCAGACGGCCAGATCGATCACGTCGTAGCCGACGCCGTAAACTTCCGGAAAGACAATCCCCGTGAGGCCCACCAGCAGCCCGCCTGCGGCCGGCTTGAGGTATTCCGGAATCTTCAGCTTGCTGAAGCCGTCTTCGGTCTTGTGGAGAACGATTGTGAACAGGACGGCTACGGCACCACAAAAGACACCGAGGACCATGTACAGGGGAAGTTCCCATGCCCCCAGAAGGCTGTATTTCGCGACGGCGAGAGCCGGATAATTGCCCAGATGGGCGCGGGAGACCGCCGTCGCCACCACGGAGGAAACGACGATGGGGCTGAAGGACGATATCCCGTAGTTGCCGAGGATGATTTCCATGGCGAACATCACGCCGGCAATCGGCGCGTTGAACGTGGCGGCAATGCCGCCGGCGGCGCCGCAGGCCACGAGCGTCCGCAGGTGATCCGTAGATACGCGCAGCAGCTGGCCGCACATGGAGCCGATGGCCGCCCCGATCTGAACGATCGGGCCTTCCCGCCCCGCCGAACCGCCCGAACCGATGCAGATCGCCGAAGTGAGGATCTTCACGATGCTCACCCGTTTTCTTATCTTGCCGCCGCGAATGGCCACGGCTTCCATCGTCTCCGTCACACCCGGACCGCGGGCCTCGCGGGCGATAAAGAAGATGATCGGGCCGATGATGAGCCCCCCCAGCGCGGGCGCGAGGATCTTAAGGTAAAAAGGTGCGTCGGACACAATTTCGAGAAAGTCTTCACCGCCGGAGCCAAAGAAAACCCACTGGACCAGCCGAATCATGTAACGAAAGAGGATGGCGCCGTAGCCGCTCAATACGCCGACCAGCATGGCAATGACAATCATTACGGCATGGTCGCTGCCACCGAGGATCCTCCGGAAAGAATTGTAGCGGATCAGTTTCACGGATATTTCGCCCTCTTACGCCTTGATCGTCCGCGCCGTGACGGGCCGTTTTGCATGCACGGCGGCGGTCTCCCGCTTGTCTTCCGGCAAGCGGTCTTGCCCGTGCATATCACAAAATTATTACCGGGGTAAGACTTTGAATCGGAAGGCACCGCTCCTGCGGGTCCGGCCGCGTGCGGATCGAGGCGGCCGTCCGTTCCGCGTCAAAGCCGGACGCCATTCGAAGGCGCAGCCGAATCGGAATTCATCTGCTTGATTCGTCCGTATACTTGTGGCAGATTCCAGATCATCCATGGCTGCGTCATGGGGATGCCTCTTCTCCCGATCTCACTTTCGGCACCCCTTCCTTCCCCTCACAAACCCTGGCTGCAGGGATGGAGATGGACGCTCTGCTTCTGACGGCTTTCATGCTGCTGGCCGGCTACCTGGCGGGAGGACTCGCGGCGCGCCTGCACTTTCCCCGCATCACGGGATACCTGATCGCGGGAATGTTCTTGAATCCCTCCGCATTCCACGCCATTCCGCAGGCCGCTGTTGACAAGCTGAATTTCATCATCACCGTCGTTCTGGGCGTCGTCTCCTATATGATCGGCGGCGGCTTGCGCCTGGACGCCGTGCGGAAGCTCGGCAGGGCCATCTTCAGCATCACCGTCTTCCAGGGGCTGATGCCGTTTCTCCTCAGTGTCCTGCTTGTCGCCGGCCTAGGCCCCTTCGTCCTGGCCCTTCCCGGCGGGATGCTCGCGACGTTCTTCCCGATGGCGCTGGTGCTCGGCGCCATCGCCGTATCATCCGCACCTGCCGCCGTCGTAGCGATCGTCCATGAGTGCCGTGCGACGGGGCCGGTCACGACAACCTGCCTGGCGGTTCTTGCCCTGACCGACGCCCTTACCGTGATCGCCTTTGCCTGTTCCCTCGACATCGGCCGGGCTCTGGTAAAAGGGCAGCAGATTGCGGGATTGGGCGACATGCTTGCCGCCCCCCTCCTCCATATCCTGGGATCCATCGTCGCGGGCGCCGCCTTCGGCTGGCTCCTGCTGAAAGGTCTCGAGAGAATCCGCGCGGACTGGGGATTGCTGGCGGCGAGTATCGGCGGGGATCGCGATCTTGACGGCAGCCGCTGAAACCTGGGGACTCTCCTCCATCCTGGCCAATATGGCCGCCGGTTTCGTAGTCGCCAACCGTTCGGGCCGGGAAGAAATGCTCACCGTCCTTGAGAGGATCGAGGAAACGCTGTTCGTGCTTTTCTTCGTCCTCAGCGGGATGTACGTCGACATCGCGGCCCTCAACGCAGCCGGAGCCCTTGTGGTGCTCATCATGCTGGGGCGGGGAATCGGGAAGTACGCCGGTGCGAGACTCGGCGCAGCTCTCGTCGGCGCCCCGGAATCGCTGCGGAAGTATCCCGGACTCGTGCTCCTGCCCAAGGCCGGACTCACCCTGGGCCTGGCATTCCTGGCCCGCCAGGCCTTTTCTTCTTTTGGACCGCTCCTTTTCAATGCCCTCCTCGCCAGCACGGTCATCAATATGCTGCTGACGCCGCCCCTGGCGAAATTCGCTCTCCTCCGGTCCGGGGAAGGCGGCCGTCGCGGGAAGACGTTGGTATAACTATTTATCCCCAGATGTATCGGAATACGGAAAAAAATTTATTTGACAAGTTTCTCCCATTTCGATATAAGTCGCGGCACCGTTATTCATTCAATCGTTATTTTATTAACGATTTCAAAGCTTTTTTCAGCAGTTTCAAAACAGGCGCCGTCTTTTCCAGCCGTCTACAGGCCCGGGAAAAACGGCGCAGCCGCACCGGGCCGGGTTTGGGCGTCCGGGAAGGGTCAATTCTGCAGGTTTATCGATAAAGAGGAATCCGGATGAATGCGGGATCGATGGAAGCGGGGTTCGGCGCCGGTGTTTCAGCCGCCGAAAAGGCGGCGCAGGGCAAGATAGCTCTGCAGCCGGCCGGCGTGCTCTGGACGCGCCCCGCGCTACTTCTCCTGGCGGTCCTGGCCGTCCTCGCCTCGTGGTATGGACAGCAGCCGATCCTGGTCATGGCCCTGCTGCTTCTGTCACTGGCGCTGCTCTGCAACCTCTGGAGCCGGCATTCGTTTGCCCGCCTGTCCTGCGGAAGAACCCTCGAACGGCGCCGCGCCTTCCCCGGCGAGGAAATTTCGACGGAAGTCTCTCTTCGCAACAACAAGTGGCTGCCTTTGCCCTGGGTCCGCCTGGAAAATCATGTCCCCGAGGAACTGAGGCCGGCCGTGGAAGACGCCGCTTCGGACGGCGACCGCCGGGATACGGCGGAAGTATCTTTGTTCCTGCCCGGACGCAACCGCGCCCGCTGGTCGTACCGGTTGCTGTGCCGCCGGAGAGGTTTCTATCCGCTGGGAAACCTCCGGGTCACGAGCGGCGACATCTTCGGCCTCTACACCGCCTCTCTCGAGTTTCCGGCGGAGACGGTGCTGGTTTATCCCCGCCTCCTTCCCCTCGAGAAGCTCCCGCTCCCGGCCCTGCAGGTCCTGGGCGACGAAAAGGCGGAACGGAAGATCTGCACCGACCCGACAAGGCCCTTTGGGATCCGGGATCACATCCCTTCCGACGGGCTGCGCCACATCCATTGGAAGGCCAGCGCCCGCGGGCAAGGACTGAAACGGAAGATCTTTGAACCGACGACAACGAAAAAGATCGCGCTTTTTCTCGACGTGGAGAGTTTTGGAAGCGGCGGGTCCTTCCGGGCTGATGATTTCGAGCTGGGAATCAGTACGGCAGCCTCTGTCGCGTTCCACGCGGGAAAAGGCGAAGCCCAGCCGGGTCTTTTCGCCAACACCTGCATGGCGGACACCGGCCGGCCGATCATCGTCCCTCCCAGCGGGAGCCGCTCGCAATTGGTGGAAATCCTGGAGTCCCTTGCCAAGGCCACCCCGCGGGCGAGCGGCTCCCTCGATACCCTTCTTTCGACGGCGGCCCGCTCACTCCCCTCGGGTTCCTGTCTTGTCCTGGTGACGGGTTCCCCCGGGAACGCGCCCCGGGCGATGCTCGCCGACCTGAAAGCCCGCGGCTATCGGATCACAATCCTTCCGATCGGGGGAGAGGCGCAGGCCGAGCCCGGCAAGACCGTCCACACCCTTTCCGAGGCGTCGCGATGATGGCTCCCGGAAACATCATCCCGTTTCTCGCCCTCCTCCTCATCCAGAGTTCGACCATCTGTGCGGTGCTGATCTTCCTGCGCCACCATCCTCAGCTCTCGAACCTGCCGCTTGCCTGGATTCTCTCGCTCTACGGGCTGTCCTGTCTGGTCCATTGCCTCCCCGCGATGCGGCGCCGCCACCCGCTTCTTCGGCAGGCCATCAGCGCGACGGCCGCGATCGCCGGAACGGCGCTGTTGCTGAAGACGCAGCTGTATGCGGCCTCCCCATGGTCGGATCTGCAGTGGCTGAAGGCAGCGGGAAGCGGCTTCTTCTCCGCGTTTTTCGGCCTGACGCCGGAATTCGTGACGGTAGCGGCCTGCGCGGCATGCTGGCTGATTGCCGCCCGTGCAGGACGGCGACCCGTTGAATTTGCCGCCATGGTGAGTTCGTTTCAGTTCGGATTTGTCGTGTTCGTCGTTGCCGTCGCCTCGGCCGGCCAGTTCGGCCTCGATACGCGGCCGGTCCTGCCCCTGCTTCCCGTCTTTTTCGTCTCGGGGCTGACGGGCTTCGCGGCCCTCCGGCTGCGGGAAATGTCGTTTCTCCAGGGTCAGGGCCGTTCGACCTGGCTCTTTCTGCTCACGGGAGGTTTTTCGGTCATGCTGCTGCTGGCCGGGGCGATCGCGCTTCTCCTTCACCCGGACCTGTTGGACAAGCTTCTGACCGCCGGAATCGCGGCCGCTCAAGCCGTCGTCCGCGCCATCGGATGGCTGATCGAGTTCATCGCCCGCTTCCTCCCCTCTCCGGAGATGGGCCCTCTTCCCGGCGGCGTGCCAGCCCCCGGCCCGAAAGAGGATCCGGAGACCTGGGTCCGCTGGCTGCACATCTCCGACGAGGCCCGAAGCATCATGCGTTTCTTTGTGGCGCTGGGATGGATGAGCCTTCTCCTGGTCGCCCTCTGGCGCATGTCCTCGCAGTTGTTGAACTGGCTGGGCAGGCGCCTTGCTTCGAGATCGGATATCCGCATCGAGCCGACGGGAGAAACCTTCTGGTCGGACCTCCTGTCGACGCTGCGGAGGTTCCTGCAGCAAGCCCTTTCCTGGACAAGGACGCTTTTCAGCGGGCGACACCGTCTTTTCCGCGACGCCGCGAAGGATCCCCTTTCAATCGCGCGGAGGATCTATCTGCGGGTGGAGAAATGGGCAGGAACCGCGGGCCTTGCACGGAATCCGGACCAGACGCCGCACGATTTCCTGCGGCGGCTCGTGGAAATCTATCCCGACCTGCGCTGGGAGTTCACCTTCATCACCTCCCAATTCGCCAGCGCGCGGTACGGGCCGGTCCTTCCACGAAAAGAAGCCCTTGACAAGATGTCGCTCAGCTGGAAAAAGGTTCGCAGGTATCGGCTTCTCAAAGCCGGGAGAAAGTCTAAGGAGGCATAACGGATCATGGATCGCATGCCGGCAGAGGCCGGCTCTCCCTGGAAGAACGTTCAGGACGCGATGGAGAAATTCGTCTCCGGCGTCGGCAAGGTCGTCATCGGCAAGGAACGGGCCGTCGAACTCCTCTTCCTGGCGTTCCTTTGCGAGGGACACGTCCTGATCGAAGACGTGCCGGGCGTCGGAAAGACCCGGCTCGCCAGGGCGGCCGCAAAGGCCATGGGGCTTTCCTTCAAGAGGATACAGTGTACGCCGGACCTTCTGCCGTCCGATGTGACGGGCGTCGAATACTTCAATCAGAAACGGTCCGAATTCGAATACCGGCCTGGGCCCATCATGGCCAACATTGTGCTCGTCGACGAGATCAACCGGGCGCTCCCGCGCACGCAGTCCTGCCTGCTGGAATGCATGCAGGAAAAGCAGGTCACGGTCGACCGGGAAAGCATTCCCCTGCCCAGGCCCTTCCTTCTTCTGGCGACGCAGAACCCGATCGAACTGGAGGGAACTTTCCCCCTGCCGGAGGCTCAGCTGGATCGTTTTCTGATGAACATCCGCCTCGGCTATCCCTCGGCGGAAGACGAGGACGCCATTCTCCGCGATCTCCAGCAGGCCGACCCGGAAGATGACCTGCAGCGGCTCGTCGATCCCCAGAAGATCGCCTGCCTGCAGCGGAATTGCCGGGAAATCTTCATCGAGCCTTCGATCCGGCAATACATCGTCGCCCTGTGCCGCATGACCCGGCAGCACGAGGACGTCCGCCTGGGAGTATCGCCGCGCGCTGCCCTCGCCCTGCAGGCGGCCTCTCAAGCGCTCGCCGCATCCCGCGGCCGGGGTTACGTGCTGCCCGACGACATCCAGATTCTCGCGGAGCCGGTGCTGGCGCACCGCCTCCTTCTGAAAACGGAAGCCCGTCTCACGGGGCGGACGGAACGGAATATCATCGAGGATTCATTGCAGCGTCTTCCCGTACCGGTATGATGTGCTTTTTTCCGACTTTCAGGCTGGACAAGCCGTGAACAGGAGGAACAAGAACGTCCATGGGGGCCAAGGCGAGCGACGAACAGCTTCGGAGGCAGTTTGAAGAACTGACGCAAGACGACGACCGCCGGTGGATTTCCGATATCTGCCGGTCGCTGGTGGATTCGACAACCGATTCCATCTACATTGTCGACCGCCAGTGCCGCTATCTTTTCCTCAACGAAGTCCATTTCCGCCGCATGAATCTGCCGGGGGAACAGATCCTCGGGAAGACCTATGCGGAGCTTCATCCCGAGGGTTCCAAGGGAGACTTCGAAAAAGCCGTGCGCTCCGTCTACGAGACCGGCCGTTCGATCAAGCGCCAGCACCGGAGCAGCCGGGACGGATGCTTCTTTCTGCGGACCTTCAGCCCGATGAGGAAACAGGGCGGCGACGGCCACATTCTCGGCGTCGCGGTCGTCTCCAAGGACATCTCCGAACTCAAGAAGGCCGAGGAGACCCTGCGCTTCACGCAACTGTCGATCGACCGGGCTTCCGACGCCATTCTCTGGCTCGACTCCGCCGGCAAAATCCTGAAGGTCAACGAATCCGCCTGCTTTTCCTTCGAATACAGCCGCGAAGAACTGCTCGCGAAAAACGTCGCGGAGATCGACTCGCGCATCGCCGCGCGGGGCTGGCCGTCTACCTGGACCGACCTCCGGGACCGCGGCGCGCTGATCTACGAATCCTATTTCATCCGCAGGGACGGCAAGACGCTTCCCTTCGAGGTCAAGGCCAGTTTTTCGCGCATCGGAGACCGGGAATATGCCGTCGCATTCTGCCGGGACATCGCGGAGCGCAAGCGGCTGGAAAACCAGTTCTACCTGGCCCAGAAGATGGACGCCCTGGGGACGATGGCCGGCGGCATCGTCCACGACTTCAACAACATTCTCATGGTCATCCAGGGCCATGTCTCCCTCATGATGATGGGCGCCGATTCCGGCCATCCGAACTACGAGCGGCTGCAGGGCATCGAGCAGATGGTCGCGAGCGGCGCCGCCCTCACGAAACAGCTCCTCAGCTTTGCGCGGGGCGAGAAGTGCGAGATGATCGCCTGCGACATCAACGAAATCGTGAAGAAGACGCTCGAGATTTTCAAGAGGACGAAGAAAGACATCCAGGTCCACACCAGGTTCGATCGTCATCCGTCGATCGTCGAGGCGGATTCGAGCCAGATTGAGCAGGTCCTCCTGAATCTCTTCGTCAACGCGTGGCAGGCGATGCCCGGAGGGGGAAACCTCTACATCAGCACGGCCAATACGGTCCTCGACGATGATTACGTGAAACCCTACCGCGTATCGGCCGGACGGTACATCAAGATTACCGTGACGGATACCGGCGCCGGCATGGACGCTGAGACCCTGAATCGGATTTTCGATCCTTTTTTCACGACGCGCGGCGACGGCAAGGGTGTCGGGCTGGGCCTGGCGACAAGCTACGGCATCATCAAGAAACACGGAGGGATCTTCAATGTGTACAGCGAGAAGGGCTCCGGTGCCACGTTCAACATCTACCTGCCGGCGTCGGAAAGAAGCGCCGCACAGAAGCAGCCGGAAGAAACCTCGACGGTCGTGAAAGGATCGGAAACGGTCCTGTTCGCCGACGACGAGGAGGTGATCCTCGAAGTCGGGCGCGAAATCCTCATGGCGCTGGGCTACCGCGTCATCACGGCCCGCGGCGGGGCGGCGGCCATAGAGATCTACCGGCAGAAGATGAAAGAGATCCCGATCATCGTCCTGGATATGATCATGCCCGGCATGAAATGCACCGACGTCGTCGCGGCGCTTAAGCAGTGCAATCCCGGCGTGAAGATCCTGCTTGCGAGCGGTTATGCCGAAAACAACCAGGTTCGCCTCGCGATGGACAGCGGCTGCCGGGACTTCATCCAGAAACCGTTCAACATCCCCGAACTCTCCCGGAAACTCCGCCGCGTCCTCGAAGACTGACGGGACCGCGGGGTCCTCATCCCCGCGACAGAAGCTCGCGGCTGAGGATCTCGCCGTCGGACGCCACCACGACCTTTTCCAGGCGGACCTTCTTCCCCGCCGTCTCCATCCCCTTCCGGACCATCGCCGGCAGCCCTTGGCAGCAAGGCACCTCCATCACCAGGACGGTGACGCTGCGGATGTCGGCCTTTTCGAAGATCTGCGCGAATTTCTGCGTGTACATCTCGGCGTCGTCGAACTTCGGGCAGCCGATGAGGATGACCTTCCCCTTCAGGAAGTCTTCGTGAAAACGAGGATAGGCAACCGGCGTGCAATCGGCGGCCACCAGCAGATGCGCACCCTTCAGGAACGGCGCCGTCGGCGGCACGAGACGGATCTGGACCGGCCAATGGCGAAGCTCCGATGAAGACGGGGCCGGCGCCTGGACCGCGGGCCGGTTCGCCTCTTCACAGGAACCGGAGGGCGCCCAGGTCTTCAGATGCGTCGACGGGCATCCGCAGGGCAGCTCCGGTCCGGTATGCCGGCGAGCGGGCGGGGCGGACAGTTCCTTTTTCACGGCCTCTTCGTCGAAGGCCTCGGCCTCGCGTTCCACAATTTTCAGAGCCCCGCGCGGGCACTCCCCCAGGCAGGCGCCGAGTCCGTCGCAGAAATTCTCGGACTTGATCTTCGCCTTGCCGTCGACAATCCGGATCGCCCCTTCGGCGCAGGACGGGACGCACAACCCGCAGCCGTCGCACTTGTTCTCGTCGATTTCCACGATCTTTCTTACGGTCTTCATGATGGCCTCCTTAGCCTCTCGGATTCTGTTGGCCTAAATATAGCCATCTCCGGTCCGGTTTTCTTTGATCCGGGTCAAAGATCCGCTTTTTCGAAAGAAAAACGGCCGCAGCAGAAATCCGCCCGCGGCCGCCGTTCTTGATGTCGTGCAGGGGTCCCCTCTACGCGAAGGGTACGAATTGCTCCTTCAAGGCCCCGCAGACGGGACAGGCATCGGGAAGAACGCCGTCGGACACGTACCCGCAGACCTCGCAGACGAAATAGCCCGTCTCCCGCTCCTCGAGGAGGTGGTTCATCGCCTCCTTGTAAAGCTTGGCATGCCCCTCTTCGACGTCCTTGCTCTGGCTGAAGTGAAGCACCGCCGGCTGGTCTCCCGCGGCTTCCGCCTCCCGGATGAAGGCATCGTAAGCGACACCCGCCACCTTCTGTTCCGACTCGAAGCTCGCGGCGAGATTTTCCTCGGTCTTGCCGATCTCCCGGAGGACCCGCAGCGCCCGCAGCCCGTGGATCTCTTCCGAAAGGGCGATGACGCGGAAGAGCTTCGCGATCTGCTTCAAACCCTCCGCCTCCGCCTTTTC
Organism: Syntrophaceae bacterium UBA6109; assembly: GCA_002428445.1. The sequence continues at coordinate 33,243 of DIWJ01000001.1, forward strand.
CGCGTACGCCTTGAGCCGCAGGGCCGCCTTCGCTTCACCCGAGTAGGCCTGATGCAGGGCCTCTTTCACCTTGTCCATGCCGCGCGTCCTCGGGTTATTCGGGGGAGAATTCTTCCTTGCCCGCCCCGCAGAGGGGACAAACCCATCCGTCCGGAAGCTTTGCAAAGGGCGTTCCCGCCGCGACGCCGTTGTCGGGATCGCCGGCTGCCGGGTCGTACACATATCCGCAAATGCCGCACACGTATTTTTCCATGATACCCTCCCGTTATTTTCTGAAGTATCAGCCGCTTTCTAAAACCTCATCTTTTCCTGCATCTTCTCCGCGGTGAGCTTGCCAAGGGAATAGCACGTCTGGAGCGTGGAGGCGTCCGGTACGTGTTTCGCCCGTATCCCGTCCGCAACCAGGTCCACCTTCATTTCGGAGAGGATGTCCTGGAGCTGCCGCACGGACTCGCCGCTCCATCCATAGGACCCGAAGGCGGCGCCGATGAGGCGGGCGGGCCTCAGCCCCTTCGCATAGGTCATGACATCCGCCATCTGCGGGAGCATGTTGTTGTTGAGCGTCGACGATCCCACCAGGAAAGCGCCCGCATCCAGGAGCTCGTACATGACGTCGCTGCGATGATGGACGTCCATCGACATGAACCGCACGGAAATGCCGTTCGCCGCCAGTCCTTCCGCCAGAGCCCGGGCCATCATTTCCGTGCTGTGCCACATGGTCGCGTAGCAGACGACGGCCTTCTTCGACGGCGTCCGCGCCGCCCAGCGGACGTAGCGGTCGATGATCGTCGCGACGTCCTTCCGCCAGATGGGCCCGTGATCGGGCGCGATCATCGTCAAGACAAGCCCCAGCTTCTCCACCCGGTCGACGAGCTTCGACACGAGGGGCGAGTAGGGCAGAAGGATGTTCGCATAGTAGGTAGACGCTTCGTAGGCCAGGATGGACGGGTCGATCTCGTCGGCGAAACGCTCGCTCGTCGCCAGGTGCATCCCGAAGGCATCCTGCGAGAAGAGGATCTTCTCCTCGACGAGGTAGGCGAACATGCTGTCCGGCCAGTGCAGCATACGCGTCTCCAGGAATTGCAGCGTCAGGTTTCCGAGGCTCAGGGTTTCCCCGTCCTTCACCGACGTGACGACGGGACCGGCGTGAAATATCTCGCCCAGGGTCTTGGCGCCGGCGGCCGATGCGAAGACCTTTTCGGGCCGTACGGCGGCAACCACGGCCGGCAGGCTGCCGGAGTGGTCGAGCTCGGAGTGATTGGAGATCACGTAATCGATTTTCGCGGGATCGATGACGGAGGCGATCCTCGCCATCATCTCGTCCATGAAGGGCGCCTTGACGGTGTCGACAAGCGTGACCTTGTCGGCGAGGATCAGATAGGCGTTGTAGGTGCTGCCGCGCTTGGTCGTGTAGCCGTGAAAATCGCGGATGTTCCAGTCGATCGCCCCCACCCACCAGACGCGATCGGTCAGTCTCACGGCCTTGAATTCGTCGGACATAGGTTCACCTCGATAGGAATAAAACTCAACATAATGCGTTTTCCGGCGCTGTCAACCGCGCCGGCGAAGAATCCGGCCTCCCTCGTCGTAGGCCTGCAGGTTCACGTCCAGTTTTTCCGGAGGAAGGGTGCGGGCGACGACGTCGCGGAAGGCGTCCCGCCCAATGGGCAGTTCCCCGATCGCGCCGAGGGCCCCGATCATGACGATATTGGCGAGGATGGGATTGCCTAGGGCCACCGCCCGTTCCGTCGCATCGACCAGCCACAGTCCCGAACAGAGGCCCGCAATCGCCTCTTCGAGCGCCGCCGCGTCCGGATACTCCTGTTCGCCGGCGATGACGCCGACGGGATAGATCGGGCGCGTGTTGGTCAGGACCCGCACCTGCGGATTCCCGTAGGCCGGAAGCACGCGGAGCGCCTCGACCGGTTCGAGCGAGACGACGATGTCCGCCCCGCCGCAGGGAATCTGGGGGCTCCAGACGGAGGTCTGCGACACCCGGATGTGGCTCATGACCGAGCCGCCGCGCTGGGAGGCGCCGAAGGTCTCGCCGATCGTAATGCGGTAGCCCGCCGCGGCGAGCATGTTCGCCAGCACGCGGGAAGCCATGACGTTGCCCTGGCCGCCCACGCCGGTAATGACGATGTTGAAAGGGTCCTTCGCGAGACGTCCCTCTGCCATGGTTCAGGCCACCTCCTTCGCGATCGCCCCCTGCGGGCAGATGAAGGAGCAGACCCCGCAGCCGGCGCAGATCACCTCGTCGATCCGCGCCTTTCCCGCAGCCTTGTCCCACAGAAGGCCCGGACACCGGAAGACCCGCGTGCAGAAACGGCCGCAGCCGCAGGCCTCGCCGAGACAGATCTTTTCGTCGACGCGCATCCGGAACGCCTTCTTCGCCCGCTTCTCCGGACTCAGCGCGCAGCTCTGGCGCAGCACCAGCACGCGCACGCCTCCCCCTTGCTCCAGCAGGCGGTTGACGGCGCGGCGCGTCTCCGCGAGGTCGAAGGGGTCCCGCACCTCCACGCCGACGCCAAGGGAGCGGCAGACCGCCTCGATGTCGACGTGCGGGGCCGGCTCCCCCATCGCGTTGACGGTGCTCCCCGGATGGGGCTGGAATCCCGTCATCGCCGTGCCGCTGTTGTCCAGAATCGCCATGAGGACATCCGCCCGGTGGTGGACGGCGTTGATGAGGGCCGGCAGGACCGCGTGATAGAACGTGGAGTCGCCGCAGACGGTGACAACGGGCTGGTCCATGCCGAAGACCCCCAGCTTGCCGAACCCGCTCGCGATCCCCATGCCCGACCCCATCGAGTGCAGGGTCTTGAGGGCGTTGAAGCCGCAGGGAAGCAGCGCCAGCGAATAGCAGCCGATGTCGCCGCAGACGAATCCCTTCCGGTTGTCCAGGTGGAGCGCCTCCTGGAGAAGCCAGAAGGAAGCGCGGTGCGGGCAGCCGGGGCAGAAGGTCTGGCCCCGCTGCGGCGCCATCGCTTCCGCGGCTGCTTCCGCCTTCCGGCGATAGTCCGCCGCCGGGTCCCCGAAGGAAATCCCGAGAATCCCCGCCATGGCGGCGGCAACCCGGTCGGGGTTGAGTTCGCCGTTCATCGGCAGCGTTCCTTCGTTCTTGCCGTAGAAGGTCTTGACGCCGATCTCCCCGGCCGATTCGGCGGCGATCACCTTCACGTTTTCTTCCAGGAAGGGCAGGATCTCCTCGACGAAGAGCACCTTCCCGGCCGAGGCCAGGCGCCGCTTGACGAGGGCGGCAGGCAGCGGCCATGTCGTCCCGATCTTGAGAATGCCGACCCGCCCCGCCGCGCCCAGCATGGAGACGGCTTCCCGGCAGTACAGGGCGGAGGCGCTGCAGGTCACGGCGAGCAGTTCGGGTTTTTCCGGACCTTCGTAGGTATTGAACGGGCTCGCCTCGAAGAGGTCGCGCGCGCGGCGGATCCGGTCCTGCTGCGTCTCGTGGCGGTAGCCGACGGGTGCGCTCATCATCGGCCCCTCGTCCGGGTCGAGCATGAAACCCTCGCAGCGGAAGACGGCGCGCCGGGAAGCGCCGGGAAGCGGTCCGAAACGAACGATCCCGCTGGCGTGGGACATCCGGGTCACGCTCCGCAGCATCACCGGCGTCCCCAGTTGCTCGGACAGTTCGAAGGCCCAGCGGGTCATGTCCTTCGCCTCCTGGAATTCGCCGGGCTCCAGGAGCGGAATCTCGACCAGCCGCGCGAAATGCCGCGATTCGCCCTCGTTGACGCTGGACAGCGCCCCGGGATCGTCGCAGCTCACGATCACCATGCCGCCGCGAATGCCGGAACCGGCCAGGTGCAGGAGAAAATCGGACGCCACGTTGATGCCGTTCTGTTTCATCGCGCAGAGGCTGCGCAGACCGGCAAAGGACGCCGCGGCCGCCACCTCCATCGAGACCTTTTCGTTTGCGGACCACTCGACGTACAGGGGGATATCGCCGGCGATCTTCGAGAGGGAATCGACGATCTCGGAGGACGGCGTCCCCGGATAGCCGGCAGCCACCTGCAGGCCCGCCTCCAGGGCGCCCCTTGCGATCGCCTCGTTTCCCATCAGCA
>DIWJ01000039.1 GCA_002428445.1 Syntrophaceae bacterium UBA6109
GCATCACCATCGTGGTCATGGAGGTTCCCTGCTGTCAGGGACTCCCCGTAATCGTCCGGAAAGCGATGGCCCTGGCCGGGAAGGTGATCCCGCTCGAGGTCGTGGTCATCACAACCCGCGGCGAGATAAAATAGAATGGTGGGGGTCAGGTCTTTAAAATTAGCNNCGCTAATTTTAAAGACCTGACCCCCTTTCGCTATTTTTTGAGGGTCATGCGGTAGAGGCCATACTCGTACGACTGCTCGCGGGCGACGGCCACCGGTTCGAGGTCGTAGCGCAGCGCTATCCCGTCGCAGATGGCCTTGTTCGCATCATTCAGAACATTGCACCAGTAGTTCTTGTGGAAATAGACATGGCCGTTGTACCGGATCATCAGGTCGCGGATGAGGTCGGGGTTGTTGATGCCCGCATAGGATTGGATGGCATTCTGTCCCCACAGGAGAAACATTGTCGGGATATGGGTCACGACCAGGGACCGATTTGGTATTTTTCTGATGAACTCATGTGAGTGCTGGTGGTCATACCGGGCGCCCCAGGCCTCTTGTCCCACCAGACGGATCAGCGGCACGAACTTCAGCCAGCAGAAGAGCAGGAGCAGGATGAGAAGTGCGGCGAAGGGGCGCCGGTAAACCGTCGGCCGATCCGCCTGCCCGCCGCCCGCTGTTGTTGAGCCTCTCCTTCTCCTCTCCCGGGACTCCCGCGCAACAGTTACCCCCGTTTCCCGTTCCCCTTGCGGGGCATCCTCTCCTCTCGCTGCCCATTCCCGCAGCGCATCTCCACCCAGCCCCGCGAGCACCGCAAGCGGCATGAAGCAGACGAGGGCGAAGCGAACATCGGCGCCGTACTTGTAACTCCCCGCATAGAAGAACAGAAAAATTCCCCAGAAGAGGAGAAACCAAAACAGGATCAAGGAAACACTCCCGGGAGCGATTTTTTCTCCACTCCGTTCCGGCCGTCCCTTTCCGGCCGCAAGACCGACCAGCGCCAGGAGACTAAAAAGAATTGGAAATTCCTTGTTGTTCAGAAAATAGAAACCGTTCACCGTCAGGTTGTTCGGGAAGAAAATGGTTGAGAACTTCGCCCCCGACGCGCCCCAGGATTGGCCGCTCATGGCAAAGAAGTGCCAGACATGGGGAATGATGAGCGCAAAGGCGATGAGCCCCATCGCCCAGAAAGAGCGTGTCGTCAGGGGATGACGGAAAGGGGGTTGGGGATGGCAAACTGTGGAAAACAAGTTGAACGACACGGCTGCAAACGCCCAGAGTGCGATCAATGACGATTCCGGACGCATGTAGCAGGCGAAGGGAAGGACCACTGCAAGCAGAAAAAGGTGCCTCGCTTCGCGCGTCCGGAGATAGACAAGCGTGCAGAGAACCGCGAGACCGGCGAAAAAGGCGGCCGACGTTTCCGCTGCGGCGGTGTTCGACCAGAGAAGGTTGTGGGGAATGACGGCAAAAACGAGGGCCGCGATCAGACCGGCGAACATTCCCCCCGCCAGCAGCCGCACGATAAAGAAAACGATGAGGATGCCGCCCGCGAAGAGGAGATTGTTCAGGTAGAAGGCCAGGATTTCATCGGTCCCGAAGAGCTGGAAGGCGAGGCTGATCAGGAAAGGCCAACCGCTGGGGTCTTTGTTGTAGCCAAGCCAGTTGACGAAGTACTCCCCATACTCGAAGCTGCCGTAATTCGCCATGCCGGTCTGACCGGTGAAAGCGATATTCTGGGCCATGTTGGCGTAGATGTCTTCGTCGAAGTAGATTCGGTGGACCTGCGGGGCAACCTGCGAGACGAGGAGGAGGCCGCCCGCAAAGATGATGAAGAGCCAGACTCCCGGACGGTTCAAACGCCCGAGGCGGGAGAGGAACCCCCGGGAGGCCCGATGGTCCGCGGAGGCCGTGGCGTTTCCGGAGACCCGGAAGGTCGCTTCGGTCCGCGGCGCAACGCCGCCGGGGTCGGCCGCTTCGCACGGGGCGTTGTTCCAAGCCGCCTCCGTTCCTCCTGCTTTGATGGGGAGGAGGGGAAGAGGGTTCGGCCGGACGGTAAAGAGCTCTTTGAAAGCCCCGGCGATGTCCCGACCGCACAGGAGGGCGGCGACCAGGATGAGCAGGAAATTGCCCCAGAGGACCTTCGAGACGAGCTGCGTCAGCAGGATTTCGATCTCCCCATTGGTCCGGACGCCGATCACGTAGAAAAGAACTCCCGCCAGGGCTAGATAGAGGACCGCGGTTGCGGGAATGAAAAAACGACTCTCAACGATTTTCTGTACGCGTGTTTTCAATGAGCCAATCCTCCAGGAAGAGATAACGGATTCCCGTCTGCCGGAGCATCTCGACGGATTCGCCGGGGGCGCAGACCATCGGTTCTCCGTGCAGGTTGAAACTGGTGTTCAGGACGATGCCGAAGCCCAATGTCTCCTTCAGCTGGAGAAGCAGGGTGCGGTAGCGGGGTTCCTCGTCGCCGACGAACTGGGGGCGGCAGGTGCCGTCGATGTTGATCACCCCCTCCATCAGGGAGAGGCGCTCCGGACGGACCCGGAAGCCCATCGTCATGAAGCGGTTGTCGCGGATCTCCTGCCCCTGCGTTTCGAGGAGCGTGGGGGCGTCCTCGATGAGCATGCTGGGGCAGAAGGGCTGGTACCAGACCCGTTTCTTGAGAAGGAGGTTCAGGCGGTCCTTGATCGCCCGGTCGTCGGGACGGGCAAGGATGCTCCGGTGGCCGAGCGACCGCGGGCCGATCTCCATCCGCCCCTGGAACCAGAGGACGATCTCGCCGGCGAGGATGAGGCGCGCGGCCTCCGTTGCCGGATCCTCCAGGCGGCTCATCCGGAACTCTTCGGTTTGTCGAGTCGGCGCCGCATTCTCCCCGTCCCTTCCGGAAGGGAGCCGTGTTTTTACGACTGGAGAGGCAGGCGGAGAAAACGGTGTGCCGGTCTCCTCTTTCCGTTGAGGAGAAGCGGTTGCCGCGGCCTGGCCGGAAGAAACCGGACCTGCCCCGATCGACCCGAGAATTTCCCCGGTCGAATACAGCGGACCGAGGTAGAGGTCGGGAAGGCGGCACGTCATTTCGCCGTTGAGCGTCCGGTTGGCCGCAAGCGCCGCCCCGATGGCGAGCCCGCCGTCCCCCATGTGGGGGAAGACGAAGAGGCGTTCCAGGCCGGGCAGATCGATGAGCAGCATGTTCATCTTGATGTTGGAGAAGACGCCCCCCGCGACGGCCATCCGCTTCAGCCCCGTTCGTTTCAGCGCCTCTTCGGTCAGGGCGGCGACGCTCTTCTCGAGGACGCGTTGGGCCATGAAAGCGAACTGTTCCGAGGGGTAGCGCCAGAGGATGGCGCGGAGCCGGCGGAACATCTCCGTGGATCTGTGCGGAGAGACGATTTCAAGCCCTTTCGCACCGATGACCTCCATCATCGGGTTTTCGGCGTCGGGGATCGGGTAGGCGAAGTTCGCCAGCGCCATCACCTTTCCCTCATCCTCCAACTCGCGCATGTTCATGAGGTTCGTCACGTGCTCGAAGAAGATTCCGAGCGAGGTCCGGGCGGGGAGGGCGGCAAGGAGCGACAGATCGCCCCCCTTCCAGGTCCAGAGCGATCCCGAGAGACCGTCGCCGACGCCGTCGAGCGTGAGGACCAGAGCTTCCGGAAAGCCGCAGCAGGCGGCTGCCGACGAAGCGTGGGCGGCGTGGTGATCGACGAGTTCCAGGCGGCAGTCCTCAAAGCCGAGGGCCTTCAACCGCCGCTCCAGGTAGGCGCGGCTCAGCATCCTGGACAGGGCGTTGGGGGCCAGTTCCGTGAAGCGGTACTTGAAGGCCTTCTTGAAGGGATCGGTCCGGCGGGGGGCCATCTTCCGGCGGCGGATGAGGTAGTACTCTTCCTTCAGGCCGGGGAAGAGCCGGGTCAACGTCTTCGCGGGATCGGTCGTCGAGGCGGCGACGGTCCGGATTTGCGCCGGGACAAGGCCGGCATACTCCAGACAGGCGCCGATGGAAAGGCGTGGAAAGCCGACTTCCAACTTGCGGCGGGTGAGCCGCTCCTCGTTCACGGCAAAGATGATCTTCCCGCCGGCGATCAGCGCGGCGCCCGCATCGTGTCCGTCCCAGATTCCCAGAACCAGCCGCTCGTTCAAAACACCATTCTCCTTAAAAAAGGGCGCTGTCCCCTATTTCCGTTCAGCGCAGCCAGAGAAGAAAGCGGCGCAACGCGGGGATCAGACCGGCGATGGCGCCCGGTTCCAGCATCGAGAGCACGCGCGCCGCCGCGCGGTGCCGCAGGTAGAACCGCCGGAAGGCATAGCGCCGGAACGCGTCCACCCGCGCCGCGGGCAGACCCGGGAGCTCCATGACTGCACTGTTCTGTGCAAAGGCGCCGCTTCCTCCCCCGTGCTTCAACCAGCCTTTCTCCAGCGCTTCATTGTAAAGGGCGGTCCCGGGAAACGGGGCCGCCGTGTAGAACTGGCCAATATCGAGCGGCAGCGACAGGGCCATGTCCAGCGTCTCCGCCATCGTTGCCTCCGTCTCGCCGGGAAGGCCGAAGATGAAGTGCCCGGCCGTCCGGATCCCTATGCGGTTCGTCAGATTCACGGCCGCGCGCGACTGCGCCGCCGTGATCCCCTTCCCCGATGCCGCCAGAATCGCGTCGTTTCCCGACTCCAGGCCGAAGCTGATCATCCAGAGCCCCGCCTGCTTCATCAGCCGGAGCGTCTCCTCGTCGATCGTATCGACGCGGCTGTTGCAGGTCCAGGAGATCCGGAGTCCTTTCTCCAGAATGGTCCGGCAGAGTTCCTGCACGTAACGGCGGTCGGCGGTAAAGGTATCCGCCCAAATGAAAAACTCCCGGATGCCGTAACGGGAAACGCCCACGGCCATCTCTTCGACCACCTGCGCGACGGGACGACGGCGGAGCCGGTGCCCGTAATATAGAGGAGCGGTGCAAAAAGTGCAACGGTAAGGACAGCCGCGAACCGGCGCCACCATCAGAAACCGTCGCCCCTTGAGAGGGAGCCGGTAGGCGTCGTGGTCGAGGCCGTCCCAGTCGGGCGCCGGGATCGCATCGGGCTTGAGCAGGGGAGCGTCCGGATTGTGGTGGATCGCGCCGCCTTCCTTGCCTCTCCAGGAAATGCCCCGGATATCTGCGAATCTTGACAGGTCTTGTCGGTATCGGCTGCCCCCGCCGCCGCTTCCCGCGCAGGCCGGCGTCGGGTCGTTCGCTTCATCCGTTCCAACCCGGCAAAGTTCGCGGATGATTCCCTCCGGCTCCCCGCGGATGACGACGTCCAGGTTCTTCTCCGTCAGCGCCTCTTCCGGCCGGACCGTGACATGCGTTCCGATCACGGCGGTTACGGATTCGGGTGCATTTTCGCGAACGACGCGCGCGATGTCAAGGTCGAAGGAGAGCGTCGGCGTCCCCGTGCTCCAGATCGCAAAACCGGGTTGAAGCGTCCGCAGATCCTCCGCAAGGGAGGGCAGGTCGAGGCCCGCCGCGGGGTAGTCGCGGAGCGTCACGCGATGGCCGTCCCGCCGGAGCAGGGCCGCGGCCGTCGCCAGCGTCAACGGCGGCCACTGGGTTCCCCAGACGCCCGCCTCCTGCGTGCAGCGTCCCTCGCGGGTATAGCCCCGGCCGTCCGGCGCCGGCGGATTGAAAAGCAGAATCATGGGTAAACCTGAAAGATGTAATCGCGACGCGCCCCTCCTCCGGGGGCGCTTGATCAGGGAGTAATTTGTGAAGCTACTCCGTCAGCAGGGGGACAGCGCCCCATTAAATAGGGCGCTGTCCCTAATTAAAATACAGATACTTTATCATCGTGTAGACGTAACGGAAGGCGACCTTCCGGACACTGATCTTCGAGTACCCCGCCTTCCGTTCGTGTTCATGGGAGGGGACTTCGGCCATCCGGTAGCCCTTCTTCAGGGTCTTGATGATCATTTCCTGTTCAATTGTCGTAATGTTTTCCCGCAGATCCAGATCCCGGAGGACCGCCGTCCGGATCGCCCGAAAGCCGTTCTGGCTTTCCGAAAGGCGGACATGAAAGCGGTGGTTGATGCAGGCGGTGATCAGCGAACTCCCCATCAGGCGGAAACATTCGTCGAATCCGCCGTGAAGCTCGCTGGAACCTCCTATCAGGCGGGATCCGGAGACGTGGTCGGCCCTGCCCTCGAGGATGGGCCGGATGAGGTTGGGAATGTCGTCGGGGTCGTGGGAGCCGTCGGCGTCGATGAAGACCGCGATCTCCCGGTCGAGATGGGGGATCACGGAGCGGAGCGCCTCTCCCTTGCCCTTCCCGTGGTCGAAGACGATGCGGGCGCCCAGCGACCGGGCGAGATCCGCCGTTCCGTCCGGAGAATGGCCGTCCACCACCAGAATGTCCGACGTGTAAGGCCTCGTTTTCTCGATGATGTCCCCGATCGTCCGGGCCTCGTTCAGCGACGGAATGACGACGGTGACGACGTCCCTGCCTTCATAATCGCTCCGTGCCTCCATATGGGTTCACAAGTCCTTTCCTGTTTCCGCAATCATTTTTTTATCCGACTGAAAATACATGTAAAAAAAGCTTGACAATTGATTGTGGGATTTATAATCTGCTTTCACGTTTTTGTAAACGCAATTGTTCGTTCGAAACAGATTTAACCAACCGCGCCGCTGGAAAGAGCGGAAAAATTCACATTGATGGAAAGGAGTGCGAAACATGTTTACCAAGCGGGTAGGCGTCTTCGTCTTGATGTTTCTGATGCTCGGCGTTTCATGGTTTTCTCCACAGGTCCAGGCCCAGGTCCTTACGCCTGAGCAAGTGGCGGAGGCTGTCGCGGCCAATCCGGCCAACGCCACGGCCATCATCCAGGCGGCCGTCGTGGCCAATCCGGATAATGCCGCCGCAATCGTCAATGCATGCATGGCCCGCTCTCCCGTCCTTACGGCGACCATTGTTTCCGCGGCAATATCGGCGGCGCCGATCCAGGCGGGGAATATTGTTACCGCCGCCGTGACTGCCGCGCCGACCCAGGCGGCGCAGATTACCCAGGCGGCCGTGACGGCGGCGCCGGCGCAGTTGGGAACGATTGTGAATGCGGCCGTGACCGCGGCGCCGAACCGGGCGGCCGACGTCGTCCAGGGGGCGAGTTCCGCGGGGGCTTCCGACGCGGCTGTCAGAACCGCGGCAACCAATGCGGGCGCCACCCCCGGACAGATCACCACCGGTCTGGCCAGACCGCAGTTGCCGCCGCTGCCGCCGCCGCCTCCTCCTCCTCCTCCAACCACGACGGCGACCACGGTCGCACCGACCACGGTTCCGACCACGGTTCCGACCACGATTATAACGACGACAACGACATCATCGTCGTCGACGACGTCGGTTACCCCCAGCCGATAACCCGCTGGGACGGGATATTTTTTCATGCGGACGGTTAGAACATTGATGAATGGCTTCTCATAAACGAAAGGATGCGGATATGAAGAAAACCGTAATCGTCACCTGCATAGCGGCGCTTGTCCTGGTGATGCTTCCGTTGCAACTTCCGGCTCAGCAGGATTCGAATCTTCAGATGCAAGCCAAGTCCACGACGGGGACAAATAGGATCAATTTCGGAAATCTATCCGTGATTCCCGGGATCGAGCTGCAGGGAATCTACGACGACAACATCTACAAGGGGAACGGCAAGGAATATGCGAACCCCGCGACGACCCGGCAGGAAAAGAAGGAATCCGACTGGATCACCCACGTAAAGCCCGGTTTGCTTCTGAACTACGTGATGCCGCAGAGGGGCTACGTCAATCTCGGCTACGCGGGTGATTTCGCTTTCTACGGCACGAACACGAGCAACAACTGGAAAAACAATCAGGGTGACTTCGATTTCAACTACATGGCGCCGCGCGGGCTCATTGCGCAGGTTGCCGACACTTACAAGACTTCCGAGGACCCCTTCGGAAACGCCGATCAGTACGCCGTCGGGCGCGTCTCAAAACGCTGGAACAACGACTTCCGGGCGAAGCTCGGCTACGGCATTACGGACACTTTCCGAACGATGCTCTACTTCAACAACGCTAAACAGCAGTATCAGGACATCGCCGATTACTCCCAGGATTATACGGACAATGAAGTCGGCGTCGGCGTGCAGAGCCGCTTCCTTCCCAAGACCTGGGGATTCCTCCGTTACCATTACGGTCAGAGAAAATACAACACGCTGGGGCCGACGGAAAGGACGGATGCGAACAATTCGAACTTCAAGTGGAACAAAGTCAACGCCGGTTTGGAATGGGACCCGGGCAGCAAACTGAGCGGAGAACTCAACTTCGGCTATCAGTGGAAGGTCTATGACAACCGCTTCACTGTGACGGGTGCAGAGCGCGAGGACAAGAACTCATGGATTGCCGCGACCACTATCCAGTTCGAGGCCACGCCGACGACGAGACTGGGCATGAACATCAAGCGCGAGCTCCGGAATTCGGCATCCGACACCAGCGAGCAGTTCACGGATACGGGCATCGGCTTCAGCATTCAGCAGCAACTCATGGCGAAACTGTTCTTGATCGGCGGGGTCAGCTACAGCAAATACGAGTACAACACCGACCGGACCGATGACAACTACCTCGGCGACATCAGCCTGAATTACCCCATTCGGGACTGGCTGGCCGTCAAGGTCGGATACAACTACAACCGCAAGAATTCCAACGTCGAGACCGAGGAATTCGTCGACAACCAGTTTGCGGCCTCCGTGAAAATCGTTTATTGACCGAGAGCTTGAACCCGCAAGCCTCATCCTGCAGGCTGGGATCAGGGGCGCAATAAAAAACTGAGATTTTCCTTACCGGGAAGCCCCGCCCACAGGGCGGGGCTTCCCAACGAACTGCGGTTCATCTTGGATTGACCCTGCATATTTCGACCCCACAGGAGGGGGACAAACAGCGGCTCCGATCGATGGGGGCGAGCCTTTTCCCACGTATTCCCGGGAGGTTATTGATCATGAAGAGAAAAATTTTTCTTTTCGTCGTCGCTGCAACCCTGTTGGTCGCTTTTGGCGTCGCATCACCAGCCCAGGCGACCATTGCCAAAGTTGCGAAATTCTCCGGCGAGGTGATCATCCAGTCGGGTGAGGAGCTCAAACGGGTCACGGCCCCCGGGGTCTCCCTGAAAGACGGCGACCGTGTCCAGACGAAACAGGGGGACGCCGAGATCCTCTTCAATGACGGGGCGGTTATGAGGGTCAGCCCCTTTTCCAACGCCATGGTTCAGGAGATGCAAGAACAAAGCGGTTTCTGGATCTTCAAGACCAGGGTGGATGCGCGCCGGATTACCTGCATCATCGGCAAGCTTTTTTTCCAGTCGGGCGCTTCCGGAAAGAAAAACTACCTCCAGACGCCGACGGCCGTCGCCGGTATCCGCGGTTCGGCGGGCGATGTCGGTTTCGACAATGTCAACACGTATCTCAACATGTACGAAGGCGAGGCGGCCGTCGTGGGCAACGCACTCCGGGGTTTCTTCCAGAACCCGGGCATTTCCGCGGCGGAGAAGAGCACCGTTTACCAGGCTCTTGCTGCCGCCTACAATCAAACGCAGCAAGCCGCAGCGACGGGACGCGGCGTGGATGTCGCGCAAGCCAATGTGACGGCTGTCGAGGTCGGAAGACAGGTGGCCCAGCTCCTCCAGCAGAATCCTGATCCGGCGGTGAAGGCGAACGCCGCCTTGCTTGAGCAGACGGCCGAGGCCGTCATCTCATCCGCGAATGCCAAGGTATCCGTGGAGCAGATCAAGGAAGACAAGGCGGATGTGGACAAGGCCCTCGCCGAAGCCCGTCGGAGTGGTGACGCGGAGAAGACGCGGCAGGCCGAACTCGCCTCCCAGAAAGTGGAACAGGACCGGATCGCGGCGGAACAGGCGGCGGCGGCGGCAAAGGCGGCGGCGGAACAGGCGGCGGCGGCCATGGCGGCCAATGATCTTGCCGCGGCCAAGAGGGCGGCGCAAGACGCGGAAGCGGCCGCGCAACAGGCCAAGGTTCATGAGCAGCAAAGCCGGCAGGACATCCGGAACGTGGTGGTGACGACGACGGGCACCACGGTGGCCACTACAGCGGCCACCACAGCGGGGACCACGGTCGCAACGACCACGGTAGCGACCACAGCGCCGACCACGGTTATAACGACAACAACGACATCATCGTCGACGACGTCGTCGGTTACCCCCAGCCGGTAACCTGTGGCACAGAAGAAGGCATGAAAGGGGGCGGGTTCGGCAACCGCCCCCTTCTTGATTCTCCGCTTGCTTCCGGTTTGTTTTTGCTTGCATTTGATCCTGAGGCATATTAGAAATCCGATACGAAAACGATGAGGGGAAGGCGACGATTGCACAAGCTTAGGATAACCAGGCAACCGGGAAAGCGACGCGGGTTCGGTTTGCGCTCGCTGCTCACAGCGCTTCTTTTTTTGTTTCTTACAGCTTGCGGGGGGGTTGACGGCAAGGTGGTGAAGGTGACGGATGTCGAAGTCACGAAGGATATCTACGCGGGACTGAAGCGTGACGACGTAGAGAAGCTTCAGGAGATCAAAAAAAGCATCATTAGCCAAAAGGACGAGGAGGACACGGCGGTGACCAGCCTCCTCGGCAAAACCCCATCCTTTACCGTTCCGGAATACCTTCAGAAATACCCGGAGAGCAAGACGATCGGCGAGGATTACAAGATCGGCGGTTACGACGTTCTCTCCATTACCGTTTACGAGGAAAAGGATCTGACGATCGAATCCATTCGCGTGTCGGCCGACGGGTTCATCTCCTTTCCCCTCATCGGCCGGCTCCACGTGGCCGACATGAATACCTCCGAGGTGGAGCAGATCATCGTCCGGAAACTTGCGGAGGGAGACTACCTTTTGGACGCCCACGCTTCCGTGATGGTCACCAAGTACGAAGGGCGGAAGTTCTCCGTTCTCGGCGCGGTCAAAAGCCCTGGCAACTACCCGCTTCAGGCGAGAGAAAGGGTTCTGGACGGGATCTCGAAGGCCGGCGGCATCGGCGGAGAAGGGGAAGGAAAGCAGGGCGGGGAGGCGCAGGAGGCGATGCTGATCCGCATGCTGAACCCCGGCCGCTCCGGCGAGCAGAAGATCGTGATCCATGTCGATCTCCAGGGACTTCTCAAGGGGAGGGATCAGGTCTCCAACATCTATCTGGCCGACAACGACGTCCTGTACATCCCCAAGGCGGACTATTTCTACATCATCGGCGAGGTCAAGAACCCCGGCTCCTACGCCTTCGTCAAGAAAGACATTACGATCGTCGAGGCGCTCAGCATTGCGGGCGGCTTCACGCGCATCGCGGCCCGCAACAAGACCCGGATCGTCCGGATCGAAAACGGCGTCGAGAGGATCTACGACGTGAACGTCGATGCCATCACCAAGTCGGGCAAGATGATCCAGGCCGTTCCCATCAAACCCAATGATTTGATCGTTGTCCCGGAGAGCTTCTTCTAATGGAAATCATGGAAAAACAGATCAATCTTCAGGATTACCTGCGGGTGATGCTGAAGCACCGCTGGACGATTCTGACGGTGTTTGCCGTCATCTTTGTCAGCGTCACCATTTTCACATTCACGGCGACGCCTATCTACCGCGCGACGAGCCGCGTCATCATCGAAAAAGACGATCCCAAGGTCGTCTCCATTCAGGAGGTGATGTCGGTGGATTCTTCGGGGCTGGACTACTACCAGACCCAGTACAAGATCATTGAGAGCAGGAGCGTCGCCCGCGAGGTCATCAAGCGTCTCAACCTGAGTGAAAACGAAGAGTTCGTTCCGAAACCCAAAGACACATTTCTGGAAAACATTCGGCAGTCCATCGCGGACGGCGCCGCCTACGTCGAGTCCCTGTTGAAGACCGAAAAACCGCAGATGCCCACGGATCCGAATACCGAGGGCGAAGAGGAATCACCGCTCGTGTCGGCTTTCGTCCGCCGCATTAAGGTCGCCCCGATCCGGAACAGCCGCCTCGTCGATATCGGGTTCGAGGCGAAAGATCCCGCCCTGTCGGCCAAGATCGCCAACACGCTCGCGCGCTCGTACATCGACCTCAACCTCGAAACCAAGCTCAAGGCAACCCAGGACGCGATGGCCTGGCTCAACAGCCGGATCCTGGACGAGCGGAAGAAAGTCGATCAGGCGGAGCAGGCCCTGCTCCGCTATAAGGAGCGCCACAACATCATCACCGATTTTTCCAAGGATGTGGAGACCGTCACGGCCCAGAAGCTGGCGGCCATGAACTCCCAGGTCACCGACGCCGAGGTAAAGCGCGTCGAGGCGGAAACCCGCTACAGGCAGGCGGTCGAACTGGAGAAGACGCCCGAGATGCTCGATTCCGTCCCCGAGGTCCTGAACAACGAACTGGTCCAGAAGATCAAAACGATGGAGGTGGAGCTCCAAAAGAAGCATTCCGAACTGTCGAAGAGATACGGCGCGAATCACCCGCAGATCGTCGCCATCCGCAACGAACAGGCGACCCTCCAGGCGCGCAAGGCCGAAGAGGTGAAACGGGTGATCAACTCCCTCTACAACAGTTTCAAGGTTGCCCAGGCGCGCGAGCAGTCCCTGAGGGCTTCCCTCAACCGCCAGAAGGGGGAAAGCTTCGCCCTGAACGAGAAGGCGATCGACTACAGCGTTCTGAAGCGCGAGGCGGAGAGCACCAAGGAGATGTACGACCTCGTCATCAAGCGGTTCAAGGAGACCTCGATGACAGAGAACATCCGGACCGGGAACATCCGCGTCGTCGATGTCGCGGAGATCCCGAAGTCCCCCGTATCGCCGAAAAAGATGCAGAATATGCTCCTCGGCCTCATCGTCGGACTCGCTCTCGGAATCGGTCTGGCCTTCTTCCTGGAATACCTGGACAACACGATCAAGGTGCCGGACGACATCAAGGAGCGGCTGAAGATCCCCTATCTCGGACCGGTGCCGATTCTGGCGATGGCGGAGGCGGACAACCCCGGCGGGAAGCCCGGCAAAGGGGGAACCCGTGATCGGAACCCGATAGAGGATTTGATCACCATCGGCTCGCCCAAATCGACCGCGAGCGAATCCTATCGGGGGCTCCGGACCAGCATTCTCTTCTCCGCGGCGGATCTCCCCCCCAAGGTGATCCTCATCACGAGCGCGGCGCCCTCGGAGGGGAAAACGATCACCTCGGCGAATGTCGCCGTCACGATGGCCCAGGCGGGAAACAGGATCCTGCTCATCGACTGCGATATGCGGCGTCCCCGGATGCATCGGGTGTTCAACGTTCCCCGGGACAGGGGGCTGTCGAACATCCTCGCCGGGACTTGCACCATCGACGAGGCCATTCTCCAGACGACGATTCCCGGGGTCGACATCATCCCGTCGGGCCCCGTTCCGCCCAACCCCTCGGAAATGCTGGGCTCGCAGTCCATGTTCAAAATTGTCGAGGCCCTGCGCGGGCGGTACGATCGGATCATCATCGACTCGCCGCCGATCACGGCCGTGACCGATGCGGTGATCATCTCCCGCTGGGTGGACGGCGTTCTCCTCGTCGTCCGGGCGGGCGAGACGCACCGGGAGATCATCAAAAACGGCATCAGCCTCCTCCAGTCGGCCAATGCCCACATCCTCGGTGCGATCCTCAACGGCGTCGACATGGGGCGCGACAGCTACTATTACTACCAGTATTACTATTACTACTACGGCGAGGACGGCGAAAAGAAGAAAAAAATCCACCGGAAGAAACGGGCGCAGAGCAGCTACTATGGAAGCGACCATCAGGAAAGCGAGAAGAAAGCTCAGGCGGTGTAGGAAAGAGGCTCCGATCCGTGCCACACCCAATCGTCCGTTGGTTTCGATCTCATGAAACGCACAATGACGCAAGGGCCATTGCTTCCGCCCTCGGGCTGCTCCTGTTCCTGATATCCCTGAAGATTTACCTTGCCTGGCGGTTCATTCTCATCGAACATATCCGGCCCGACATCGGCATATGGCAGATTCCGCTGCTCATCGGCGGAGACATGGTGGTGTGCGCATGCGCCGCTGTTCTGTATTTCCTGCTGCGCTTTGCGGGATCGGCGTCTCCCCCCATCCTTGAAATCCCGATTGGACGAATAGCGCCTTTTCTGCTCCACTCCGCGATTGTTCTTTTCAGCGTGGTCAGTGGACAGGTGTCTTTGATCTACATGACACCGTTGTCGATCGATCTGATCCGGGCGGCCGATAATCTCGGCGCCATGCGTGACTCCATTTATGCATATGTTGGCGTCGTCCCGATTGCGTTTCTGGTTGTCGGCCTGCTGAGTTATTTCGCGATGCAAAGGCCATTTTCTCGATTTCTGCGCAGGGTTCCCTCGCTGACCATCCGCTGGCGACTATGGATTTTGCTTCTCGCTTCAACGGCGGTCATGGCGCTGCTGTGGATCTTTTTCTGCCGCGGTACCTATGACTATGGGTTGAAAAGAAATGCCGTTCTTCATTTTATTCAATACTATTCACCGGCATACCAACCGGTGGACTTAGAGCCGCTCCTGCGTGAGTTGACGGCCGAGGTGAAGGAGAGGGATTCTGAAATACGAGCCGCTCAATCGATCATCGCCCCGGGGATCACCCATGCTTCCGAATTGTCGGTCGCAAGCCGGAAAGCCGCGGGAATGAATGTTGTCCTGATCGTGATGGAGTCCACATCGGCTCAATATGTTGACCGAGAAACAACCCCGAACCTTTTCCGGTTGGCCGATACAGGTTTTCAGTTCAGCCAATACCTCACAACCATCACAAAGACCGACCAAGCCCTGTATTCAGTCTTGTATTCGGATTATCTTCCCGATTTACGCGAGAATTTCCGCCACTTGTATAATAGACCCCTGCCCCAGCCGTCGCTCGCCGGTGTACTGGGCAAAGCAGGTTATCAAACGGCTCTGTTCTACAGCGGCGATCTCGGTTTTTCGGATACGCATTTTATCGTGGATCGTTTTGATGAGAGAATGGATGCCGACCGAGTGACCGGCAACAAACGGAGTTGGTCATGGGGCGCGTACGAAGAGCAGACGGTGGCGTCGTTGAGTCGCTGGCTGGCCGACCACAAAACCCAAAAGTTCTTCGCCCTCTACTCAACCATATTCCCCCATCATCCCTATTTTTCTCCCGATGGGGCGGCCCCTTTCGGGACCGGAAACATGACCGACAAGTATCGAAATTCACTTCATTACACCGACAAGTGCATCGGCACATTGATCGACTTTCTCGAAAAAGAGGGCTTGCGGGGAAATACCCTGATTGTGGTGATCGGCGATCATGGAGAGACGGTATCTTCTCCTTTGCGTTTTGGGCACGGCATTGCCTTGACGCCGGAAGAAATACGGGTCCCGTGCATCATCTCCAACCCCGGCCTCTTTCCGAAGCCCACGATCAGCCGCATTCAGGCCAACCATCTCGACATGGCCCCTACAATCCTGGGGCTGCTGGGCCTGCCGTCGCCGGAGGATTGGCTGGGAAGGAATCTTGCCGATGCGCGGGTGACGTCGAGACAACTGTATGTTCGTATTCAACAGAGCAATATTGTGGGTGTAATCGACCAAGACATGGTGTATTCCTACGATGAGAAAAATGGAATGACAAGGTTTTTCAAATGGGGCGAAAACGAGATGACGGAGTTTCCGGGGGATCCGGACCTGTCCCGCAAATTTCTGGCCGGGATCCGGCGGACGGATCGTTGGGCCGTGTGGCGCCATCTGGATCGGGCGTTGTCGCCATCCCCGGTCAATTGACCAAAATCACTTTTTGGCCAACGCCCAGACGGTTACCGGGAACCCCGGTTCGTTCGCAAGAGATCCGAACCAGCCGCGCCATGCCCATCTCCGGAAGTTGGCCTTCACGCAGGCCCGATTGCCCCAAGAACCGGTTTGAATCGCTTCGATGGGAAAACCGCACTCCGCCAGCAAGTGCTTGATTCCCAGTTCCGTCCACCGCGAGCAGTCGACGGGGTCGTAATGCACCCTGATCAAAAACGGGGTGCTGACCAGCAGATATCCACCCGGTTTCAGCATGCTGTATACATTCTTCCCCGCGCGGTAGGGCCAGAGCAGGTGCTCGAACACCTGGTCGGCGATGATCAAATCGAAGGTCCGGGGCAGCGTCATGCTGCAAATGTCGAATTCCGGGAAATTCGCCTCGGTATAAGACTTGAATCCAAGCCGTTGCCACATCTTGCCCGCCGATATCTCCAGGACGTCCAACTTGGACGGCTCGAGGTCCTCCAGCAATTTGAAACACTCCCGATACATGACGACCTTGACCCAGGGGACGTGATCGTAACGAATCCAATCCAGGAACTTCTTGATGATCCGCTTGCTCTCTTCGGTATAGAGGATGGTTTTCAGGCGGTTGATCGTTTCTCGCATCTGTCGAATCCAAAGAGTCTATTCATTAAAAGCCGTTATTGTTGCCGCCGCATAGGAATGGGGAACTGTTTGACCATCAAATTCAGTCGGTGCGTCGCGGTCGTATCCTTTTGAAGGCCTTTTGGGGATTTCTGCCTCCGCAGAGGATTTCATACAGTCTCGGCAGATACCTGGCGATCAGGTGGGCAATCGTAAAGACGGTTACGGTTGCCGCCGGAAATGACAAATAGAAGCCGAATTCCTTCGCCACGATCATATATGTCAGCCAGGTTATCAGACGAATCAATGGCTCAAAGTGAAAGAGGAATGCGAAAAAGGTGAGACCGGACAGATAGACCAGTCGGGTGTTCTCGTGAAAAAAGGCGGATATCCGTATCAAACAGATCATGCCGAAAACGATCGTTGCCTTGTAAAAGAGGAGCGGCAACAAAGTATAATTCCTCGCTTCTTTATACCACAAATCAACGGTCGGATCGATGTAGATCCTCGTCGTCAGAATAACCAGCAAAAGCAAGCAGGTCGCCGCAACGGTTTTGATGTTCGAGTCAACGACGGCATTGAGAATGGCACTGCGAGAAGAGAGTTGCCCTCCCAGATAAAAGAAGAACAGGGTTTCGACGTTGACGATATGCCACTGCCCTGCCATCGGTGCGATTTGCAGCTCCAGCGCCCAGAGCGAAAACAGGCAAAGTCCAAGGGTGCATTGCAGAATCCGGTTTTTGGGCAGAAGAAGGGGAGAGACGGCCACGAGGAAACACAAGTCTCTCAGGAACCAGAACTGGCCGGAAAGCGGCGAGATGAATATTCCATAAAGAATCGTTTTGATGTTCAGGAAAGACAGGTTGCCTTTCCATAAATCAATCAAAGCGAGCGACAGAAAAATGATCGTTGCGGACAACAGATAGGGAAGCATAAGGGTATGAAATCTGCTCTTCAACAATTTTTTGTACGACCGATGTCTGGAAAATTGAGAAAACAAAAAGAATCCGGACATGAGGGCAAAATAGGGGACGGCGCACCGGGCCAATCCGTTGACCAAAAACTCCTGCGTAAGGTAATTCCAGCCGAGGAGCGTCTCGTTTGTTTCGGTGTAATCTCCGGTGTTGTAGTGAATGGAAATGATCAGGCACATTGCGATCAGATTCGCCACCATGAGGGTTCTGCTGGTTTTTTCCGTGATCATCATATGTCTGATTCTATCCTAAGCGGTTTATGGCCGGAGCAACCGCAACCTCGACGGCTTGATGCGCCGCCGTCATGGAAGCGAATCCACCGATCGCACCGGTGGACGGCCGTCTTTGGCAAGCGCGGTCAGCCACGCCAAAGAACGTTGGTAGTATATTTCCTGAGATCCATTATGTCCGGCTTGCGGCGACACCACGACTTCCTTGAAGCCTTGCAGTTGGTTGACCATGGCAAAGACGCCGGGTGCGGGACAGGTGGTGTCGAGAAGTCCCATGACGACCAGAAACGGTGATTTCACGCGCGAAGCAAAATTCACGGCGTCGAAATAACGGCTCGCCTGGCGCACGCGTTCGGCGTTCTTGCCGTGCGTTTGCCAGTACCACGCGGGCCAGCCGGGCGCCCTGCCCGCCTTGGGTCCGTTCAGATCGCACCCGGCCGGCGCGTAGACGAGACCGGCGGTCACCTTTGGGTGGATTGCCGCGGTCGCAATGGCTTGCATTCCCCCCTGGCTGGATCCCATGACGATCAGCGTTCGCCCGTCCCATTCGGGGTGTTTCGTCAGGTATTCGGCGGCGCGGTAACAGGACAGGTACATGCGCAGAAACGTGCTTTTCTCGCGATCGTCGTTGCCGATGGCGGGGTAATGGGCCAGTTTTGTGCCGTTGAGTTCATCGTAGAAATGTTGGGGGCGATCGAGGGGCAGGTCATGGGCCATGATGTTCAGTGCAAGCCAGCCCATTTCCGCCTGCGATACGACCCAGTCCCGCTGCAGCGGGTATACCCCAGCCCACTGTAAAATCAACAAGGCCGGAAACTTGCCGGTTCGCTTCGGCTTGGCCAGTTGTCCATAGATTTTGGTTCCCCGGATGTTATCCATCCGCACCTTGCTGTAATGGACGGAGTCCCGTCCACTATCGGCTGCTTCCACGACCGAATTGGCCGGCACGTTCCCCAGCTCGACCAGTTTGTCGTTCCAGAAAGCATCGAAGTCGGAGGGACGCTCCTCGGTTGGCGCAATCCTCTCCGGGCTGAAGGCCGCACCGGCCAGTGCCGTAATCTCCCGGTTCGACAGTTTGACCTTCAGCTCTGCTAGTATGGTTCCGGGTTTATCCATTGTCGCATGGAGTGTCGCCGTACCATTCTCGCGTGGAAGCACGCCTTGCCGATGGACCATGAGGCCGTTCCTCTTCAATATATACCGGACTTCGGCTGCGTTATAGGCACCGCTCTCGCGAACATCCAAACGCCAGGATGCCTGCTCTCCGAGCGCGTAGACACCCAACGGTTTGGATGGGGTTACAACAATCTCCTGGGCGCCCGCCGATTGGAAGATGAAAAGTACGGCAAGAAGCGGTACGACGAGACGAATTAAGTGAGCTCGCATGTGGCGGGGGTCCCCACAATATTGGATTTGCACATCACGACCGGCAAGACCCGTTTCGAGCGTACGGTGATCCCATAAATATTTCTGATACGATGCGACACCCCGGTTTCAAATCCGGAAAACGCCGTAGGAAAAGCCGCAGTCCGACACACCATAAGTGAGCGAATTCGATTTAAGAATAACTTTCATTTCCGTGGGGGAGCATACGAAGGTGGGCGTTGCGTGTCAAGGATATTTTATCGCTGGAAAGCATCTGTTGGAAAACGCCGTTTCTCTCTCGAATAAAACCTTTACAGCGGCCGCACGGTGTAGTATCTAACAAGTGCTTTCAAAGAGGATAAGCGCTGGGACTGGTGGTTAATCCAATCGACCGAGAGGCTGTCCTTTTTTATAATCAAATCCGTCTCATACAAACACTCTCTCACAAAAGCACTGTGATAAAATATATCAATATCATGCATTTGAGTTGTGGCTAATTTTACAGAAGGAGGATAAACGCACCGAAAGTTGTTTAACAGGAGAGTCTTTTGCGAAACATTAGATTCATGTTAAATTCCAGACACTTATTTTTATTCTCCCTGATATTTTCAGTTGCGATTTTGCTTGTCTTCTGGGAAGTCGTGCCTGGGTCATTTGGTGAAAAAGAAAACAGAGATTATGTAGATTATTATCGCCCTGTTGCCCAAAGCATCATGAATGGCGAAGGCGTGCGTCTCCATGGGGAAATCGCCACAGCTGCGTATTCCGGCGCAAGCCGCCACCCGATTCCGATTCATTCCGCCACCTGATTCCGTTTGAAGTCGCCACCCCAATCCGATTGATTCCGCCATGGGAATCCGATCCATTCCGCCACCCCCTGGAGCGGGTGTAGATGACGCTGGATAAACCCAATGAAAGCCGCTAATGCTTCCGGAAAAATCCGGGAGGTCAGGATGGCGGCGGAAAGGTTATCCATGCGCACCATAAAAGAAGTTCTCCGGTTGAAGTGGGAGAAAAAGTTATCCAACAAACAGATTGCCGCGAGTTGCAACATTGCCCGCAGCACCATCAGGGACTACCTGGAACGCGCCCAGCGAACTGGCTTGAGCTGGCCTCTTGCTCCCGATCTGGATGACGGTCGGCTGGAAGCACTGTTGTTTTCGTCTGCGCCGGAAGAGCCTCCCGGGAAGCGGGGGATGCCGGCGATGGAGTACATCCGCAAGGAACTGGCCCGTAAGAAGGTTACCCTCCGCTTGCTGTGGCTGGAATACCGGCAGGCCAACCCGGACGGATACCAGTACAGCCAGTTTTGCGAACGCTACCATCGGTGGTGCGACAAGCTCGACGTCAGCCTTCGCCAAACCCACCGGGCCGGGGAAAAACTCTTTGTCGATTACGCCGGCCAGACAATCCCGGTAACGGATTCGGTTTCCGGACAGACCAGAGAAGCGCGCCTGTTTGTCGCCACTCTGGGCGCCAGCAGCTATACGTTTGCGTGGGCCGCTTTCTCCGAGGATCTTCCTTCTTGGATCGAGGCCAATGTCCGGGCGTTTCACTTCTTCGGCGGTGTTCCGGAGATCGTCGTTCCGGACAATCTCAAATCGGGCGTGAGCAGGCCCTGCTACTATGAACCGGAGATCAATCCGACCTATCACAAGTTTGCCTGCCATTACGGGACGGTCGTCATTCCCGCCCGCCGCCTCAAGCCGAAAGACAAGGCCAAGGTCGAGTCGGCGGTGCAAGTCGCCGAGCGGTGGGTCCTGGCGGCGCTTCGGAATTACACCTTCTTCAGCATCGAGGAGTTGAACCGGGCCATTGTCGAAAAGCTCCAGGATATGAACAACCGCAAGTTCCAGAAGATGAACGGCACACGGAGGAGTCTTTACGAAACCATTGACCGCCCGGCCTTAAAACCCCTTCCGTCCGTTCCCTATCAGTATGCCGAATGCAGGAAGGTCCGGGTCAACATCGACTACCATATCGGGATTGACGATCACTACTACAGCGTTCCCTATCAGCTTGTAAAAGAGCAGGTGGAGGCATGGGTGACGACGACCACCGTGGAGGTCTTGTTCAAGAACCGCCGTGTTGCTGCTCATCGGCGCAGTTACGAAAAATACAAGCACACCACGTTTACGGAACATATGCCCAAGGCCCATCAGAAATATCTAGAATGGACCCCTTCCCGGATCATGGACTGGGCAGGTAAAAATGGTCCCAATACTCGGGAACTGGCTTCCTGCATCATGGAGAGTCGTAAACATCCGGAGCAGGGGTTCCGCTCCTGTCTGGGCATCATGAGGCTGGCAAAACGGTATTCGTCCGAGCGGGTGGAGGCCGCCTGCAGTCGCGCCCTGCTTCTGAAAGCCTACAGTTACAAAAGCGTTGAATCGATCCTGAAGGCCAACCTGGATCAACAGAAACTGCCGGAATCCGCCTCTGCCGTAAAACCGGTGATCCATTACAACATCCGGGGCCGGGAGTATTACCAGAGAAAGGAGGCCGCCCATGCTTAATCAACAGACCATAACCAAGCTTCATGAACTGAAACTGACGGGCATGGCGGAGGCATTCGCCGATCAGATCAAACAGCCGGACATGGACAGGCTATCCTTCGCAGAACGTTTCGGCCTCATCATAGACCGCCAGTGGACCTGGAAGGAAAACAACCGTATGGAGCGATATCTGAAAAACGCCCGGATGAAGCTCGACGCCTGTGTAGAGGACATCGACTACAAAACCCCGCGAGGAATCGATCAGTCCGTCATGATGAGCCTCATCTCCTGCGACTGGGTCAGGCGCCACCACAACATTATCATCACCGGCCCCACCGGCGCGGGAAAAACCTTCCTTGCCTGCGCCCTGACCAACAAGGCCTGTCGGGAAGGGTTCCGGGCTCTCTACGTCCGATCCCCCAAGTTCTCATACCAGATGGCGCTCGCCAAGGGAGACGGAAGCTACGGGAAGACCATCAACAAACTTGCCAAGGCCCATGTCCTGGTGATTGATGATCTTGGTCTCGCCCCCATGACCGACCCCGAACGAAGAGACCTCCTGGAGGTCCTTGAAGAAAGACACGGCCACGCCTCCACCATCGTCGCCAGTCAGCTTCCCGTGGAGAACTGGCATGAACAGATCGGCGATCCCACAATCGCCGATGCCATCCTCGACCGGCTGATCCATAACGCCCATAAAATAGCCCTGTCCATGAAAGGAGACTCCCTGAGAAAAAAATATGCCGGCTTGACCTGAGAAGCATGAGTATGAGAAAGAGCTAAAAATCCAGCGTCGCGTCGCTCCGATCAGGGGTGGCGGTTTCACCCGGAATCGAGTGGCGGAATCAGAGGAATAGGCAACAGGGAATATATTATCTGGGCCACTACAGGGGATTAGTTCAGGCATAGTTAAAGCGGCTGCCACTCAAGCGCTGCGGAAGCGGGTCAGGCGTATGAACAGGATCGCGGCGAACGGCAGCGCGAGACCGAGCATTACCTGAATGATCAGCAGGTCACCGAGCTGGCTATAGTCGGCCGGAACAGGAAGCACGCCGCTCGCACCCTCACGGACCTCACGGGTCACGATTAAGATCTCATTCAGGTACTTGGTGCCGAGCTGGCTCAGCGACAGCGCGAGATTGGTGAACGACGCCATAACAGCAAAATAGGTTGCCTTGAGGTTATCGGGCGCGGAGTTGGCGATCCAGGCAAGCATCGGGATCATGGAGATCTGGCCGAGCGGCGACTCCAGCGTGGTATCAACGATCACGATGGTGCGCGCATCAACCAGTCCACCCGTCATCGCCGCGGTCCAATGGTGGAGACCGTAATAGAGACCGACGATCGGCAGTGCAAGCACAAAGCCGGCGAGCGTGAGGAAGCCGACGACGTAGGCGATCGATCTCTCCGCCATGAAGCGGCGGAACAGGAACATGCCGGCCAGTGTGAGCGTGCTGCCGATCAGCGACAGTACCGAGAGGAACTGCTGGTCGAAGCCTAGTTCGTCGATCATCCACCATGTCAAGCCCGCACCGGGCGATGGGATGGCGCGGAACACGAATATCACGATCGCGGTTCCGACCAGGGTCGCGCGCGCCTCGGGTTCGAGGGCACGTGTAAGCTTGATGATCAGGAACGCCACAATCGCGAGCGAGCCGGTGAAGACGATCTCCTCGTTGTACGACAGCCCCCCGAGGCCAACCGCCATCGTAAAAACCACGAACAACAGGCTGCCTCCCAGGATCCACCAATTGATCGGCGTGGGCTCACCACGCTTGTGGAGCATCGCTTCGACCTGCTCACGGGTGTAGCCTTGATGCCGCAGACGGGCGACGTCTCGCCGCTTGATGAGCATCGCGACCACCACACCCAGCACCGAGATCAACGGGATTGCAAGCGCCATGAGGTACACGTTGCGGTAGATGTGCGCGATCTCGGCCGGCGGCAGTTGGTGCACACCGGCGAAGAGGTAGAGGTTGATAAACGCTACCAGCACGCTGCCGCTAATAATTGCGACACGCCCGAGCGTCTGCATCGTGGTGTTCATGAGTTTGCGGGTTGCGGGGTCGATGGGCGCGCCTTTCGCGTCTACATGCGGCACTGCCTCGACGGTCATAGCGTCGGCCACCGTATCCTGTACCACGTAACCGACCGGGGCAAGCAGCGTCGAGAGGACAAACCATGCTTCGGCCGGCATGACCGCGACCATTGTCTCACGATCGGTAAGTAACCCGACCATGATGAGCAGGCTCATGGCGATCAGACCAGCGCCAAGGAAGATCAAGCCGCTCTTCCATCGCCAGATGATATCCACAAGGTGTCCGAGTGGCATCTTCAGAGCCCAGGGGATACCTGCCCAGAAACCAAGGGCAGCGAGGAACGAGGCCGGAAGCCCAAGGTATTCCTTGACGAAAAACGTGCCGACGATACCGGTCAAGCCCGAGATTCCCGCGGCCATATAGACCATGAGTGGAGGTAGGTAGGACAGTCGCAGCTCCGAGATATAATCCAAAGTTGTG
>DIWJ01000002.1 GCA_002428445.1 Syntrophaceae bacterium UBA6109
AACTCTTCCATCTCTCCAACCGCTATTCCGTGTAATTGAGCATTCTCTCGATCGCCTGCCTCGCCTTGCCGGCAATCTCCGCCGGGACCTCCACCGGATGCTTCATGTCCTCCAGAGCCCATAAAATCTTCTCGAGGTTGATCCGCTTCATGTTCGGACAAATCGTGCGGTCCGTCACGGGATAGAAGATCTTCCCCGGGTTTTCCTTCTGCAGCCGGTGGATGATGCCCTTTTCCGTGGCGACGATAATCTCCCTGTCCGGGATCTCTTTCACGTAACGGCACATCCCCTCCGTGGAGATGACGACGTCCGAGAGGTGCCGGATCGGACGCGGGCACTCCGGGTGCGCGATGACCTTCGCCGCGGGATGCCGGCGCTTCTGTTCCTGCAGTTCCTCGGGCAGCATCTTCGCGTGCGTCGGACAGTACCCGTCCCAGGCGATCAAGTCCCTGCCTGTCTTCTCGGAAACAAAATCCGCGAGGTGTTTGTCCGGCACGAAGATGATTTCCTTTTCGTCCTGAAGAACCTTTTCCACCATGGCCACGGCATTGGCCGATGTGCAGCACAGATCGCTCTCGGCCTTCACCTCCGCCGTCGTGTTCACGTAGCAGAGGACCTTGGCCTGCGGATGCTGCGCCTTCAGGCTGCGAAGCTGTTCCGCATTGATCATGTTCGCCATCGGACAGCCGGCGTCTTTGTCGGGAAGGAGCACCGTCTTGCCGGGGGAGAGGATCTTGGCCGTCTCGGCCATGAANNCGCCGCAAAAGACGATCACATCGGCGCCGGTCTTTGCCGCCTCGATGCTCAGACCGAGCGAGTCTCCCACGTAGTCCCCGATATCGTGCACCTCGGGGATCTGGTAGTTGTGCACCAGGATGACGGCATTGCGTTTCTTCTTCAGCTCTCTGATCTTCTCAACAATCTCCATAAATCACCTCTTCGATTATTCCTCCACCCAGGACCGTGTCGCCGTCGTAAAGGACGACTGACTGTCCCGGCGTAACGGCCTCCTGCGGATCTTCAAAGACGATTCGCAGACAATTCCCCTCCCGCCTGGCGCGGCAGGGGGTTTCCCGCTTCCGGTAACGGATCTTGCCGTAAATCCGTTCCGGCCAGTCTTCAGCGAACAAATTGATATCCCCGGCGACCAGGCCGCGGGAGAACAGGTCCTTCTTTTCGCCGGCCACGATCCGGTTGCCCGCCGCGTCGATCGCGACGACGTAAAGCGGCGCCCGGCTGCTGATCCGCATCCCGCTTCGCTGCCCGACCGTATAATGGACGATGCCGCGATGCCGTCCGATGATGTTCCCCTGGATATCGACGATCGGCCCTTCCCGAACGCCCCCCGGAATCCGGCTCAGAACAAATTCCGTGTAATCTTTCCCCGTCACGAAACAGATATCCTGGCTTTCCCGTTTTCCGGCAACCGGCAGCCCCGCCTTTCCTGCGATCTTTCGCACGTCCTCCTTGCTCAAGGCAGCCAGCGGGAAGAAAACCGCCGGCAGCGATGCTGCCGGCATTCCATACAGAAAATAGGTCTGATCCTTCCTTCTGTCCCGAGGCCTCCGGAGAAGATACCGGCCACCCTCTTCTTCGACCGCCGCATAGTGCCCCGTCGCCAGGTATTCAAACCCGGATGCCGCACACTTCTCGAGAAGGATGCCGAATTTCAGGGACCGGTTGCATTCCACGCATGGATTCGGCGTCCTGCCCCTGGCGTACTCCGCCACGAACGGATCGATGACCCGTTCCTGAAGATGGCCCGAAAAATCGAAACTGTAATGGGGGACACCGAGCGTCTCACAGACTCTTCGAGCGTCTTCGACGGCATCGGGTCCGCAGCACCTCGTCCGGCCGTCACCCGCGCCCGCCACCCCCAGACACATGGTTGCGCCCACGACGTCGTATCCCGCCTCCTTCAGAAGAAAGGCAGCCACGGAGGAATCTACGCCGCCGCTCATCGCCACCATGACCTTCTTGCCCATCACAACCGCCTTGTCCTCATGCGCCCCTCTTCGACGCCAGCGAGCGCAGCCGCCTCACCGTCAGGACCAGGGTGTCCTGCAGGTATTCGATGTCGCCCTCCGTTGTGCCGCGCCCCAGGCTGAAACGCAGCGAACTGTGCGCTGCCTGACGCGGCAGCCCGATCGCCGCAAGGACGTGCGACGGGTCGACGGAAGAAGACGTGCAGGCGGATCCGGATGAGCACGCGATTCCGGCCATGTCGAGGCTGAAAAGCAGCGCCTCCCCTTCCACGCCATCGAAGCGCACATTGATATTGTTCGGCAGGCGTACGCCCGGGTGCCCGTTGAGATGCGTCTGCCCGATCCTCCGCAGAACCCGTTCGATGATGGAATCCCTCATGCCTGTAAGCCTTTTCTTTTCCGACGCCATTCTCTCCGCGGCAAGTTCGATCGCCTTCCCGAGGCCCACGATACCCGGCACGTTGTGCGTCGACGCCCTCCGATCCCGTTCCTGATCTCCCCCCTCCATCTGCGGCAGGATCCTCGCTCCCTTTCTCAGATAGAGAAGTCCGACACCCTTGGGACCGTAAAACTTATGGGCGGAGGCGCTCAACGCATCGATGTTCAGCCGGTTCACGTCGATCGGCAGGTGCCCGAACGTCTGAACCGCATCGGTGTGGAAAAGAACGCCTCTTTCCCGGGCCATCCGCCCGATTTCCTCAATCGGCTGGATCGTCCCGATCTCGTTGTTGGCATGCATGATGGAGATAAGAATCGTCCTGTCCGTCAGCGCCCTTTCCACGTCGCCGGGATCGATGAGCCCGGAGGAATCGACCTTCAGGCGCGTAACCCGGAAGCCCTGCCGTTCCAGATTTTCGCAGGGCCGCAGGATGGCGTGGTGTTCGATCGTAGAGGTGATGATGTGGTCGCCACGATCGCGCTGCGCCGCCGCCAGACCTTTCACCGCCAGGTTGTTGCTCTCCGTGCCGCCGCTCGTGAAGATGATCTCCTCCGCCGCTGCGCCGAGAAATGCGGCCGCCGCGGCCCGCACCTTTTCAACGGCCGCCCTGGCCCGCTGCCCCGGCGTGTGCACGCTGGAGGGATTGGCGAAGTTTTCGCCGAAGAAAGGCAGCATGGACTTTACCACTTCATCGTCCACGGGAGTCGTCGCCGCATAATCGAGATAGACCGATTTCATCGAAACCCCAACCCGCGCTCAGATATTGTTCATGACGTTCTCTTCCGTCTTCCGACGGTGCGCCTGGACCATTTGCTCGAGGCTGATGGATTCCAGTGTCTCGGAAATCTTTCCCTCCAGGAGGGCCCAGACATCGCGACTCGCGCAGAGATGAACTCGCGGACAGGAAGAAGGATTCTTGAGGCAGTCGACAAGACATCTGCCTTCGAAGACCTCGATGATCTGCCGCAGGGTGATTTGGGAAGGCGGCCTCGCAAGTGCATAGCCCCCGTTTGCACCCCGCGTCGAATTAACCAGTCCCGCACCCTTCAATGACAGGATGATCAGGCTGAGGTACTTCTCCGATATGTCCTCTGCCTGGGCAATCTCCCGGAGGAACACCGACCCCTGCCCGTAGTGGCGGGCAAGGGAAATCATCAATCTGGCTCCGTATCTGGCTCGTGTCGACAGCTTCATGGCGTCTGAAATTCAATTCCTATCATTGCTATCGATTTGCTAGAGTTTAAAGTTTCACCATGCACCTTGTCAAGGAATTTCTTATGAGCGTTTCCGATACTGCTGTTGACTTCTTGACGAGCCGTGGATAAAGGAATGCAGCACAAGGCAGATGAAGATGCCTGCGCAAATGCGCAAGAGCAAATTTTCAGAGTCTCTGGAATTGAAGCTCTCCTTAGCAAGCTCCGGAGAGCTTCGATCCCCAAGGAAGGGATCTTGAGCATCATTCGCTCGCTTACCCCGCGGCAAGCCACGGGGAATGCGCTCGCTGCCGGATTCACTTTTTGGAAGGATTTCCATAAGCTATGGAAACGAAGACGACTGCGGCCAGCATCGGTCATGGAGTGATCCTGGCCGTCAACATCTCGGACAAGAAGGGCCGGAAGAAGCATGACGTGGGGCAATGCCGTCTCCTCAGAGATTTCGGCATCGCCGGAGACGCTCACGCCGGCACGCCATCCCGCCAGGTCAGCCTCCTGTCGCAGAGCAGCGTCGACAAGATGACCGCCCTTGGGTTGAAGGTCGGCTACGGCGACTTTGCGGAAAATTTTACAATTGCCGGCCTGATCGTTCACAAACTTCCCGTAGGAACGCTGCTGAAAGTCGGTGCGACGGCCGTTCTTCGCATTACGAAAATCGGTAAGGAGTGCCACGCCCACTGCGAAATCTACCGGCTCGCCGGGGACTGCATCATGCCGCGGGAAGGCGTCTTTGCCGAGGTTCTTGCGGAAGGCGAGGTCCGAACCGGCGACGGGGTGACGATTCTCGCGGCCGACGATGCGGAAAGAGCTTGATTTCCGGCACCGAATGATATAGGAAAGCTGTTCGTTTTTTTATTTTTTGGTCTCCTTGTCCGGGCCAACGTGCCCGGGATATAGAGCCGAGAGGAGGTAGGAAAGGTGAGAAGGTACGAAACGATTTACATCATGCCGGCCGATCTTCCCGACGCGGACCTCAATGACGCCGTCGAAAAATTCACGAAGATCCTGGCCGCAACGAAGGGGGTCATCGTCAAGCTCGAAAAATGGGGCAAGAAGAGACTCGCTTACAAGATCAAGAAACAGGGCCGTGGTTTTTACGTCTTCATGGACTTTGCCGGCGGAAGTGAAACGGTCAGGGAACTGGAGCGCAATCTCAAGATCGATGATCGCGTCCTGAAATTCATGACCGTTGTGACGGCTCAAAACGTCGATCCCGAGGCGCTGCAGAAAGAGATCGCCGCCGCACAGGCGGCCGCCGAAGCGGCGGAAAAGCAGAAGAATGAACCTCCTCCGCCAAGGCAGGAAATCGTGCCAGCACAGCCGCAGGCGCCTGTTTCCCCGGCGGTTTCGGCGCCCGTTTCAGGCGAGGTCAAGAATGAAGAAGCAAAGGGGGAGCAAAAATAGCCCATGGAAACTCCACAGCGCCCAAGCCAACCCAACCGTGGCGGAGCGAGACCCCAGCGACCGCAGAAGAAGTTTTATCACCGCAGGAAGTTTTGCCGGTTCTGCTCCGACTCCACGCTTCGGATCGAATATAAGGATACCTCAACCCTCAAGGATTTCGTGACCGAGCGCGGCAAGATCATGCCTCGCAGGATTACCGGCAACTGCGCCAAACACCAGCGCGAGTTGACCGTTCATATCAAACGGGCACGAATGATCGCCTTGCTTCCCTTTGTCGTTTCCGAGGGCTGAGCAGGAACCGTCTCGACAGGAACCCGCCGCAAGCAGGCATTTCCGGACTCTCCGCGAATAGGGCGGAGGGGTCCGTCTTTTTTTCCGCAGCGTCTCTCCGGCGGCGCCGCGAACGGAGAACATGATCGCCAATCCGGATAAAGCCTTCCGCATTTTCAATCCCCGCGATTTCCTTTCAGGCGTCGCGATATCGACGCTGGCCTTCGCAACGATCGCCATGATCCCCTTCGCGAGGATCGTACTCCCGATGTTCGTTCCCCTTCCCATCCTCTATTATTACACCAAGCTGGGGAGAAGCTGGGGATCGCTCATGTTCGCCATCTCCCTGGGATCTTTTGTGGTCCTGCTTCGGGCGTTCGGCGCCGTCGCGGATCTCCCCTTGTTTTTCCTGCTGGGGATGACGGGCATTTTTATGGCCGAGATGTTCAAATGCGAGGCATCGATCGAGAAGACGATCCTCTACCCGGCTGTCTTTCTGTTGGCGGCCGGCGCTTCTTTCGTCTGGATAGCCGCGGCGATGGCCGGCAGCGCTTTCCTGCCGCTGATCCAGGCGTATATTGAACAGACCATCCGCGAGACGAACCAACTCTATTCGCAAATGGGACTTTCACCGGAACAGATGCAGATCGGCGGCGACCTGGCGAAAGCCATCCTCCTGATCCTTCCGTCCCTGATTACCATGATGGCGGCACAGGTCGTCTGGATCAACGTGCTGGCGGCACGAGAGGTCTTCCGCCGCAACGCACTGCCCTTTCCGGACCTCGGAGACCTCAGCCGCTGGAAAGCCAATGAACGTATTGTCTGGCTGCTGATCGCCTCCGGCGTCGCCATCCTCATGCCGATTACCCCTCTCCAGGCCGTCGGATGGAATCTCCTGATCCTGAGCCTCCTCGTTTACGTGATGCAGGGGTTGTCTATTGTAAGTTTTTACCTGAAGTGGTACAAAATTCCGCGTTTTTTGCGGTTTCTCACGTATGTCGTGATTCTGATCTATCAGTTCGTCCTGATCGCGGTAGCGGCGATCGGCCTCTTCGACCTGTGGCTGGACTTCCGAAGGTTTGCCCGGCCCAGGACGGAGGACTCCGAGGGATGAACGGGCGCGACGAATTTCTCATGTATTGATGGGAGGAATGCTATGAAGGTCATTTTGAAACAGGATGTGGAATCCCTCGGGAAGACGGGGGATATCGTAAAGGTGGCGGACGGCCATGCGAGAAATTTCCTGATTCCCAGGGGACTCGCGATGGAAGCGAATGTAAAGAGCATCCGGGTCGTGGAGCATGACAAGGCGCTCATCCTCAGGAAAGCGGCGAAGGAAAAGGAAAAAGCCGAGGCCCTTCGGGACAGGCTTTCCGGCGTATCGGTCCGGATCAGCCGGCGATCCGGCGAGCAGGACAAACTGTTCGGATCGGTCGGCGTGAAAGACATCGAACAGGCGCTGAAGGACCAGGGCTTCGAAATCGACCGCAAGGACATCGTCCTGGATGAACCGATCAAAGCGGTGGGCGAATTCGCCGTGAAGGTGAAACTGTCCCAGGGTATCGCCGCCGAATTGAAAGTGACGGTAGCGGCCGAAGCATAAGGGCCGGCGAACATTTTTTGACAGGAACCGGAATGGCCATGCGCGATATCGACGCGTCGCTGTACAAGGTGCCGCCGCAGAACCTGGATGCCGAACAGTCGATCCTGGGCGGTATCCTTCTGGACAACCAGGCCCTGAACGCGGTCCTTGAAGTCCTGACGCATCAGGATTTCTACAGCGAGGCTCACCGCAAGATTTTTCTCGCGATTACGGAACTCGCCGAGCGCAACGAACCGAGCGATCTTGTTACTTTGGGCAGTTTCCTCAAGGACAAGAACCAGCTCGACGCGATCGGCGGCACGTCGTATCTGGCGACGCTCGTCGAAAGCGTCCCCTCCGCTGCGAACATCTCCGCCTATGCGAAGCTCGTCAAGGAAAAGTCCGTCCTGCGCCAGCTGATCACGACGGCCACCGGGATCGTCACCCGCAGCTACGGCACGGGTGCGGACGTCGATCAGCTTCTCGACGAGGCGGAGCACGCCATCTTCGAGATCTCCGAGCACAAGATCCGGCCGTCCTTCTACCCCATGAAGGATATCATCAAGGACAGCTTCCGGACGATCGAACGGCTCTACGAGCGCAAGGAACTCGTCACCGGCGTTCCGACCGGATTCGGGAAGATCGACGAAATCACTTCCGGGCTGCAGAACTCGGACTTGATTATCATCGCCGGCCGCCCTTCCATGGGAAAGACGGCCTTTGCGCTCAACATCGCCGAACACGTGGCGCTGGAAGAAAATATTGCCGTCGCGATATTCTCCCTCGAAATGGCCAAGGAACAGCTGGCGATGCGCATGTTCTCATCCATCGCCAAGGTGAATTCCCAGAAACTTCGGCGCGGATTTGTCGGCGAGACGGACTGGCCGAAGCTGACGACGGCCGCGGGACGCCTCTCCGAGGCACCGATCTTCATCGACGATACGCCCGCAATCACGGTCCTGGAGATGAAGGCGAAGGCCCGCCGTCTGAAGGCTGACAAGGGATTGGGTCTTGTCATCCTGGACTATCTCCAACTCATGCGCAGCGGCGGTTCGAAGGACTCCCGCGAGCAGGAGATCTCCGAAATCAGCCGTTCGCTGAAGGCGCTGGCAAAGGAATTGGCCGTACCGGTCATCGCTCTGTCCCAGCTCAACCGCAAGGTCGAAGACCGCACGAATCGAAGGCCGCAGATGGCTGACCTCCGGGAATCCGGCGCCATCGAGCAGGATGCCGACGTGATCGCCTTCATCTATCGGGANNAAGCAGCGCAACGGCCCCACCGGCACGGTGAAGCTGGTCTTTCAGGAACAATTCACGAGATTCGAGAATCCGGCCTTCGACAAGGTCCCCGACGAGCCTTTCTGACCGGCGTCCGTTGAAGCTCTCCGGAGCAAGCT
>DIWJ01000040.1 GCA_002428445.1 Syntrophaceae bacterium UBA6109
ATCATCGGCATAGAAGATCCCGTCGAGGGGATAATCAGAGGCGTCGCGATGATCATCAGTGTTGTCATTGATGACCGCTATCTCCTTCGAGTTGCGGTACCGCTCAAAATCGATTATCCGTGACATGGCACCTCCTTCGTTTCAGATTGAGAATACGATTGCTGCGATAGCCATATTAAACAGGGCGCCAAGGGCAAAGCAGATCGTCCACTTAGACCACCGAGAACGCTCCTGCGCGGTGGATGGCATGCTCCTCCATGCCGCCTCGTACCCCATAATGAAGTACTGCAGGGCGCTGACCACCTGGCTGTGCTGCGTCCGAGGGTCGAGGCCGATCTCTTCAGCGATCTTCCTGAAGGTCCTACCTTCTTTCTCGAGCTTCCAGGCCTTGACGATCTGCTGTTCAGTGAGCATTCGTTACCTCCTTGCTGACGGCAAGTCTTTGGAATCCCTCATGGTTAGTTATTCACCATTCTCCCCTGAGAAGCGTCCCGGGAACGGGGTGTGCATGGTGATACGGAGGTGGTATCCTGCACAAATGCATGATGTATACGGCCCATGCGCGTGCAACGCAGGGACAGGACCTCTGACTCCCTAGAATCCCGCGCGATATCTCACAACTCCACCCTCGTTCCCGACGACTGCCGGCGTGATGTGGCATGGCTCCCTAACGTATTGGAATCCCTCGCACTTGCCTGGGGCACATTGTCCGTACCGGGATGTCTGTCAGGGACCTTCCGCGGCATGATGATGACATTGTCCCATTCCCTGACGACATCCTGGGAAGAGTTTGCGGCCAGGCGTTCCCGGATGCAGGGAAGGGTACAGCTCCGCGAGATCCTTCCACCCGCGAAGGCGAAGCCGTTATGGCCGAAAGAAACGCCTCTTGAGATATCGACACGCATCGTAATGTCCCGCTCAGAAAGGGCTGTCTTCATGTCATCAAGGGAGCGACAGGAGAGGATAATCTCGTTGACGGAATCAAAGATGATTCTTTTGGGGCAGGGCCTGCCGCTCCTCTTTTCCATGGCCCGCTCCACACGCGTGAGCCTCAGGCTGAACATGTTGAACTCGGAGGTGACAGGCGTGAGGTTGTGTTCGATCTCAAGCTCCCTGCAGACCTTCATCGCCCGGAGGTAGCTGAAGCTGTCATCCCACACTTTCCGGCTGATGTCGATCCGGCTGATGACCAGGTGGACGTGGTCGGGGTCGTGCTTGTAGACCGCGTACTGATAACGCGTGTCGTACAGTTCCATCTTTTTCATAAAATGTCTGGTGAGGTAGAGGAAATCAGCATCGACAAGCCGCACGGCGTCCTGGAGCGGAAGCCGCAGGGCGATGTGGAGAACCGGCCTCATGACGTCCGGCCTGCCTGTGGCGTAGAGCTGCATATCCTGTCCCAGGGAGGCAGGACTGTACGACCCTCCGGCGGGTACGATATTGGTCATGAGGAGAGGGCCCTTGCGTGAGGCGTAGAGGAGGGCGCCGGTGAAGTCGTTTCCCGGCACGATCTTGGGGATCATCGGGATTCTCCGGATTTTTCATACAGCTCATCATCGTCCTTGTCCCTTACCTCCACACCGAGGAAGTCATTGAGGGATATGAATTCTGCCCAGATCCTATCGAGCCCGGAGCCCACGTCTTCCATGAGCCTGTCGTCGACGCGATAGTCTCTTTCGGCCCTTCGAAATGAGGCATCGAGATTGCACAGGGATTCCCCGATCCTGTTGAGGTTGGTGATGACATCGAACTCGTTCGGATCCGGCCAGTTATTGAGGCTGCACCTGCTACAGTCAGCAGCAAGGGTCATCACCGGCGCGGCCTGGACCGCTGCGCCAGTTGCGGCCGCCGCGACATACCTGCTCATGGACATACTGGCCTCCATTGCGCGCTTTTCCATCTTTGCGTACTGTTCTGGAGTCACTCTGATGAAGACGGGCCTCAACCTTTTGTTGCTTGCTGTCATGGACACCTCCGTGCAAAAAAGTGATAGCACCCGACACACCTCGCTATCGAGTGATAGCAGTGGCATAGCTGGAGGAAGAAGGACCTCCTCCGACGGGTCATTCATCACCCTCTCCGCTTCGAATTAATGATGCAGTCATGATTGTTGTCAAAGGCCTTGCGGACCATGGAGTAGAAAGAGGGAAGAGTACCGGCAGAAACGGGGGCGGCAAATACGCGATATCTGTCCAAGGGATACTCCGTCGTAGTGAACCGCCTGTGGTTTCGATCCTGTCTTTTTTTTCCAAGATGAAAGTTCCTCCATGAGTGCAAGTTTACATAATAAGGATACCAGTAATGATGGTTATACTACGTATAGCTAAATATGTCAACAGTATATAGCCACTGCGATAAAAACATTATGTTAACTTGCATGGAACCGGAACGGTGCCGGAAACGGAATCTCTTGCGGTAAAGCCGGCGGTGCGACATGGTGTTGTCATACCTCCGTGCGACAATAAGGGTGATTTTTGCGGGCATATTTTGTAGGATATAAACGAAAGCTCTCCAGTAATTTCAGCATCGGATAAACATCTGAGCCTTCATATGGGGTCAACAGGGGGATCCTGATGCAACTGCAGCACCATCACCAACTATCGATAAGGCACAATTTTGAAAACCCGAAAGGTCGTATTTCTGGATTTTAGACAATCTCCTGTAGTTGGAGGGTTCGATGGATGTTTTTGCTTTAAGGGATAGGCTTGTAGAAGATTACAGCGGCTATACGCAGAGCTTTATCAAGATTGCCGATCAGTACATTAAAAAGGCTGTAGACGATGCTCTTAGGGAAGGCAGATTATGGCCAGAGCCGCTTCTGCAACTAAACCCTACCTTCCTGCCGGGTGGTACCATCGATGATCTCGTTAAAGATGGAACGCTACATATAGAATGCACAAAGATCTTTCGCATCGGAAAGACCGCCAAGGACCATATCGGCAAGCCGCTTATTCTCCACGCGCACCAGACTGAAGCAATACGGAAAGCAAAGGAAGGCAAATCCTATGTGCTGACAAGCGGTACCGGGTCAGGTAAGAGTTTGACTTATATCGTTCCCATCGTCGACCATGTGCTGCGACGGGGATCGGGGCAGAGCATTCAGGCGATAGTTGTCTATCCGATGAACGCGCTTGCCAACAGTCAGATGGAGGAGCTCGACAAGTTCCTCGTAAAGGGTTACGCCGAAGGTCAGTCCCCGGTCCGTTTTGCCCGATATACGGGGCAGGAGAAGGCTGAGGAGCGGGAGGCGATGCGGAGGAATCCCCCCGACATTTTGCTCACGAACTACATGATGCTGGAACTGCTTCTCACGCGCATGGAGGACCGGGCCCTTGTCAAGGCGGCCCAGGGCCTTCGTTTCCTCGTATTTGATGAGCTTCACACATACCGGGGACGCCAGGGTGCTGACGTGGCATTGCTGATCCGGCGATGCCGCAATGCCTTCGGCGGTCACGATATCATCTGCGTTGGTACGTCTGCAACGATGGCAAACGGCGGATCGTTATCGGAACAGAAGCAGGAAGTCGCAGATGTGGCACAGACATTCTTCGGGACTGCCATAGATGCAACCCAGGTAATTGGCGAGACCCTTGAGCGGGCCACCCCCGAGCTCGATTTCTCTGATCCTGGTATCGTTAAGGCTCTTTCCGATGCTGTTTCTCCAGATGCCCCTATACCGACTGACTATGATTCCTTTCATTCGCATCCTCTCTCGTCATGGATAGAGTCTATCTTCGGAGTTCGAACAGAGCCCGGGACGAGCCGTCTGGTGCGTCAGCAGCCCCAGAGGCTGCGTGGGAAGGAAAGTGCTGCTTCTGCTTTAGCGGACCTGACATCTTCCGATCCTGAAACGTGCTATCAGATATTGCGAAGTTTTCTCATACGGGGATCGCAGCTGCACCGCAGCGATTCGAGCCGTTTTCCCATATTTGCATTTCGACTGCACCAGTTCTTCACCCGTGGCGATACGGTCTGGGCCACGATGGAGTCTGAAACTGCAAGGCATCTTGAGATGGCCAAGCTCGGCTCAAAACCTGGCGACCCCACGAAACCTCTCTTTCCCCTCGTTTTTTGCAGACAGTGCGGGGCGGCATACTACCGGGTGTCCGTCAATATGGACGAGCAGGGGCAATTTCTCACGCCAAGGGAGGATCGTCGCGAGGAAGGCGATGACGGCAGCAACCATGCTTACCTGTACCTGTCGGAATCCGCGCCGTGGCCGAGAACGCAGGGAACGGAGTTGCTTGACCGGCTGCCTTCTTTCATGAAGGAAACATTGGCTGACGGGTCGGAGAGGGTCCGTCCTGACAATCGCAATGATCTGCCTGTACCGGTTTTTGTTGATGCCGCTGGCCGGCTTGTATCCCAGGATGCCGGTGTCCCTGCCACGCTGATCCACAGGAACTTCTTGTTCTGCCTTGCTCCAGGTTGCGGTGTTGCCTATACGAAGACCCAGCGGTCTGAGCGGGGAAAACTTGGCACCCTCGGTGTTGACAACAGAAGTACGGCAACGACGATACTCGCGGTACGGTCACTTATCGAACTCCAAAGTGATGTGACCCTTGATCCCGAGGCCAGGAAGCTCCTGAGTTTCACCGATAACCGGCAGGATGCTTCCTTGCAGGCCGGTCACTTCAACGACTTCGCCCATGTGGCCCTGTTGCGTTCTGCCCTCTACAAGGCGGCATTGTCAAAAGCACCCGGGGGTCTTACTCACGGGGAACTGTCACGTGCCGTGTTCGATGCCCTGTCGCTTGAGTTCGACGATTATGCGGCGGATCCGGATGTGCGCGGCCCTGCAAAAACGGCAACCGACGATGCCCTGAGACGCGTCATAGACTATTACCTCTACCGCGACCTGCAACGGGGCTGGCGTGTAACGGCGCCAAACCTCGAGGACTGCGGTATGCTCAGGTTCGACTATGACGGGTTGGCCGGCAGGAATGGTCTTCTCGAAGAGACTCAGCTCTGGGAGGATGGTCTTACCGTTCGTGTCGGCAGGGATACGGACGAGTACGTCGTGACACCTCCCGAGCTAAGGGCATGCCCTGCAGCGCTTCGTGAGGAGATCATGCGGACCATGCTCGACGTGCTCCGTCGTGCCCTTGCGATCAAGGTTGATGCCCTGGATCCCCAGAAGCAGCGTGATCTCATCGAGCAGACCAACCCCCGGTTGTTCGAGGGGACCGTGTGGTATCTTGATGATACCCGCGAACTTATCCGTGCGGAGGTTGCTTATCCTAGCCCCCGTCCTCGCCTCCGCGCCGGTCGCCGCGCCGACAGATCGGGGTTCTTCATGTCCTCATACGGAAGCTTCGGCCGGTACCTGAAACGGACCCTGCGGGATTTTGTTGCCCCGGGGGACCACTTCGGCCGTGATGAGGTGGACAATATCATTCAATTTCTCTTTCTGGCATTGAAACGTTACGGGATCGTGGAACAGGTGCGCAGCGGCGATATACCCGGCTATCAGATCAACCACGATGCTCTGCGGTGGATTGCAGGTGACGGCAAGGTCAGGCATGTTGATAAGACGCGATTGCTTGACGCCGGGGAATTCCCCCCTGAAGCGAATGAATATTTCGTTGCCTGCTATCTGCGCTTTGTCGACCTTAAAAACCTCCTTGAGGCACGAGAGCACACGGCCCAGGTCACCGCGGAGGATAGAAAGGAGCGGGAGGACCACTTCCGAAACGCCAGCCTGCCTTTGCTTTTCTGCTCTCCCACCATGGAACTCGGCGTCGATATCGCCCAGCTTAACGTGGTGAACCTGCGCAATGTGCCGCCAACACCGGCCAACTATGCCCAGCGCAGCGGCAGGGCGGGGCGCGGAGGCCAGCCGGCTCTCGTCTATACGTACTGTGCCGGTCGCAGCCCCCATGACCAGTACTATTTCAGGCAGCCCACAGAGATGGTCGGGGGGTCGGTGGTGCCGCCCCGGATCGATCTCAGGAACCGCGAGCTCGTACGGTCGCACATCCACGCGGTCTGGATGGAGGTTGCAAGGCCTGACCTCGGGAAGACCCTGACCAGTGTGCTGGATATCATTCACGAGGACGGGAAGATTCACCTGCCGATCAAGGACTACCTGAAAACAGAGCTTGCAAATCCTGTGCACCGCGCCGCGGCCTTCAGCAAGGCAAATCTCCTCATTGACAGTATCAGGGATAAACTGTCGGGTTCTGTGTGGTTCCACGACAACTGGGTCAAGGAGGTTTTCGACCAGATCGAACTTAGCTTTGATACCGCCTGTAAGCGCTGGCGCGAACTGTACCGAGCGGCTGTCCGACAGAGAGAGCTCCACCACAAGATCATCGTGGACCTTTCAAGACCGGAACAGGAGCGTAACCATTCCAAGCGTCTAAGAGCTCAGGCTGAAAGCCAACTCAAGATTCTGACCGAGGCTGCGGGCATCTACGAGGGCGATTTCTATTCTTACCGGTATTTCGCCGCCGAAGGATTCCTGCCTGGGTATAATTTCCCGCGTCTCCCATTGTCCGCCTATGTCCCGGGTCGCCGTCAGAGGAGAGGAAGAGACGAATTTGTATCGCGTCCCCGGTTCCTCGCCATATCGGAGTTCGGTCCGCGCGCCCTTGTTTATCATGAAGGCGGGCGTTACCGGGTGTACAAGGTCAATCTGGATTTTGGGTCCGATGATATCGAGGCAACCCATAGCCTTATGACGGCCACCATGAAGAGATGTACCTGCTGTGGCTATGCTCATACTGAGCAAGGAGGTAACATCTCGGAAATATGTGAACGTTGCAGTGCTGC
Organism: Syntrophaceae bacterium UBA6109; assembly: GCA_002428445.1. Next base: position 6,775 of record DIWJ01000040.1, read on the forward strand.
ACTTGATGCCACCTCGGTCATACCCGATCTGGTCCATCTCCAGAATGTGAGCCTGAAGCTTGCTCAGAGGATTACCTGCGACGAGGAAGAGCGACAGCGGTTTGGTTATAGGATGGTTACTTCTTATCGGTTCCCGGACATCGGGGGCAAGCTGGATCGCAGTGACGCAGATGTATACGTGGATAGCCAGCTTCTTATGAGGCTGAGCTATGGCGATGCCGCCACTCTGTACCGGATCAACCTCGGCTGGGTCAACCAGAGAGGCAACCAGCCGCCCGGGTTCCTCCTTGATCTTGAGAGGGGCTACTGGTCGCGTAACGCGGCGGACCCAGACGATCCTGAAGATCCTATCGGCGCACGGCAGGCACGGGTCGTTCCTTATGTTCTCGATACAAAGAACGCGTTAGTGATGCGTTTTGAGCCTGTCAGGTCCCTTAGTGAGATGGCCAGCCTGCAGGCGGTATTCAAGGAAGCCATCCAAAAACATTACCAGCTCGAATCCCGGGAGTTGTCGTGTGAGCCTATGCCGGCCCCGAAGGAACGCAATGAGATCCTTTTCTACGAATCGTCAGAAGGCGGTGCGGGTGTCTTGCGTCAGTTGGTCGAAGACCCCGAGGCCGTTCCCCTGCTTGCACGGAAGGCCTTGGAGATATGCCACTTTGACCCCGATACCCTTGACGATAAAGCTGCGGACACCTGCGGCAAGGCGTGTTATGAGTGTCTTCTCGACTACGCTAATCAGCCCGACCACCTTGTTCTCGACAGGTACATCATCAAGAACATTCTTGCGGAACTGGCCAGGTCTAAAAGCAGGCCCGCCGGCGGCGCCGGGTCCCGGTCCGAACGGATGGCCTCCCTGCGTAAACTCTATGACAGCAAGCTCGAGGAGAAATGGCTCGATCTGGTTGATGAGATGGTCCTTCGTCCGCCCAGTGATGCCCAGTATCTGATCGAATCGTGCTCAACACGGCCCGATTTCTTCTATCGTGAATTCAACACCGCGATCTACATCGACGGCCCACCACATGACGGGGCCGACCAGATCAAAGCCGATGAGGAGATCACAACCAGACTTATGGAGACGGGTTATATCGTGGTGCGGTTTCACCACAAGGCGGATTGGAAGGAAATATTTAAGAAACACCCCGATATTTTTGGAGAAGCCAAATGATACAACAAACCTCTTTGTCCAAGCCGGGTACCTTGGTCCGATCCCGCGGCCGGGAGTGGCTTGTGCTGCCCGAGTCGACCGACGAACTGCTCATGGTGCGACCCCTCGGGGGACTCGATGAGGAGATCGTGGGAATACTGCCAGCGATCGAACCCGTCGAGTCAGCTGCATTTCCCTTTCCATCGAAACAGGATGTGGGGGATTTCGCATCGGGCCGTCTGCTGAGGGAGGCGGCCAGGCTTTCCACACGCGCTGCGGCGGGGCCTTTCCGTAGCTTCGCCCGCATCGCCGTTGAACCCAGGCCCTACCAGCTCGTTCCCCTCATGATGGCACTCAGAACGGATCCAGTGCGGCTCCTCATAGCGGACGACGTCGGCATCGGGAAGACCATCGAGGCGGGGCTCATAGCCAGGGAGCTTGTCGATAGGGGAGAGATCCACCGCATGGCTGTGCTTTGCCCTCCGCATCTTGCAGAGCAGTGGCAGAGGGAGTTATCAGAGAAGTTCCATATCGAGGCGGAACTCGTACTGAGCAGTACCATCCAGAGGCTGGAGCGGGATCTCCCCATCGGCGTCTCCGTCTTTGACCGGCACCGATTCGTTGTGGTCTCCACGGACTTCATCAAGAGCGACAGGAGGGCTGCGGACTTCGAACTGAAATGTCCGGAGTTTGTCATCGTTGATGAAGCACACAGCTGTACCCTCGCCGGCGGGATCGGACGGGGCAGGCAGCAGCGGTTTGAGCTCGTGAAAAGGATAGCGTCACGGGCGGACCGCCACATCGTCCTTGTCACCGCCACCCCGCACAGTGGCAATGAGCAGGCCTTCCGTTCCCTCCTCGGGCTGCTCAAAGAAGAGTTCTTCGATCTGCCTGAGGATATCGGCAGGGAGGAACGGGAAGGTGTGCGCAGACGACTGGCCCGCCACCTTGTCCAGCGGCGGCGGCCGGATATCCGCCACTATCTCGAGACCGACACAGCCTTTCCCGAGCGTCGCGATAAAGAGCAGACCTACTCCTTCAGTACGGAGTACCGGGAGTTCTTTGACGACGTATTTCGTTTCGCCCACGAGTTTGTTTCCGATAGGAGCACCGGTGAACGCCATCGCCGTGTCCGCTACTGGTCGGCTCTGGCACTTCTCCGATGTGTTTCATCAAGCCCCGCTGCAGCGGCGGCCACCCTTCGGAGCCGCGCTGCCGTCGATGAGGCCGGCCCCGAAGAGGTCGACGAGGTAGGACGCCGCACCGTACTTGACCAGGACGACGTGGATGACGTCGCCGTCCTGGACTTCAGTCCCGGTTCGGATTCCGATGCCGACAGTGAAAGTGTCCACCGCAAACTCCTTGCGTTTGCCCGTCGTGCGGAGGCGCTTCCCGCGGAAAAAGACAACAAGCTTCAGGGGCTTATCCATGAGGTGATGAAGCTAATTAAGGACGGTTTCCAGCCTGTTGTCTTCTGCCGTTTCGTGGATACCTCGGACTATGTTGCCTGGCATCTGCGCGAACGGCTCGGTGATAAGGTGAGAGTCGAGTCCGTTACCGGCAACCTGCCCCCGGCTGACCGCGAGGCACGCATTGACAGTCTTGTCGAAGACGGCGGGCAGTATGTGCTCGTGTGCACCGATTGCCTGTCGGAGGGGGTCAACCTCCAGAAACACTTTAATGCGGTCATCCATTACGACCTTTGCTGGAACCCCACCCGACACGAGCAGCGAGAAGGCAGGGTGGACCGGTTCGGCCAGGAGAGATCGGAGGTCCGCGTTATCACCTATTACGGAGAGAAGAACCCGATAGACGGTGTCATCCTTGATGTTCTCATCCGCAAGCACAAGCGCATAAAGAGTGAACTCGGGGTGACCGTCGCGGTGCCCGGAACGAGCGAGCAGATCGCGGAGACCCTTTTCGAGGGGGCCCTCTTCCGGGAGAAGACGGCAAGCGATCCGGCGCAGCTCACATTCGATTTCTTCGATGAGATAGAACCCAGGAAGGCGGCCTTCCACGCGGAATGGGAGAATGCCCGGGACAGGGAAAAAGCGAGCCGGTCCCGCTTTGCTCAGCACAGCCTGAACAAGGACACGGTCGCCGCCGAACTGGCGAGTGTCCGCAAAGCCATCGGCCGCAACGAGGATGTTGCCAGCTTCTTCCGCAATGTTCTCCGTACGGCGAAAATACCCGTGGAGGAACATAACCAGTCGGTTACCGTTCACCTTAGCATGGAGACGCCCCGTGCCCTGCGTCAGGCCATAGGACGCGACGAACCCTTTTCGGGTCGTTTTGACCTTCCCCTGCAGAAAGGCGAGGTCTACCTCGGCCGCACAAGCCCTGTTGTCGAGGGTCTTGCCGGCTGGGTTCTCGACGAGTCCCTTGACTCCGTTTCGAGGAATGGTGGAGCCGTGGCGTCGCGATGTGGTGTCATATCATCCTCGGTCGTACCGTCGCGCACCGTGCTCCTCCTGGCCCGGTTCCGCTTTCATCTTCATATCACCGGGGCGGAGGGAGAGACGATTCTTTGCGAAGAAATCCTTCCTCTTGCCTGCCGTGGCCCTGTCTCCAACCCGGAGTGGCTGCCTGCGGAGGAGAGTGAGGCGCTGCTTGCGGCCACACCGGAGCGGAATCTCCTGCCCACCGCCATAGAACAGCAGACGGATCTCCTCGTCGGTTCCCTCCCTGCCTTACAGACAGCCCTTGAACCGGTTGCCGCAAAACGCGCCTCCGAGCAGCTTGAGGCCCACGAGCGCGTGCGCGAGGCGGCGCGCCGACGGGGCCGCGTGACGGTGGAACCCGTTCTTCCCGTGGATATCCTCGGGGCCTACGTCATACTGCCGAGGTTATCATAATGGCGCGCCGGAGCCAGGACTTCCAGACGATCCGGTCCGAAGGCGGCCTGCTGCCCGCCGACCTCTTAAGGCGCATCCTTGACCCGAGGGAGAAGATGCCCGGCACCACCCCCGAGGAGTACGGCCTTCCTCACGGGGAACGTATCAACGAGACGATCACCCAATCATGGAACAGACTCCGCCGGCACTGGGCCGAGTTCAGCGAGGCCGCGAGGAGACTCCCTGGAGGAGAAGCCGCAACGGGGCTCACGAACGACAGGTGGAGCATTCCTCTCCTGAGGGAGCTGGGCTTCGGGATACTACCCACGAGTGTTGGCCCCGAGATAGGCGGACGCACCTACGCCATCAACAGGTTCTTTGGTCCCGTTGCCATCCATCTCGTCGGATGCGGCCTGAGCCTCGACAGGCGGACTGCCGGCGCACGGGGCGCCGCCTCCGCCAACCCCCACGGCCTTGTGCAGGACTACCTGAACAGGGCGGAGGGATATTTGTGGGGCATCGTCTCCAATGGCCTTCAGTTCAGGATCCTACGTGACAACCAGGCGCTGTCCCGCCAGTCTTACCTTGAGTTTGACCTGGAGGCGATGTTCTCCGGCGAGGTCTTCCCGGATTTCGTGCTCCTCTGGCTGGTAGCCCATGCCACCCGCTTCACAGTACGTGATGGTGGACGTGCCGAGAACTGCTGGCTCGAGGAGTGGACAAAACTGGCCGAGGAACAGGGCGCCCGCGCGCTGGAGTCATTGAAGGGCGGCGTTGAAAAGGCGCTGGAGGTGCTGGGTCAGGGGTTTGTCGGCCATCCACGGAATGTGTCCCTCCGGGAAAGCCTGCGCTCAGGGACAGTCTCACTGACCGATTTGCACAGCCAGCTACTCAGGGTGGTGTACCGGCTCATCTTTCTCTTCGTGGCGGAGGACCGTACCCTGGAGGGCATTTCCCTCATTCATCCACCGGATGAGTCGGACAGGGGCAGACAGGGACGGGAGCGCTATGCGGTTCACTACAGCACTGCCCGCCTCCGCGATCTGGCCTCGAGGATTCGAGGCAGCCGCCATGGTGACCTCTGGCACCAGTTCAACCTTCTCGTCGGGGCCCTCTCCGGAAAAGAGCGGTTCGCGGCCGTGCGTGAACACCTTTCACTGCCGTCCTTGGGGAGTTTCCTCTGGTTACCTGACAGCACGGGAGATCTCGACGCTCCAAGTCTGGCAGGGAAGGACGGAGCGGAACTATCTAATGCGGATCTCCTGGAGGCGATCCGTCACCTTGCCTTCACCCGCCAGGGCAGGATTCTGCGCCCCGTGGACTACAGAAACCTGGGGTCCGAGGAACTTGGCGGTGTCTACGAAAGTCTCCTTGCTCTCACGCCGCAGATCAGTGGAGACGGGTCCCGCTTCACATTTGCCGAGCTTGCAGGCAATGAGCGGAAGACGTCCGGTTCCTACTATACACCGGATTCTCTCGTGCAGTGCCTGCTCGACTCCGCGCTCGACCCCGTGGTGGAGGAGGCGATCAAAGACAAATCCGGGATCGATGCCGAGAAGGCATTGCTCTCACTGAAGGTATGCGACCCTGCCGTCGGCTCGGGGCACTTCCTTGTCGGTGCCGCGCACAGGCTGGCCAGCCATCTGGCCCGGATACGGGCGGTTGCCCATGGTGAGAGCGAACCCTCGCCACCCGTGTATCAGAGCGCGCTGAGAGATGTCATCGGTCACTGCCTGTATGGAGTGGATGTCAGTCCCATGGCCGCCGAGCTCTGCAAGGTCAGCCTGTGGCTCGATGCCCTTGAGCCCGGCAAACCCCTATCCTTTCTTGACCACCATATCAGGGTAGGTAATAGCCTTCTCGGGGCAGCACCGGACTTTATCGTTAAGGGCATACCCGATGAGGCCTTCAAGCCCATCGAAGGGGACGACAAAAAGGCCTGCGGCGAACTCAGGAAGCGTAACAAGAGCGAGCGCAAGGGGTTGGGGCCCCTCTTCGCCAGACACGAGGAGGAGATTCAAACGAAGCTCGCGACAGTGGCTGCCGCACTTGAAGAACTCCCGGATAACCGACCCGAGGAGATCCATCAGAAGGAATCGAAGTTTGGAGAATATGAACGGACCGAGGAGTACGCACACAAGAAACTCCTCGCCGATACCTGGTGTTCCGCTTTTGTCATCAGGAGGCATCTCCGCGAAGCGAACCGTGTGAACAGTGCCAGCGGCATCACCCAGGGTCACCTCAATGACCTGGCAAATGACAGGCCACTACCCACGGAGATCTATTCCGAGGTCGAACAGCTTTCAGCGCAATACAGGTTCTTTCACTGGCATCTCGCCTTCCCGGAGGTGTTCGCCAAAGGAGGGTTTGACTGCGTCTTCGGCAATCCGCCGTGGGAACGAGTAAAGCTACAGGAAAAAGAATGGTTCGCTCAGCGGAGCCCGGGCATTGCAAGCGCCCCCAATGCTGCCGCCCGCAAGAGAATGATCGAGGATCTCAAGGCTTCTGATCCCAGCCTCCACAGGCAATTTCTTGATGATTCACGCGAGGCTGAGGGGGAGAGCCACCTCCTACGCAACAGCGGCCGTTATCCGCTCTGCGGCCGGGGTGACATCAACGTGTATACCGTGTTCGCGGAGGGGATGCGCAGCCTCCTCAATGAACGGGGCCGGGCCGGGTGCGTCCTGCCTAGCGGCATCGCCACCGATGACACAACGAAGTTCTTTTTCCAGGACGTTATGGAGACGAGATCGCTCGTCAGCCTCTTTGATTTCGAGAACAAAGGGATTTTTTCTGGTGTGCACAGCAGTTATAAGTTTTGTCTCTTCACCGTCGGGAACGGGGTACGTCAGGCAGCGGAGACTGCGGAGTTTGTCTTCTTTGCCCACTCCGTCGATGACCTCAACGACCCCGAGCGTCGCTTTACCTTGTCCGCGGAGGATATCAGTCTTCTCAACCCCAACACTCGTACCTGCCCCATCTTCCGCTCCAGCCGTGACGCCGAACTGACGAAGGCCATATACCGAAGGGTGCCGGTTCTCATCAGAGAGGCGCAGGGAGGGCGACCGGAGGAGAACCCGTGGGGGATTACATTCAGTCGTATGTTTGATATGTCTAATGATTCGCATTTTTTCCGGACGAGGGAACAGATGGAGGCTGAAGGCTGGCAACTTGAAGGTAGCATTTTTCGCAAGGACAGAGAAGAGTATCTACCGTTGTACGAGGCAAAAATGATCCATCACTTCGATCACAGGTGGGCAACATACACGTTAAGTGACGAGACGCGCGACACATTGGTATCCGAAAAAGCACAACCGTCTTTTGTCTGCCTTCCTCGCTATTGGGTTGAAAAGCGCGAGGTAATTCTCCGCGCAGCCGTTCTTCCCAAAGGACTTATCCAGGCGCTACGCGAGAATGATCAACAACTCATCATCCTGGCCTTAACCCACATGCTGTTTGGAAGATGGCTTATTGCGGAGGGTTTCTCGCCGCAGGGAGCAGCAACGGAAGGATTGTTTCCGGCCTGGAGCAGATTTGTGGATTCCTATCCCTTTGCCCGCAGCATAGCACCGACGCGGCTGGGTTTGTGCGGGGACAACGAGGCCTGCCTCCAACCTGTTAATTCTGATTGTTTTCCCGCATCACCAATCGATGAAATCGAAAATGGCGAAGTCAGGCACACTACTTGGTATGCGGTTGATAAAAGAGTGTTCCATGCTTTTCTTGAAACCATGCGAGACTACCCCATCGAAATAGACCGATCGATGGAACTGGTAAATGAGAAAGATGCCTTGGCCTTCGCTGAGGCATGCCTCGAAGCGATGACACCCAAATGGTTTCTGGGTTTTCGTGATATCTGTCGCAGCACAGACGAGCGGACGGTGATAGGGGGAGTATTCCCTATGGCCGCTGTGGGAAACAACCTTCCTATCTGGTTTATTAGGAACAAAGAGAGTTCGATCTTTGCAGCCATACTAGCCAGTTTTGCGTTAGATTGTCCCAGTCGTTTCAAGGTTGGCGGTACTCACTTAAACTTTTTCATAGCGGAACAGATCCCGGTTTTGAGGCCGGCACTCTTCTCGGGCCCTTGTCCTTGGGCGTCTTGCACGTTACAAAAGTGGTTGTTGCGGCTCATTCTGGAGCTCACTTATACTGCGTGGGATTTAAAGTCATTTGCCGACGACTGTGGATACTATGGCCCCCCTTTTGTTTGGAACGAGAAGCGCCGTTTCTTCATCGGCTGTGAGCTTGACGCGGCCTTCCTTCACTTATATCTCGGATCAGAAAACGAGTGGTCAGAACAACCGGGGAGTCTTCTCAAGGTTTTCCCGACTCCTCGCCATGCGGTTGATTACATCATGGAGACATTTCCCATAGTGAAGCGCAAGGACGAAGCGGCTTACGGAATCTACCTCACCAAGGAGACCATCCTTGAGATCTATGACGCTCTCGCCGAGTCCATCCGTACCGGCCGTCCTTATCAAACTCGTCTTGATCCTCCTCCTGGCCCGCCGGTGGACGGTCAAGGCAATTTCCTCCCACTTCCTGAATGGCAACCCGGTCAACCAAGACCCGCAAACTGGCCCAGCCATATTCATCCACCGAAGGAAGCAGTTGTTAAGATTATTACGGATATCCCGTTAGAGGAATTTGCTGCAGCCATGGTATATCCGATTACGGATACCGACAAGACTATTTGCGCAGCAGCATTATCGATTGTCGAACAGAGTCCAGGGCTTTCGAGCAATCTCCATCTCGATATCCTGTTATTGACCGCACATCCCGATTGGTGCCGGGTACTCCTTGATCAAGGAAGGTGGGTGGAGTTCGACATGGTTCGGAAATCAGTTGCCAGTGCTTTATTTGTTGCGGATAACCAGGTATTGGGATGGAGGCACTATAGAGACTACTTGGAAGAGCACGGGGCAATCGTTATCAGCCGTATCGACAAAGAGCAGAGAATCAGCTTAGGACGGAATGCCGAGTTCATTAAGACTGTCTTGCCGAAAGGTACCGATGCCGTCGTCGGATACGCAGTTGAGGCAGCGAGAAGAGTTGTCGAGATGCGACAGGGCATACTGTTAGCTTCGCCAACACAGAAGAAAATCATCGACGCTATGGGGGATGAGCACAGAGTCTATCAGCTTGCTGGATAGGAGGCTTGCAGATGGGTTTGTTCAACGAATTGGGATTGAAGCTGGTTCGGTCAGAATCTGATGTTTGGGTGAACCGGTTAGTGCTGCTTGAGCAGATATTTCCGGAACCAATCATTATCAGAGATGTTCACTTGAAACCGGGGCTGAACATAATCAGAGCGGAAGATATGGAGAACAATGAGCGAACCAGTGAGATTACGGGCCACAGCGCTGGTAAAACCACGTTCTGTCGACTCATGAGATACATACTGGGAGAGAGAACTTTCGGGACAAAGTCTACCGTTGAACTCATTCGGAGGGCATTTCCTCAAGGATATGTGGCTGCTGAACTCTTTGTCTATGGGCGGAGATGGGCCGTTCGAAGACCGTTTGGAGTTGGCAGAATGACGTATATCAAGGAGGATTGCAGCGTCGAGGCGCTACTTGCGGAAAAGGGACGACCTGTATCGCAGGAATCATATACTAAAGAAATCGGCTTGGACGTACTGTTGGACAGATTGGGAACTGGTGAAATAGTGCAGACCAGAGAACCAATCCAGTGGGGGCATGTGCTCGCATGGTGCACAAGAGACCAGGAAAGTCGTTTCCAGAACATCTACGACTGGCGGTCGGTACGGAGTGAATCTGAATCACCATCTTTTCGGTTTCCCAAAGCAGGCCCCCTTTTCATGATTCGCGCAGTCCTTGGTCTCTTTCTGTCTGAGGAACTGAAGGGGGAAGAGATGGCCGCAAGGCTTCAGGGAAAGAAAGACGCGCTGCTGAAGCAGATTGAAGAAAGGAAGCGCGAGCCGGATTTTCGTGTTAGTCTGTATGATCGCCGACTTCGCCATCTGTTAAAGAGTCTCCTGCCTCACGAACCCGATGTTGATTCCCGGCCTTTCATGACATCGAATTTGTCGGATGATATTGCGCGATTGACGGAAAAGGCACGAAAGACGGTTGAAAAAAATCTCGAAGATATTAGATGGGAAATACAGGCCCTTCAAAGTCGTATCGATAGTCATGGTGCCGAACTGCAGCAAAACAAAAGGGATCTACAGGACATGTGCGCGGTTCTGGACATGAATGCGGCGGCTGAAAGTGAAGTGCTGAACGGTATAGCTAAGCAGGACGAAGAGCTCAAGAAAATTGAAGAGTGGAAAAGCAACCGGTGTCGGTTGGGAAACGTTCTTTTCCGCGACTGCGTTCACGTGCGGGAAAGGACTAGCGTGTTGCGGATCGGAGAGTATCAAGATCTCCAGGCAATGGAAGAGGAGAAACGCAAACGCGCGGAAACACAAAGGATCATCAGAGAACAGCAAAATGATTATGTAGAACGAATTGAGACGCTCGAGAATGAACGTAAGGCTCTGATCGAAGAGCGAGAGAGGTTGTCGAATAAGACAGAGGATATGAGGGATAATCTCCGTGATCTGAATAGCACATGGAGTGAACTTGTCAAATGGATAGACAAGCGTGACCGGCCTGCCGATGAATACAAAGAATTGAGCCTGCTACGCCAGCAACTCGATGCTGTCGAAAACGAGATGACCCAAATTGAAAATGAACTCCATAAGCTTGTCCGTCAACACGATACCAACAAGGAAGTACTGACAACGATCTTCTCTTGGGTAGTGAAGTCCGTACTATCTTCAGACCTATACAACGGAGAGGTGAACCTAGACGGCGGAGAGTTGTCCTTCCGTATTTCGAACGGGCCGCTGATGACTGGTGAAGCAGTTGAAACCTTGGGCGTCCTCCTTGCTGATATAAGTTGTCTGCTGTACAATTCCGCAACCGAGACGGCACATCTGCCCGGGTTTCTTATTCACGATAGCCCTCGTGAAGCAGATCTTAGCCTTGGAATATATCACACCTTTATCCGCCTGGTTGCCGACCTTGACACCCAGTTCGGTCTGCAAGGATTTTCGCCGTTTCAGTACATCATCACCACAACAACGCCTCCGCCGCCCGAGCTTAACACTGATAGCTTTGTGAGATTAAGGCTCAACGCTGCAAATCCGCAGGATCTCCTGTTTAGAAGAAACATGGCCGCCATCGGTATGAAACATTATCAGGAAGTTCTGACATAAACGCGTGGTTCAACCATGTCAAGGGCCAAGGTAATTTCCCACTTCTGCCGGAGAACGCAGTCCTTCAAGTTTTTGCGCGATCACAGTGGCTGATTTTTAGGTTGCCATTCCAGTCGCGTCCGTCCGCGTTTTATCCGAACCATATAGGATACAAAGGTTGCCGAAGCCGAGCACAATGACAATGCCCGTGTCTGAGCAATGAACACCTGAGCGGCTTGGCGGTGGATGTCGTGAACGACGAGGCGGCACAGCGAATTCATGTAACAAGCCGTCAATGGGTGGAACCGCTTAGCCGGTTAATGCAGCAAGTATTTCTGCTGGTCCGTTATGCAAAACCGTTCAAGGACCATGTTTGGCGCGTACTCACGAAAGAGATCAATAATCCTTTCACGATTCTCATCAGATCGCCCGAGCATCATAGAGTAATCAAGGGCCGCAAAACTGGCATTGTTATATCAGCGTGCATATTCCGCTCCAATCCGGCGACCCAATATGATTTAACCCGGCCACCCAATATGAGCCAAGCCGGCCACCTGCTATGATGAACCCGGCCACCCCGTAAGGAGCCCAGGAGGCGCTGGATAAATCCAAGACAATGGCGTTACGCTTCTTTGAAAAAGGTAAGGAGCGGCAATGGCATCTGGAGATTATCTATGCGGAAGATCAAAGAAGTATTGCGGCTCTGTTGGGGTAACGGACCCACCGCGAGGCAGGCGGCAAAGAGCCTGAGTGTCGCCAGGATCACCCTCAAAGATTACCTCGACCGGGCAGAAAGTGCGAACCTCTCCTAGTGTCACGTCACACTTG
>DIWJ01000082.1 GCA_002428445.1 Syntrophaceae bacterium UBA6109
TTTTCAACATAGAGGGGACGACAGAAAGTTTCTTTAATTTGTCATTCCCGTTTTCTTTTTTGTCATTCCCGCGCACGCGGGAATCCAGGGCATGCGGGACTCGCCTCCGACATTGTACCGGACACTGGATCCCGCCTTCGCGGAGCGGCAGACAGGGGTGCAATGCCGTTCAGGGGGAATCCAAAATCCAAAACTGGATGCCGGATCAAGTCCGGCATGACAAATATACAGAAGCCTCGCCGCCTCTTTCTCCTCACAGGATGACGGCGATCCCTCTCTCCTTCAGGTACTCCTTGACCTGCCTGATGGTCAGCAAGCGGAAGTGGAACACGGAGGCGGCCAGCAGGATCGATGCCCCCGCTTTCGCCACCGCATCGTAAAAATCGTCCAGTTTTCCCGCTCCGCCCGAAGCGACGACGGGCAGCTTCACGGCATCGGCGATCGCCCTCGTGAACTCCAGATCGTAACCGGCCTGCGTCCCGTCACCGTCCATGCTGGTCGGCAGGATCACGCCGGCCCCCAGCGCTTCGCACTGCTTCGCCCAGGCGACCGCATCCTTTCCCACCGGCTTCGTCCCCCCGGCCACGACCAGCTCGAATCCCGACGGCATGGCGGGATTGCGGCGGCCGTCGACGGCCACGGTGATGCGCTCCGACCCGAACTTTTTCGCCGCCTCTTCCACCAGCGCGGGCCTCTTGACGGCGGCGCTGTTCATGGAGACCTTGTCCGCACCGGCCGCAAGGAGCAGGTCGATGTCCTCGAGGGCCGAGATGCCGCCGCCCACCGTGAGGGGGATCGAAATCACGGAAGAAACCTTATTCACCCACTCGAGGCGCGTCTTGCGGTTCTCCAGCGTCGCCGCGATATCCAGCATGGCCAGTTCGTCGGCCCCTTCCTTCTGATAGAGGGCGGCGTTTTCCACCGGATCGCCCGCGTCCTTGATCTCAACGAAGTGAACGCCCTTGACCACCCTTCCCTCTTTCATGTCCAGACACGGCATGATCTTTACGATTTGCATGATTCCTCCTCGCCTCTCATAATCCGAGTTCTTCGCCGACGATGATGACGCTCATGACGGGCGTGTATCGGTTGTTGTCGAACTGCCCCTCGATGATGACCGTCTTATTGCAGATCCGCCACGGTCCGCTGCAGTTGCCGCATTCGCCGGTGATGGCACATGGGGGCAGAGGGATGACGTGGGGTTTTTGCTTCACATTGCGGGGTGCGGCAATCGTCTTGATGCGGTTCAAAGCCTCTTCGACGTTCGCGACGATCTTGTTGACGCCGACCACGATGATCACCTTTCGAGGTCCGAAGAGCATGGCCGCAGTCCGGTTCCCGTGGCCGTCCACGTTGACGATCTTGCCGTCCAGCGTCACCGCGTTCGACCCGGTGACGAAGACGTCCGAAACGAGGGAACGCCGTTTGAGGTCCATGCTTTCCTCCGGACTGAGACCTTCCCGCCAGGCGTTGAAGAAGGTATAATTTCCCTTTTCCAGAGCGTCGATCACGCCGATCTGCTTCAACGTAAGCGAATCCCCGAGGCCGACCTTGCTGCCTTCGGGGATCATGGACATCACCTTCGCGAACGCTTCCTTGGCATTACGAACGAAGACGGCTGGAATGTTGTTTCTGCCCATGATCCCGATCATTTCACGAATCTTGTCATGCATAATCCTTTCCCCTTTCGTCAAATCTTTCGTCATTTGGTAGTCGTCCATGACGAACCCGCCGCCGATATCCTGAACGAGCGCGGCGATCTTCTCGAAACCGAGTTTTTCGTAGGCCCTGATGGAGCTGCTGTTGTCCTTATTGACCGTAAGGGTGATCCGCGCCAGTTTCCGTTCCCCCGCAAAATCCTCGGCGAAACGCACCGCCGCCCTCCCGTGTCCCCTGCCCCGTTCGGAGGCCTTCACGTAGATCTTGCTGAGGAAGAGCTCATCTGCCCGCGGCTGAACGGCCAGATAGCCGATCCGGCCCCCGCTCTCCTCAAGCAGGAAATAGGCGTAACCTTCCCGGATCTGTCCGGCGATCGCCGCTTTCGGCTGGAACTTCTCCAGCATGTACTCGACCTGCGCCCTGCCGATGATCGGTGTGAAGTGCTCCGTCCATATCTCTCTTGCCAGGGCCTCGACGGCGCCGATCTGCTCGTCCGTCGCCACCGGTACGATTCCGAGGAGACATCTGCCGCTTGGATCTGCCATAGTCTTCTCCATGCCTTGACGGGGCGAATTTCCGGGTTTCACAGAAGCCCCACGATCGCGCCGGTCATACAGGTCGCCATCGTCCCGGAAATGATCGTCTTCCCGCCCAGCGCCACGATCTCGCCGCGCCGCTCGGGGGCCATCGCCCCCATCCCGCCGATCAGGATCCCCAGGCTCCCCAGGTTGGCGAAGCCGCACAGGGCGTAGACCATGATCCGCTTGCTGTCCGGGCTCAGGGCCGCTGCGGGAAGGGCGGCCAGGTCCACGTAGGCGACGAATTCGTTGAGGACCGTTTTCGTCCCCAGGAGCGAGCCCGCCGTCATGGCTTCCGACCAGGGGATGCCGATGAGCCAGGCGACCGGGGCAAAAAGCCAGCCGAGGATGCGCTGCAGTGTCAGCGGTTTTCCCGCCGCGAAGGGCAGCAGCGACAGCGTCTCGTTGACGAGCGCCACCAGGGCGATGAGGACGATCAGCATGGCGACGATGTTGATGAGGAGCACGATGCCGTCGGCGGTCCCCTTCACGACGGCGTCCATCGTTCCCGTCGCCGCCTGCGGGGGCTCGACGCGGCCGGCCGTGACCTCTCCGGTCTCCGGAATCAAGATGAGCGACAGCAGGATCGCCGCCGGCGTGCTGATGATCGAGGCGACGAGGATGTGCCCCAGGGCGTCCGGCATCACCGGCCCGAGGATGAGGGCGTAGATCACCATGACCGTCCCGGCGACGTTGGCCATGCCGCAGGTCATCGTGACGAAGAGTTCGCTGCGCGTCAGTCTGGCGAGATAGGGCCGGATGAGAAGCGGCGCCTCCACCATCCCCAGGAAGACGTTCGCCGCCGCTCCCACGGCGACGGCCCCGCCGATATTCATCGTCCGTCTCAGCATCCACGAAAAACCGCGGACGATCCAGGGAAGCACCCGCCAGTAGAAGAGAACCGAGGACAGTGCGCTGACGACGAGGACGATCGGCAGCGCCTTCGCGGCGAAGACGAAGCTGGCGCCGGGCTCGGTTTCTGCGAAGGGAAGCCGTCCGCCGCCCAGGTAGCCGAACACGAAGGTCGTGCCCGCCGTCGTCGCCCGGTCGAGGATCTCCACGGCCCGGTTCAGGACGAAGAAAATGTCGCGGAAGAAGGCGATCTTGAGGAGGACGAGGGCGATCGCGAACTGGGCGACCAGTCCGGCGAGGATCGTCTTGATCCGCACCTGTTTCCGGTTCTCGCTGATCAGCCAGGCCAGCCCGATCAGGAACGCCAGTCCCAGCACTCCCTGCAGGTTCATCGTCTGCCCACCTCCGGGCGAAAGAAAACATCGCAAAGGAACAGCGGCACTATAAGGAAAAACCGCTTCCGCTGTCAACGGAAAGCCTGACGCATTGCCTCACCACTATCAGAAGCGTTTCCCTGCCTTGTCATCGCTAGATCTTCGGAAAAATGTAAATCATTCCCCATTTGGGTATTGACATTTAAATCATCCGTTGTAATATTCATACAACAGGGAAGGGGGTGACCTGCATGGCGATCACGAAAACATTCGGTGATTTGTTCAAGGCGAAGAGAGTCGAGAAAGGGCTGACGTTAAGGGAGTTTTGCCGGATCAACGGGTTCGATCCAGGCAACGTCAGCAAAATTGAGCGCGGGCTGTTCCCGCCGCCTCAGTCGAAAGAAATGCTTTCGAAATACGCGGCGGCCCTTGGCATCGAAGAAGGAACCGAAGGCTGGTTGACATTCTGCGACCTGGCCGTCCTCAGCGCAGGGAAAATACCCGACGATGTCGTGTCGAGCGAGGAGTTGATGAATGCACTGCCGGTTTTGTTCAGAACGGTAAGGGACAGGAAGCTCGATGAAGAAGACCTCGAAAAGCTGGTAAAAGCGATCAAGAAAGAATTGCGCTGATGTTCGAATGCCCGGTTATCAGTCACAGCGAAATAGGCAGAAGAGTAGAATCGTTCCTCAAGCAGTATCATCCTTCGCTCGAGATACCGATTCCTGTCGAGGAAATTATCGAGCTAAAATTGGGTCTCAATATCTTTCCCTTTCCGAGATTATACAAGGACCACGGTTTGAATGGATTTCTGAGCCGCGACCTTTCGACGATCCATGTGGATGAAGTCCAGTACAGTCAATACAATGAAAAATATCGCTATACGCTGGCACACGAACTGGGACACTACGTCTTGCATCGGGCCTGTTATGAGGACCTGACATTTCAATCTATCGACGACTACAAGCGCTGGAGGATTTCCGTTCCGTCGGAGGACATCAGTTGGTTCGAAACACAGGGAGGATGGTTCGCGGGCCAATTGCTGGTTCCTACAAAACAACTGTTCGGCGTTTGCAGCGCCGTCGTCGAAAAACATCAGATGGATTTCAGGAGGCTGGCATCGCTGCCGGAAGACACCTGGTCCTACATAGCGAACGAAGTCGCCAGCTATTTCGATGTGAATCCGCCCGTAGTGGAGATCCGCATCAAAAAAGAGAACATTCCGGAGAAGATACCGATACTGGGGAAGTGAATTCCATCAACTTGAATCACCTGCGATTCCTTTTCTGGAGGAACCCCGGATAATCGCTCACCCCTATCACGACTATGGTGGAAAATTTGATTACGCTGTTACCGCATACCATCATGTTCACCGCTCGGTGAACCTGTAAATTAGAGTGAACATATAGTGAGCCCATCCTCCGGAGGACCATGACGAACGCAGGAACCTGACACATCAAAAAAAGATGCAAATCCCGAAATTCCCGGCTACCATAGACGTGGAAAACGTTTCGCCGGGGATGCCTTTGTATGAAAGTCCTCCTGATCTCCGCCAATACCGAACGGATCAACGTGGCGCCGCTTCCTCTGGGACTTGCCTCAGTCGCCGCGGCGACGCGGCGCGCCGGGTACGATGTCCGGCTGCTGGACCTGATGACGCAGGAGGACCCGCAGTCCCGGATCCGCGAGGCGATCGAGGCCTTTGCCCCCGGCGTCATCGGAATCTCCGTCCGCAACATCGACGACCAGGTCCGGCGCGGCGGGCGGTTTCTCCTCGAGGAGGTCGGGCGCGTCGTCCGCTGCTGCCGGAACTTTTCCGATGCACCGTTGGTCCTCGGCGGCGCCGGCTACAGCATCTTTCCGGAGAGCGTTCTGGCCTATCTCGGCGCCGACATGGGAATCCGGGGCGAGGGGGAAACCGCTTTCCCCGCCCTGATCGACCGCCTGGCCCGGCATGCGGACCTTGCGGACGTGCCGGGGCTCTACCTGCCGGGGCGCGGCCGGGGCGCCGAAAGGATCTGCAAGCGAAACCTGGACGCGTTGCCTCTGTCCGGGGCGCTGGAATTCCTCACCTCCCGGGACGAAGAGCTCTGGCTCCCCTTCCAGACGAGACGCGGCTGTCCGATGGGGTGCAGCTACTGTTCGACGGCGGCCATCGAGGGACGAAGAATCCGGAAGCGGTCGCCCGGGAGAGCTGTGGATGACCTGGCGCGCTATGCGGCGGCAGGATTCCGGCGGGTCTACTTCGTGGACAACACCTTCAACCTGCCCCGGGGCTATGCGAAGAACCTTTGCCGCGCGATCCTCGGCCGCGGCCTCAGGATCCGCTGGCGGGCCATACTCTACCCGGTAGGAATCGACGAGGAACTGGCCGTCCTCATGGCGGAGGCGGGCTGCGGGGAGGCGAGCCTGGGATTCGAAAGCGGCTCTGCGCGGATGCTGCGCAGTCTGAACAAGCGCTTTTCTCCCGGGGAGATCCGGCGGACTTCCGAGCTCCTCGCGCGGCAAGGCATCAGCCAGACCGGGTTTCTGCTGCTGGGCGGTCCGGGCGAGACGAAGGAATCGGTGATCGAGAGCCTCCGCTTCGCCGATTCCCTCCCCCTGGCGCAGTTGAAAATCACGGCGGGCATCCGCATCTATCCGGGCACGGCGCTCGCGGAGACCGCCGTTGCGGAAGGGGTGATTGCGCCTGAGGACGATCTCCTGCGGCCGAAATTCTACATCGCCCGCGGCCTGGAGGACTGGCTTCCGGAACTCGTCGGGAAGTGGCTGGAGAAGCGTCCCACCTGGATGAGATGAGGACCGCGGGGACAAGGCGATACAGGGATCGCCGCGTCGCGGAGTTTATCCCGAGTGCAGCCGAGGGACTCCTCGCGATGACAAGAAAGCGGTAGCCTGATGACCAATTCCGAGATTGCAGAAATCTTCCTGGACATGGCCGACCTCCTGGAGATGAAGAACGATAACCCGTTCAAGATCCGGGCCTACCGGCGCGCCGCCGAGTCGATCAAGCAGCTGCCGCGGGAGATGAAGGCCATGCTTGCCGCGGGTGAGGACTTCCGGGAGATCCCCGGCGTCGGCGAGGCCGTCGCCACGAAAAGCGAAGAGCTTCTCCGGACGGGCCGGCTCGCCGCTTATGAGGACTTGAAGGCGGCCATGCCGGCCGGCGTCCTCGACCTCATGGCCGTGCCGGGGGTGGGCCCGAAGACCGCCTACCGTCTCGCCGCGGAGCTGGGCATCCGGTCCGTCGACGACCTGGAGCGGGCGGCATCGGACGGGCGCATCGCCGCCTTGCCGCACCTCGGGGAAAAAACGGCCGAGAAGATCCTGCGGGAGATCCTGGCGCTGCGCCGCAAGGACCGGCGCTATCCGCTGGGAACCGCCCTGCCCGCCGCCGAAGAGATCCTGGCGGCGCTCCGCAAGGTGCCCGGCGTCCGGAATATCACGCCCGCCGGCAGCCTGAGACGCTTCCGGGAGACGGTGGGCGACATCGACATCATGGCGACCGCCGACGACCCCGAAACGGCCATCGCCGCCTTCGCCGGCCTGCCGCAGGTGGCGGAGGTGCTCGCCAGGGGAACGACGAAGGCCAGCGTCCTTCTCGCGGGAAACCTCCAGGCGGACATGCGGATCGTCGCGCACGAATCCTTCGGATCGCTGCTCCAGCACTTCACCGGAAGCCGCGACCACAACATCGCCCTGCGCGCCTTCGCCCAGAAGATGGGGCTCAGCCTGAGCGAATACGGGATCGCGGACGACATGGGAAAAATCGAGACCTTCACCGACGAGGCGTCCTTCTACGGCCGGCTGGGCCTCTCCTTCATCCCCCCGGAAGTGAGGGAAAACCAGGGCGAAATCGACCTTGCCGCCCGGGCAATGCTGCCCAGGCTCCTGAAGGCCGGGGACATCCGCGGAGACTTCCACACCCACAGCAACTGGAGCGACGGGCAGGCAACGATCGAGGAGATGGCGGCCGCCGCCGAGGCCCTCGGCTACGAGTACCTCGTCGTCACCGACCACTCGGCGGGCCTCGGGATCGCCAACGGCCTTGCCGCCGACCGGCTCCGCGACCAGGCGGCGCACATCCGCGCGGTCAACGGCGCGCGGAAGCGAACGCGGCTCCTCGCGGGTGTCGAGGTCAACATCAGGGCCGACGGACGGCTCGCCCTTCCCGATGAAGCGCTTGCGGAACTCGATGTCGTCGTCGCCGCCGTCCACTCCTCCCTGGACCAGAACGAGCAGAAAATGACGCGGCGCATTGTCGCGGCCCTGGAAAATCCCCACGTGGATATCCTCGCCCATCCGACCTCGCGCCTCATCGGCCGGCGCGAACCCGCCAACCTGGACATGGAAGCCGTCCTCGCCGCAGCCGCCCGTTTCGGCAAGGCGCTGGAAATCAACGCCATGCCGGACCGCCTGGACCTCAACGGCGCGCATATCCGCCAGGCCCGCGAACGGGGGGTCATGCTCGCGATCGGAACCGACGCCCATGCCGCCGCCCACCTTTCCCTGATGCGCTTCGGCGTCGGCACGGCGCGCCGCGGCTGGTGCGGCTCGGAAAACGTCCTCAATACGCGAAGCCTCGGCGATGTCCTTGCCTGGCTCAGGAAACCGGCGTGACCGGCGCATCCGCCGCCGGGTTGCCCCGGAGAGCCGGGCGGGATTTTTTTAGCTGTTGACAAATAAAAGGCGGCATTCTATAGGGAACCCTCCTCGAAAGGGGGAAGGACAGGCAGCATGACGAAGATCACGATCGGCATCGTCATATCCATTATTCCCGCGGGCATCATTACCGGGCCCGCATACCGTGGAGACCTGACCGCCGCTTCGTGACATCCGCACACACTCACAGCAAAACCGTTATCAGGCCTCCTGGTAACGGTTTTTTATTTTCGGAGGAAGCCATGAAAGAAAGACCGGTAAGGATCTACGACACCACGCTTCGCGACG
>DIWJ01000015.1 GCA_002428445.1 Syntrophaceae bacterium UBA6109
AACAACGCTCGATTTTCTTACACATAAGGTTTTCTCCTTTCTCAAAACATAACATGTTCATTCCCGAAAAAAAAGCGGCCCCGTCCATCGGCCTTTACGATCCGGTACACTATATGTTGTGGTCAGGAAAAATGCCGACACATCTTGTTGTATTTCTTCTTTACAAGGCAAGGTTCTTCTGTTAGGATTCTGCGGTAAACAAAGGGCTCGGGTCAAAGCGAGGGAGATGAAACTAAAGAAGCTTGAAATTGCAGGGTTTAAGTCGTTCCGCGACCGTGTCATTCTCGACTTCGGCGAGGGGATCAGTGCCGTCGTCGGTCCCAACGGCTGCGGGAAGAGCAATATCGTCGATTCCATCCGCTGGGTCATGGGGGAACAGCGGGTCAAGGCGCTGCGCGGCAAGAAGATGGACGACGTCATCTTCAACGGGTCCGTGGAGGCATCCCCCGTCGGCATGGCTGAGGTGACCATGATCCTGTCCGCCGACGGAGCAGGATTCCCGGAGGCCTATGCCTCCTTCAGCGAAGTGGAGATCTGCCGCCGCCTGTTCCGGGACGGCGAAAGCGAATACTGCATCAACAAGGTTCCCTGCCGTCTTCTGGACGTCCGCGAATTCTTTATGGGCACGGGTGTCGGCACCAAGACCTATTCACTGGTCGAGCAGAACAGCGTATCCACCCTGGTCGAGGCGAAACCGGAAGACCGCCGGCAGTTCATCGAGGAGGCGGCCGGTATTTCGAAGTACAAAAGCCGGAAGGAAGCGGCCGTCCGCAAGATGGAGGCGACGAAGCAGAACCTCGCGCGCCTCAACGATATCCTCCGGGAGGTCAAGAGCCAGCTGAACGCAATCTCCCGCCAGGCCAAGAAGGCGGAGCAGTACAAGGCGCTCAAGGGGCGGATCAAGGAAACGGACATCCGGCTCGCGTTGCAGCAGTATACCGATCTGCTTAACAAGCGCGACCAGTCCGATGCACTGCGGCAGAACCTCACGAACCGCGAACAGGAAGTGCGGCTGAAGGTGAAGACCTGTGAAGCCGTCCTCGAGGAGGCCAAGACCGCCGCCCTCGAGACCGAGACGGACATCTCGCAGTCCCAGGAAGCCCTCTACCGCATCAAGAACGACATCGGCATCAGGGAGCAGGCCGTCGAGTTCGCGGCCAAGAAGACCGCGGACGTGGCCGCGCGCAGGGAGAGGGACATCGCGGAGGCTGATTCCTTCGAGCGGCGGATGACGGAAGTCTCGACCGAGATCTCCTCTTTGCAGGGGGTGGCCGAGGAAGCGGAAAAGACGGTTGCCGAAAAGAAGGCGGCGCTCGCCGGATGCGAACAGCGCGTCGGGGAGCGCAAGGAAGCGGACCGCGCTATCGAGCGGCAGTTGGAAGAAAAGAAGGCCGCCCACCTGGAGGTCGCGACCGAAAAGGCGCGGCTGAAGAACGCGACGGCGGCGCTGGCCCGCGGCATCGAAGACCTCCAGCGGCGCGAGGAGCGCACGAACCGGGAGATCGGAGAGGACCGCAGGCGCTGCGAAGGGCTTCAGGCCACGCTGCAGGCGGTCCGGGCGGAACTGGAAACGGACGAAGCGACGGGCTCGCA
The DNA here is from genome assembly GCA_002428445.1 of Syntrophaceae bacterium UBA6109. The sequence continues at coordinate 1,594 of DIWJ01000015.1, forward strand.
GCTGGCGGAGCGGCGGGAGACGGCTGTCTCCGAGCTTGACCGGGCGAAAGAAGACGGACGGGAGATCGAGGCAAGGATTGCGGAAACCCGCGAGGAAGCCGCGAAGGTTTCCTCCCGCGTGTCCTCTCTCCGGGAGTTCCACGAAAGCTACGAATGGTGCGGCGCCGGAGTGCGGTCGCTCATGAAGGCGAACCGGGAAGGCCTGCCGGATCTTCCCGAGAACGGGTTCCTCGGTCTCGTCGCGGATTATCTGGATGTTCCCCGCGAATATGAAACGGCTGTCGAGGCGGTGCTGGGGGAAAAGCTGCAGTATGTTCTCGTCCGCAGCCAGCAGGACGGCGTCAACGCGATCGATTACCTCCATCAGCATTCCCTGGGGCGTGGCAGTTTCATCCCTCTGGAGGTTCGTAACAGCGGCGAAGAGATCCCGCAGCTGGATCACCTCCGCGAGGCGGTCCGGCTGATCGAGCGCGTGGGGGTGCGTGAAAATTACAACGGCATCGCCGAGTACCTTCTGGGCGATGTCCTCCTGATCCCGGATCTGAAGAACGGCGTCGATCTCTGGCGTCAGAACGGCTTCCGCGGGACCTTCGTCACCCCGGCGGGGGACATCATCAGCCCTCAGGGTGTCTTGACTGGCGGCAGCGCGTCCAACGGAAACGGAGACAGGGGACTTCTCGGCAACAAGCGGGAAATCGCGGAGATGGAGGCCTTGCAGAGACGCCTGGCCGGTGTCCTGGAACAGGAGAACGCGAACCGCCAGGAGGCGGCCAAGCGCTCGGCGAACTGGGAAGAAGAATCCGTTCATCTGCGTTCCGAGCTGCACCGCCTGGAGCTGCGGATCAACACGAAGCGAAAGGATCTCGAGCGTTTCGGGGAAGAAATCAAGCGCGCCGAACAGCGCCTGCGCGTCCTCGAATTCGACGCGGAAAATCTCCGCACCGAGGAGGCCGAGGCGCAGAAGAAGACCGGTGAAATCGCCGCGGAACTCCTGAACCTGGAGGAGCGGGAGCGCACCGTCAACGAAGAGATGACCGCGCTGAAGGCGCAAAGGGAAGCGCTGCGCAGCACCCTGGACGGCGAAGAGGCCGAACTCACGAAGGAACGCGTCCTGATCGTCTCGATCGAGGAGAAGGGCTTGTCCGCCCGCAATACGATCGCCAGGCTTCAGGAGTCGCTCGCGGAAATGGGCCGCGAGATCGAGAGCCGCCGGCAGGACATCCTTGCCTGCGAACGCGAGATCGAATCGATCCGGACGGAAGCCGCAGAAGGCAAGAAACTGCTCGAGACCCTCTACGGGGAATTCGCCGCCGTGGAGTCCGCCCTCGGCGGCAAGCGCGACGCTTACCAGCAGCGCCAGACGGCGCTCCGCGAACTGGAGTCCGGCCTGCGGGAAGTGCAGCAGGAACTCGACCAGGTCCTGAAGCAGGCGGGGGAAACGGAGATGCAGTTCCGGGAATTCGGTTTCCACGTCGATTCCCTGCGGCGCAATATCCTGGAAAAGCACGATGCGGACCTCGACGGACTGAAGACCGGTTTTGTAGCACTGGAGGAGGCGGCCGTGCAGGAATTGACGGCGTCCCTCGAAGCGGACCGCAAGACGCTGGAAAATTTCGGCGAGGTCAACCTGCTCGCGCTGGGCGAGCATGAACAGCTCAAGGAACGCCACGAATTCCTGACATCCCAGGTTGCTGACCTGCAGGAATCGCTCGAAACCCTGCAGCGGACGATCACGAGGATCAACAAGATCTCCCGCCAGCGTTTCTCGGAAACCTTCGACGCCATCAACACCTCCTTCAAGGACGTCTTTTCGCGGATCTTCCCCGGCGGGCGGGGCGAACTGCGCCTCACCGACGAGTCGGACCTGCTGGAGACAGGCGTCGACATCGACATCCAGATCCCCGGCAAGCGCGCCCAGAGCGTCAGCCTCCTGTCGGGCGGCGAAAAGTCGCTGGCGGCGATCGCGCTTATCTTCGCCATCCTCCTGTTTCGACCGTCCCCCTTCCTCGTCCTGGACGAGGTGGACGCGGCGCTGGACGATGCGAACATCTCGCTCTTCAACGGCATCGTGAAGGACATCTCGAACTGTTCCCAGGTCGTCATCGTGACGCACAACAAGCGCACGATGGAGGTCGCCCGGAATCTCTACGGCGTCACCATGCAGAAGCAGGGGATTTCGTCGCTGGTTTCCGTCAATCTCAACTGAGACGGTCCGATGCGCCGGCCCGGCCGGTCATCCGATGTCACCCTGAATCCGGCAGCGAGCGCATTCCCCGCGGCTTGCCGCGGGGGGGGATGCGAGCGAATGATGTTCACGATCCGTTCCTTGTCCGGAAGCCGCCGGGAACCGGAATCCCTCTCGCCGCTTTACATCTTCCGTTGAACATGGTTAGATCCGGTGCGAACGCCGTCATCGCGGGCAGCGCCTCTTTTTTTGCCATCGCGAGGTCCCCCCTTCGGCTGCGCTCAGGATGAACTCCGGACCGCGGCGATCTTGAGGCTGCTTCGCTTTGCCCGCCATGACCGGCCAAGTTTCCTGGAAGGATGAATTCATGGGATCGGAAGACAATAAGGGATTTTTTGAAAGACTCAAATCGGGGCTCGCCAAGACGCGGCGCCTGCTGACGGCGAACGTCGACGATCTCCTCCTCGGGGAGAAGAAGATCGATGAGAACCTCTTCGAGGAACTGGAAACGACGCTGATCGGCGCGGACGTCGGCCCCGCCTTCACCTATGAGATGATCGAAAAGCTGCGGGAGCAGCTCAAACGGAAAGAGCTTCACCAGCCGGACCTCATCCGGAAGACGCTCCGCGACGGCATGCTGGAGATCCTCCGGAAGAACGAAGGCGGCGCCTCTCTGCCTCCTGATCCGCCCCACACGATCATGGTCATCGGCGTCAACGGGACGGGCAAGACGACGACGATCGGGAAAATGGCCTATCGCTACCGCCAGGAGGGGAAGTCGGTCATGGTTGTCGCCGCCGACACCTTCCGCGCCGCGGCCATCGAGCAGCTCGAGGTCTGGAGCCAGCGGGTCGGGGCGGTCCTCATCAAGCAGAAGGCGGAGGCGGATCCCTCCGCAGTCGTTTTCGACGCCGTGCAGTCCGCGAAGGCGGGCCGCGCGGAGATCGTCATCATCGACACGGCGGGCCGCCTGCACACCAAGGCGAATCTCATGGAAGAGCTCAAGAAGATGAAACGCATCCTCGGCCGGGAGCTGCCCGGCGCCCCCCGCGAAGTCCTGCTCGTCCTCGACGCCACCACCGGGCAGAACGCCGTCGTCCAGGCGCGCATGTTCAAGGAAGACATCGGCGTCACCGGCATCGTCCTGACCAAGCTCGACGGGACATCCAAAGGCGGCGTGGTGATCCGCATCGCGAAGGAGCTCGGCCTTCCCATCCGTTTCATCGGCATCGGCGAAGGGATCGAGGACCTCCGTCCCTTCGACGCCGCGGAGTTCGTCGACGCACTCTTCGAACGGGAAGCTGCCTGACCGGGGCTTTCATAAAGAAGCAGTTCTTGTCTTGCTGACGCCTGTTGCACCGGGCTTGCCGAAGCAGGGATCCGCCGAAGCGTATGGGAAAGATCTTTGCCATAGGGGATATCCACGGCTGCGCCGATCGCCTGGACCGCCTGATGGAAGAGATCCCGATCGACCCCGAAGAGGATACGCTCGTCTTCATCGGCGATTACATCGACCGCGGACCCGACCCCAAGGGCGTCGTCGATCGTGTTCTCAAAATCCGCGGGACCCACCGGAACGTCGTCTGCCTCACGGGAAACCACGAACAGCTCTTCCTGGACTATTACGTGCGGGGGCGGGGAGAAGAGGTGTTTCTCTATAACGGCGGCATGTCCACGCTGATTTCCTATGGGTACCGGCCGGGCAGCGCCCGCGATGCCTTCCGGATCCCGGAGGAGCACCTGGCGTTCTTCAACGGCCTCGTCACCTCCTTCGAGACATCCGACTACATCTTCGTCCATGCGGGTTTGCGTCCGGGAATTCCCCTCGCGGAACAGAGCGACTTCGATCTCGTCTGGATCCGCGACGATTTCATCTATTCGGACTACGACTTCGGCAAGAAGGTGATCTTCGGGCATACGCACCTGTCCTGCGATTACCCATACAACGACGGCAGGAAGATCGGCATCGATACGGGCGCCGTGTACGGGGGGCGGCTTTCCTGCATCGAGTTGCCCGAAGGTAATCTCTACCAGGAGTGAGGGCCATGAAGATCCTCGAATGCGTTCCCAATTTCAGCGAAGGGAGAGATGACGGGACGGTGCGCGCCATCGCTGCCGCTGTCGAGCGGGTGCGGGGTGTCCGTCTTGCGGATGTAAACCGCGACGCCGACCACAACCGGAGCGTCTTCACCTTCCTCGGAGAAACGGATAATGTCGTCCGCGCGGCGCTCGCCGCCGTACAGGCGGCGTTTGCGAGGATCGACCTGCGTGCGCACCAGGGTGTTCACCCGCGGATCGGGGCGGCGGACGTCGTTCCCTTCGTGCCGCTTGCGGACGCGGAGATGAAAGACGCCGTCGCCGCCGCGCACCGCTTCGGCCGGGAGGCGGGAGGACGATTTCAGGTCCCCGTCTATTTCTACGGCGAGGCGGCCCTCGATCCCCGGCGCAAACAGCTGCCGGAAGTCCGGCGGGGCGGCTATGAGAAGCTTTCCGACCGCCTCTGCGATCCGGACTGGAAACCCGACGCGGGCCCCTGCACATTCAACCCGCGGCTGGGCGCCATGATCGTCGGCGCGCGCGTTCCCCTCGTCGCCTTCAACGTCAACCTCGCAACGGAGGATCTGTCCCTCGCCGGCGGCATCGCCCGGCAGATCCGCGAATCCTGCGGCGGTCTGCCTGCCGTCCGGGCCCTCGGCGTTCCCCTGCGGAGCCGCAGACTCGTACAGGTGTCGATGAATCTGACCGACTGCCGCGAAACGCCCGTCGCCTCGGCCTTCCGCCGCATCCGCGAACTTGCCGGGCAGGGCGGCGTCGGGATCGTCGAGTCGGAGCTGATCGGCCTAGCGCCTCGATCGGCCTTCGCCGGGATATCGCCGGAGGAGCTGAAGCTGAAAGACTTCTCAGAGGCAAAATTCCTCGAAACCCATCTCGAAGCGCTTCAGTAGGGTTGTTCTTGCGGGGATGCCGCCGGGCAGACGCGGCAATCCCGCTCCGTGTCACTGCGAGCGAGGCGCGGCGATCTCTCCGTTGTCATTCGCAGGCGGGAACCCATTGTCCTTGCGCACTATGCGACGCCACAGGTCTCCGCTTCCGTCGTTCCGCGCAGGCCGGAATCCAGCCATTTCATCGATCGCCACGCTCCGGGATGCGTAGTTGACACCCGAAATAAAGCATGTTACACGGACCATCCTTTCAGACGGATCTCCAGAGCCCCTGTAGCTCAGACGGATAGAGCAACGGATTCCTAATCCGTGTGCCGGGCGTTCGAATCGCCCCAGGGGCACCATTATTTCAATGGGTTACGGATGGGATAGGCCTCTGAGGTTTGTCTACATTTGTCTACCTTTGTCCGCAGTTCTCTACATCCTGAAGCCTCATTAGATGTCAGGATTAAGATATTCGACGACAAAAAATAACGTAATCGGCGACAACTTCTTCGAGTCTGATCGATCATTAACCTGTTCAACCAGATATGGGATGTATATGGGAAAATTGAAAGGATACCGCACCGGTCTAATATCTGATGATTGGAGTTTATTTCCTCCGGCACCATATAAGGGCAAGGGATGGATGATTAAATTTGAAAGATCAAAGGCGTCTAAAAAACATCATGCCTCTTATAATGGCAAAGAAATGCAACCTAAGGAAATCACGATATATGCTCATAACTTTAATAGTGCCCAAAATGCGTTGGAGCTGATTAATTGTGCCCTTTTACTGCTTACGGCAGAGCCCCCCATGTGTGAAATTGAAGCCGCTATTCCTAAAGACAAAGGGGAGCGCAATAGAGTATTTCCCGAGAATTCATCGGGCCCTCCACTTTTACAAACATATGGTAGATTCGGTTTTCCAATTGCCTGCATGATTGCGACAAAAGCAAGTTATCGAAGATCATACAAATACGCATTGGCTAAGTTTGGATTCGCATCTCGTCTTCACAGCATATTACGAGTCGATATTGATCCATATTTTTCGCCAGATCATTTAGGTGTTTCGCCTTTCATCTTAAATCATGTCAGGTTCGCCTATGCCATTATTGCAGCTTATTCAGTCATTGAAGAAATCGGCTTAGAGGTAAGAGCGTCGGCAAGAAACCCTTCAATACTCAATGGGGAATGGAACCCCACTGTTAAGGCAGATTTAGAAGAGAGACTTAAGACGGCTGGAATAAAGCAAAATGAAACGTGGCCATGGGATCTTAGAGGTAAACCCACGCGTGTGGAGAAATCAAAGCAGCTTCCGTCAAAAGGAAAATGTGAATGGGCAAAAGGTCCATATGTAAGAGATTGTGAATTGGAAATAATTGATTGCATAAATTGTAAGAAAATCGAGCGTTGTT
>DIWJ01000018.1 GCA_002428445.1 Syntrophaceae bacterium UBA6109
GTCGGCAGCAGATATGCGAAGCCGTCCAGGCCGTCACCGGCTGGCCGGTGAGTTACGGGGACCTGGCGAAGGCCGTGGAACGGGGCATGGCCCTCGCCCGCGTATTCAATTTTCGGGAAGGATTCACCCGGAAAGACGACATCCTTCCGCGCCGCTTCGCTTCTTCGCCGTCGGAGGGCCCGCTCAGTGCGGTGACGGTCGACCCCGTCACGCTGGAAGCAACGCAGCAGGAGTACTTCCGGATACTGGGTTGGAACGAAATGGGAATCCCCACACGCGAGAAGCTCGCGGAGCTGGGCATCGAGTGGGCGCAAGTCTATCTGTCGTGAGCGGAAAAAAGGAAGGTTGTCACTTCTGCGGATAGAGCGCCTGTGCAGCGAGACGGATTTTTACTGGAAGCGGCGATTTCAAAAGGAGGAGCATGATGAAAGGATACGGGAAGTGGATGCTTGCGCTCATGGTGATGGCCACGCTGTCGATCGGTTTGATCGGTCAGACGGAGACCGCCATAGCGAAGGACGAGGTCATTACGCTCAGGTTTACGAGCCACATGTCGCCGACGAACAGGCAGGTGGCGAACGTCGTGAAACCCTGGACCAAAATGGTCGAAGATGACAGCAAGGGCAGAATCAAATTCAAGGTTTTTGCGGGCGGCGTGCTGCATGGCGCCAATGACGGCTTCAAGGCGGCCGGCACGGCGAACATCACGGATTTCACGCACGCGTATCCTTCCTATGTTCCGGGCAATTTTTATCTTTGCCATGGGACCGGACTTCCGTTCATTTTCCCGAATGCCTATGTGGGATCCCTCGTCTGCGAAGAGCTCTACAACAAGTACCTGAAGAAAGAGTACGAGAGCATGGGCGTCTACCTGATGTCCTATCAGACGACGGCAAATTACCAGATCGTGACGAAATCGAAGCCCGTCCGCACCCTGGAGGACCTGAAGGGCATGAAGATCCGGAGCGCTGGAGGATTGGCCAATGATTTCCTGGCGGCCATGGGCGCCATTCCGGTCGCTCTTCCCGCCGTCGAGGCCTATACCGCGCTGCAGACGGGTCTGCTGGACGGCGTTTTGACGAATGCCATAGACATCATCAGCAACAGGCTGCATGAAATCTGCAAATACGTTTCCATGACGGACGCGTCCACTGTTCCCGTCGCTACCTGCATGAACAAGAAGACCTACAACGCACTGCCGAAAGATCTGCAGTTGATTGTCTACAACAACAACCGGAAATACCCGCAGATCATGGCGCAGGCCTACGAAAAGGGAGTGATAGAGGATGTGAAAAAAACAGGCATGACCGTCATCTATCTCGACGACAAGGAAAAGGCGCGCTGGGTAGCGGCTGCGAAGAAGCTCGAGGACAAATTCATCGCGGACAATGAGGCCAAGGGGCATCCGGCCAAAGAATTCATGAAAGAGCTTCACTCGCTCACGAAGAAATACGAAAAATGGACGCCGGAGCAGATCTGGGAGCAGGTTACCAAGAATCCGATTCAGGGGATTAACAACTGATGCGGCATGGGCGGCTCGCAGGAAGTCCGCGGGGCACGGCGTTGCCTTCGGGTCTTTTTGCGGGCCGCGCGCCGGCTTTCGTGGATCCTGCTGGCTTTTGCGAAGAGCATCAAGACGGCCTCGAGGTGAAGATATGAAAGCAATCGCGTCCGCCATCGAAAAGATGTCAGAAATCCTGAACTGGTTCGGCGTAACCATCGTTCTGACCTTACTCATGGTTCTGGTGGCCGTCAATGTAGCGATGAGATATTCCTTCAATGCGCCGATCATTTGGGCCGAAGACGTCGTCGGGCTGCTGCTGGTCACGTTGGTTTTCTTCGGCTTCAGCCATTGCTGGGTTAAAGACAGCCATGTCCGCATGGAACTCCTGTACGGCCGAACAAGGGGGAAAGCGAGAGCGACCCTGGATATCGTGGTCGCCCTGGCTGGGCTCTTCTTCTGGGGGCTGCTCTTCTATCAAAGCCTTCTGGATGTCGCAGAGGCCTATAAACTCAACGAGATGTTCGATGTCTCCAAGATCATCCTCTGGCCCTTCCGGATCATCCTGTCGGTAGGATTGCTGATGATGAACCTGCAGTTTGTTCTGTCCCTCAGCCGGGCTTTCTCGAAGATATTGGGCAAGGAACAGGAGGCTTAGCGCCATGGAATTAACGATCGGGATTCTCTTTGTCGTCATGATGATCGGGCTGATGGTACTCGGTGTTCCCATCGCCTTTGCCATGGGAGCGGCGGCGACTGCCGGGCTTTTTTTTGTGGCGGGACCAAGCCCGGCGATCATGCAGGCAAGCCTGGTGGCATGGAAGGAAGGCACGGGTTTTACGCTGGTATGCATCCCGCTCTTCGTATTGATGGGGCAGTTTGTGTTCTATACGGGAGTTGCCGGAGACCTGTACCGGGCGGCCTATGCATGGTTCGGGAGCATGTCCGGCGGGCTGGGTGTCGCAAGCGTCTGGGGGTGCGCGGCGTTTGCGGCGGTTACGGGTTCGAGCGTGGCGGCGGCGGCGACCATGGGCACGATCGCGCTTCCGGAAATGAAGAAATATAAATATCACGACGGCCTCGCCACCGCGACGGTCGCCATCGCCGGGACACTGGGGATACTCATCCCGCCCAGCATCACCTTTGTCTTCTATGCCATTCTCACGGAGACGTCGATTGGCGCACTGTTCATGGCAGGCGTCATTCCGGGCATCATGACAGCGGCATTTTACGCTATCGTGATCTATATCAAATGCAAAATCAATCCCGCCCTGGGCCCCCCGGGGGAGAGGGCATCCTGGGCGGTCCGCTTCAGAAGCCTGTCGTCGGTATGGCCGGCGCTGGTTCTTTTTTTGGGCGTGCTGGGCGGGATTTACGCGGGCGTCTTCAGCCCGACGGAAGCGGCCGGGTGCGGCGCCGCGGGCGCCTTGATCATCGGCCTGGCTATGCGCAGGCTGAAACTGAAGGGCTACATGGAAGCGCTGATGGATACGGGCCGGGTCACGGCCATGATTTTCGCCATCATCATCGGCGGGATCCTCTTCGCCCGCTTCCTGACGCTGACGGGCGTGACGGAAGCGCTGGTGGGAATGATTGTCGGCCTTCATGTGAACCGCTACGTGATCGTGACCCTGCTGGTGCCGGTCTATATATTTCTTGGAATGATTCTGGATGTCTTCGGCATGATCATCCTGACCATGCCGATCGTTCATCCCGTCATGATGGCACTCGGATTCGACCCCATATGGTTCGGTGTTTTCATTGTAATGATGTCCGAGGTGGCGCTGGTGACGCCTCCGGTCGGCGCGAATGTGTTCGTCATTGCGGGCATCGCCAGGGATGTCCCGCTGATGAGCATCTTCAGGGGGGTTGTGCCTCTGCTGGCGGGAAACTTTGCTGTTCTGGCGCTGATGGTTGCATTCCCTCAGATCGCACTGTGGCTGCCGAGGACAATGCTTGGACCCTAGCCAAAAAAATGCCGGAAAGAAGACTTGTGGCGAAATATTTCGGAGACGATCTGCAAGGGTGCAAATATTGTCGCGAGACGTCAAGGTGTGAGAGCAAGATAATGCCGAATGCAAGAAAATTGTTTGAGCCGATAAAAATTGGGAGGCTGGATCTGAAAAACAGGATCATCATGTCTGCGATGGTCACAAACTATGCCGCCCAAGACGGTTCCGTCACGGATCGCCTGATTGACTACCACGTCAACATCGCTAAGGGGGGATGTGCCCTGAATGTGACGGGGAGTTCCTACGTTTCCCAGGAAGGAAAGCGAATTCCCTGCGGTTCGGGCGCCCATGACGATAAACTCATTCCCGGATACAGACGCCTCAGCGATGCGGTCCATGCGGCCGGGGGGAGAATTTCCATCCAGCTTTCCCACGGAGGGAGGGAGTGTTCCGCGAAGATCACCGGACTGCAGCCTCTTGGCGCCACCGTCGTGGCTTCGCGATATGAAGGCATTGCCCAAGGAATTGAGATCCCGCGCGAGATGACCGTGGAAGATATCGAGGTCCTGATAGCGAAGTTTGGCGATGCCGGAAGGCGGGCGCGGGAAGGCGGGTTCGATGCAGTCGAAATCCACGCAGGCCATGGGTACGTCATCACGCAATTCCTGTCTCCCTACACCAACAAGAGGACCGACCGGTACGGAGGAGACATCGTCGGGCGATCCAACTTCCTGATAGAAATCATCCGGGACGTGAAGAAGAAGGCCGGTACGGATTTTCCCGTTCTTGTGAAACTGAATGTCTGCGACTACGTGGAGGGGGGCACCACCCCTGATGATGCGCAGATAACCGCCGGGCTTGCGGCGAAAGAAGGCGCCGATGCGATCGTCGCCTCCGTCGGGCTTCATGAGTCGAGACCCCAGCGGATCGTCCCTGCCATGTCGCTGCCGCCGTTCGTCAACATCCATCTTGCTGCCCTGATCAAAGAGGCTGTGAAAATCCCCGTAGCCGCCATCGGCAGAATTGTCGAGCCTGTCGGAGCGGCAAAAATTATTGAGGAGGGGAAGGCGGATCTGGTTGCCTTGGGGAGAGCGCTGCTGTGCGATCCCGAATGGCCCCGGAAAGCTCAAACGGGCAGGTTTGATGACATCCGCCAATGCATCGGCTGCAATCAGGGCTGTATCGACATGCTCCGCAAGCAGAAACCGATCGCCTGTCTCCAGAATGCGGAAGTCGGAAGGGAAAGAGAATTCAGGATCCAAAAATCCCTGAAGCCAAAGAGGGTGGCGATCATCGGCGGAGGACCGGCAGGTCTCGAGGCGGCACGCATCGCCGCCCTTCGGGGCCACCAGGTGACGGTCTATGAGAAGGAAAAGGAATTGGGGGGGCAGGTCGCGGTGGGCCGCATACCTCCTCACCGCAGTGAACTTGGAAAAGTAACGGATTACCTCGCGCATCAGGTGAAGAATCTGGGGATTTCTGTTGTGTTGGGGGAAGAGATCACTCCTGCGGCGTGCCATCGTTTGAATGCGGACGCGATTGTGGTCGCAACAGGAGCCCTTCCCCTCGAGCCCAAGATCAAGGGGATTTCTCGGAAACATGTGGTCTATGCCGTCGACGTTTTGCAGGGAAAGGCGGCAATCGGGAAGCGGATCGTCGTGGTGGGAGCCGGACTTGTGGGCCTGGAGACGGTGGATTTTTGTATCGAGAGAGGAAAAGAAGTCACCGTCCTCGAAATGCTGGATGTGATGGCTGCGGACACGGGAAGCGCCAACCGGGTCTATTTCGAGGATCGTTTCGCGGAAAAAGAGGTGGACATAGTCCTCAATTTAACGGTGACGGAAATCGGCGAACGTGACGTCGTTTACGTTCAAAAAGGAAGCACAAAAAAGATTGAGAATGTGGATACAGTCATCATTGCGGCGGGTGCTGTGCCCGACGATTCCCTTTGGAAGACGATGAAGGAAAAGGATGGAAAGAACATCTTCGCCATTGGCGACTGCACCAAGGCGAGGAATGTTTTGGAGGCCATTTACGAGGGTTCAAAAGTTGCCCGTGAGATATGACCGGACGAACTGAAACCGTGGAAGTGATCCTGGTGGACAGGATGAACAGCCTTAATCCTGAAGGGAGCATGCATATATGATCTATCTGGGCATTGGTCTTCTCCTTTTTCTTCTCATCATTGGTGCGCCTGTGGGATTGGCCCTTGGCATCAGTGGACTCGTTGGCCTGTATATGGCCGGGGGGATGGATGCGGTATTCGGCGTTATGAATACGGTTCCCTACAGAACCGCGGCCAGCTACACGTTGACGACACTGCCGATGTTCATCCTGATGGCGGAATTGACCTCCGAATGCGGCATCGTGAGGGAACTTTTCGATGCGGCCCGGAAATGGATGGAGCGGCTTCCGGGAGGTCTCGCCATCGCGAGTATTTTTGCGGCGGCGGGCATGGCGGCCCTGTCCGGGTCGAGTACCGCTTCGGCGGCGGCCCTGTCACGGATTACGGTTCCGGAGATGATTCGCAACGGCTACAAGACACCGGTTGCCGCGGGCGTCATCACCGTCGCGGGCACCCTGGCCATCATGATTCCTCCCAGCATCTCGCTCGTCATTTACGGGGCCGTCACGGAAAATTCTATCGGAAAGCTGCTGATCGCAGGCATCCTGCCGGGAGTGCTGACGGCGACTCTATATATTTTGGGAATCTATGTCTGGAGCAAAGTGAAGCCCTCCGATATGCCGCTCCAGTCAAAGACGGGGTATACCTGGAAGGAGAGGTTTCTGTCTCTGGAGCCCCTCTGGGCGTTCATCCTGCTGGCGAGCGCCGTTTTGGGATCCATGTATCTTGGCTGGGCAACGCCGACGGAAGCGTCCGCGGTCGGTGCCTTCGGAGCCCTCGTGATCCCGCTCGCGCGGAGGCAGATCAACTTCAAACAGGTTATCCATGCCGTTCAGAAAACCCTGGAAGTCACGACCATGATATTCGTGATCATTATCGGCGCCATGGTCTTCGGATATTTCATGACGATCACCCAGGCGCCGCAGAAGCTGATACAATTCATTACCGATTTGCATGCATCCCCGGGCATGGTATTTTTTATGGTCATAATCCTGTATTTCATACTGGGCTGCTTCCTGGACGTGATCGCCATTCTGCTGATTACGCTTCCGCTTGTCTATCCGCTGGTCATGTCCCTCGGGTTCGATCCGATCTGGTTCGGCATCATCGTCGTGAAGCTGGTTGAAATCGCCCTCGTCACACCGCCGCTCGGCATGAATGCCTATGTGGTCAGCGCGACAACGGGAGTGCCGCTGGAAACGGTATTCAAGGGTACAGGCATCATGCTGTTTTTTGAGGCCGTGACGCTGGCGCTTCTCATCTTCTTTCCGGTCATTTCCACTTGGCTGCCCTCGATGATGTTTACGGGGGTAAAGTGAGGGGAATGATATTTCGGTACTAATATGCACAATGAAGGGTTCACGGTTAGAGGAAAGCGGACAAAACGACAAGGGTGAAAGGCTTATTGAAAGGGAGGTAGGTTATGAAGAAGTTGTTCGGGATTCTCCTGGCAGCACTTGTGTGCTTTGTGTTTTGCGTGCCGGGGACAGTTGCTGCTGCAGAACAGGCAATCAAGATTAAGTTTACAGATTCCTATCCGGTGGGTCACCTTGCGAACAGGGGGAATGTGGTCTTCAAGAACCGCCTGGAGGAAATCACGAAGGGAAAGGTTGTTGTGGAGTATTATCCGGCAGAACAGCTTGGAAAGCTGAAAGACCTGCTGCGTCTGGTCAGCACGGGCGTTTCCGACATGTCTTATCTGCCGGTCCCGCCTTACGCCGGGCAAATGTCCCTGAACACCGTGGCGATGCTCCCCTTCTATACGACGGCCGCCGAAGGAACCGCGATCTATCAGAGGCTGGTGACCGAATCGCCTGAGATCATCGGCGAATTCAACAGATACGGTCTTCACCCCATTGCCTCCATGGTGAATTCCACCTGCCAGTACGATATCGGCACGATCAAGAAGCAGGTCAAGAAGCCGGAAGATCTCAAGGGCCTGAGAATCAGAACGGGCGGCGGCGTGTTTGACAGAATCGCCCAGAAATATGGCATTGCCACTGTGACGATCGCGAGCCCCGAGGTCTATGAAGCGGCGCAGAGAGGAATCGTCGACGGAATCGCTTTTTCTTTCGCCAGCGTGAAGGGGTATCGGACAAACGAGCTTGAGAAATACCATACTTTAGGGCTTCGGATGGGAGCATGGCCGGCAGCCTACGGGATGAACAAGAAAAAATGGGACAGCCTTCCCAAGGATATCAAGGACGCTGTGCTGCAGGCAGGCAAAGATTCAAGCCGTTATTTTGCGGAGAACTGGGACAAAGAACAGGTGGAACTTGCCGCGCAATATGAAAAAGAGGGAATGGTGCTCACCCGGATTTCGAAAGCAGACTTGGCGACCTGGATGAAGCCGCTGAAGGGAATCGAGGAAGAATGGGCGAAGGATATGGACGGGAAGAAGCTGCCCGGCCACACCGTCCTCAGCCAGTACCTGAAACTGTGCAACGAAATCGTTGCCAAGTGAATTTTCCCGGGAATGCCCCCGGCCGTGCCGGGGGGCATTCCCGGGATTTGACCGCTCCGGGAATTAGAGGAAGGTGAGGTCGGCATATGATAAAAATCATCAACAAATGGATAGACCGGGTGGAATCGGTCGCCTTGGGGATCAGTATCCTAACCTTGCTCGTCATCATGTTCGTAACGGCACTTGACGTCTTTTTCAGAAAGACGACGGGCCTATTCATCCCAAGTCTATATGAGATTACGGAAGAGTACTTGATGGTGATACTCGTATTTCTTTCCATGAGCCATGTCTACAAGATCGGGGGAAACGTAAGGCTCACGCTCTTTGTCGACAGATTCTTTTCTCCAAAGATTATGGCTCCTATCAATGCGATACTGAAAGTTTTCTATCTTTTGTTTTTCGCGCTCATGGTGAAGCAGGGTTTTGAGAGCGCCATGCAAGCCTGGAAATTCAACGAGGTATCGAGTTGTATTTTGGCATATCCCCTGGCTCCTGCACTCTTCATGGTTCCGATTGGGGCTTTTCTCGTATGCATCCGAATTTTGCAGGCAAAGGGTACCGCCGCACAGGAAGCGCATAAAGGAAATTAAGCATGATAACGTAAGGGGGGATTTGTTTTTCGTCCTGGCGATGAAAGCAACGGGTCCGATGGATCAAAATCGCTCCCGTTATTTGACACGATATATCAATACCTGAAATCGGGAGTTGCGGGAATGAACATTCTAAAAGTCTACAATTTTCGTGTTCCGCGGAACATTTTATTCGGGATTGGCGCAGCGGAGAAGGTCGGTGAGAGGGTAAAGGAATTGGGCGGCAGCAAAGTGATGGTCGTCACGGACAAGGTGCTGCGCAAGACCGGAACCGTTGCAGAGATTGAGGAGAGTCTGCAGAAGTCCGGACTGAACGTTGTCGTTTACGACGAAGTGACGACAGAGCCGACGACGGAACATGTGGATAAGGGTTCGGAGATATTTCGCTCGCAGGGTTGCGATTCCGTGGTTTCGTTAGGCGGGGGAAGCTGCATCGATGCGGGAAAAGTGATCGCCATGCTGGGGACGAACCCCGGGAGGGTGACGGACTATGAGGGGAAGGGAAAGGTAAAAAAGCCAAAGAGCCCGATGATCGCGATTCCGACAACAGCCGGAACGGGAAGCGAAGTCACCTGGGTGGCCGTCATTCATGATTCCACGCGGGATGTGAAATTCTTGGTTTATAGCCCTTACCTGGTACCCGACGAATGCATTGAAGATCCGCTTTTAACGGTTGGAATGCCGAAAAGCGTCACCATGTCATCCGGGATGGATGCCCTGACACACGCCATCGAGGGGTACATTTCGACCCGGGATGCCAACGTGGGTTACGGGAGTTCTCCCATCATTGAGTACTTGGCGATTCCCGCCATTGAATTGATTGCCGTCAATCTGAGGAAGGCATGGGCCGACGGGGAGAACATCGAAGCACGAAGCAACATGCTGCTCGGCCAGCTGCTGGCGGGCATGACATTCGGAAATTCGGGGACCGCATTGGTCCACGGCCTGGCACGCCCCCTGGGCGCGCACTTCCATGTCGCCCACGGTTTGGCGAATGCCATAATGCTTCCTTATGGGGTGGAATATACGTACATAGCCGCTCCGGAGAAATTTGCCAGGATTGCCCGGGCGATGGGGGAAAACACCGACAACCTGGGCGTGATGGAAGCGGCGGAGAAGACAATCGCGGCTGTGAACAGGCTCTGCAAAGACATTTGCGTGCCGAAGCTCAAGGATCTCGGCATTGACAGGGAAAAATATTTTAACCTCATACCGACGATGGCGAAGGATGGCATGGAAAGCGGTACGCCGCTGGTAAATCCCCGGAAGCCGACGACGGAAGACATGATGGAGATATTCAAGAAAGCCTACTGACACGCAGCAGGGCTGAAGGCCTGATGAGTTGTGTCCATTTCATGGGAAGGGAACGGAATATGATCACCGGAGGGTATACGGGAAAGATCATCTGGTGTGATCTGACGAAACAACAGGCGACCATCCGGGAGATGGCGGAAGACGCGCTGGAGAAGTATATCGGCGGGGTAGGTCTGGGCACCAAAATACTTTACGATGAAGGGCTCAAGAGCAGGGACCCCTTTGATCCGGACGCGCTGATCACGTTTATGACGGGGCCGCTGACGGGTACGACGGTTCCGACATCGGGCCGAACGGCGATTGTCACTTTGTCGCCGGCGACCTTGTCCTACGGTGAAAGTGATATTGGCGGAACGTGGGGTGTCGCGCTCAAGCGGGCCGGATATGACGGGATTGTCATTCACGGTCAAGCGGACAAGCCAGTTTATATCCAGATTTCTCCGGAGGAAATCAAGATTGACGATGCGGAATTTCTTTGGGGCCGGGATATCTTTGCGGCGACGGCAGCTTTGAAGGATCGTCTGGGCAGGGAAAGCAATGTCATGTGCATCGGGCCGGCCGGAGAACGGTTGTCGTGCATGGCGGGTATTTTTTCCGACGGCGAGCACGCCAGGGTAGCCGGCCGCGGCGGACTGGGCGCTGTCATGGGCGCCAAGAAATTGAAGGCGCTGGCCGTAACCGGCAAGAAAACCGCCTTCTCGATCTTTAACGAGGATGGGCTGAAGCAATCCATCAAGGACGCCATGCCCGATATCCAGAAGAAGACAAAAGGGCTTTCGGACTATGGAACTCCGGGAGGGCTTTTGTTTGCAGAAGAAATCGGGGACCTGCCGATAAAAAACTGGTCCCTGGGGAACTGGAAAGAGGGTGCCTTAAAAATCTCCGGCAACGTCGTTAACGAACGATTGTTCAAGAAGAAATTCTTCTGCGGTTCCTGTGTGATCGGATGCGGGAGGACGGTCGAGTGCGAGACGGCTTACGGCCGGATCATGGGCGGAGGCCCGGAGTACGAGACCCTGGGGGCCTTGGGGTCGAACTGCATGGTCGACAGTATCGATGCGGTAGCGTTCGGCAATGAACTCTGCAATCGCTTTGGGATTGACACGATATCTTGCGGTTCCACCATTGCCTTCGCCATGGAAGCCTACGAAAAAGGCCTGATCACGAAAAAAGACGTCGGGTACGAGCTTCCCTGGGGGGATGCCGATGCCATGCTGAGGCTCGTGAAGGAAATCGGACTTTGCGAGGGATTCGGCAAGGTTCTTGGCGGCGGGGTCTCCCGCGCGGCGAAGCAAATCGGGCAGGGTTCCGAAAGATTTGCAGTGCATGTGAAGGGTCTCGAGCCGGCCATGCACGATCCAAGGGCTTGCGCCACCATGGGACTCTCTTATGCAACGAACGCGAACGGCGCAACCCACTGGGCGGCCTGCAATGTGATTGAGCTCAAGAACGTGACCATCGACGAGCTCGGGATCACCTCGGATCGCGTGAAAGACCGCTTTTCGGAAGCCGGCAAGCCCTATCTCACCAAGATCCTGCAGGACTATCTGACCATCTTCAATTCGATCAAAATGTGCCGATTCCTGGTCAGATTGGCTCCAAGCCAGGTACTGACATGGTTTCACATGGTGACCGGGATACAGCACGACGAGAAGTCGATTCTGCTGACCGGCGAAAGGATCAACAATTTGAAGAAACTCTGCAACATGCGGCTTGGCCTCACGAAAGAGGAAGACAGTCTGCCGGACCGCATTATCAAGGACAAGAGAAAGACCGGGGGGGCGCCGGAGTATCTGCCGAACATCGAAAAGATGCTTCCGGAATACTATCAAGTGCGGGGCTGGGACGGAGAGGGGATTCCCCTGCCAGGCAAAATCGATGAGCTGGGTTTGCAGGAAGAAGCAAGAAAGCTTACCGGCAAAATTGTCCGTGAGGCATAGCGTATAAACGGTACGAGGGGAACCGTGGAAACGATTCTACAAAAATTTGCCCGCTACTTCAGCACTGTAAAATATGAGGACCTTCCAACGGAAGTCGTCCATCAGGCCAAGATCCTGACGGTCGATTTGATGGGAGTCTCGATTGCAGGTCTGCGCAAGGAATTCCCGCAGATTATGATCAAGTACCTGACAAGCCTTGGGGGCGCCAAAGAGGCAACCCTGCTGGGGACTGACAAGAGAATTCCGGCCGTTTTCGCAGCGCTCGGCAACGGTGTCAGCGGACATGCACTGGACATGGACGACGGGTACCGCTACGGTGGCCTTCACTCCGGTGTTACAGTCATTCCGGCGGCCTTGGCCTGTGCCGAGGCCAACGGACGGGATGGAAAGGCCTTCCTCCTGTCCGTGGTCATGGGATGCGAAATCGTGAATCGCATTGCGAGGGCAGTGAATCCATCCCACTTGAACAGAGGGTTTCATACGACAGGCACGGTTGGGGTGTTCGGCGCTGCCGCCGCCTGCGGAATTCTTGCCGGATTGAACGAGGATGAAATGGTCAGCGCCATGGGGACGGCCGGACTGCAGAGCGCCGGTCTCATGGAGATCCTCCACAACGGGGCCATGATGAAGCCGCTCCACCCCGGAAAATCCGGCATGGCGGGAGTGCTGGCCGTCGAACTGGCGAAGCGCGGGGCCAAGGGGCCGGCGACGGTCCTTGAAGGGAAGGACGGCTTCTTCAAGGCCATGGCGGACCAGGTCACCCTCGATGAACTGTTCAAGGATCTCGGAAAACATTATTCCATCTGCGATCAGTACGTGAAATTTCATGCCGCCTGCAGGCACACGCATCCCACCATCGACGGCGTCCTGGCCGTCATGAAAGAGAAGGCGCTGAAGTTCAAGGATATTGAAACAATCCGGATCGCAACATATCCAGTTGCCATCAGCTTCTGCGGCAAAAACACCCTGCCCGAAATACCGGAAGCCGCCAAGTTCAATCTGGCGTATTCCACAGCGATGGCCGCGTATTTCGGCGACCTTGGTGAAGGCCGTTTTACGCCAGCCGCGATTGCCGACAGGGACATTCAGTCTCTTGCCTCGCGCATTTCGCTCGAGAACGATGCCGGATGGGCGAAGGCCTATCCGGGGGAACGCGGCGCGACGGTCGAAATAACGACGAGAGAGGGCGCCAAGCATTCCGCAGAAGTTGCTTTGGCGAAGGGGGAGCCGGAGAATCCCGCTTCCGTCGAGGACATCGTAGCGAAGTTTCGCCAAAACGCGGGCTGGATCGGCGAAAAGAC
>DIWJ01000064.1 GCA_002428445.1 Syntrophaceae bacterium UBA6109
CAAAAACTTTCTTGGGACAGTAGTGCTGTCGAACATAAAGTCGGTGAAGATGAGGGCAGGGAGGCCGTCACGTGTTCAGCGCACATCTGGTCAACGATCCGTTCGGCGATCCGGGAGTCTATCTCGAATTTCAATACCGGAGGAGCGCACTCCTCTTCGATCTGGGGGACCTCCATCCCGTGCCGGCGCGAAAGCTCCTGAAGGTCGGCCACGTCTTCGTGTCCCATGCCCACATGGACCATTTCATCGGCTTCGACCATCTGCTGCGGCTCTGCCTGGGCCGCGACCGCCATATCCATCTCTACGGTCCGCCGGGTTTCCGGCGGAACGTCGAAAGCCGGATTGCCTCCTACACCTGGAACCTCGTTGAAAATTACGTCAACGACTTTGCGATCCTCGCAACCGAAGTGGACGGGGACCGCATGCAGACGGTGAGCTTCCGCTGCCGCAGCGCCTTCCGGCCGGAGCCGGCGGAGGAGAAGGCCTTTGACGGCGTGCTGCTCGATGAACGGGCGTTCCGCGTGAAGGCCGCGCTGCTCGATCACCGGATCCCTTCGCTGGCATTCCGTTTCGAGGAAAAGAGCCGCGTCAACATCATGAAAAACGAACTGCTGCGCATGGGGCTTCCCGTGGGCGCCTGGCTGACGGACTTCAAGGAGGCGGTGATCGCCGGCGAGCCGGACGGGAAGCCAGTCCGGGTCGTGCGGAAGGAAGGAGGCCGGGTTCTGGAGGAGCGTTCGATGAGACTGGGCGCTCTGAAAGAAAAGATCCTGAAGATCACGCCGGGCAAGGTTGTGGCCTACATCACGGACGCCGTCTACAGCGAGGCGAATGCCCGCCGCATGATCGATATCGCCAGGGAAGCGGATCTCCTCTTCATCGAGACGGCCTTTGCGGAAGAGGACGCCGAAAGGGCCGCGGAGACATTTCACCTGACCGCCCGCCAGGCGGGTGCGATCGCGGCCGCCGCCGGGGCGCGCCGCATCGTCCCGTTTCATTTCTCGCCGAAATACGAGGGCGCCGCGGAGCGGCTGCTGGAGGAATTGTCCAGTGCCGCAGGCCTTCAGCCGCCGCTATAATTTGGCTACCTGGAATCCCTCCAGCTTGATGGCCACGGAGCGCTGCAGGAGATCGATCGATACGACGAAGAGCTCCTTCGCCGGGTCCGTGCTGATCACGATTCCCTCAACCCCCCGGAAAGGCCCGTCGACGATCCGCGCCGGTTCCCCGACGTGCGGATACTGCAGCTGGAACGTCTCCACCCGCGATTCGACGATGCGGCGTATGGCCTCGATCTTGTCGTCGGGCACCGGGATCGCCTCGGCGCTGCTCGGCCTGCCGAGAATGCGCACGGCGCCGGGCGTCTTCAGAATGTCCAGCTTGGTCTGGTTGTCCAGCGCGGCGACGTCGACGAAGAGGTATCCCGAAAACATCGGCAGGAGGATTCTTTTCCTCCGGTCCTTGCGGCTGCTCCAGGTCTCGACCTTCGGCAGGAAGGCATGAAGCGATTTGCGGCAGAGTCCTTGGTAGACCTTCTCTTCATGACGGCTCCGCGTGTGAACGGCATACCAAGGCATACGGTTGATTTCCCCTTCGTTTGGTGACAAGCTACCCCAGCGTCACATTTTTTTCAATGGGGAGTCCGGCATGAGGCTTCTGATCGACGGCCTTCGTTTCCCGCTTCAGGCGGAGCCGGAGGGGGACGTCCTGGCGGAACGTGTCGCATCTGCGCTCGGCATGAAACGGGGGGAGATCCTGTCGCTCCGCGTTGTGCGCCGGTCGATCGATGCCCGCCGCCGCCGGGAACCCAAGGTCGTCCTCGGCCTGGAGGCTGTCGTTCCGGACGGCGCGGATTGGACGCCGCGCAAGGCGGGGGGCATCTCCATCCGCCGCGCCGATGCGCTGTGGCAGCCGCCGGTTCTGCGCGGGAATCCCTTCGCGGGCAGGCGCCCCGTCGTCGTGGGCTGCGGACCGGCCGGGCTTTTTGCGGCGCTGGCCCTCGCCATGGGCGGCGCCCCGCCGTTGCTCCTGGAGCGGGGCCGTCCGCTGGCGGAACGGGCGGCCGACGTCCGGGAATTCTGGGAACGCGGCCGCCTCGACCCGGAGAGCAACGTTCAGTTCGGCGAGGGAGGGGCGGGCGCCTTCTCCGACGGAAAACTGACGAGCCGCCTCCGTGATCCGCGCGCCGACTGGGTGAAGAAGATCTTCGTGGAAAGCGGCGCTCCCGCTTCCATCCTCAGCGATGCCAAGCCGCATGTGGGAACGGACCGGCTTCGCGCCGTCGTCGTTTCCCTGCGGAAGAGGCTGATGGAAGCGGGCGTGGAGATACGCTTCGGCGCAACCGTGACGGGCCTCATCGTGAGGAAGGGCGCGGCGGCGGGCGTGATCGTCGGCGGCAGAGAGGAAATCGCGGCGGAGCGGATCGTTTTCGCCGCCGGTCAAAGCGCGGACGACACCTATGCGATGCTGGAACGCAGCGGCCTGTCCCTTTCGCCGAAACCCTTCGCAATCGGTCTGCGCGTCGAGCACCCCCAGGAGCTTGTCGACCGGATTCAGTACGGCCGATGGCGGGAGGACCCGCAGCTGCCGCCCGCGGAATATTTTCTGACGGCCAAACTCGATTCGCTGGGCCGCTCCGTCTACACCTTCTGCATGTGCCCGGGCGGACAGATCATCGGCTCCAGTTCCGAGGCCGGGCGAATCGTCACGAATGGGATGAGCAACTCGCTGCGAAACGGCCCCTTCGCCAACGCCGCGGTGGTCGTCAATATCCGTACGGAGGATTTCGATCGCGGCGGTCCGATGGACGGCCTAGCGTTCCGGGGACTCTGGGAGGAAAGGGCCTTCGCGCTGGGAGGAGGGGACTACGCCGCGCCGGCGCAGCGCCTCGCCGACTTCCTGCGCGGAGAGGCGTCGCCCTCGATCGGGCGCCACAGCTTTCTCCCCGATGTCCGCGCGGCGCGGCTCGATGACGCGCTGCCGCCCTTTGCCGCGGAAGCGATCCGGGAGGGGCTGAAGGTTTTCGGCAGGAAGATGTCCGGATTCCTTTCCGAAGAGGCGCTCCTGATCGGGGTGGAGACGCGGACGTCGTCGCCCGTGCGGATTCTGCGGGGTCCCGACGGGTCCGCCGTCGGGGTCGCCGGGCTCTACCCGTGCGGGGAAGGATCGGGTTACGCGGGCGGGATCATCAGCTCCGCCGTCGACGGAATCCGGGCGGCGGAGAGCATCCTGGCGGCAGGCGGATCTGCCGGGACGGCCGATTTTTCCTGCTCCTGAGCGCTGCGACAAGGCTGATGGACCTTTCGGCTCACTGCCGATGGCTGCTCGACTGGCGGGAACATTCCTTGATCGCCTCCCACAACAGGTCGACGACGTGGAGGTTCGGGCTGTCGCGCCGCACCATGAGGCCCATTTCTCTGGTGAGCGGGGGCGTCCCGAACGTTACGCAATGCAGCTTCGCGAACCGCTGCTTGGAGAGGTAAAAATCGGGCACGATCCCGATGCCGACGTTGTGTTCCACCATGAGCAGGATGTTTTCGTAGGAGTCGAATTCCATGACGGGGTCCGCCTTGATGCCGCGGCGCTTCATCTCCCGGTCGATCATGGTCTCATCGAGAAGCTGCGGTTTGTGCCGCAGGTAGGGGCCTCTGCTCAGCAGCTCTTCATCCGTTTTCCCCCGGTACTGGTTCGGCGCGATCACGTAGAACCGCTCCAGCTTGTACGGCCGCCACAACAGCTCTTCCGGCAGCTGAACCGGTCCGACGCCAAAGCTTGCGTCGAGCTTCCGGCTGACCACTTCCTGGGCCAGGTGTTTGGTCACGCCGCTGGCGATGACGAGGCCGATGGTCAACTTGGGGTGTTTGGCCCTGAGAACGATGAGGGCGTTGGCCACGTCGTCGGTGACGGCGCTGCGCACGTGTCCGAGAACCAGCTTGCCCCCGAGTTTTGTTTTCTGATTCCGCCCCTTGTATTCGTCCCACTGCTGCAGGATCTGCCGCGTCACCGCGACAAGCTTTTCGCCCTCTTCCGTCAGCGTGACCGGCCGCCGGGAGCGATCGACCAGGGGCGTCCCGAACTCGTCCTCCAGGTCCTTCAAATGCTGACTGACCGCGGCCTGGGAAAGGTGAACGGCGCGAGAAGCGGCGGTCAGGCTGCCGAGCTCCGCCACGTACATCAGGGACTTCAGCTTGTCCATATTCATAGGGAATCTCTCTGTCCGCGTTAAAGAAATACGGGTCAAACACCGCCAAGGCGACCGCCGGCAACATTATAAGAAGATCTTATCATTTCAATCAAAATATTCAGATTGCTTTTGACATGGAGGGGTGTTTAGATCAATCGATTTTTTTCAACGGCAAAAAAAGAACATCAGAGGTGTTTCGATGCCTGAGACGACCCTCATCACCCCCCCGGATCTCGCCCGATTCATTGTCGCCGTGCTTGAACACTTGGAAGTATCGGCTCCCGACGCAAAAATCGTTTCCGACTGCCTGGTTTTCGCTCATCTGCGCGGCTTCGACACGCACGGACTTCCGTGTTTTGCCGGTTATGTGGAATGTCTGGAGCAGGGGCGGATCAAATCCAGACCCGATATCAAGGTGGAAAGACCTATGCCCTGGACGGTCCGGCTGGATGCGGACAACGGCCTCGGCCAGGTGGCGGCTCATCGAGCCATGGCGCTCGCCGTCGAAGCCGCCGAGCAGCTCGGGATCGGGGCGGCGGTCGTACGGCGCAGCAACCACTTCGGAGCAGCCTGCTGTTATTCCACGATGGCGCTGCCCCGGGACTGCATCGGACTGGTGACCTCCAATGCCGCGGCTGCGGCCGCACCCTTCGGGGCACTGGAGCCTTTCCTGGGCACCAACCCCCTTTCCGTCGCCGTGCCGACCTTGAAGGTTCCCCCGTTTGTGATCGACATGGCCACGAGCGAGGGCGCCCGGAAGAAGGTCCGCCAGGCGCTGTCGCAGGGAGTGCCCCTCCCCGCCGGATGGGCACTGGATAAGGAGGGCAATCCCACAACAGACCCGAAGGTGGCGCTGGAAGGCGTGATGCTCCCCTTCGGAGGGATGAAGGGATCCGCCGTCACGCTGTTCCTGGACATTCTTTCGGGGGTGCTTTCCGGGGCTGAATTCGGCGGACGGGTGGGAAGCGTTCTGACGAATTCGGAGAGGGAGTCCGGCAACGGCAACTTCATGCTCGTCCTGAAAGTCGCCGCTTTTATCCCGGCCGGGGAGTTCAAGATGCGAATGGACGATGAACTGACGCGACTTCGCGGCCTGCGGCCCGTCAAGGGGATCAAGGAAGTCATCTATCCCGGATATAAGGAGCATTTTACGGAAATTGCGCGGCGGGAGCAGGGGATACCATTGGCCGATGCGGTGATAGAGGAAGCCCGGCAGATCGGGAAAAGGCATGGGATCGCCTTTCCCATCTGATGACCAGAAAGAAATGCAAAATCGCAGAGAGCAGCATCAAAAGGAGGTAGGAAAATGAAAGGGAAGAGAATATTCACGGTCCTGTTGTCGCTTCTTCTGATCGGTCTGTGGGGATCGGCAGTGTTGGCTGCCGAGGCGTATCCGACGAAACCCATCACCATCGTCGTTCCTTTCGCCGCCGGCGGGGCGGTGGATGTGACGATCCGGATCATCTCCGAAGAGGCGGAGAAGGATCTCGGGCAGAAGATCCTTGTGGTCAACAAGCCCGGGGCAGGCGCCGCCGAAGGGCAGGGATTTGTCGCCCGCGCCGTTCCGGACGGATACACGCTGCTGGCGATGACATCGTCGGTCGTGACGAACACCCTGACGAAAAAAGTCGACTTCACCATCGACTCCTTTTCACCGATCGTGTTGTACTGCTTCGATCCCGAGGTGCTGTACGTCAGCGCGTCGACGCCTTTCAAATCTCTTGAAGACCTGATCGCAGCGGGCAAGAAGGGGACGATCACGAATGCCTCGCACGGCCATTCGACATCCCACCACATCGCGTCGATGCTCATGGAGGGCAAAGCCGGCATAAAATTCAAGTACGTTCATACCAAGGGGGCGACGGAACAGGTTCCCATGATCGCCGGCGGGCATGTGCAGTGCGGACTCGGCGCTTATGGAGAGGCGAGAAGCATGATCGACCAGGGCAAACTTCGTCTGCTCGGCGTCATGTCCGAAGAAAGGGATCCCCGCATTCCCAACGTGCCGACCTTCAAGGAGAAGGGGTATCCGATGGAATACGGCGCCTGGCGCGGCATCTCGGGCCCGAAGGGACTTTCTCAGGAAGTCCTGGACAGGCTGAGCAAGGCATTCAAGGCAGCCCTCGACAAGAAAGAAGTGCAGGAAAAATTCGAGAAGGCCAACTATCCCCTGATGTACAAGGGACCGAAGGAGTTCGCGGCCCATCTGAAGGCGGATTTCGTGAGCAACAAGCAGATCCTGTCACAGTTGAAATAGCGCTGCGCGTGATGCAGGACTCCCTGCAGGAGGGGAGGGCCGTGCCATGACTCAAGAAAAAAGCGCCCAGGGAAGGACCCCGCAGATCGTCACCGGTCTTCTGATCTGGATCGTGGTGGCGGGACTGATCGGTTTCACGCGGGGTCTTCCCCTGATCCAGGAAGGGGCCCCCGGTCCGCGGTTCATGCCCGTTCTGCTCGCCGTGTGCCGGGGAATCCTGAACGTCCTGTACTTTGCGGACGTCTTCCTCTCGAAGAGCGGGAAAGCTCTGGTCATGCCCCGTCTTTCCGAGCTGGCGGGCCCTGCGTCGTACGTCCTGGTGGGCCTGTTCATGATTTTTTTCTGGGAGCGCCTCGGGGTCGTCGCCACCGTCCTCGTCGCTTCCATCGGCGAGCTGAAATTCCTGGAGCGCTACTCCTGGAAAAAATCCGTTTTTGTCGGGGTGATGATCAGCCTTACAACCTGGGTGATCTTCCAGTACATATTGGGAGTGCCGCTGCCTGCGGGCATTTTCGCCTGGCTGCTCGTCCGGTGAAACCGGCCGGGGAAGGAATCCAGTGGATACGATCCTGTTGATGTTCAACGGACTGGCCGTCGCATTGACGCCGATCAATCTGCTCTTCTGCTCCATCGGCGTCGTGATCGGCACGACGGTGGGCGCTCTCCCGGGCATCGGTTCGGCGGGCGCCTGCGCCATTCTCCTGCCGGCGACGTTCAAGATGGGACCCGTGACGGCGCTGATCATGCTCGCCGGCATCTTTTACGGGACCCAATACGGCGGAACGATCACCTCGGTCCTGATGCGCGTCCCCGGCGAGTCCGCATCGGTGGTGACGATGTTCGACGGCAATCCCCTCGCCCGGCAGGGCAAGGCCGGCGTCGCCCTGGGGCTCGCTGCCGTCGGCTCTTTTGTCGGCGGTACGGTGAGCGTGGTCGGTCTCATGGTATTCGGGCCGCCGCTGGCCGACACGGCCCTGAAGCTGGGACCCGCAGAATATTTTTCCCTCATGATCATGGCCCTGAGCCTGGTCGTCGCCTTTGCAGGCGAATCGATCGTCCGCGGCCTGATCGCCACGTGCCTGGGGCTGATGCTGGCCATGGTGGGGCAGGATCTCATGACCGGCCAGCCGCGTCTGACCTTCGGGTTTCAGCAGCTTCTCGACGGCATCGACTTTCTTCCCGTCGCCGTGGGGATGTTCGGCCTCAGCGAGATGATCGAGTTCTTCGAAAAGCGCAAGCCCCTGGAGATCGTCAAGGCGGAGCTCGGTTTTCTGAAGGTGCTTCCGTCGCTCAGGGATCTGAAGGAATCCTTCTTTCCCATGGTCCGGGGGACGATTCTCGGGTTCTTCGTGGGGATCTTCCCCGGCGCGGGGCCGACCATTTCTTCGTTTCTTTCCTACGGCCTCGAACAGCGGATCTCCAAGCACCCGGAACAGTTCGGGAAGGGCGCACTGGCCGGCGTCGCCGGGCCGGAGACGGCCAACAACGCGGCCACCGGCGGCGCCATGGTCCCCATGCTCAGCCTCGGGCTTCCCAGTTCGCCCTCGACGGCGCTCATGCTCGCCGCCCTCATCATGTTCGGCCTCAAGCCGGGTCCAACGCTGTTCAAGGACGCGCCTGACGTGGTATGGGGCCTGATCGGCAGTCTCTATGTCGGCAACGTGATGCTGGTCGTCATCAACCTCGCCTGCATCCCGCTGATCGTCTATTTCATGGACAAGGTGCGCGGCTACCTGCCGATCATCATCCTTCTCCTTTCGGCTTTCGGCGTCTACAGCTATCGGGGTTCCGTGTTCGATATCGGGATCATGATGGCGTTCGCGCTCGTCGGCTACGGTATGACCAAGGTGGCGATCCCCCTGGCGCCGGTCATCCTGGGGCTTCTTCTCGGCGGGCCTGCGGAAAACAGTCTCCGGCAGGCGCTTGTGCTGTCGGACGGCAATCCCATGGTCTTCCTGACGCATCCCATTTCGGCCACGTTTCTTATCATAACCTGCGCGTCTCTCCTGCTTCCGGTTCTGCTGCGCAAGAAGAAGGGATGAGGTTGCGGGCCGCACTTTGCATCCAGCAGCGTCCGTAAACGTCTGTAGAGGAGGGACCATCCCTTATGAATCTCGCCAAGTTTCCCCGCAGAAGGTACACCGCCGGGTCAACGCCTATCGAAAAGCTTCCCCGCTTCTCCGAAGCCTTGGGCGGCCCGAATATCTACATCAAACGGGATGATCTCCTGGGGCTGGCCGCCGGAGGGAACAAGACCAGGAAACTGGAATTTCTGGTGGCGGATGCCCTGGCAAAAGGAGCGGACACGCTCATCACCTGCGGGGCGGTCCAATCGAACCACTGCCGGCTGACCCTGGCGGCGGCGGTGAAAGAGGGATTGAAATGCCGGCTGGTTCTGGAGGAGCGGATTCCGGGCAGCTATCATCCTCAGGCCAGCGGGAATAACCTGCTCTACAACCTTCTGGGGGTGGAGCAGGCCAAGATCGTGCCGGCCGGCGCGTCCATGCCGGCGGAAATGGCGGCGGTGGACGAAGAGTTGGCTGCCGCGGGCCGGAAAGGCTATGTGATTCCCGGAGGCGGGTCGAATCCCCGCGGGGCGCTGGGGTACGCGGCCTGCGCTCAGGAGATCCTCGCGCAGACGTTCGAACTGGGACTGGATCCCGATGCGATCTTCTGCGCCAGCGGCAGCGCCGGGACGCAGGCCGGTCTGATCGCCGGCCTCCAAGGGTGCGGCATGAATGTGCCCGTCTTCGGGATCAACGTGAGCCGCACGAAAGAAGTCCAGGAGGCGTCGGTCCATAAGCTGGCCGAAGAAACGGCGGAGTTCGCGGGTCTGCGCGCCGCCATTCCCCGGGAGAGCGTGGTCTGCTTCGGGGAATATGTCGGACCGGGATATTCCCTGCCTACGCCGGGCATGGCGGAAGCCGTCAAATTGCTGGCGAGGACGGAGGGAATCCTGCTGGATCCCGTCTACACAGGCAAGGCCATGGCCGGACTGATCGACCTGGTGAGAAAGGGCCGTTTCGGGCGGGGCAGCAATATCCTTTTCGTCCATACGGGCGGCTCGCCCGCCCTCTATGCTTATAAAGAGTATCTATTTACGCATTAGGAGAACAGCCATGTCGATTCTTGCCGAACATCTGACCAAAGTGAAGGCGTCCGAAGTATCGCTCGTTTCCGCCAGGGCCCTGGAACTGGAGCGCCAGGGCAAAGAGATCATCCGGTTGTCGGCCGGCGAACCGGACTTTCCGACCCCGGACCACATCAGGATGGCCTGTATCAAGGCCCTGTGCGACAACAAGACCAAGTATCCGCCGGTCATCGGCCTGCCGGAACTCCGCGAGGCCGTCTGCGTCAAACTCAAGCGGGACAACGCGCTGGCCTATTCTCCCGAGCAGGTGATTGTCAGCACCGGCTGCAAACAGGTGCTCTTCAACGCCATGACGGCCACCCTGAATCCGGGTGACGAGGTGGTCTTGACGGCGCCCTATTGGATGACGTACGCCGGTATCGTGGAAATCAGCCGGGCCGCCCCCGTGTTTATCCCCACCCGGCTGGAAGACGGGTTCAAGGCTTCCGCGCAAGCCCTCGAAAAGGCGATTACCCCCCGGACAAAATGGCTTTTCCTGAACAGCCCCGGCAATCCTTCGGGCGCCGTTTACAGCGCCGATGAACTTCAAGCCTTTGCCGATGTGCTGCGGCGCCACCCCCAGGTCTGGATCCTGAGCGACGACATCTACGAGTTTCTCGTCTACGACGGCATCAAATTCGTGAGTCTCCTGAACGTCGCCCCGGATTTGAAAGACCGCTTCCTCGTGGTGAACGGCCTCTCGAAGGCCTACTGCATGCCGGGCTGGCGCGTGGGTTATGGGGCCGGTCCGGAAGGGCTGATCAAAGCCATGTTCAAGGTCCAGTCCCAATCCACGAGCGGCGCCACACACTTCTGCCAGTGGGCGGCGGTGACGGCCCTGACGGG
Source organism: Syntrophaceae bacterium UBA6109 (assembly GCA_002428445.1). The sequence goes on from DIWJ01000064.1 coordinate 10,417, forward strand.
AGACCACTCCTTCATCGCGTCGCACAATGCGGAGTATACTGAACGGCGGGATCTCGTCGTTGCCATGGCCAACCGGATTCCCGGGCTGAACTGCCGTCCGCCTCAGGGCGCCTTCTACTGCTTCATCGGGTGCGGCGATTATATGGGCAGGAAAGCGCCGGGGGGAGCGGTGATCGCCACGGACGAAGATCTGGTGGGATATCTGCTGACTGCGGCCGGCGTCGCCGCCGTGCCCGGAACGCCTTTCGGAATGGGGCCCTATATCAGGGTGTCTTTCGCGACGGCCAGGCCGAAGATTGAAAAGGCCTTCGAGCGTATCCGGGAGGCTCTGGGTCAACTGCGTTGATGTGAACGGCGGCGCCAACGGCACCCTCGGAAGATGACGCCGGATCCGGCGTGCCCGCTTTGCGCCGGTTAGCGTTGGCGTCAGGCGAGGCTCGCCTCGATCACGATGTCGGCTCCGCGCCTCCGCACCGCATCGAATTTCAGCGGGAGGGCGTCCTCCATCCGGCGGATATCGAGATCTGCGACGGCATCGATTCCCTTCCCGAGGATCTTCGGGGCGACGACGATCACGACGCGGTCGGCCAGGCGCTCCCGCAGGATCGAGGTGATCGTCCAACTCCCTCCTTCGACGAGGACGGAGGAGATGTCGCGCGATCCCAACTGCCGGAAGAGGTCCCGCAAATCGACCCGGCCCTGTCCGTCCGCCGCGACGGGGAGAACTTCCACGCCCATCTTCGCAAGTTGAGTCTCCTTCGCCAACTCGCGACTGCAGGTCGCGGCGACAAGCGTCTTCGCCCGGCGCTGATCCTGAAAGACCTTGGCCTGCAGCGGCAGGCGGAGACCCGAGTCCGCGACGACCCGCAGGGGGTTCCGGCCTCGGACCGATCGTACGGTCAGTTCCGGATCGTCGGCGGCGACGGTGCCGGCGCCGACGAGGACGGCGTCATGGACGGCCCGGAGATGATGGGCGAAGCGCCGGGACTCGGCGCAACTGATCCAGCGTGCGTCGCCCGTTGCCGTCGCGATCCTCCCGTCGAGGGTCTGGGCGAATTTCAGCGTGACGAAGGGTAACCCCGTTTCCATGAACTTGAAGAAGCGGGCATTGAGCTTCCGGCATTCCTCCGCAAGGACGCCGGCGGCAACTTCGACGCCGCCGCGGCGGAGCGCCTCGGCACCGCGGCCGTGCACGCGGGGATTGGGATCGATGGAGCCGATGACCACCCGCCGCAGCCGGTGATCGAGCAGGGTCTCGACGCAGGGAGGCGTCTTGCCGTGATGGCAGCATGGTTCGAGGGTGACGTAGAGCGTTGCCCCGTCGACGGATTCAGTGGCGCGTCCGATCGCGTCGACCTCCGCGTGGCATCCTCCGAATTTCCGGTGGTAGCCCTCTCCGATGACGCGGCCTTCCCTCACGATGACGGCGCCGACCATCGGATTGGGGCTGACAAAGCGTTCGCCTTTCCCGGCGAGCGCGATCGCCCGTTTCATGAACATCTCGTCCTGCTGTTGCATTCGGCAGATTCCTCGTGGCCGGAAATCTTACAACAGGCGTCCGGCGAATGCAAATCGCCCGGCGCGTCCGGCGACGTTTTCGTTGTTCGGGCGACCCCGTTGTGATATAAGGCGGCAGACTCTGAAACCGGGGGATGTCGGACGCCCCTGCGGGAGAAAGGAACGATTTCATGAAGGGAGTCGTACTGGCCGGTGGACTGGGAACGCGCATGTATCCCCTGACAAAGGTGACCAACAAGCATCTCCTTCCCGTCTACAGCGAACCCATGATCTATTATCCCATCCGGACGCTCGTGAACGCGGGCATCGACGAGATCCTGATCGTCACGGGGGGAAACAGCGCCGGGGAATTTCTCCGCCTGCTGGGCAACGGCAAGGAGTTCGGCCTGCGCCACATCCATTACACCTACCAGGAAGGGGAGGGCGGTATCGCGGCGGCCCTTTCGCTGGCGGAGTTCTTCGCCGACAACGGCAAGATCGCGGTGGTGCTGGGCGACAATATCATCGAGAAGAATATCCGCAATGCCGTCGAGGCCTTCCGGAAACAGAAGGAAGGGGCGAGGATCCTCCTGAAGGAGGTTTCGGATCCGCAGCGGTTCGGCGTCCCCGTTTTCGAGGGCGACCGGATCGTGCGCGTCGAGGAGAAGCCGGCGAACCCGCTGTCCAACTTTGCCGTCATCGGGATCTACATGTATGACCGGCGCGTGTTCGAATTCATCCGTTCCCTGAAGCCGTCGCAGCGCGGCGAGCTCGAGATCACGGACGTCAACAATTTCTACATCCGCGAAGGGAAGATGGAGTGGGACGTGCTCGACGGCTGGTGGACCGATGCGGGGACCTTCGAGTCCCTGCAGTATGCCGGCAACATGGTGGCCAAGACCGGCGCCAACCGGATTTGAGGTTCGCAAAGGGCTCCACCTACCTGTCCGCCACGATGGCCTGTTGAGGAGTAAGACAATGATCGACGGCGTCAAGACAAAGAAACTCAAGGTAATCGCCGACGAACGCGGCAGGCTGATGGAGATCCTCCGCGCCGACGACGAGGCCTTCGAGGCGTTCGGGCAGGTCTACATGACGACGGCCTATCCCGGCGTCGTCAAGGGCTGGCACTATCACAAGCAACAAGCCGACAACATGGCCGTCGTGCGGGGGATGATGAAGATCGTCCTGTACGACGCCCGCGAGGGATCGAAGACCTTCGGGGAGGTCAACGAGTTCTTCGCCGGAGACCACAACCCCATCCTGGTCCATATCCCGCCGCTCGTGTACCACGGTTTCAAGTGCGTCTCGCAGGAAGAGGCGATCGTCGTCAATACGCCGACGCGGACTTACGATTACAGGGATCCGGACGAATACCGCATTCCTCCGCACGAAAGCGGCATCCCCTACCGTTGGGACCGGAAAGACGGCTGAGACACCGGATCGGCCTGAAGGACGGCGGGCAGCCCGGGGCGATTCCGGACGCCGTTTGCGCTCATGGGAATCTTCTTGGACATATTCTTTACCGTCATGGGCGCCGCCATCGGCAGCTTCCTGAACGTCTGCATCCTGCGCCTTCCGGAAGAAGGCCAGTCGATCGTCCGCCCGGCCTCCCGCTGCCCCCGGTGCGGGCATGCCATCCGCTGGTACGACAATGTCCCCATCCTGAGCTATCTGGTCCTGAGGGGCGCCTGCCGGGACTGCGGCGGAAAGATCTCCCCGCAGTACCCGCTGATCGAGGCCCTGACGGCGCTGCTCGCCTTCCTGCTGTTCCGGAAATACGGCCTCGGCTGGGCCTATCTGTCTTCGTTCCTCTTTGCCTGCGCCCTTGTGGTGATCACCTTCATTGACCTGCGCCACCAGATCATCCCCCACACCGTCACGCTTCCCGGGATTCCTCTCTTCATGGCGGCGGCCGTGCTCTTCATGGGATGCCGGTTTGTCGACGTTTTTCTCGGCGCGATGATCGGCGCGGCGACGCTGTATTTTGTCGCCGTTTATTACGAAGCTCTTACGGGGCGGGAGGGAATGGGAGGAGGGGATGTGAACCTCCTGGCCATGATCGGCGCCTTCTTCGGATGGAAATCGCTGCTGTTCGTCGTCCTGGCGAGCTCGCTCCTCGGCGCGCTGGTTGGAGTCGCCGTCATGGTCGCCAAGGGAAAAGACATGAAATATGCGATTCCTTTCGGCCCTTTTCTGTGCATCGCCGCCGGCGTGTATCTGTTCTTCGGCGAGCGCCTGCTGGACTTTATAATCCTCCGCTGAAGTCCGGCAACTCTTCAAAAAATCTTGACATCCCGGGCCTCTGCGGCTATTGTATCGCGCCGTATGGCAGCGGGGGTGGGCGCGGGCAAAGATCGTCTGCGCAACGGCTTCGGGGACACATTCCCTGAGGGCGGGAAACATGTGGGGATCTTCGCAGATTTGCCGATCCGGGGAGGTTGAAATGGGGTCCGAACGGAAATTGTGCGCGATTTGCGCCTGGCGTGTGAACTGTCAAAAGCGCTTCTGTGTGCCCATGGATGCCTCCGGCAATGTCCATTGCGCCGATTACTCCCGGGACCTTTCCATCAAGGATGACGACATCGACAAGGCAGTCAAGAAGGATGCCGAGAAGTAGATCCCGACAGCGGGGAAAGAGTTGCGCCGGGAATGTCTTCGCCGGCGCGGAATGTTTTCAATTGGCCCTTTAGGGGCCATCTTTTTTTCTTGGGCAGAAAATCGTTATGGGCATTTCCTTGAAACTCGCTTTGACTCGTTTGATCGGCGACGCCGTCGGGCGGGCCGCCGCCAGGAACTCCTGGGGGGACGTGAAGCCGCAGTCCATCGAAGTGACGGCATCCCGCGAGGAGGCGCACGGCGACTTCGCTTCGAATGTCGCCATGATCCTGGCTTCGCAATTGAAGACCAATCCGCGCAAGATCGCGGCAGCCCTCGTCGCCGATCTGGGCGACGGCGGCGGTCTCGTCGAGAAGGTGGAGATCGCCGGCCCGGGCTTCATCAACTTCTTCCTCCGCGATTCCGTTTGGCCGTCCCTGCTGGAGGCGGTCGATGAGGCGGGAGAGCGCTACGGACGCAGCGCCCTCGGGGCGGGCAGGAAGGTGCAGGTGGAGTTCGTCAGCGCCAATCCCACGGGACCGCTCCATATCGGGCACGGCCGGGGCGCCGTCGTGGGCGACGTGGTCGCCAACATCCTCGCGGAAACGGGCCACGAGGTCAGCCGGGAGTACTACATCAACGACGCCGGGAACCAGATGCACAATCTCGGCCGGTCCGTTCTGTACCGGTATTACGAGGAGATGGGCCGGCCGGCCGCGTTTCCCGACAACGGCTATCAGGGAGACTATATCCGGGCCATCGCCAAGGACATCGCCGGCCGCGAGGGAGACGCCTATCTTGCCGCCGGCGAGGCCGACGCCGTTCCGCGGCTCACGGATTATGCGGGCAACGTGATCCTTGAGGGCATCAAGGAGGACCTGCGCGTATTCGGGGTGGTCTTCGGCCGGTACTTCAGCGAAAAGGAATTGTACCGCGACGGGGGCGTCCTGCGCCTGCTGGATCAGCTGGAAGCCCAGGGATACGTGTACACCGACGACGGGACGCGCTGGTTCCGGACGACCGCCTTCGGCGACGACAAGGACCGTGTGGTGGTGAGGAAGAACGGCGAACCCACGTATTTCGCCGCCGACATCGCCTATCATCGCAACAAATTCGAACGCGGCTTCGATCTCGTCATCGACATCTGGGGCGCCGACCATCACGGGTACATCCCGAGGATGCAGGCCGGCGTGCAGGCCGTCGGCAGGCCCAAGGATGCCCTGCGGGTCATCCTCGTGCAGCTGGTGAATCTGCTGCGGGACGGGAAACCGGTCGCCATGTCCACGCGTTCGGGTGAATTCGTCACCCTCCGGGAGGTCATCGACGAGGTCGGCAAGGATGCGGCGCGATACAACTTCCTCATGAGGCGCTCCGACAGCCATCTTGATTTCGACCTGGAGCTCGCCAAGCGGCAGACCAATGAGAATCCCGTTTTCTACGTTCAATATGCCCATGCGAGGATCTGCAGCATATTGAGAACGGCGGCGGAAAAGGGCTATCTCCCTCCCCGGTATCGGGAAGCGGACATGGGCAAGCTGAGCCTGCCGGAAGAAACGGCCCTGATCAAGCGCATCTCGGAATATCCCGATATGCTCGAAGGCGCGGCGGTTGCGCTGGAGCCTCACCGCCTGACCTTCTATCTGAACGATCTTGCGGGGATCTTCCACAATTACTACAATAAGCACCGGGTTGTTTCCGAGGACCGGGAATGCACCCTGGCGCGCCTCTTCCTTGTGAAGAGCGTCCGGACGGTTCTCCAGAATGCCCTGAGGATCCTCGGCGTCTCGGCGCCCGAGACGATGTGAGCAGAGGGCCGATGACCTCCAAGAACACGAAGACCTTCGAATTCCGGCTCGGCAAGACGGCCCTGATCCTCTTCGTCATGGGCATGTCCTGCCTCGTCTTTATCGCTTTTGTCGGCGGCGTGCTCGTCGGGAAGCATATCGACGCGTATCCCCAAAAGATCGCCAGGGAGATTCCGGCGAAGATCGCAGGCGGGGCGGGGAAGACGCCTGCGCCTGCGACCGTTCCCGGGGCGCCGGCCAAACCGGCCGTCCAGGCGCCCGCGGCGCAGGAAGAGAAAGCGGCGCCCCGGCCCGCTCCGGTGTCGCCCATTGCCGAAGCCCCCGATACGAAGGGACAGGCGCCGGCCCAGAGCGCCGGAGCGGGAAAAGTATCCCCGGCTGCGACTTCTGCGGCGGAGAAAGCGGTCCCGCCGGAGCAGAAAAAGGCTGCGGAAGAACCGGCCGTAAAGAAGACCCCCTCCGAAAGGGCGCCGTCCGCCGCCGAAGCTGCTCCGCCGAACGGGAAGGGGAAATACCTTCTCCAGGTGGCCTCGTACAGGGAAAAGGAGAAAGCGGAGCAGGTGGCCGGCAGGCTCGGGGCGATGGGGTACGTGCCGCGGGTCGTCGCGACGGACCTGCGCGAAAAGGGAATCTGGTACCGCGTGCAGGTCGGCGGTTTCGCGACAAGGGAGGAGGCCCGGCGCGCCTCCGAAGCCATCGCCGCGAAGATGGGCGGGGTGCGTTCCGCCGTGAAACCCTCCTTGAAGGGAAACTGAGCAGCCGCGGCATCTGAAGCCGCTTCAGGATTGTCATGATGTTCGAGACGTTGACGGAAAAACTGGACACCGTTTTCAAGAAGCTCAAGGGCAGGGGCCGGCTGGACGAAGAGAATATCTCGACTGCCCTCCGGGACATCCGCATGGCGCTTCTGGAGGCGGACGTTCATTTCAAGGTCGTCAAGGATTTTATCGAGGATGTCCGGGTGCGGGCCGTCGGCAAGGAGGTGCTCGAAAGCATCTCGCCCGGCCAGCAGGTGGTGAAGGTCGTCCATGACCGGCTTGCCGAACTCATGGGCGGGACGGGCAGCCAGATCCGTTTCGGCAGCCGCATACCGGCGCCGATCATGATGGTGGGACTCCAGGGATGCGGGAAAACGACGACGGCCGTCAAGCTGGCGAAGTACCTGGCAGAGCAGGGACGGCGGGCCTATCTGGTCTCCGCGGACGTCTATCGTCCGGCTGCCATCGAGCAGCTGCGGGTGATGGGAGAGAAGATTTCCGTCGGAGTCTTTGACGCGGGAGAACTCCGCGACCCCGTCCGGATTTGCCGGGAGGCCGTGGAGGAAGCCAAACGCCTCGGTTACGAGGTCATCATCGTCGATACGGCGGGAAGGCTCCACATCGACGAGCAGATGATGGCGGAACTGCAGGAGATCAAGCGCGAGATCCACCCCGCGGAGATCCTCTTCGTGGCGGACGCCATGACGGGGCAGGATGCCGTCAACGTGGCCGCGAAATTCAACGAACTGCTGGGGATCGACGGCGTCATCATGACCAAGATGGACGGCGACGCCCGCGGCGGTGCGGCCCTCTCCCTCAAGGCCGTCCTCGGCAAACCGATCAAGTTCGTCGGCGTCGGCGAGAAGATCGACGCCCTGGAGGTCTTTCATCCCGAACGGATGGCTTCGCGGATCCTTGGAATGGGGGACGTTCTCACCCTCGTCGAAAAGGCCCAGGCGACGGTGGACGCCAAAGAGGCCCGCGAGCTGGAGCGGAAGATCCGGAAAAATGAATTTACGCTCGATGATTTCCGCAACCAGCTCAAGCAGATCCGCAAGATGGGCTCCCTGCAGGACCTGCTGGGGATGATCCCCGGTTTTTCCAAGATCAAGTCGATGAAGAACACGGTGCCCGACGAACAGCAGCTCGTCCGGATCTCCGCCATCATCGATTCCATGACGAAGAAGGAACGGCAAAACCATCTCCTCATCAACGGGGAACGGCGCAAGCGGATCGCCAGGGGAAGCGGTACGACGGTTCAGGACGTCAACCTCCTCCTGAAAAATTACACCGAGATGAAAAAGATGATGAAAAAATTCTCTTCCAAGGACGGCATGAAGGCGCTCCGCAGGGGCAATTTCCCCTTTGCATAAGCAGCAATATGTGATAGCTTCCGAATTCTTATTTCAAAAATGAATATCTCTCTCAGGAGGTCAACGGGCAAGAATGGCAGTGAAGATGAGACTGACGCGGATGGGGGGCAAAAGCAAGCCGTACTATCGGATCGTAGTGGCAAACAGCGAATCGCCTCGCGATGGTAAATTCCTGGAAGTATTGGGAAATTACGATCCGAACCAGAATCCTCCCGAAATCAAGGTGAAGGAAGATCGCGTTCGGCAGTGGCTCGCCAAGGGTGCAAAGCCGACGGTGACGGTATCGAACCTGCTGCTGCGAAAAGGGATCGGGGCGGGTTCATAAACGCGGTTTTCCGCGTGCAGCCTGTTGGAAGAGTTGAGGGCTTCCTGAAATCGTCTTCGCGCGAATGCCTCCGGGGAGGGAGGGGGTATCCGTTGCTGGACGATGTCAGCGGTGATACGATATTGACGGTTGTTAGGGGTTCACATTCGCTCTGGGGGAGGGGAAATCTTGATTGAGGAGGAAGCTGCCATGAAGGAATTGATCAAGTACATCGCCCAAGCGTTGGTTGACAAGCCAGAGGCCGTCGAGGTTTCCGAGGTTGTCGGAGAGCAGACATCGGTCATCGAGTTGAGAGTTGCGAAAGAAGACCTGGGAAAGGTCATCGGAAAACAGGGAAGAACGGCCAAGGCGATGAGGACGATTCTCAGCGCGGCGTCGACGAAGCTACGTAAGCGGACGGTTCTCGAAATCATCGAATGAGTTCGGTCGCCCGCGGCAGAGGGGAGGGTGCCCGGGCGGAACGCGGTGATGGAAAGCTCGCCCGGGGTCTGCGGAAACCTATGATCCGGTTCGACATCCTGTCCACTTTCCCGGATATGTTCGTTTCGCCCTTCGACGCGAGCCTGCTGAAGAAGGCCCGGGAAAAGGGACTGATCGATATCCGTTTCCACGACATCCGGGATTACGCCGGGGACCGCCACCGCATGACGGACGATGCGCCTTTCGGCGGCGGAGGCGGGATGGTCATGAAGGTCGAGCCGATCGACCGGGCGATTTCGGCGATCCTGCCCGAGCGGGATCAGGCCCTTGTCGTTCTCCTGACGCCACAGGGGGAAACCTTTCGGCAGGGTCTTGCGGAGGAGCTTTCACGGCAGTCGCGGATCGTGCTTCTCTGCGGCCACTATGAAGGCGTCGATGAGCGGGTGAGACAGCACCTCGTCGATCGCGAGATCTCGATCGGGGATTACATCCTGACGGGGGGCGAACTGGCTGCGATGGTCCTGGTGGATGCCGTTTCGCGTCTCGTGCCGGGTGTTCTGGGCAACGAGACATCGGCGGCGGCCGATTCGTTTTCGACGGGGCTGCTCGAGTATCCCCATTATACGCGGCCGGCGGAATATCGGGGCTGGCAGGTTCCCGAGGTGCTCCTGTCGGGAAATCACCGGGACATCGATTCCTGGCGGCGCCGGGAATCCCTGAGAAGGACCCTGCGGAGACGTCCGGATCTTCTGGAAAAAACGGAGCTTTCGCAATCCGACCGGGAGATGTTGAACGAACTGCGGGCCGATCATCTTTCCTAGATGCGGCAGATGACCGGAGCAAAGAACAAATGGAATGAAATTCCCCCGTCGATCGACCGATGCAGGAAGGCGGCGGCCGGGTGGAAGTCTTATTGAGGAGGAGACAAGTTCAAATGAATGCGATGGAAATGATCGAAAAAGAGCAAATGCGAGGCGATATCCCCGAGTTCAGGGCCGGGGACACCGTGAAGGTATATGTGCGGATCGTCGAAGGGCAGAAGCAGCGGATTCAGGCCTTCGAAGGGGTCGTCATCCGGAAGAAGCGCGGGCAGAGCCGGTCGAGCTTCACGGTGAGGAAGGTATCGTACGGCGTCGGCGTGGAGAGGACCTTCCCGCTGCATTCCCCGATCATCGACCGCATCGACGTGATTACACACGGCAAGGTCCGCCGGTCCCGCCTCTATTACCTGCGCGAGCTGCGAGGGAAGAAGGCCCGCATCAAGGACCGGGACAAATCCTGAGGCGCGGAATCCCGCATCATCCTTTTTTGCTGTAGCGCCGCGCGGCGAAACGGTTCAGGCGCATGGACGGCTTCGAACGGAATGCCCGTGACCAGGGCTATCGGATAGTGGCCGGCGTCGACGAGGCCGGGCGGGGCCCTCTTGCGGGCCCGGTCGTCGCAGCGGCCGTGGTTCTGCCGCCGGGATACAGGAACCCCGAGATCAACGATTCGAAGCAACTGACGGCCGGCAAGCGGGAAACCCTCTTCGACGTCATCAATAGCGACGCCCTTGCCGTCGGCATCGGCGTCTCCGAAGTCGCCCTCATCGATTCCGTCAACATCCTCCAGGCAACGCTGCTGGCCATGAAAGAGGCCGTCGGCGAAATCTCGCCGCCTCCGGACATGGTGTTCGTGGACGGGCGCAGCCGGATTCCCTTTCTTCTTTCGTCAGACCAGGAAACCATCGTCAAGGGCGACCAGAAAAGCATCTCCGTTGCGGCGGCATCCATCGTCGCGAAGGTATCGCGGGACCGGATCATGGAGATGTATCACCGGCAGTTTCCCCAGTACAATTTTCTCAGGAACAAGGGATACGGGACCGCGGAGCACCTGGACGCGATCGCCCGGTACGGCTGCTGCAAGATCCACCGCAAATCCTTCCGGATCAGGCAGCCGGTTGAACGGCTCAAGAATCTTTCCCTCTTTTCCGACGAACCTTCATGAAACAGGATTCCAGACAGACTACGGCCGGCCGGGGGGAGGAGGGCGCCGTTGCGTACCTCCGCGACCGCGGTTACAGGATCATTACCCGCAACTGGCGATGCCGGCTGGGCGAGATCGATATTGTCGCGAGGGATGGGGAAACGCTGGTGTTCGTGGAAGTCAAGAGCCGCCGCTCCTCCGCCTTCGGAACGCCTCAGGCGGCCGTGGACGGCCGCAAACAGCGGAAACTCTCGCTGGTCGCACTTCAGTATCTTCAGAACGGAAGGGTCAAGCCGGGGCCGGCGCGGTTCGACGTCGTTGCCGTAACGGTGAAGGACGGCGGCGACGAGATCGAACTGATCCGCAATGCCTTTGATTTTTGCCGCTGAGGGTTGCCGGCGGCGGGAACTGCCGATGGTTCAGCCGGGCTTCCGGATGGTCGAGGTCAGACGGTCTTGCGGCCGGGGGCCTGCCGTTTCTCTTCCACGTCCTCGAGCTTTTCGCCGTAGACGCTGGAGGAAGCCCGTTTCCTGCGGGTGACCTTCTTCCGCTTCTCTCCGTCTTCCCCGTAGTAGTAATAATAATACTGGTAATAGTAGTAGCTGTCGCGGCCCATCTCGACGCCGTTCAGCACCGCCCCGAGAAGGCGGGCGTTCACGCTCCTGAGCTGGCTCAGGGCGTTCTTGATGATCTCGCGGTGGACTTCACCCGCGCGGATGATAAGCACGACGCCGTCCACCATGCGGGACAGGATCACGGCATCCGTCACCGCGGTGACCGGCGGCGAGTCGATGATGATGCGCTCATAGCGGGCGCGCAGCGTCTTGATCAGGCCCTCCATCCGGTGAGAGCCGAGAATCTCCGATGGATTCGGCGGGATCGGCCCCGACGGGACGATATCGATGTTGGGGATCGCGGTCGCGATGATGGCCTCGTCGACCTCGCAGCTCCCGACGAGGATATTGGCCATTCCCTTGTCCCGGCTGGTTTCAAAGACCTTGTGCACCTTCGGCCGGCGCATGTCGCAATCGAGGATCACGACGCGCCCTCCCGTCTGCGCCATGGTGATGGCGACATTGGCGGCGGTGATCGTCTTGCCTTCGCGCGGTCCCGCGCTCGTGACCAGGATCACCTGGGGAGAGGAATCGGCGGAAGAGAAGAGAATCCCCGTCCGGATGCCGCGATAGGACTCGCTCGCGGTCGCTTTCGGCGTCAGGTGTGCGATCAGGTCTTCGGATGGCTTGCGCTCCGGATCCCCGGGGTTCGCGCCTTCGTAGGCAAAGGAGGGTACGGGGCCCAGATAGGGGATGCCGAGGTGGTGTTTGATGTCCTCGGGGACCTTGATCGTGCTGTCCAGATATTCGAGAAAGAAGGCCAGCCCCACGCCGAGCGACAGACCCACGACGATCGCCAGCAGGATGTTCTGCCCTTTCTTCGGCTTGACCGGCGACTTCGGAACCTCCGCCCGGTCGACGACGCGGATATTGCCCGTCTTGATGTCTTCCGTCAGCGACGTTTCCTTGAAACGCTTGATCAGGAGGTCGTACATCTCCTTCGTGCTCTCCGACTCCCGCCTCAGCACGCTGTAGTCGATCGCCTTCTGGTTCATCTGCAGCGATTCGCCCTTTTGCCTCCCGAGGGACGCCTTCAGCGAATTTTCACGGGCGAGGGCGACGCGGTATTCGTTGTTGAGGAGGTTGACGACCCGGCGGATCTCCCTCATCTTCCGGGCCTGGAGCGTATCGAGCTCGCTGTCGATCGCCGTCATCTGCGGGTGATTGGGGCCGTACTTCTTGGAGAGCTCCGATTTTCTCTTGGAAAGCTCGATCTCCATGGACTTGATCTGGCCGATGAGGGCGTTGTTCATGACCTCGGGCACCGAATCCAGCATGTCCGGCGTCCTTTCGAGGGACGCGGCCGTCCGGTACCGGGTTTCGGCCTCCACCCTTTTCGCCTCCGCCTCGACGACCTGGGTGTTGAGGGCGGCCAGCTTCTGCGCGGTGATGGTCTCCACGTTGCTCGAAAAATCGGTCACGATGCCGTGCCGTTCCTTGTACTGCAGCAGGGCCTGCTCCGCCGCGTCCACCTTCTTGCGTTCCTCGGTGATGCGGCTGTTGAGCCAGTTGATCGCATCCTGCGTCGCCTTGAGTTTCGTTTCCAGGTTGAGATTGATATAGGCCTGCGAGAGAGCGTTGGTGATCTTCGCCGCGAGGACGGGGTCCTTCGCCTCGTAGCTCACGTCCACGAGGCGGCTGTTGCGGATGGGGCTTACGGTGATGCGGCTGATGAAGCTCGAGATGAGGCCGGAATAGGGATCGTCGTCTTCGCCGGGAAGCGCCTGCGGGGGCTTGGCCGCCTTGAAGAGCGAGAAGAACCCGCTGATGCCGTCGCGGATCGCAAGCTTGATATCGGAGAAAAACCCCTTCCCGGGCTTGGGTACGAATTCTTCATTCTCATCGAGCTTGAGCCGCTTGATGACCTCGCGGGCGACGGAACGGCTTTCGATGATCTTGTACTGCGTCTGGTAGTAATCGGTTCCCGCCGAATCGACACTGACGACTTCCTGGATCGAAACGACCTTCGGGTTTTCCTTCTCGATGATGATCCTTGTCGTCGCCTTGTAGATGGGCGTCGCGGTGAAGGAGAAGATGGCGACGCTGACGACGATCACGGCGAAGACCGTCAGGATCGTCCAGCGGTGTTTCAGGATCACGCGCAGGTAATCGTGAAGATCGATTTGCTTGTCCTGGATATTCATCTTTAGAAGAAGCTCTCCGGCACGACGATCAGGTCGTTGGGTTTGATGACCACGGCCTGGATGATCTTTCCGCCCTTGGTAATCGAATCGACATTGACCTCGTAAATCTTTTCCGCGCTGTTTTCGATCCGGACGATGCGGGTCTTGTTGCGCGCCGCGATCGGCGTGAAGCCGCCGGCGATGCTGATCGCCTCCACGATGGTGATGTCCCGCTTCGTGAAGGCGTAGGAACCCGGATTTTTGACCTGGCCGATGATGTAGAAGTAGTCCGCCTTCGGGATGTAGACGACGTCCTGATCTGTGAGGTAGAGGTTGGAGATCTGGTCGCTGCCCTTGAGCAGGGCGTTCAGGTCGAAGCTGATGACGATCTTCGACTCGTTTTCTTTGCCGTAATTCAGGGTGCGGATGATCATCGCATCCTGCTTTTCGCCCTTTTCCGTGTCGACGCCGCCGGCTTTGGAGATGCCGTCCAGGATGCGTTCGCGGGCCTGGAGGGGGTAGGGGCCGGGGGTCTTCACGGCGCCCAGCACCGAATACTTCCGTCCCTCGTACTTGACGACCATGACGGCCACGTGGGCTTCATTGAGATACTGGCCGTCGGCGAGCTTCCGGGAAATCAGCTTTTCGATCTCGGCGGTGGTCTTGTCCGCCACGTGGATGCGGCCGATGAGGGGAAAGGTGATGAATCCGTCGGCCGATACGCGGACCGATTCCAGCGTAAGGTCCTTTTCTTCGTATACGGTGACGCTGAGCACGTCATAGCCGCCGACTTTATAATCGGCGAGTGCGGCGGACCGGCTTTCGGGAAATTTCGCCAGGTACTCCTGCACGTCGTAGATGCGCGTCTTGGCGAGGATGGAATTCAGTCCGTCGTCGGCGTCTTTCCCGACGATGCTTTTCTTGACTTCCTGGACCTTGGCGATCTCGTCGGCCTTGAGGCCGCGATAGGCGGCGCTCTTCTCCACGGTGGTGACCTTCACCACATCTCCGTCCACGCCTGCGCAGGCCAAAAGAAAGAACAGCATCAGGAGGGCCGCGCCGGCGGGGAGAAGCGTCGATAACCGGCGAATCCGGGAAGACGCGATCGGCCTTTTTCCGTTTCTTCGAACGTTCATTGTCCGCCTTCTCTCAAGGAGAGAGGTTATCTAACCCGGCCGCGGAAAAAATTCAAGACGGCGCCGGGATATCACAAAAAAGTAGAGACGACGTGGCGTCGTCTCTACTTTCGGTTTCCAGTCACGCAATCGGAAGCCCTGTCAACCGCATCCGATCGCCCCTTACGGGCTGGTGGGTCTGATCGTGCTCGAACTCGACGTCGAACTTGTCGTCGTCGTCGAGATCGTTGTCATCATCGTCGTCGGCACAGTCGTTGTTGTCGCCGCCGTCGTCGGTGCGACCGTCGTTGCCGCTGTGGTCTCAGCGGTGGTTGGGCCCACCGTCGTTTCGGCCGTCGTCGGTGCGGCTGTCGTCGCCGCCGTTGTTTCGGCCGTCGTCGGTGCGGCTGTCGTCGCCGCCGTTGTTTCGGCCGTCGTCGGCGCGATCGTCGTCGGAGCCACGGTCGTCGGTACGGTCGTCGTCACGACATTCTTTACCGCTTCCATGGTCCGCGTCTGGACCGTCTCCGCGCGTTTCTCCTGATTCTGTGCCACCTGAGCCTGTGCCTGCGCCTGCGCCACGTTCAGGGCATCGGCCGCCGTCTGGGCGCGTGCCGCCGCCGCCGCCGCCTGGGCCGCCGCCTGGGCCGCCTGGGCCGCCGCCACCGTCGCCGCCTGCACCGCCTTATCCGCCTCGGCCGCCTTCGCTGTGTCGCCGGCCGCCCGTGCGTCCGCGGCTGCCTGTGTCGCCTGGGTCTGCACGGTCTTGATCTGCTCTGCGACCACCACCGTCTTCGCAGAGGCGATGCTCGCGTCGACCGCCGCAGTAGCTGCCTGCGCCTGCGTCTTGACCATCTGGTCGGGGTTGCTCTTGGCGACTTCCGTGGCGGCGAGCTTCGCGACTTCGAGCGCCACCACCTTCGCCGAGGCCACCTGCACCACCTGGCCCGTCGCCGCGGCCTGCTGCGTCTGCACGTAGGCATTCGACAGGGCCTGGTAAACCTGGCTCTTCACTGCCGCCGAAATTCCCGGGTTGTCGAAGAAGCCCCGCACCACGTTGCCGACCACCTGGGCCTGGCCCGAATACATGTTCAGCATGCTGTTGAGCGTTGCCGGGTCATATCCGAAATCCGCCGCGGAGCCCCGGAGGCCGCAAACCGCCGTCGGCGTCTGCAGGAAGTTCCTGCTTACCGACGAGCCGGACTTGAACCACATCTTCCCCACGTAGCTCGTGATGCGCCGTGAAAGCTGCGTCGTCCTGCTGAAGAACCCCGTCTTCTCCTGCCGCTGAACAATCTGGGCGTTGGAGAAGGGGAAGACCTTCAGCTCGGCGCCGTCGTTGAAAACGACCTGTGCCGAGCCCTGCTTCGTCAGCACGAAGTCACCGTCCTTGACGGCCATGTTCACCTTCGCCGGGATGATGTCCCCACCGGACTGAAGAATGACCTCGCCATCCATGGCGACGATCTTGGCTACAGCCGCACCCGTTTTGCCCGGGGCCGGCGCCGCTGCCGCCGATGCCATGGCGGTCCAGCAGAGCAGGATTCCCGCAAAAACGGCGACCGCCGCCGTCACGGCGGGGCGCTTCGGAAGAAGCCGTTTCCTAGCCAGGAGAGTCGTTGTTCCCATCGTCTGTTCCTCCCTTTTTTAATAAACAACCTTGATCGATGCCATGAACCTGTTGTCCGTGAAATCGAACGTGCTGTCGTTGGAGTTTTTCTTCCGGTAGTCGTAACCGATCCCGACGCCCAGCCACGGCTGGATTTCGTAGTCGAGACCGACGTTCGCCTGGTAATTGTCGTCCTTGCGGTTGTTCCCGACGGGGAGATTGTACTCGTTCTTGCTGTAGTTCACGCCCGCGTTCAGGTTGAATTTCGTGAAGATCCCCTGCTTGAGGGAGATCCCGATACCGGTATCATCAAAGTACTCGTTCGTGTCGGACGCTGTGTCGCGCACCGCCCTGGCGAGGTTCAATGACAGCGAGGTGGTCGTGAAGGGCGTGTAGGTGACGGACGTCTCGGCGATCCAGGTGTTCCTGTCCTCGCGCTTCGTTCCCGTGGATGTGAACTGATTGTCGAATTTCTTCCACTGATAACCGACATTCAGTTCGCCGCTGAGCTTTGCGCCGGGGTCCCAGCTGATACCGGCGTTGACGCGGTGCCATTTGGAGTCGGAGTCGTTGGTCGATGTGGTTCCGCCGAAATAGGTATTGTAGTCCTTCACGCCGTAATGGTAGCGGAGGAAACCCCAGGTCCGGGGGAGGAATCGGGCCTCCGCGCCGACGCCGAACTCGTTGCTGCCGTAGTTCTGGGAGAAGTCGGCGAGATCATCGTATTCCTGGCGGTAGAAATTGTAGTAGACGAGGGTCCGGAAGCTCTCTCCCAGCTGCCATCCGACTTTCGTCCTGAGGTCGTTGTCCCAGCGCTTCGTGACACGGCCGAGGGCATACTGATCGGCGCTGCCGTAAGGGTCCTCCGATCTCTGGTACTGCTCTTTCAGGCCCAGGATCAGGCCGGCGGGCGCCTTGTAGTCCATGTCCGCCATGCCCTTGTGGTTCTTCCAGTTGTTGTCCCGCTGGCTGTTGTAAAAGGCGAAGTCGCCCTGGTAGCCGAGGTTGACCGCGCCCCTCTCGGGCATGGTGTAGTTGAGGAGGAGCGCCGGTTTGATGTGGGTGATCCAATCCGCCTTCTTCTGCTCCGTCGTTTCGTTCGTGCCGTTGCCCAGGTAGATGTTGTCGTCGTACCATTGTTCAACCGTCACGCCGGGAATGATCTTCAGATTTCCGATTTGAATATTGCCGCCGGTCTGCGCAAAGGCAAAAGCCGGAGCGATAAAAAAGAAAATGGCAGCCAACCAAACAATTCCGTTTGTTCTCTTCATAGGGCTCATCCTTTCTTCTGCTCTTTTGCGCTTTTCTCGAAAAAAAACCACTCCCGCAATAAAAAACGCTTTCGATAGTGGCGCGGGCTACGTGATGTATGGAAATGTAGAAACGTGTTTACAAATCGGAAGGTGTACGTTATATGCCGAATCGTCCTGATGTCAAGAAAAAAGTTGAATGGTTTTCAGTGTGAACAGCTTCACATCTTGCATTGCGGGAATGGAAAGGAAAGGCTGGGTGGCATGCTCGATCGAGCGATCACAGACAGGATCCAAGTCGTCATCCCGACAAAAAACGAGGCGGTCACGGTAGGGGAGGTAATCGAAGGCGTTCGCGCTTTTTCGGGCGGGATTCTTGTCGTCGACGGTCATTCAGAGGACGGTACGGCGGACATCGCCCGTTCCCTGGGGGCGCAGGTCGTCTTCGACCATGGAAAGGGCAAGGGAGAGGCGATCCGCACCGTCATTCCCCACCTGACAAGGGAAGTCACCGTTTTCATCGACGCGGACGGCTCCCACGATCCCCGGGACATTCCCCGTCTCGTCGCTCCGATCCTTGCGGGAGATGCCGACCATGTATCCGGCTCCCGTCTCACCGGCGGCTCCAGCGAGCTGCACGGCGGTTTTGACGAGTGTTTCCGACTCATGGGGAGCTCCTTCATCACGGCCTGCATCAACTCCCGCTTCAAGGTCCGCCTCTCGGAGAGCCAGAACGGCTTCCGGGCGATCCGCACCGACGTTCTTCGCGCGCTCGATCTGCGGGAGGACATCACCACCATCGAGCAGGAGATGATCATCAAGACCCTCAAGAAGGGATACCGCATGGCCGAGGTCCCCGCCCACGAATATGTCCGGAAGGCAGGGTATTCCAAGATCAGCCTGAACAAGGTTGCGATCCGCTACGTGTACAGCGTCGTCAAGTATCTGTATTTCTGAGAGTCATGGCAAGAATTCTGCTTTTCAATCCCCCCGGTCCCGAGGGCCGTTCCTACATCCGCGAAGGCCGCTGCACGCAGGAGGCCGGAGCCTGGGCGACGTGCTGGCCGCCCGTGACGCTGGCGACGGCCGCGGCGGTCCTGGAAGCCGACGGCCACGAAGTCCGGGTCATCGATTTTCCTGCAGCGGGACGCTCGCTCGCCGATCTGGAGGGGCAGCTCCGCAGTTTCCGGCCCGACGTCGCCGTCTGGAGCACAGGCACCCCGACGCTCCCGTTCGATCTGGCTATCGCCCGCCTCGTCAAGAAGGCCTCTCCGGAAACGCGGACCGCCGTCATGGGGACGCACGTGACGGTGCGGCCCGAGGAGGCGCTCCGGGAGGGGGCCCTCGACGCCGTGGTCCGCGGCGAACCGGAGATGGTGATCCGCAACCTCTGCCGTGCCGGAGGGAAGGGCATGGAGGGCGTGCGGGGAATCTCCTGGCGCAGCGGCGGGCAGGAAATCCGCCACAACGAGGCCGAACCCTTCATGGCCCCCGAAGAGATCCCGTCCCCCGCCTGGCACCGCCTGGACCTGGACGACTACCGGCTCCCCCTGAAGGGACGGAGGTTTCTGATCGTCGCGCCCATCCGCGGCTGCCCTTATCCATGCAGTTTCTGCACGGCGCCCCTGTACTACGGCAAAAAGCCCCGCATGCGCCCCGTGGGCAATGTTCTTGCGGAGATGGAAGAGAATATCGCGCGCTACGGCATCCGCGAATTCTTCCTCTGGGCGGACACCTTCACGGCCGACCGGAAGTACGTCGAGGCATTCTGCAGGGAGATGATCGACCGCAGGCTTGACGTCTCCTGGACCTGCAACAGCCGCGCCGACAGCGTCGACGCCGGCCTGCTGCGCCTCATGAAATCCGCCGGGCTCTGGATGATCAGCTTCGGCCTGGAGTCAGGCAACGACGGCATCCTCGAGCGGATGGGCAAGCGCATCACGAAGGAACACTCGCGCCGGGCCGTCGCGGAGGCGCATGCGGCAGGTCTCCGCACGGCGGGGCATTTCATCTTCGGCCTGCCTGGTGAAACGGAGCAGACCATGGCGGAGACGCTGGCGTTCGCTCTCGATCTTCCGCTCGATGTCGGCCAGTTCTACGCCGCCGCCCCTTTTCCGGGCACCGAACTTTACAGGGAAGCGCTCGCAGAGGGCTGGCTCGCCGAACCGGACGGGTTCTCGCAGAACCATTCGGCCCTCCATATCCCCGGCCTGCCGCCGGAGAAGGTCGACGCCTTCCGCCGTGAGGCCTACCGAAGGTTTTACAGAAGGCCCTCCACTGTGATACATCTCCTTTCCATGGTGGAGCCGGGCGTGGTCGGGCATTTCAACGGGGCAATGCGCAAATTCTCCAAGTGGAGCGGCCTGGGGGGAAGGTGAGCGCCTGCGCGGGGACGACAGAAGGTTTTTTTCATTTGTCATTCCCGCGAAAGCGGGAATCCAGGGTCCTGGGTTTTTTCTGTAACGTCCGTGCGGAGCAGAGCGCTGGGTCCCCGCTTTCGCGGGGACGACAAAAAAGTTTCTTTTCATTTGTCATTCCTGCGAAAGCGGGAATCCAGGGTCCTGGGTTTTTTCTGTAACGTCCGAGCAGAGCAGAGCGCTGGGTCCCCGCCTTCGCAGGTCCTATGATTGAAAAAA
>DIWJ01000007.1 GCA_002428445.1 Syntrophaceae bacterium UBA6109
ACTGCGCCGGCCCGGTAACGCCAGGAAGCGCCGCTGCCATCGGGGATCAGATCAGAGATGATGTGCGTCGCGTCGGGAAGCGCACCGCTTGACTTGGCGAAGATATCGAGCTTATTGACCGCAGCATTCACTTTCGGCATGACCGCCGTATAGAGGACCTTGTGGGTCCCGTCTTCTTCGTGCTCGACGTTCCAGGCCCTGTTTATCACGTCATCCTTTGTCGGATGGTTCGCGCCGACCGCTTCTTCATTCCATTGTGGCCGCAGATCTGTCATGATGTCCTCCTAATAAACCGTCGTGTCCCGCTGTCCGCCGAATTTTTCGGATCCGTCCAGAATGAACGATCCGTCCAGCAGCTTCGCGGTCGTCATAAAATAGTTCGTCTGCAGTGCCCTGAAGACGATCTGATTCTTCTGATGGTTAGGCTTTTCAGACAAAACCTTCCAGAACTGGTTCAGGAGCGCGCTGCCATCCGAGTCGTAAAGGCGGTCCGCCGAATAGGCGACGATGTCGCCGGCGTCGACTCCGCAGCGCCCCACGGCCATGTCCGTGATCTCGATTTCGTAGAGCGGATTCTTCAGCTTCGCAACGATCAGATCCTGGATCGCCTGGACACTTGTCAGATCGCGGCACCAGTAGAATTGATAGGGTGTCGTCGGCCTGCGGACCCCGAACACTCCCTGGGAGATCGCATCCGCGTGCGCCGTGTCGTCCGTATGGCGCTTGAATTCTCCCGCCACGTAGTTGTAGGCGTAACTCGCCGGGCACTGGTTGATGATGTTGTCCCGCCTGATCCTGGCCGCTGTCAGCACGCCGGTGGCCCTGGGAATGATGTCGGCTTCGACACCGCCCGGTATCGTATTGTCGTCGATGTCGAGCACGAGCTTCCCCGGGCCGTTGACGTAGGCGGACCCCAAGAAGCTGCCCATCATTTCGCGGATGATGTCCCAGATGACCATGTCCTGGTTGATAACGCCCGCGGCCTTATACGCCTGGGCGCTGAAGATCTGCGAGGCCCTCGCCTTCGACGTCGCGTCGTAAAGGGCGGACGTAAAATCGCTTTCGACGGTCAAGAAATCATTCAGGATATCGATGATGTTCTCCATCAGGACCCCGCCTGTCGCCTTGCCCATGCCGCTGGCGGATACGATCGTGCGGCCCTGAGATATTGCCATCGTGACGGTGGCAATGTTTCCCAGGGACTCGTAATTGTCGGACGGATTGAAAGTATATTCCGAGGGATCGCACAGGACGCCGTCTTCCCACTTCCGGATGCTGACAACATTACCCTGGGCGACAGTCAGCACGGGATGCGCGGCATAGCAATAGACGTTGTTCACGGTATCGATGCACGGCATCGGCCACACGCTATCCCCGGCGCCTGAACAATCCCCATAGACGACGGGCAGCCGGTCGTTCCCGTTCAAAGCGTTCGCATAGCGGGATGCCCTTTTCAGGTAGTGGGTATCGGATAATTTGGTCATTCCTCATCCGCCTCGATCGTCATGATCCCCATCACGTCCATTTCCGTGATCGTGCCGCTGAACCTGCACAGGTGATCGGCTTGGGGAAGGGCCTCGAATCCGAGAAAGTATTTCATCGGTCTGCCTATGAACGGCTCCTTGGCGATCAGTTGCGCCAGCCTGCCGTCTGCATCGTCCAGTTGCACACTCATGTGCTGCAACTGCTTGCTCTGGTAGGAGCCCAGGACATCGGTATTGATGTTCTGGAGGGTCCGCTCGAACGAGCCGAAATTCAACACGCGCCCGGATTTCTCGATGACGCCCGCGCTCTCATCCCCGAGCCGCGCGGATCCGTCCAGGCTGAAGGAACCGTCCAGCATCCGGAGGACGGCCGCCAGATCGAAAACCGCCGTCAATTCCTTCTCCGCGTAGGCTCGATCGCCCATGTGGGTTGAGATGACGATATAAGGAACCGGCACTTCACCGCGCAGGAGGCGATTGTGAAAGGCGAGGGGCACTCTATGCACTCTTCAGGACCTCCCGCATCTCCAGGGGCATGTCGAAACGATCCATCGTCCGGTACCGTGTCGGCAGGGCGCCGATTTTGACCATCCAGGTCTTGCCGGGGATCGCCGAGTCCTTATTGAACCAGAGCGGCTGAAACGTGCCCGCGGAGCGGCTGCTGATTGCTGCCAACAGCGTCTCCATGCTCGCGACATCCGCTGCCGGCATCGCCTCGAATTCGAACTGGAAGATCTTCTGCAGATTGTAGAACCGGTCTCTCTCGACGCCGTATGGCGTGGTGTTCGTGTCCTTGAGGATAGCCGTTTCTTCCGAATATCCCTCGGAAAAATTCTGCGACATTTCCAGATACGGACCAAGAAACAGCTCCCCGATCTCGATATACCCGGCCAGGTTCGTGGCGTCGGCGATCCCAAGCCTCGCGTATCGCTTCGAGGTGGCCGCGGCGATGTAATGAACGATCTTTTCAGCGTTCCACGTGACGGCTTCCGACACCTCCGGCACTCCTCCGGCGCCTGAATCGAAGGTCGCCGCGGAGTCCATGTCCAGCGATATGACGGCCGCGCTCGAGAGGTTGTGGTCATATGCCACGAGGGCCTTCGGCGCCTTGTCTTCCCCGAAATCAACGATAACAGTGTTCAGCGTCTCCAGGACCGCCGATTTGTACAGATGATCGCGATCGCGATCGAGCATCTTGCCGGCATTGAAAAGGTTGATCCCCTTGAAGTACCAACGGTCCCCGACTGCGAAGTCGGCGCCGGATCCGGACGTCCATTTGATGCTGACCCCATTGTTCAGCAGGATGTTCGCCGCGGAAGTCGCGACACCGGTCGCATCCCATGAACCGCCGCCATCGCTCCAGCGGAATGTCGCCTGCGCGACCTCGGCGCCGCCGGCGATGGAATCGATCTCGACGGTATATTCCACGTCGACCGCCCCGGAGAACGATCCGGTTATCGTAATGACAGCCGAGCCCGTGCCCTCTTTCTTGGCTGCCGTGACGATGCCGGCGCGAAGAGAGGAAACCGTCAGCATGGATTCGCTGGTTATCAGGTTATTATAGAGGAAGCGTGCGTTACCCACGAACGAGTCTCCACTTCTTTTCGAGAGCGTAGTCGATCTTTTCCACAAAGTCGTCAAACGTGTTTTTATCGGCGACGAGGTTGCCCTGGATCAGCACGAGGGGAGCATTGATCGTTAGCCCAGGGCGCCCGCCGTCTCTTCGCGCCGCCTTTGCTTCTTCCGCCGTCTGAATCCGCTCGCCCCTGTGAGTGAGCACGGGGAAGTCGTCGTATGGTACGTAATCAAGGCCGTTGCGTGCGGAGAACGCGAAGGGCCTCGCCTGTGGAGCGATTTCTCCCATCGCTCCATAGAGCGAAGAGAAGAGTCCGCCGTCATTTGCCCCTTCGTAAGAGATCGACAAATGCCCGGCACCGCCTTCCGCCGGCGTAATGCCGAGGCCGCGCGCCGCCAAGCCCTTGCCGAATCCGATCGCCTGCAGTCCGGACTCCTTTGCCAAGATTTCCAGCGTCCTGCCCTTGATCACTTCGCCCCAGGCGGAAGATCCGCCGAGACTCGTATCCCAGAGGGACAGGGCCTGCGCGTCGGACAATCCGAGTTCCCGGGCCGCAGACGTAAACGCGCTGGACCCGTACGCCAATGCCTCCTTGCCGACGAGGCCCGTTTCTCCCGCGCCGCCCATGCCGGCTGACCAGCCATAATCCGGAGTGGCGCCCGACGCTTTACTGCTCATCGCCCCCAGAACTTGTACCGCCGCATACGTTGCAAGGGCGGAGATGAGACCGCTCTTGATCGATTCGGAAAACGACGACCCTTTTGAGGAAGAGATAGCCGCCTGCTGCGCGCCGGCGGTCCCGGCCGCGGCCACCGCTCCGTAGCCGTACGGGCCGGCGATATACGTTGCCATCGCGATCGCCGCCGCCTTGGATAGCATGCCGAGATTTTCACTGGTCAGGATATTGTCGGAAATCCAGTTGTAGGCGGATCCCACCTGCTCCTTCCCCCAGTCGGCGAACGATGCGACCGGATTGAAGACCGCGCCCATGACGCCGCCGAAGATATCGCCGAAGCCCCAGTACCCTCGCCCCTGCTCGTTCGTGACGATTCCGGGGATCCCGCCGTAAGCCAGTCCGGGGACGCTGCCCGTGCGGTTGATGTAGTCCAGGATGCCGATCGTTCTGTCGTTTACGGAGGTTCGACGGATGACCATTTCATCGGGAGAGAGCCACGCGAGAACATTGTCGTTCCCGGGATGATCTCCGGCATAGGGGGCCGCTCCCGCAAGCGCGGGAACGCGTCCGCCCCAGGAATACTGATCTCCAAAGGCAGTCCCTAAGTACGATTCGTTGCTATCGGAGCTGCCGCCAAGCAGTGAAGTGCCGAAGCCGAGAATCTTATCGATGATTCCGAGGACGTTCTTCCCGCCCTCCGCCCACGTGGTCTTGAAGAAGAGGACGACTTCGTTGATCGTCGCTTCGGTGATCATCTTCCCCAGGGAGTTGGAGAAAGACGTGAGCATCGAGTCTTGGAGCGATGCCCAGTCGAATCCGATCTCGCCGAACTTTCCCCTGAAGACGTTGACGAGATTCGCGGAGAGCTGACTGCTCGCTCCTCTGTAGAAGCTATCGAA
>DIWJ01000056.1 GCA_002428445.1 Syntrophaceae bacterium UBA6109
TCGAAGACTCTCCGGAGCTTGCTCCAGAGAGCTTCAATTTTTTGGAACGCCGGCCCGCCGGCACAGGGAAATGCACCTCATCGTCATCGTGCTTTGCCTGGGGATTATTTCTCTCGGCGGGGGCTGTACCCTGCTCCAGTGGAGTGGGAATCCAGGGAATCCCCTCTGGTGGCTGGCCGCCGGCGGATTGACGCTTGCCCTCGTCCTGTGGCGTATCGCCGTTGCGTTCACGAAGGAGCCGCGGGATCTGCCCGTCGCATTCTTCCCCGGTCTGGCAAACAGGCTCACCATTCTGAGAGGAATTCTCCTCTGCGGATTCACCGGGTTTCTTTTTCTGGAATTGCCGGGGGGCATCTTTGCCTGGATACCCGGCGTTCTTTTCGGAGCATTCCTCCTCCTCGACTGTTTCGACGGATGCCTGGCGAGGCGCCGCAGTGAAATATCGGCTTTCGGCGCGTTCCTCGATCGCGATCTTGACGGCATGGGGACGCTGGCGGGCATCCTCCTGATCATTTCTTACGAACGCGTCCCCGCGTGGTACATCCTTCCGGGATCGGCCTATTATGTCTTCGGCGTCGCACAGTGGATGCGGCAAAAGCTGGGGCAGCCCCTTTACCCGCTTCCCCCGAGCCGGTTCCGCAGATACGCCTCCGTCCTCCAATCCGTCTTTATCCTCCTGGTGCTGCTGCCGATCCCCCTGTTTCCCGGGACGGGCTTCGCGGCCGCCCTCTTCGCGATGCCGGTTGTCGCCGGATTTCTGCGCGATTGGCGTTCTGTCGCCGGTTGCGATCGCCGGCGGCCGGCCGATTGAAGCTCTCCGGAGCACGCTCCGGAGAATCTTCGATCCCCAANNTCTTGAACATCATTCGCTCGCATCCCCCTGCGGCCAGCCGCGGGGAATGCGCTCGCTGCCGGATTCAACCTGAGGCCTCACGCCGGCGGGCGCGGAGGAAGATCCCGTCCCGGCGCGAGCCGCCGGGAAAAGCGCCGGGGGACCTTCCCGATGGCAGGCGCAACCTTCCAATTCCCCACCCATCAATTCGCGTTGCCCCGCAGAGAATCGCTTCCTACCATAATCGCAGAATCCGTTGCGTGCCGCCGGCGTAAAGACAGGCGCGCCCTCCGGACACTCTCCCCCTTGTGCGTTGCACGGACCACGGCATTGTGGTAGGAATTCGTCAAATTCAAGCCGGGAGAAAGATTATGTCAACCGTTGTCCCTTTTGCCGCCCTGCGGCCCCGCGCGGATCTGGTCGGACGCGTGGCGGCGCTGCCCTACGATGTCATGAATGTCGAGGAGGCGAGAGCCCAGGCCGCCTCCGAACCCTTGAGTTTTCTGCGCGTTGAAAAATCCGAGATCGACCTTCCGGACGCCGGCGGGGTCGAAGACCTCCGCATCTATGCGAAGGCGAAAGAGAGTCTCCGCCGGTTCCACGCCGAAGGCGTATTCGTCCGGGAATCCCAACCCTGCTTCTATGTCTACCGGCAGCGGATGGGAGAGCGTTTCCAGACGGGGATTGCGGCGGGGATCAGCGTCGCCGAATACGAGTCCGGCATCATCAAGAAGCACGAGTTCACGCGGGCCGACAAGGAGCGCGAACGCACGCTGCACATCGACACGCTCTGCGCCCAGACGGGCCCCGTCTTCATCGCCTACCGCAGCCGGAAGGATATCGACGCCGTCGCCGCCGCCGCGATGAAAAAGAACCCGCTCTACGACTTCACCGCCGGAGACGGCAACGGCCACACGGTGTGGCGCATCGATGATGAAAAGGACATCGCGGCCCTGCGGAAAGGATTTGCGGCGGTCCAAGCCCTCTACATCGCCGACGGCCACCATCGCTGCGCGGCGGCGGCGGCCGTGGGACGAAAACGCCGAGAGGCGAATCCCGGCCACACGGGAAAGGAGGAGTACAACTTCACCCTCGCCGTCCTCTTTCCCCACGAACAGCTTCGCATCCTGGACTACAACCGCGTCGTGAAGGACTTGAAAGGCATGGACGAGGCGGGATTCCTCCGCCGCGTCGCGGAACGCTTCGACGTGCACGAGGGTTTTGCGGCCCGCACGCCGGGGCGCCGGGGCGAGTTCGGTCTCTTCCTGAAGGGCCGCTGGCGGCGGCTCGTCGCCAAGCCCGACCCGAAGCGGCAGGCCGACCCCATCGCGTCGCTGGACGTCTCGATCCTCCAGGCGGATCTCCTGGAGCCGCTGCTCGGCATCCAGGATCCGCGTACGGACCGGCGGATCGATTTTGTCGGCGGGATCCGGGGCATGGACGAGCTGGAGCGGCTCGTCGCTTCCGGCCGCTTTGCCGTCGCCTTTTCACTTTTCCCGGCATCCCTGGACGAGTTGATGGCGGTGGCGGATGCGGGCAAGGTGATGCCTCCGAAATCGACGTGGTTCGAGCCGAAACTTCGCAGCGGCATCTTCGTCCATACCCTGGAAGGCTTCTGATGGCTTTGCCGGAAACCGGACCGGAAATTCGCGAGGGGGAGGTCCTCGACGGCCTCCTGGACGGCCGTCTTCAGGTCCTGCAGAAGAAGCGGGGCTACCGGTTCTCCGTGGATGCGCTGCTCCTGGCGCACTTCGTGCGCCTGCGGCGGGGCGATCGGATCTGCGACCTGGGAACGGGTTGCGGGGTTCTGCCGCTCCTTCTCGCGGGCCGCCGGCCGGGCATCCGGGCCGTGGGCATCGAGTTGCAGGCGGAGCTGGCCGATCTCGCCCGGCGCAACGCCGTCCTCAACGGTCTGGCGGACCGCATCGAGATCCTCCCCGGCGACATCCGGAACATCAAGTCCCTGCTGCCGCGCAGTTCCTTCGACACCGTCGTTTCCAATCCGCCCTACCGCCGGGCCCGTTCCGGCCGCGTCAATCCCGACAGCGAGAAGGCCGCCGCCCGCCACGAGATAAAGGGGACGATCGAGGACTTCATCCGCGCCGCCCGGTTCCTGCTCAAGCCGGACGGGAGGGCCTTCTTCATCTACGCCGCCGTCCGCTCCGTGGAGATCCTCGCCAGGATGCGCGCCGCCGGGATCGAGCCCAAGCGGCTCCGTCTGGTCCACGACGACCGGAATGCCCCCGGGGCCTTCGTTCTGATCGAGGGGAGATGCGGGGGAGGGGAGGAGCTGAAGGTCGAGCCGCCGCTCTTTCTCCGGGATGAGAGCGGGAGCACGGAAGAGATGAAGCGCCTCTTCGCCGGACTTTCCCAGGCTAACCCTTGAGCCTGGCCCGCGCGGCCGCGGATGCGGCGGACTGCAGATAGGCGCGCGTGCACTCCGGCAGAAAACCCAGAATCGAATCCAGCCTGTCTTCCCGGATCGCCCTGCGGATCTTGGTGGCGCTGATATAATCCGGCCTGCCGTCCGCGTCCGTCCCCTCCGCCTTGCGCTCGATCTCGATCACCTGAACGCCTCGCGCCGGCAGGATCTTTTTCATGGCGGCGTTGTAGGCCGCGGTCGTTGCCGAGAAGGGCTCCGTTCCCACGTAGCGCCGGTCGATCCCGAGCGCCGGGACGATGTGCCGGGCGAAGATCATGACGTCCAGCTCGGCCTGGTTCCGGATGACGAGATCGATCGCCTCGTTTTGCAGGAAGTAGCTGGGGAAGGTGGCGCCCGAGACCACGTAGGGGCCGCCCCGGAGCAGGACCAGGTTCGAAAGGTGCCGCGTGCCTTCTTCGACCAGTTTCCAGCGGTCCACGAAAGGAAAGGCGGAGCGGTCCTCCTCGACGACGAAGAGGTAGACGACCCCGCACTGCGCGGCGGCGGTTTCGATCAGGTACTGGTGCCCGAGCGTGAAGGGATTGCAGTTGACGACGGCGGCGCCGGCGGGCTTCATTGCGGCGGGCATCTTCCGCGACCGCAGGATCTCCAGATAATCCCGGATGGAGCGGAAACCGAACTCCAGCAGGGTGTAGAGAGGCTCGGCTGTCGCCACTTCCGCAAATCCCATCTTCTCGAAGACGCGGGCCGTGCTCGGGCGCGTGTAAGCGAAGACCTGCCTGTGCGTCTTCATGAGGAGATTGATGAGGTGCATCACGACCATGGAGGATGCGTTGGTTGCGCGATGACTGGGCCCGACGACCACGTATTTCAGAACCTGTCCCTGGCAGGAGCCCGTTGCGGCGATCCGTCCCTGCGCATCGTAGAGGGCCATCGTGTAGTCGACTTCGCGGGGATCGAAGTGGAAACCGAGCGGCCGAAGGAAGGCGTCGAGCTGCTTCAGGGCATAGGGATTCCGGAGATTCAATTCATCTTCCCGGTAGAGGTTCGCCTCGCTCATGACGGATTTCCTTCCCCGGCGGGGGCTGAAAAGGCGAGCCCGGCGAGATAGAAGAAGATCGTCACGGCCAGGAGATCCGCCGATCCTCCCGGCGACACGTATTCGCGCCGGCAGCAGTCGATGAGCTGTTCGTACCGTTCCCTCCCGTCTTTTTCCGTCCGGGCGGCGAGGACCTGTTTCGCCAGATCCTGGACGGTCTTCAGCGTCGCGGGATCGCGCCGGTGGAGGATGTTCGTGTCGTTGACGACGGCCATGAGGCGCAGCAGCGTCCGCGTCAGGGCCTCGTTCAGCCGCGCCGCGGCGGCATCCCCGGCGTCCGCAAGCGCCGCCTCCAGTTCCGGCAGACCGTGATCGAAGACGGAAGGCAACCCCTCTTCCGCCTCTTTCCGCACGCCCCCGTATTCCCCGCCGTAGCGCCGGAAGCAGGCGGCGCCGTGGGTGGCGTCGTCGTCTGCCGTGGCCAGTTCGTCCCGGACGAGATCCCTGCAGATCGCCGCAATCGCCTCGCGGCAGGAGCCGGCGCGAAGGACGCCGTCGCGGGCGATGGCCCGGGCCGATGAAAACAGCGCGAGCCCCATGAGGAAGATCAGGCCCTTCTGCGTGTTGACGCCCTTCGTCGCCGCGAACATGGCCTCTTCCATCTCGAGGCCGACGGCGCGGAGGAGCGGCAGCGCCCCGCGCAGATCGCCGTCCGTGAAGGACCATCCCGCAGCGGCAAGTTCTTCGAAACGCGCGGCGATCGCGGCCGTCGAGTCCAGGAACGTGAAGTAATCCATGTCCCGGTGCGATCCCTGCTCGAAACGGTCGACGAGCCCCGGCTTCGGGGAAACCGTGATCTCGTAAAGGATCGCCTTCAGGGCCAGTTCGGCGAGACGCCTGCAGGTCCGCCGTTTGTCCCGATCGGCCAGGCACCGTCCGATTCGTGAAAGAAGGTGTTCGCGCAATTCGGTGTGGGGATGCGTCCCCTCCCGCATGCAGACGACGGCGGGCTTGTCGCAGAGGAGGCAGAGTTTGAGTTTTTGCGAGGAGACCGGCTGGAGACGGTTGTCCGCGATATCGACGTCGAGAATCCGGCCCAGCGGATGGCCTTCCTCGAAGGCCTCGCACAGGGCCTTGAGGTCGGAAAGGGGCCGGCCGTCGTGCAGCGGAACGAGGTAGAAATCCCCGGCTTCGTCGACCTGCTTCACCTCGCGCGCCGTGTCGATCGCGATCCGGTAAGCCCGCAGGTGCCGCCGGAGATCGACAAGGGCGGCGTCGAAAAAAGCGGAGAGGAGCGGCGAGCTCTTCGGGTAGCCGGGAACGTTGAGGGTCAGGCTGAGCGAGGCTTTTCCCGTCTGCGCGCACTGCTCCCGCAGGGCGGCGCGCCTTTCCCTGGCGGTGAGGATCTTTTCACGGATTTCGCCGGTGTGCATATCTGGAGAATCCTGCATGAAATTCAGAGGGCCTTCCGTCCAAGACACTGGATGCCCGCTTCCGCGGTCATGACACCACCTCTGTCGTCCCCTCTATGT
>DIWJ01000011.1 GCA_002428445.1 Syntrophaceae bacterium UBA6109
GCCCGGATGAGCCGAACGGCGCGCTTGATTTTGTCGAAGGTGATTTCGGTATCCAGACTGGCCACGACGACTTGGACATCCTCGTCGGCGAGAACAAAGCCTTCCTCCTCCATGGCCCGGCTAAGCGCGGGCATGCCGAAGACGTGCACCCTCGTCCCTGACGGGTACTCGCGCCGCAGATAGCGGGCCGCCGCCTGCCCGGAGACCAGAATCTCAGAAGGCAAGACCTCTGCGCCCATCCGGGCCAGTTGAACGGCGCGTTCTTGTGGTGTGCGGGTAGCGTTGTTGGTCACCAGAACAAAGGGGATATGTCGCCCGCGCAGGAACGCAAAGAATTCACCCAGGCGGGGCATCGGCTTATTGCCATGGTACAGCACCCCGTCCATGTCGAGGATCAGGTGCGTAATGTTTGTCAATAAAGTCATCGTTTCCCTCCGGTTTTAGCCTACATTGAAATAAACCCTGATCCAATTAAATCATTTTCTCCCGTCCGGTTTTCCCATCGGTCAAAAATAGCTGTGGAGGCTGTCGAGGTAGTTCACCCCGAGGTAGGTGAACAGGACGGAGGCAAAGCCGATAAGCGACAGCCAGGCCATCCTCTTCCCGCGCCAGCCCCGGACGGAACGTGCGTGGAGCATCACCGCGTAGACGATCCAGGTAATCAGCGACCAGGTCTCCTTCGGATCCCAGCTCCAGTAAGAACCCCATGCGTAATGGGCCCAGACGGACCCCGTCATGATCCCGAGGCTCAGCAGGACAAAACCGAGCACGACGCTCTGGTAGAGAAGTTCCTCGACCGCAGCGGCGGCCGGGATCAGGTTGGAATGCCCTTTCCCTTTGAGCAGATACATGATTCCCAGGGAGAAGGCCATCGCAAAGGAGGCGTAGCCCAGAAAGCAGGTGAGAACATGGACGGTGAGCCAGTTGCTCTGCAGGGCCGGGATGAGGGGCTGGATGCGGTCACTGACGCCCGGGGAGATCGAGGCGAAGGCCAGCAGGAGAAAGGCGACGGGGATCACGAAGACGCCGAGGCTGCGGCTGCGTATTTTCCATTCGATGATCAGGTAGAGGAGCAGAACCGCCCAGGCGAAGAAGCTGAGCGACTCGTAAAAGTTTGCCAGCGGCACATGGCCGATCCCCAGGTCGTAGGAATTCTTCCAGCGCAGCAGAAGGGCCGCGCTGTGCAGCAGGAAGCCGGTCCGGGCGATCCAGGATGCCGCGTTTCCCCAGAATTCCTTCTCCCGGACCATCCGGGCGAGGTACAACAGAAATGAGAGCAGGTAGACAAAGGTCACCCCGCTCAGAATCGCCGAATCGCTCATCGATGCCCCTCCGCCTTTCCGATCTCCAATAACAGTCGGTTCATCTCCTTTTTCAGGCCGACCGGGTCCCGGTTGCTCGAACCGGCGAGGCCGATCCGGCTTTTTTCCTGATCCTCATTCTCCTCCAGGATGATCCGGAACCGGCGGTGGGAGTAAAAGAAGGTGATCATGAGTCCGATGACCAGCAGGGCCGCGCCTCCGGCGACCAGGGGGACCCCCGGGTCTCGGGTCGCCTGAAGCACCGTGTAGAACCTCTCCCCTTTTTTCTGCATGGAAAAGAGATAAGGGGCGAAAAGAGCGGGGTTCATCAGCGGAACCTGCTCCAGAATTTTCGGATTCGCCTCCTTGATCCGCTCGATGTTCTGGAAGACCCAGAACCGGACATTCCCGCGTGTCGATGTGACGGAGAGCTTCACCGCCGGACCCAACCGCATGAGGTCGTTCTCGGCGCGGATGACCTCCACCCGCCCCTCCGCTTTCGGGAGATCGAAAGCGTCGCCGACGGCAGTCTCCCGCTCGTTTGCCTTTCCATCCCCTCTGACATAGGTCAGGATCAGACGGCCGCCGGGGAGGAGGCCATAGCTCGCCTGATAGAAGCGCAGGCCGCCGAAGGTGATCGGGTGGTTGACGAGAAGGGACCCCTGCCGGACGATTTTCCCATCCTGGATAAAGGACAGATCGGAACGAAACATCTTCGGGGCGCCGTTCTCATAGTACTCGATGGTGAAATGGTCGCAGCGAATCGAAAAAGGCAAGGATTGCGAAGGTTTTCCGCCTGGGAACGCAATCGACTTTGAGGTTTCCCTCTCGACGATTTCCACATGACCCCGGACGCCGAAGATCGCGCCGGCAAGCCCCCCCGTGATCAGCAGCAGGACACCCAGATGGACGACAAAGACGCCGAAACGGGAGAAGGCGCCCCTCCCGCCGGCGAGGATGAACCCCCGGGGCGTCTCCACCTTTTGGACCTGCCGGCAGCGCTTTCGGAGGAGGGTCTCCAGCCGGAAAACCTCCTCCGCAGGGGGCCTGTCCGTTGCCACGATCCAGTCCGGGGGGAGATCCGCGAGGCGCTCCGTTCCATCCGGCGGGGCGCCGCTGCGAAACTGCCGCCGGGCCGCGGGAAAGCGATCCAGGGAGCAGGCGATCAGGTTTGCGGCCAGCAGGACGAGCAGGAGGATGAACCAGGCGGAATGATAGACGTTGAAGAGCTGGAAAGCTTGAAAAACGGCCAGGAGTGCGGGGTGCAACCGCGAGGAAAAGGCTTCCGCCGCCTCCTGCTGAGGAATGATCGTTCCCAGGAGAGCCCCGAGGGCAATCGCGGCAAGCAGGACGATTGCCAACCGCATGGAGGTAAAAAATTTCTTGAAATCTGTGCGTTTGCCGGTCATGCCCCTCCTGATTCGCTGCGCTTTCTGGAAATCCCCGTTAGTTCCCCATTCCCCGCGGGCGGGGAGGGCTCCGGCCGTTCGGCTACGGGAGGAAAATATCCGTCGCCGTCCGGGAGATCGAGAGCGGGTATCCGTAGGGGAGGCATTTAACACAAAAACATGCCGCTGCCAAGAACGAGCCTTTCGGATAAAGTCGGGCAGACATCTGCTGTCCACGGTTCCCATATCGCGAGACATAACACGAGAAAACGAGTATGAGCGCCTCAGGGGGGACGCGGCCCAACCCGAGTATTTTCCTGAAGCTGTTCGGAGCGACCTTCGGATTGGCAAACACGCTGTTACGGTTGTTCCCGCCCGGCCATATCCTCTGGTCCGAGTTCTTCTTTTGAGATTGGCCGGGGTGTCCGACGGGAGGGAATGCCTTCAGGAAAGATTCCGGTTCGCTTTATCCAGCAGGGAAGCTATTTCTTGATCCAGTTGATCGAACCGGCTGATCAGTTTTTTTGCCTCCTCCGTGAGGTGCATGCCGGTTCGTCCGGGATCGGTTGTCACCAGCTTCATCCCGAGGCGCTCTTCGGAGGCTTTCACACGTCCCCAGGCGGCCCGATAGGACATGTCCAGTTTTTTCGCTGCTGCATTGAGGCTGTGGCATTCGTCGATGGCCTTGAACAGAAGATCCCGCCCGGGTCCGAAAAGGACCTTTCCGTCTTTTTCCAGCCAGATCTTGTGCTTGATTTCCATGGCGCAGACCTTTCCCGAGCTTGAAGATGTGGAATCATTGACAGCTAAACCTACCAAATTACATCATGCTCGGCAAGACATATGTCAAAAATGTCATAACATATCAAAATCATTTCATTTTTTTGTAAATAATGGTTGACAGGCGGATGCGGAATCGATTATGTTCCCGCGCACGAGGGAACCTTACTTCAGAAGCCGGACAGCGGTCCGGGCGGTTTGGCATAAGGTTATCGGATGTTTTTTTATACAACAATACCACTTCAAAGACCCGCACTTCTGCGTCCGCACTGCATCCATACCAATCATCACGGAGGAATATCATGAAGAAACGTACGATTGCTGCGGCGATTATCTTTGTCGCCCTCTCCATTGTCCTTGCCGGCTGGGTGTCGGCGCAGACCAAGATCGCCCCCAACGGCGCCGCCGTTTGGGATTTTATCAAGAAAGCGGACTACGCCAAGAAGTGGAAAATGTGGCCCGATTCCAAACCGATGCATCGAGGCGTCGATCCGCACGGCGCGCTGCTGAATGTCTATGTGAATGATGCGGCGCTCAAAGGCATCGCCGCCAAGAAGGGGAAGCTGCCGGTGGATTCGCTGGTGATCATCGACAACTTCAATGCTCAGAAGAAACTCGAATTCATCGGCATCATGTACAAGATCAAGGGATACAACCCCAAGGACGGGGACTGGTTCTGGGCGCAGTACACGCCTGACGGCAAAGTGGTCGAGGAGGGCAAGATCGACGAATGCATCCGCTGCCATGCGGTGCAGAAGACCAACGACTACGTCTATTCGAGCAAGCTGAAGTAACCTTGCGGGGAACCTTCCCGCGCGGGCGCACCACATGCGGTTCGCGAAACGGAGGGGAAACTGCAGAACGGTTTCGATAGGGAAAGGGAGACGTTTGAAAAACGCCCCTGCTTTGTCATTCCCGCGAAAGCGGGAATCCAGAAGGTCTTAAAAGGACTGGATTCCTGCTTCCGCAGGAATGACGATTTACTGAATTTCGGGAGAAATTCAAAGGTCTCAAAGGGTATTGAGATCAGCGGAATGGAATCGTTTGTGGGTGTCAAAACGGATTAAATGGAGGTTTCTATGAAAGAAGAGATCAAGATTCCCGAGATCGTCAACAAGGAGACGTCGCGGCGCGGCTTCCTGAAGGGCGCAGCGATGACCGCGGGCGGGGCGATTGCCCTTGCGACCATCGGCGGCGGCGTCCGGCCGAAGGAGGTCAAGGCGGCGGAGGCGCCGAAGGTCGTGCAGCGCTACCTGTTTGCAGAGCGACAGAACTGCACGGGCTGCCGCGCCTGTGAGTATGCCTGCAACATCAAACATGAGGGTGTCGTCCGGCCGTCGGTGGCGCGGATTCATGTCCTCAAACACAAAGGGGTCGTGGACATCCCCGTGATCTGCTGGCACTGCGACGACCATCCGTGCGTCGCGGCCTGTCCGACGAACCCCAAATCGCTCACCGTCGATCCCAAGAGCAACGGGATCATCGTCAACGAGAAGACCTGCATCGGCGAGAAGTGCCTCAAATGCGTCGAGGCCTGTCCGGCGCAGTACGTGCGGGTCCATCCCGACACGGGCCTGCCGATCATGTGCGACATGTGCGGCGGCGATCCGGAGTGCGTGAAGGCCTGTTTGCGACAGTCCGGACAACCCCAGGGGCCCTGTCTGGTGGCCAATACGATGGGTTTCGGCGTCAACCAGGCTTATCGGAACGTAACGCCGGCCAAGGCCGGTGAGGACATGATGGATCTGTTATTCTATCCCAGCAAAGGCGGCAGGCCCGTCACTGGGAAATCCAGGAAGGGGAGGTGATCACCATGACAGCACCCAAAGGCGGATATTTTGGAAAGATCCTGGAAGTGGATCTGAGCAAGGGCGAGATTAAGACACGTCCGCTGTCCGATGAACTGGCGCGAAAATGCATCGGCGGCGCCGGCATGGGCGACCACTTTCTGACGACGGAGTACAAGGCCCATCATGATCCTTACGCCGAGGACAGCTTCATTTTCATCGGCGGCGGTCCTTTGAACGGCACGTACTGTCCCGGGACGCGGGCGAGCTTCGTGAATCAGAGCGTCTACACGGGCCTGATCAGCCACGCCGAGGTGGGCGGCCATTTCGGCAACGAGATCAAGTGGGCCGGCTGGGACGGCATCTACATCAAGGGAAAGTCGAAGAAACCGGTCTGGCTCTCCATCAAGGACGACAAGGCAGAGCTCAAGGATGCCTCCAAGATGTGGGGCAAGGACACCGAAACCACCGATGACATGATCCTCAAGGAGATGAAGGATCCCTACGCGCGAACGGCCGTCATCGGACCGGGCGGCGAAAACGGCGTCCCCTTCGCCTGCGTCATGGTCGAACGTTTCCGTGCAGCGGCGCGCACCAGCACCGGCTCACTCATGGGAAATAAGAAACTCAAGGGCATCGGTGTCCGCGGGACGAAAGCCGTTCCCACGGTGGAACCGGTCAAATTCCTCGATGCGGCTAAGGAGGCCGAGAATCTGGCCGTGACGCGCGAGGGCTGGCAGGGGATCAAGCGCTGGGGCACTGGCGGTCTTCTGGAACTGAAGAACTGGGTCAGCGGGTCGTTGATCGTGAAGAACTTTCAGACGACCTGGTTCCCGGAGATCGAGCACATCGGCGCCGAGCAGGCCGCCCGGACCTTCTGGAAGCGCCACGTGGCCTGCAACAACTGTCCCATCCACTGCATGAAGCTGGGCGTCATCCGTGAAGGCAAGCACAGGGGCCTCATCGCCGAAGGTCCCGAGTACGAGACGGGCGGCCTTCTGGGCAGCAACCTGATGATGACGGACTTCGGGGGGATGATGGCCATGATCGAGCTGTGCGACGCCCTCGGCGTCGATGCGATCTCTATGGGCGGTGTTCTGGCCTTCGCGACGGAGTGCATGGACAAGGGGGTCCTCACTGCCGCCGACCTTGACGGGATCAAGCCCAAGTGGGGCAATGCCGATCCCTATCTCGAACTGATTCGACGGACCGCCTACCAGCAGGGCAAGTCCGGCAAGCTCCTTTCCAAGGGCGTCAAGCAGATGGCCAAGGAGATCGGCAAGGGCTCCGAGGCCTGGGCCGTCCATGTGCGCGGCAAGGAGATCGCCGCCCACGATCCGCGGGGCGACAAGGGACGCGCCTACAGCTACGCCATGGGCCAATGCGGCGGCGATCATCACGAGGGCGACAGCCCTGAGATCCAGGCCCGCTGGGCGATGGTCAACTCGCTGTGCATGTGCTCCTTCGTCGGCGGCTATCCCTGGGCCAAGGAGACCCCGACGGTCCAGGTCAACATGCTCAATCCGCTCTGCGGCTGGAACATGACGGGAGAGGAGTACTGGGCGACGGCGCGGCGCATCATCACGATGGAGCGCAGCTTCAATGTCCGCGAGGGGATCAGCCGGAAGGACGACCGGCTTCCCAAACGGTTCATGACCGAGGCGCTGCCGGCGGGTCCGAAAAAGGGCGCGATTTTCTCGGCGGAAGACGAGAAGAAGATGCAGGAGTCCTATTACAAGTACTTCGGCTGGGATGACAAGGGGATTCCGACGGAGGAGACGCTCAAGTCCCTCGCTCTGGAGTACCTGATCGACGACATCCAGCAGGCCAAGAAAAACCTGTAGCGGTATTTGGACAGGGGCGGGAGGAATTTGGTTTTCCCGCCCCTGTTTTTTTCGCCGGTTTGTTTGACGTTCCTGTGTTTTGTACTTGTGTCCGGGGGTGTTTTATAGAAAGATGTTCCCCGGCTGTTCGTATTTTTTTTCGTTCGAGGCTCACCATGCCGTTTTCCCGCCGGGACATGCTCACGATCATTGTTGCCGGGGCTGTTTCGGGGACCGCCTTTGGCCTGATCAAGGTCGGCGGCGCCCAGGCGCTGCCGCGCCCGCCGGGAGCGCTGATCGAGCCGGAGTTCCTCAAGGCCTGTGCCCGCTGCTACCAGTGCATCGACATCTGCCCCGCGGACGCTCTCCATCCGGCGTCCATCCTCAAAGGCATGGCCAATGCCGGCACGCCCGTCCTCGACTGGAAGAAATGCAGCATGTGCCTGGAGTGCATCAAGATCTGCCCGACGGGCGCCATCCAGAAGATCGCCAAATCGGAGATCGATATCGGCAACGCCGTCATTGCCCGGGAAACCTGTCTGCAGTGGTCCGGCCAGGGGGTCTGCGACAAATGCTTCCGAGCCTGCCGATACAAGGCGATCCAACTGGACGACAAGAAGAATCCGATCGTTGTCGAGGAGAACTGCAACGGCTGCGGCGCCTGCGAACGTCGTTGTCCGGTCAAACCGGTCAAATCGATCGCCGTCGTTTACGACAAGGTGCGGCGGTTCGATCCGCCGAAGGAGCGGTTCCTGGTCCGCCTCGAGGATCGGACGGGCGCCGAGGGCGAACGAGAGTTTTACGACCCTTTCATCGCGAGGATCCGGTCCCTGGCCGAGCGATACGGCCTGTGGAAAGAGGAGGAATAAGCCGTGGCGACAGCGTTCCTCCGGGATCAACCCCGACAGTCTGAAGCGGATGCCCTGCCCGTCCTCGTGGAGGGCGGCGGCGTTGCCGGGATCACGGCTTGTCTCGATCTGGCGGCTGCGGGCCGCCGTGTCCACCTCGTCGAGCGCACCAACCTTCTTGGCGGACAGGTGTTGAAGCTCGACAAGATCTATCCCACCGATCACTGCGCCTTCTGCCCCCTCTGGACGGATATCCGCCGTCTCCGGGAAGAGCTGGGGATCACCGTTCACCTCGCCTCCCGCATTGCTTCCCTGGAGACGTCCGCGGCGGGGACCCTGGCAACGATCTTGACGAAGCCTTCCTTCATCGCACCGGAGCGCTGCATCGGCTGCGGAAGGTGCGCGGAGGTCTGTCCGCCGGCGGCCACGCGGCCCCTGGGCGAGCATGTCTATCCGCCGTCCTATGATATCGACGAGGGTCTCTGCAACCGCTGCGGTCTCTGCATCGGGGTCTGCCCCACTGCGGCGATCGATCTCGACCGGAAAGAGGAGAAAAGCATCCTGAAGATCGCCCAGGTCATCCGTGCCGCCGGTTTTCGTGAGGCCGATCTGACGCCGCAGCCGGAATTCGGCTACGGGACACACCCGGACATCATGACCTCCCTGGAGTTCGAGGCCTGGACGGCGGAGGCCGGCCCAAACGCCGGACGCATCGTCCGCAAATCCGGGGGCGGCCGGCCGGCCCGCATCGCCTTCATCCAGTGCAGCGGTGCGCGTGACGAGAGGCTGCTGCCCTGGTGCTCGGCGGTCTGCTGCATGCACGCCCTCAAACAGGCCTCCTGGGTGAAGCGCCGGGAGTCAGGCATCGACTGCTGCATCTTCTACACGGACCTCCGCACGGTGGGACGCGACTACCATGCCTATTCCCGGCGGGCCGTGGAGGAGGTGGGCGTGCGTCTCGTCCGGGGGCGGCCGGGACTCATCCATCCCCTTCCGGGTGGCGGCATCGCCGTGAAATTCGAGGATACGCTGACGCAGACACGGGAAATCCGCCGTTTCGACATGGTGGTTCTCAACGGGAATCTGCAACCCTCCGTCGGGGCCGGATATGGGGCCGGCGTCGAACCGCCTGCCGATGCCTGCGGTTTTGCCGCCGAGCCGGCGGATGTCGCGCAAGCGGCCTGCCAGGGATCGGCCGCGGCCGCGAAGAGCCTGATCTGCGGCGGGGAGGGGGCATGACGCGCATAATCGCGATATTCTGCCGCTGCTGCGGCCAGATCGAACCCACGGTCGATCTGCAGGCGCTCCAGGAAAAAATCGGCCGGGAGGACGACGTCGTTTCCGTTATGGTCCGTGATTCACTGTGCTTGCCGGAAGACGATGCGGCGATCGCCAAGGCGGTTGGGCAGAGTGGAGCCGACCGGATTCTGATTGCGGCCTGTTCGCCCTTCGGGAAGGGCGGCGACGTCGTGTCGAAGCTCTGCACCGGCGGCATGGTCCGCTCGCGGGTCCGCCTTGTCGACATCCGCGAGGGATGCGCCTGGATCCACCGGCGAGACCGAGAGGGGGCGACGGCCAAGGCCGGCGACCTGGTGCGTATGGCCCTGGGATTCCTGCGGTACTCGGCCCGTTCGGCGGACGCGGTCTTTCCCGTGCGGCCCGAATGCCTCGTAGTGGGGGCGGGTTCGGCTGGGCTTGCGGCGGCAGTTTCGGTTGCCCGGGCCGGTTTCCCGGTCCATCTGGTGGAAAGGGGCGCGTCCGGCGGCGGGATGCTCAAACTGATCTCGCATGTCTATCCAACCGACACCGGGGCGGATGAGAAGCTTCGCCCCCTCCTGGAGGAGGTTGAAGCGAACCCCCGGATCACCTTCCATCCCAAAGCCCGCGTGGCCGCCGCGACCGGTTTTGCCGGCGATTTCAAGATCCGCCTGGCATCCGGGACGGACGAGAAGAACCTCCGCGTGGGGGCGGTCATCCTGGCCACGGGGGCGGGGATTTGGCTTCCCAAGGGGCTCTACCGGTACGGCGAGCTGAAGGAGGTCCTGACTCTCATGGAGCTCGAACGGCGCCAACGGGAGGGCAAGGCGGCGCCGAGGCGGTCCGTCTTCATCCAGTGCGTCGGCGCCCGCTGCCCGGAACGACCTTACTGTTCCACGATCTGCTGTCCCGCAGGCATCAAGAATGCCGTTCTGCTCCGGCAGGCCGATCCCGAAACCGAGGTGACGATCCTGCACCGGGACATCATGACGCCGGGGCACATTCTGGAACGCTACTATCGCCGCGCCCTCGATGCGGGCGTCCGTTTCGTCCGCTTCGCTGCGGAGGAGCCGCCGGTCGTTTTGGGTGATGGCCATGTCGATCGCGTTGAGGTGTTCGATGCGATCAGCGGCGTGAAGCGCGAGATTCCGGCGGATCAGGTCATCCTCAGCACGCCGCTTACGGCCAATGCCGACAATGCAAAGCTGGCGGAGCTCTTTCGTGTCCCGCTCGACGGCTATGGTTTTTTCCGGGAGGACTACCCCCTCCATCCGCTGGAAACCATCCAGACGGGGATCTTCATCTGCGGCTCGGCCCGCTGGCCCGTTTCCACCGCCGAAGCAGCGACACAGGGTGAGGGGGCGGCGATGAAGGCCCTGGCGATTCTCGGCCGGGAAAAGCTTTCGGCGCGCTCCCTGAGCCGCCTGCCCGAGGGCAAACTCGGACATGCCCGGATCGAAAACGATTCCTGTTCGGGCTGTGGAAACTGCGTGGCCGTCTGCCCCTATGAGGCCTGCGCGCTGCAGCGGGTAGGCGGGGCCTTCGTCAGCCGGGCGAACAAGATGCGATGCCGGGCCTGCGGAAGCTGTACTACCGTCTGCCCCAACGGTACGGTCCAGATGCCCGAGCACAACGCGCGGGCCGTGGGTGTCATGATCCGCCGGTCCTTTGCGGAAGGGGAAACGGGATGAACGCGCAGGAAGCGACCGACAAAACGACAACGCCCCGCGTCCTGGTTTTTGCCTGCCGTTGGTGCGCCCTGATCGGGGCCGACGCCGCCGGCAGGGGGAAGGTTGATCTGCCGGCCTCGTTTCGCGTGATTCCCGTGGAGTGCGCCGCCATGGTCGAACCGGATGCCGTCCTGAGGGCCTATACCGGCGGCGCCGACGGCGTGGCGGTCATGGGGTGCCACTTGGGCGGCTGCCGTTTCAACGACGCCAACCATGTGGCCCTAAAAAGAATGGAAGCCCTCGGCGATCTGCTCGATACGGTGGGAATCGGCCATAGGCGGCTCCTGCTCAGTTTCGGCACCGCCCATGAGAGGAGCCAGTTCGCGGAGGTCCTGGGGGCCTTCTTCCGGGAGCTTGCGCCGCTGCCTTCCCTTGCGGCCTGGCGCAAAACCTTGTTGAATCAACCTGTGTTTCGGTGAGAGCATAAAGATGATGTCCCCTTTGGAAACGATCCGGGAAAAAGCGATAAATCTCCTTGCCGCAGGGCAGGCCGACGGCCTTTTGTGCCTAGGACGCGACCGTTTCAATGTCGTGCAGCCCCGCCTTTTTCGCCAGCCTGAGGAGGTCGGTTCGCTCGAGATCGAACCCAAGTGGAACCTCGCCAAACTCGCCATGCAAACCCTTCGCTCGGCGGGAAAATCCTTTCGTCTCGCCGTCGTCTGCCGGGGGTGCGACGAGCGCGCCCTCCTGGAACTCGGCAAGCGAAACCAGATCGATGTCGCCCGGATGATCCCCCTCGGTTATACATGCAGCCGTGGGCAGGCCGAGGCCTGTCTATGCGCACGGCCTTACCCGGAAAAGCCCGCCGCCGGCGAGAAGGTTGAAGGGGTGGACCCCTTCGGGGATCCGCGCTTCGCCTCTCTTCTGGCGGGGGACGATGAGGGGCGCATGGCGCGCTGGACGGAACTGCTGGGCCGGTGCCTCAAATGCTACGGCTGTCGTAACGCCTGCCCGATCTGCGTCTGCACCCCCTGCAAACTGGAGGACGATCTCTGGGTGGAGCGCGCGGCGGTGCCCGCGGAAATGATCCCCTACCACCTGATCCGCGCCTTTCACCTGTCGGACACCTGCGTTGCCTGCGGGGCCTGCCAGGACGCCTGTCCGGTCGGCATTCCGCTTCTGGCCCTGCAACTGGTCATGCGCCGGCGGCTGATGGAGCGGTACGGTTACGAGGCGGGCTTGCAGGCGGACCGCAAATCGCCTCTGTTGATGGATTTCGAGTGCGAGTCGCCCCCGGGATTTGCGTTGCCGTCCTGGACGGTTTCGAGCGAGGCCCCCCATGAGCGCTGAATTTGTCCGCACCACATGCCCCTACTGCGGCACCGGCTGCGGCCTCCTGCTCAAGGTCGAGGATGGCCGCCTGACCGGAACGCTGCCCGACCGGGAGCACCCCGTGAGCCGGGGGACCCTCTGCATCAAGGGGTGGTCCGCCCACGAGTTCGTTGCCTCGCCGGAGCGCCTGACGCAGCCGCTGCTTCGGGAAGGCGACGGGTTCCGGCCGATCTCCTGGGACGATGCGATCGCGCTTGCCGCCGGCAAGATGCGGGAGGCGGCGGACAAATTCGGTCCCGATTCTGTCGGGGGGCTCTCCTCGGCCAAATGCACGAACGAGGAGAACTACCTGTTCCAGCGGCTGATCCGAGCCGCCTTCAAGACCAACAATGTGGACCATTGCGCGCGGCTCTGCCATGCCCCGACGACGGTCGCCATGGTCCAGACCCTGGGCAGCGGCGCCATGACCAATTCCATCGCCGATCTTGCGGGGGCGGAGTTCATCCTCGTCATCGGTTCCAACGCCGCCGAAAGCCACCCAGTTCTGATGGGGGAGATCTACAAGGCGATCGA
>DIWJ01000097.1 GCA_002428445.1 Syntrophaceae bacterium UBA6109
CCGCCTTGTAACGGGGCATGTTGTCGCGGTACCAGGACTCAGTCAGCATCACCTGGGCGATGCGAGATGCGCCGTAACGCTGCATTGCCCGCTCCGCCAGATACTGGCCGTTGCCGCGGGCGTCGAGCGCCCCGTAACGGAACCGCTGCAGGCGATCGCAGATGTAATAGAAAATCTGCTCCTGCTGCTGGAAGGGGATGTTCCGCAGCTCGAGGTGAAACGCAGCCTTCCAGGTCGCGTTCTGCTGCTCGATGAGCGGGATGAAGACCGACAGGTCGCCGGTGCGGCCGAAGTCTTCGCCGACGACGGAGTTGCGCTCCTTGTCGATGCCCTTCAGGAGGGGCAGGAGCGTTTCCTCGCAAAAGTCGTTAACCTCCGCGTACCGCAGATGGTCGGCGAGTTCCGCGAATGACGACGGCTGTTCGTACCGGATCACCGGGATCTCGGCGGAAAGGCACGTTTCGATGAGCGCCCGGGTCAGGAAGGTGCCGCTGCCCTGGCTGGGCACGCAGAAGAGTTCCTCGTCGGCGTCCTCACCGTAGGAATCGATGACGGACTGCCGCCAGGCGGCCTCGGCCTCCGCGGTCCATTCGCGCTTCAGTACCTCGCAGATCCGCCGGTACAGGCCGTCCTGCAGGGCCTCGTCAAAATCGACGCGATGCAG
Organism: Syntrophaceae bacterium UBA6109; assembly: GCA_002428445.1. Next base: position 665 of record DIWJ01000097.1, read on the forward strand.
GCTGTAGGGTTTCTTGCCGGCCCGGATTTCCCGGACCAGGCTGTTGAACTCGTTGGTGTCGCCGAAATGGGTGGAGATGATCCGGACCTGACCGCCCCAGATGAGGAGCGCCATCGCCGCCTTGATGAGACCACCGAGGTCGTCGTGGAACGCGGCCTCGTCGATGATCACGCGGCCCTGCTTGCCGCGGAGGTTCGTCGGCCTCGAGGAAAGCGCCGTGATCCGCCAACCGGATTCCAGGGTGATCCGATAGGCGAGGATCTTCCGTTCCCGGACGACGCCCTCGAATTCCTCCTCGTCGATCTCCTCGTATTCCTCCATCTTGGAGGCGGCGAGGTTGTAGGCCCGCGCCCAGTTGGCGCAATCGCCGATGAACTCCTGGGCCATGTCCTTCGTGTAGCCGATGTACCAGACGTCGCGCTTCTCGCCGCGGCCCTTCTCGGAGGCGTAGAGCGCGTCGGCGGCGGCCTCGGCCCAGGAAATGCCGACCCGGCGCGATTTCTCCATGACCTTCACGTCGGACTGGTCCGCCACCCATCGCTTCTGGTAGGGCAGCAGGATCCCCGTCGCCGCGCGGGCCTGGTCGAAATCTTTTTCCGTATGGATTGCGTCCGTCATTGTCCGATTCCCAGGATCTTCTTCCGGATCTGTTCGGCCGTCGCGTCGGTGAGTCCCTTGGATTTGGCGATCTTCACGACGTCGGCGGCGGCGTTCTTCGCTCGTTGCCCGAAATCCTGCTTGAGCCTCTCACGCAACACGACCGAAGCCTGCAGCTTCGCGAAGTCGGAAATGATCCTCGGCAGCTCCTTGATGTCCAGCTCGCCGCTGAGTTGCGCTTCGATGATCATCTGGGCGAAAATCTTGGAGGCGGCTTCCTCCAAAATCATCCCTTCTCCCGCCTCGGACACGAGGGTCTTCGACTTGTCCTCGATCACCCTGAGCTTCTGGTAGCTGGCGAGAAAACCTTTCCCGTATCGGCCGATTCCGGATCGGCTGATGTCGAAGCCTCTTTCCTTGAGCCAGGCCGCTATCTCGTCGTAGGTGTATCCCTCGACGAGCATCCGATCGACCTTGCGCCGGATCTCCGGAGGCAGTTCGTTGGAAATGCGGCTGTGAACCCTGATCTTCTTTCCGCCCATCAGCCCGCAAGCTCCTTTTCTCCAGCCTCGATCTCCTTCTGGATCTGGAGGTATTCATCCTGAAGTTTCGCGGACTCGGCGGCCAGGGATGCGATCAGACGGAACTTCAAATCCTTCAGCCTCACCAGGGGATACGCCGACATGAGATCCGCGATATCCTTCGCCCGGCGGTCCATCTCCGCAGCCAACTCCATCGCCTTGAATTTCCGCGCCTGGATCTGTGATTTCAGCTCGGCTACGCTCACGGAACGTCCTCCATGCGAACTTTTTGCGTCCGATTCATCGGACAGAATTGATTGGTCCGGATGCCGTCCAGGGCCTCCGCCCACTTGCTGGTGTTGAGAGACACCGTATCAACGAGGGTGTCGGCGACCTTTTGATGAGATGTGACGAGCTTGACGTTGCTCTCGTACATGGCCTTCATTTCCTTGAATTGCCGGTCCTGCCGATAACTGACGAGCAAGCTGAACACCCACGGTCCGACAATCACCAAAATAATGACTGTTCCGATCGGCAAGGTGCCGATCCTGTCCAAAAGGGTCGATATTGCATTCACCGCATGGATCATTTCCGGGCTCATCGCTTATGCTCCTTGTCCGCCTGGCAGGTTATGCAGCGTTCCGCTGACGGGTTCGCCCGCAAGCGCTCTTCCGGGATCATCTCTCCGCAGTCGCGGCAGTTTCTGCTGTTGATCGGAATCGTCCTGGTCTCCGAACCGGTTCGCCGGAAATGCCTCGCCAGCGCTTCTTC
>DIWJ01000094.1 GCA_002428445.1 Syntrophaceae bacterium UBA6109
TTTCAACATAGAGGGGACGACAAAATGGAACGCGGGGATGACCGAAAGTGGGGGGAATCTTGGCCGGAGAGACGGTTCTCGGCATCTGGGACGGTCATGACGCCGGGGCGGCGCTGCTTCGCGGCGGCGATGTGCTCTTCGCCATCAACGAGGAGCGTCTTTCGCGCCGCAAACTCGACGTCGGCTTCCCCCATCTGTCCATCGCCGCCTGCCTGAAATTTGCGGGACTGGAAGCTTCGCAGATCCGGACCGTCGCCGCCTCGACGACGGATCCCGCCAAGACGCTGACCCGCCTCTTTCCGTCTCTCAAGGAAGAGTACTACCTGATCCGGCGCCGCAAGAAGCCGCCGCGCCGGCTCGATCCCCTGCGCAAGGCCTTCAAGTACCGATTCACGGAACTGGGGCCGAACTTCCTTTCGCGGGCGCTGAGCCGGGCCCATCTTTCGTCGGTCCTGGAGAAGGCCGGTTTCCGCGACTTTCAGCTCGACCTTGTCGATCATCACACCGCCCATGCCGCGTCCGCCGCTTTCTGCAGCGGTTTCCCCGAGGCGCTCGTCCTTACCCTCGACGGCGTCGGCGACGGCCTCTCCGGTTCGGCCTGGCAGCTGCGGGACGGCAGCCTCGATCTGCTGAAGGCCTTCCCCGCGAACACCTCGCTCGGCATCTTCTTCGAACACGTGACCAACCTCATGAACATGCGGGAACTGGAAGACGAGGGGAAGGTCATGGCGCTCGCGAACTACGCCTATCCCGTTCCGGACGAGGAGAACCCCCTCATGGGAATCGTCGCGGCCGACGCCGAGGCGCTCGTCTCCCCCTACACGTCGACGGCCATGTTCCGCGAACTCAAGCGGATCATCTGGCGCTACCCCTCGGAGCAATTCGCCTACATGGCGCAGCGCGCGCTGGAGCATTGCGCCCTCGGACTCGTCCGCGGCCTCGCACAGCGGACCGGCGCGCGGCGGATCGCCGCCGCCGGCGGCGTATTTTCCAACATCAAGATGAACATGGCGATCGCCGCGCTGCCCGGGATCGAACGGATCTACGTCTTCCCGCACATGGGGGACGGGGGCCTCGCCCTCGGCGCCGCGATGGAATCGAACCGCCGCCGCCACGCCGTATCCTCCTACACCCTCAAGGATCTCTACCTGGGCCCGTCCTTTTCGCAGGCGGAGATAGGAGAAGCGCTGGAGAAGTGCGGGGCGGACAACCTTGTCACCCCCGCGAAGGCGGGGGGCCAGCGCTCTGATTATGCACCGGGCACGGAAACAAACGCAAAGACCCTGGATTCCCGCTTTCGCGGGAATGACAAGAGCGATGAACCTTCTGTCGTCCCCGCGAAGGCGGGGACCCAGCTCTCTGGTTACGCGCCCGCCGCGGAAAGCAAAGACTCAAGACCCTGGATTCCCGCTTTCGCGGGAATGACAGACGAAGGAATGGATTCCCGCCTGCGCGGGAATGACACCCTTCGACAAGCGGCGGGTGACAAGAAGAGTCATTGCGAGGAGCCCGAAGGGCGACGCGGCAATCTCGCCCCGGAACCCCCTCTGCACGTCAGCCGTCCGGACGACCTGCCCGCCGTCGCGGCGCGCGCCATCCTCGACGGCGAGATCGTCCTGTGGTTCATGGGGCGCCTGGAAATCGGCCCGCGGGCGCTCGGCGGCCGGAGCATCCTCGCGCGCTCGGACCGCCGGGACGTCAAGGACCGCCTCAACGTGCTCCTCAAGAAGCGCGTCTGGTACCAGCCCTTCTGCCCCAGCATGGTGATCGAGGATGCGGCGGAACTCCTCTTCACGGAGGGGCAGGACATCGGCGACAACCGCTTCATGACGATGGCCTTCCGCGTGCGGCAAGATCGATTGCCCCTCATGGAGGGCGTCGTCAATATCGACGGCACCTGCCGTCCCCACTTCGTCGCGGGGGAGAATCCCCCCTACCGGAAAATGCTGGAACGGATCAAGGCGGAAACGGGTTTCGGCGTCGTGCTGAATACGAGCTTCAACATCCACGGCGAGCCGATGGTCTGCTCGCCGGCGGAGGCCCTCTTCATGCTCCGGGAGACGGGCATCCGCTATCTCTTTCTGGAGGATCTGCTCGTTGAGAACCTGGCTGCAAAGGATTGAAAAAAGCGCATCGTTCCCGTGGGTCCTGGGTGTTCTGTACGCCGTCTTCGCAGTCGGCCTCGTCTGGGCCGTGGCGGGCATCAGCCGCTTCCGGATGGAACAGGCGCTCACCGTCTGGGTCCCCTGGAACCTCCGCACCGCCTTCCTGCTCCTGATCCTCGGCCTCTTCGCCTGCCGCCGCGATCTCAAGGCGGCCTTCGGGGACGTCTTTCTCCGGGAAGGCGAACCGGGGCGAAAGGGCATCGGCGGGATCTTCGGCCGGCTCTCGCCCGGCGGCGCCGCCCTCCTCGTTCTTCTCGCCGGCGCTCTGGTCCTCGTCGTTTTCGCGACGGAGCGGACGCACCGCATCTTCTTCGACGAAGACATCTACGCCAACATGGCGCAGACCATCGCCGCGGCCGGCAAGGCCGGGATGTGCACCTACGGCACCTTCGAGTACGGCGAGTACTTCCCGAACCTGCTTTCGTACAACAAGGATCCCGCCGGCTGGCCCTTCCTGATGAGCCTCGTGTTCCAGCTCTTCGGGACGAACGAACTCTTCGCCTTCCTGCTGAACAACCTCGTCTACGGCCTGGGCATCGTCATCGCCTTCTTCATCGCCCGGACGATCGGGGGAGGGGCGGTTGCATCCTGGTTCGCGGCGGCCGTCTTCGCCCTCGCCCCGCACAACCTCATCTGGTCCAATACGCTCGCGGCGGAGCCCCCGGCGGCCCTCTTCGGCGGCATCGTCGCGCTGCTCCTCTTTCTCTATGTCCGCAGCGGAGAGAATCGCCACCTCTTTCTCCTTGCCGCCGCCGCGCCGCTCGCCTGCGCGATGCGGCCCGAATCCGGCATGATCGTGTTCTGGGCGGCCACCGCCCTCCTCGCGCTTCGTCCGGAGCTTCTCAAGAAAAGGGAATTCTGGGCGATGGGCCTGATGGCTGCGGTCCTCATCGCGCCGCAAGTCCTGCACACCTTCGCCATGTCGGGCGAATCCTGGGGAGCGACCGGGCCGAAGTTCTCACTCGCGTTTTTCGCCAAGAACATCGCCGTCAACGGCCCCTATTACCTGAACAATGCCGGGTTCCCGGCGGTCTTTTCGCTCCTGGCCCTCTTCGGCCTGCTGTCAAGGGGGGCGCGCCGGGAGAAGGCGCTGCTGATCCTGTGGTTCGTCCTCTTCTGGGGGATCTTCCTCTTCTTCTATGCAGGGAGCTACAAGTACGGGGCGGACGTGCGGTTTGCACTGCTTTCGTTCATGCCGCTCGCCGTTCTGGCGGGTCTGGGAGGGGAGGCTGTCGCAAGGTGGGCGGCAGGCGCGATAAAGGACCTCGCGCCGCCGGTGGGAGGAAATTCAATCGCCGCAACCGCCGGGGCGCTGGCGATCGTCGCCCTGTTCTTGTGGACGAGCTTTCTGCCGCTCATCAGGCTGGAGGGCCAGGAGGCCTGGGGGGCGCGGTCCGATCACCGCTTTGCCCGGGAGGCCGTCGAAAAGATCCCGGAGCGGTCGATTGTCCTCACCCATGTTCCGACCATGTTCCTCGTCTGGGGACGCAGCGCGATTTCGCCGAACATCGGGATCAGCGACCAGCCGCTGGTCTGGGACCTGATGCAGAGATACCGGGGGCATGTCTATTTCCACTGGGGGTACTGGTGCAATACGAAGGCGGACAGCAACCGGCAGATATGCGAGGAGATCTCCCGGAAATACAAGATGGAGCCGGCGGCCCAGGCCCGCGAACAGGATCACGAGTACGGGCTGTACAAGCTGACGTTCAAGTAAGGTCTGTCGTCCCCGCGCAGGCGGGGACCCAGCGCTCTACTCTGCTCGGACGTTACAGAAAAAACCAAGGACACTGGATTCCCGCTTTCGCGGGAATGACAGAAAAGAAAACGGGAATGACAAAGGACGAAAATGCGATGACAGACGCTCACACCGGCGCTTCGCCCAGCGCCTGGCGGATGTGTTCATCGTCGGTGTAGAAGCTCTTCAGATAGTTGCGGATTTCGTCCTGCAAGTTCTTCCGCTTTCCGATCAGCTGCCGGGCCATGTCGTAGTGCCAGCAGGCCCTCGACCAGGCTGCGGCGCTTTCCATCCGCGCCGGTCCGAGGTTCCGCGACCGCATCACCCAGTAGTGGCCCATGCTGACGTGCAGACGCGGCTGGATGCCCCACGTCCCGCCGAAGTATGCCCCCCGTTCCATCGCGGTGTCCGCCGCCTTCATCCAGCGGGTCATGTAGTCCTTCTCGCGCCACATGTAGCTGTATTCCCAGCCGAGCATGACGTGGTACTCCGCGTTGAAGGGGTTCAGGCGCGCGGCCCGTTCGAGCGTTTCGATGATGGGTCCGTGCGAGCGCTGCCATGCTTCCTGGTCCTGGGTCTCCTGAATGGCGATGTCTCTTTTCGATGCCAGCGCCTGTGCCAGCCGGAAGGAGTAGGCGGCGTTGCCGCCGTCCCAGGCGAGCGCCCGCTCGATGAACCCGGCGGGGGGAGTCGCAGGCAGGTTCAGCGTCTTTCTCACCTGCGTGTGGCAGTAGGATTCCGCGACAAAATGCCGCACCGTCGCCGCGCCGGCCCAGAGAAGAACGAGGAGCGCAACCCCGGCGGCGATCGCGCCGGTCCAGCGCAGGGGAAGGACGCGGATCTCTGCGCCTGCTTCCGCCGGCTTGTGCCCGCCGTCCAGCCGCAGCGAGGCGATGCCGATCGCCAGCACGGCGGCAAGGAGCAGGACGTTCGCGGGGCGGTGCAGGTTGAAGTCGAAGAAGGAATGCACCGCCAGGGCCGCCATCGCAGTGTACATCGCCGCGCCCATGCAGACGGAAAAGGAATTCCGGCGCTGGAGCCAGAGTCTCCCGGTGCGGAAGATGAACCAGGCGAGGCAGGCAAGCAGGATCAGCATGCCCGCAATGCCCGTCTCCACGAGGAGCTGCGCCCAGTCGTTGTGCGCGTAGTCGATGATGAGGCCCTCTAATCCCTGCTCGTGGAACTTGAGAAAGGCGTGCTGGAAGTTGCCGACGCCCAGTCCCGTCGCGGCATAGTTGTCGAAGAGCTGCATGGCATTTTCCAGGTAGCGGAGGCGCGCTTCATGGCCGATGTCGATTGTCTGGAAACGGCTCACCGTGTAATCGATCCCGGCGATCAGGGCGTAGACGGTGGTCAGCGCGAAGAGCGCCAGGACGATCCGCCCCTTTTTCCGCTGGTCCTTCCGGATGTAGAAGAGCAGCCCCATGACGAGAAGGGCGAAGGCAGCGGAGATGACGCCTCCGCGCGAAGCGGAGAGGATCAGCCCCACGCCCATCACCACGCCCGAAAAGAGGATGAGGAACCGCTGCAGGTGGAAGCGCTCGCCGGAGAAGATGCCGAGGATGCGGTCCTTCAGCCGACGGCGGCTGTAAGATCGCCGGGAACTGGTGCGGCGCCCGGCGGTGAAGGCGCCGGCATAGCCGATGGCGAGGGCGATGCCCATCTCCATGAAGCCCGCGAAGTGGTTGCGGTTGAGGTAGGTGCCCTGCACGCTCTTGTCGAGCAGTACATGCGGCAGCCACAATGCCTGATGGTGCCCGGAGTAGGTCTCGGCGATGCCGTAGAGGGCCTGGAAACAGCCGGCGATAAGAAGAACCATGACGAGCGTCTCGATGCGGTCGCGGGTCTTCAACGTCTGCAGGAGGCCCAGGAAGAAGAGGCCGTAGACGACCCAGCGGATCAGCGAGAGCTTCACGGGATGGACGTAGGGGGCGATGGCGAACCATGGCCTCGATGCCGCGGCGGAGCCGGCCTGCGAGGCGGGCAGGGAGTTTCCGCCCACCGCGGCGGATTCCGGCGAGATCCACAGAAGGAGCGTTTCCGGGAGGGGCGTCATCTGAAAGACGAGATAGACGGCGAAGAGCCAGATCAGCGGATCGAGGTCGGTCTTCGGCGCGCGGAAAACCCAGGTCCCGTTTTCCCGGACAATGCCGGCGCGCAGGAGCAGGACGCTCGCCGCCAGGATGCCGAGGAAGACGAGCGTATAGGTCCACACGTCCGTGAGTCCGAAGAGAAGAGGACCCAGAACAAGGCAGATCAGATAGATGCCGAAGGCGGTCTTTTCCATTCTTTATTTGTCGTCCCCGCGTAGGCGGGGACCCAGCTCTCTACTCTACACGGAAGTCACAGAACAAACCCAGGATCCTGGATTCCCGCTTTCGCGGGAATGACAAAAAAAGAAAACGGGAACGACACATTAAAGAAACCTTGTGTCGTCCCCGCGCAGGCGGGGACCCAGAAATCTCTTTCAAACGATTTCGCAATATAAATCTTTCCATTCGGGATTCTCTTTTTCAATAAGTTCCAGCTTCCATTTCCTGTTCCAATTCTTCAACTGCTTCTCTCTTGCAATGGCATCCACAACATCAGCGTATGCTTCGTAGTATACAAGGCTGTGAATGTCATATTTTTCCGTGAATCCTTCGGCAAGATTCTCTTTGTGTTCATGGACTCTTTTTCTTAAGTCGCTTGTCACACCGACATACAGCGTTCCGTTCCTTTTGCTTGCGAGAATGTAGACGTAATATTGCTTCATTGCTTCTCGTTGTCGTCCCCGCGTAGGCGGGGACCCAGCTCTCTACTCTGCACGGAAGTCACAGAACAAACCCAAGGCCCTGGATTCCCGCTTTCGCGGGAATGACAAATTAAAAGAAACTTTTTTGTCGTCCCCGCGTAGGCGGGGACCCAGCTCTCTACTCTGCACGGAAGTCACAGACCAAACCCAAGGCCCTGGATTCCCGCTTTCGCGGGAATGACAAAAAGAAAAAACGGGAATGACAAATGAGAGTTCGCGTCCGTCTCTCATTTGCCTCCCGCCGCTTTTATCAGAAATGCCTTCGTTTCGAAAGGCGCGAAGGAGGCGCGGATCACGCCGTCCTGAACCGGGTAGGCGCCGCTTCCGAAGACTTCCTCGGCGTTTCCATCGTTCGTCTTGTCCTTCCCGCGAAAGCGGGAATCCAGATCCTTTTCTGTTCTTCCCGCGGAAGCGGGAATCCAGTGTCTTGGGTCTTTGCCTGCCGCATTCGGTGCGTAATCAGAGCGCTGGACCCCCGCCTTCGCGGGGGTGACAGATGGGGGAAGGACGGCATTCGCCGGCAGCGACATTTCCGCCGAAACGCGGTGGCCGATCGTATTGACGGCGATCAGGAGGCGCTCGCCGTCCTTGGTCCTGAGAGCGGCCTGCACCGCGGGACGCCCCCTGGGATCGACGCGCCATTCCGAAACCATCTTCACGCTGACCGCGTCCTTGTCGTTGGCCTTCTGAAGCCACGGGTAGACGGCATTCAGCCTGCCGGCGACGCGGGCCAGGCGCTCGCGGCCGTCTTCGTTGCGCCCCATGTCCGAAAAGCTGAAGAAGAAGACGCCCCGGCTGCCGTGGATCACGGAGAGGAAGGCAAGGCAGTCCATCTCCTCCCAGGTGGGCCAGCGTGTCCGCCCCACGGCCGCCTCGTCGCCGCCGCCGAAGGCCTGGATGACGGAGAGGAGCCGGTCCCGGCCCGTGTCCTGCGCCGCGCGGTCCATGGAATCGGACAGCAGCGTCATCGGCCGGAAGGGGACCGGGTACTGGTCCATCATGAAGAAATCCGCGGCATCGAGGTAATCGCGGCAGGCCTGCGGGCGGACGACAGCCATGCAGGCCGCGATTTTCGGAAAGCGGTCACGGATCATCCGCCGGATGTCATGAGTCCGGCCGATGGGGATGGAGCGCAGCTCCGGCTCGTCCTCAACGTAGAAAGCGGCCTCGTGCTCGGTCAGCTTCAGGTCCGCCAGCCCGTCCAGGTAGATGCGCAGCCGCTCCGGCTCCTGCGGGACGGAGAGGACGAAGCGCAGCGCCAGCTCCCGGCACTTGCGGACCGTCCGGTGCAGCTCTTCGCCCTCGTCCCGGAGCAGCACCGTGTTGATCCCGAGACTCCTGATCTGCTCGAGATTGCCGCGGTTTGCCCCCCAGACGCCGAGGGGGAAGAATCCCGCGAAAAGCTGAGGCGCCGCAGCATCCGGCTTCCGCGGAGAGGGTTCTTCTTTCACAAGCGCGGGCTTTGCCATCCAGAAGGTCTGACCCGGCGCGTCGTTGATGAAGCGGAACCGGTTTTCGGCCGGAGCAGGCGGGCAGGCGATATGCGCGCGCAGCAGCTGGAAGCTCTTGATGGAGAAGACGTGGTTGTCCAGTTCGAAAGTTTCTCCCCAGGCGCTGATCCTGGGATAGGAGAGGTTGTCCCAATAGTCGCGGTAGAAAAAGCCCGTGAAGAGGTATTCCTCGCCGGGTTTGCAGGCCGGGATCTCCGCACTCCATGCAGCCAGGCCGTCGCGGCTTCCGGTGATGCCCGCGGCGTTGGCAGGGGAGGGGCGGGCCAACTTCGCATCGAGTGTTTCGGCGCTCTTTATCATTCCGGCGGACGCACTTTTGGCATTCCCGCTTTTCTCTTTGTCATTCCCGCGGAAGCGGGAATCCATGCCTTTGTCTGTCATTCCCGCGGAAGCGGGAATCCAGAGTCTTGGGTCTTTGTCTGCCGCACCCGGTGCGTAATTAGGGCGCTGGACCCCCGCTTTCGCGGGGGTGACAGAAGAAAGCGCGGGGGTGACGATAGAGGATGCGGGGGTGACAGAAGAAAGCGCGGGGGTGACAATAGAGGATGCGGGGGTGACAGAAGCAGACGCGGGGACGGCAGAAGGTTCGTTGGTGTTGTCATTCCCGCGGAAGCGGGAATCCAGTGTCTTCAGGTTTTGTTCCAGTCTTCCGAATCTCCACCCCTCCGGCGCGTTTGCCCCTGCCGTTACGCGCATCTCGGGGTTCGGCAGCAGGTTCCGCGGCGGCGAGAAGGCCGCCAGCGCCTTCCACATGGCCGCCGGGTCCTTTGCCTTCTGCATCCCGCCGTAATGGAAAACGAGGATGCCGTCCGCGCCGCCCGTCCCCGCGCCGCGCAGGACCTCTGCGAGCTCGCCGGGATCCGTATCCGCCGACTGCACGATCGGCCAGACCGCGCAATGGGCCGACTCCTTGAAGTAGGCCGCCGTCTTCTCCACCCAGGCCGGGGGCTCGCCGCACATGCGGTGATAGGCCATGGGCGAGAGGACATCGGCGAATTCGGAAAGAAACGCCGCGTCCTGCCCCAATCGATAGGACACGTCCGCATTCCTTTCCCCCTTCGTCCATGGGACGACGAAGAGGCCGAGAAGAAGATTCCCTTCCTTGTCATTCCCGCGGAAGCGGGAGTCCATGCCTTTGTCTGTCATTCCCGCGGAAGCGGGAATCCAGAGTCTTGAGTCTTTGCTTGCCGCGGCTGGTGCGTAATCAGGGCGCTGGACCCCCGCTTTCGCGGGGGTGACAATAGAGGATGAGGGGGTGACAGAAGAAAGCGCGGGGGTGACAATAGAGGATGCGGGGGTGACAGGCTTACCATTGCCGAACGAAGCCGGGATTGCCGCGTCGCCCTTCGGGAGCCTCGCAATGACGGCGGCTTGCATTGCCTCCTTCGCCTCCCTCACGAACGAGGAGATCTGCCCCTTCTTCCACTTCATCCACTCGTAGGGGTGATGCTTCGCGATCCAGGCGGCGGGGGCGGCATCGAAGGCGCGCCTGTCGGCGATGCGGATCCGCGTGTCCGCCTGGAATTTCTCGAGGCAGCGCGGGCAGTAGCAGGTGTCCGGCAGGTTCGGCGCGGGCTTTTCCCAGAAGCCGGGATAGCGGACATAATCCAGGAAGATCCCATCGATATCGGCACCGAAGCGCTGCATGACCGATTCGATCTGGCCGATGCGGTCCCTGCGCCAGCCGGCGTGCGAGGGGCACATCCCTTCCTGGCCCTTGTCCTCGGGCGCCGTCCCCAGCAGACGCCCGTCGGCCTTGACGGGCCTTGCGTCCGGGTATTTCTTCCAGCCGCCGCTGCCGCCGAAGGCGTTCAGGGCGACGAAGACGCGGAAGCCGAGCTTCCGGTAGTGCTTGATGGCATCGCCGTCGGCGGGGACGAAAACGGCGTTCGCGCCGGCTTCGCGAAGCGTCGGGAACGCGGCGGTCCTTTCCTTCCCCGAGGGGGCCGGGACCCCGTACAGGCCGACGACCGGTGCCGCCGCGGCGGCCGCCGGAAGGAGGAACAGGCAACAGCAAAGCACGAACGTTCTCAGTCGCTTCATGGCAGCACCTCCGGTGGCGATTGTCCTCTGTCTTGTCATTCCCGCTCCTTCTCTGTCATTCCCTCTATGTTGAAAAGC
>DIWJ01000069.1 GCA_002428445.1 Syntrophaceae bacterium UBA6109
TGTCGTGCCAACGGCATAGCTGGGTAGCCAAGTTCGGAAGGGATAACCACTGAAAGCATCTAAGTGGGAAGCCCCCCTCAAGATCAGATATCCCTCCTGATGGAGACATCAGGACTAAAGACCCCTCGTAGACCACGAGGTTGATAGGTCAGATGTGTAAGTGCAGAGATGTGCTGAGCTTACTGATACTAATCGGTCGTGCGGCTTGACCATAATATTTTCTATTCACCGAAATACAGCAAGCAAAACGTCATTCACAATATGTAGTTGATAATTCTTTGAGCCTATTTATTCCGGTGGCTATGGCGGAGAGGAACCACCCGTTCCCATTCCGAACACGGAAGTTAAGCTCTNNGACTGTGTGGGAGAGTAGGGAGCTGCCGGGATTTTTAAAAGAACCCCTTCGTGACTGGAGGGGTTTTTTTATTTTACATTGAAGCCGGCAATGTGATATCAGAGTTCGGCGATTCGTTGGAATCGCGGGGAGTCGAGCACTCCTGTAAATTTCAGAGAGATTGATCCTTCGTATCATCTCAACGCTAGCGGGAGAAATCAAGCCATGTCAGGCCACTCAAAATGGAGCACGATCAAGAGAAAAAAAGGTGCAATTGATGCTAAGCGGGGAAAGATTTTTACGAAGTTGATCAAGGAAATCACTTTGGCGGCGCGACTGGGCGGCGGCGATGCGGAGGCCAATGCGCGTCTGCGGCAGGCAGTTCTTGCGGCAAAAGAAGAGAATATGCCCAAGGACAACATCGAGCGGGCCATCAAGAAGGGAACGGGTGCCGTAGCCGGAGGCGAGGCCTACGAAGAAAGCGTCTATGAAGGGTATGGACCCGGCGGTGTCGCCGTCCTCGTCGAGGTGATGACGGACAACAAGAACAGGACGGTTGCGGAAATACGCCATATCTTATCCAAACACGGCGGGAACCTCGGCGAGAACGGATGCGTCTCGTGGATTTTCGCGAAGAAGGGAAACATCACGTTCGAGAAGAAAGGCATGAACGTCGATCAGCTCATGGAGATGGCCGTCGAAGCCGGTGCCGAGGATGTCGTCGAGGAAGACAACGAAATTCAAGTTCTGACGGACCCGGCTTCCTTCGAGAAGGTGAAGAAGGCATTCGATGCACGCGGTTTGAAGTATATCGAGGCGAGAGTCGGGATGATTCCGCAGAACACGGTACCGCTGACGCTGCCCAAAGCGGAGCAGATGCTCAAACTGATGGAAAAGTTGGAAGACAATGACGATGTACAAAATGTCTATGCCAATTTTGATATCCCGGATGAGGTCATGGAAAAACTCGGATGACAGACGTCCGGCGGCCCTCTTGCCCAAGGGAAGGAAAGAAAAATTGTCTCTGGGAGTGATGACGGAAATCGGAACGGAACGTTGAGAATCTTGGGAATCGATCCGGGAAGCCGGGTGACGGGATACGGCCTGATCGAAACGGATAGGCGAACGCTATCCAGTCTTATCTATGGACAGATTGCTCCGAAGAAAAACGCAGCACTCTCAGAATGCCTTCAGACGCTCTATAACGGCATTACCGAAATCTCCGAACAGACAAGGCCGGACGCCATCGCCATCGAAGATATTTTTTTCGGGAAAAATGTCCGCAGCCTGATCAAGCAGGGGCATGTGCGCGGCGTCGCCATCCTTGCCGGTTCGCGACAAGGGATTCCGATTTTTGAATATTCCCCCCTTGAGATCAAGAAGGCGGTTGTGGGATACGGTCTCGCGGAGAAGGATCAGGTTCAAATGATGGTGAAGGCGATTCTGCATCTTTCGGACCGCCCTCAGGCGGATGCCGCCGATGCACTGGCTGTTGCCATCTGCCACGCGCATTCCAGGAAGGTCAATCCCGTATAAAATGATTGCACGCATTTCCGGAACATTGGTGCAGAAGTCGGCGTCGCAGATCGTTGTCGATGTCCAGGGTGTCGGTTACGGTATCTCCATCCCGCTCACGACTTTCTACGAATTGCCCGAGAAGGGGCAACGCATTGCGATTTTCGTGCACACGCACGTCAAGCAGGATTCCATCGCGCTGTTCGGTTTCTTCACGGAACGGGAAAAAAATCTCTTCGAACTCATGATCGGCGTCACCGGCATCGGTCCGAAGCTCGCGCTCAATATCCTTTCCGGCATCTCCGCCGATGATTTCATCACGTCCGTTTCCCAGGAGAATCTGGCGCGCCTCGTGGCGATTCCCGGGGTGGGGAAGAAGACGGCGGAACGAATCGTTCTTGAACTCAAAGACAAGATGCGAAAGATCGCCCAGGATCTCCCGGCAGAACGGGATGCAGGAATGCCCAGGATGCCGGACGAACTCCTTCGGGAGGATGCATTGTCGGCCCTTGTCAATCTGGGATATCGCGCCCATATCGTCAAGGATGTACTGGACAGGCTCGTGAAAGAGCTGCCGCCCGACGCGACGATCGACATCCTGTTGAAGAAGGCTTTACGAGCCCTCGTCCTGTAACGATCAAGAAAATTTCCGTAGAAAAAAATTGAAGGAAAATCGATGGCCGGAAAAGAAAAGGAGTCCCTTGTCAGTCCGCAGGGTTTTGCCGAGGATAGCGGCTTTGAGCTGTCCGTTCGTCCGCGATGCCTCAAGGACTTCATCGGGCAGGAAAAGATTGTCAAGAACCTCCTGATTTTCATCGAGGCGGCCAAGAAGAGGAACGAGGCGCTCGATCACGTCCTGCTGTACGGTCCCCCGGGGCTCGGAAAGACGACGCTGGCCTATATCATGTCCAGAGAAATGGATGTCGATATCAAGGTCACCTCCGGCCCGGTCGTGGAACGGCCGGGTGATCTGGCCGCCATCCTGACAAATCTGCATGACGGGGATGTCCTGTTCATCGACGAAATTCACCGGTTGTCCCATGTCGTCGAAGAGATCCTCTACCCGGCGATGGAGGACTACCATATCGATATCCTCATCGGCCAGGGGCCTTCCGCCCGGTCCATGAAGCTGGAGATACCGAAGTTCACGCTCATCGGCGCCACAACGCGGGCGGGACTCCTGACGTCACCCCTGCGGGATCGATTCGGGATGACGTTCCGATTCGAATTCTACACGCCGGCCGAATTGGCGATCATCATCAAGCGGGCCGCCCAGATTCTGTCCATCCCGATTGATGACGCGGGCGCCGAGGAAATGGCGGGACGATCCCGGGGGACCCCCAGGATTGCCAACCGGCTTTTGCGAAGGGTCCGGGATTATGCGCAGGTCAGGGCAAAAGGATTTATTGACGGCAAGGTGGCAGTGGACGCCCTCACGATGCTCGAAGTGGATTCTTGCGGATTCGACCACATGGACCGCACCATCCTTCTGACGATTATCGACAAATTCAATGGAGGCCCCGTCGGCATCGAAAATCTCGCCGCTGCGATCGGGGAGGAAAGGACCACGCTCGAGGACGTCTACGAGCCTTACCTGATTCAGGAGGGCTATCTGGTGAGGACGGCGCGCGGGCGGATTGCGTCAAAAACGGCTTATCTCCACTTCGGCAGGCCGTGGTCGTCATCGAATCAGAAAGAACTTTTTTGAGCTGGATTTTCCCGTGAAAATGCTTCTCCATATCTGCTGCGGGCCCTGCACGATTTTTCCACTGAAGGTTCTGCGCGGCGAGGGGTTTGCCGTTCAAGGCCTGTTTTTCAACCCGAACATTCACCCCTATCTGGAATACCGCCGCCGGCTGGACACTCTCCGGGCCTATGCAGCCGCCGAATCTCTGGACGTCCGATTTGATGAGGAATATCCGCTCGAGGAATTTCTGGGCAATGTGGCCCCGCGCGTGAACGAGCGGTGCCGGTACTGCTACGAGAGCAGGCTGCGGAAGACTGCGAACATCGCCAGGCAAGAGGGATTCCAATATTTTACGACCACGCTCCTGTACGGCATTTACCAGAAACACGACCTGGTGACGGAGATTGGAAGAGAGGTCGCGAAGGAAACGGGCGTCGAATTTCACTACGGCGATTATCGGATCGGCTGGAAAGAAGGCGTCGACCTGTCGAAGGAACTCGGGATGTACCGCCAGCAGTACTGCGGCTGCATCTACAGCGAAA
>DIWJ01000084.1 GCA_002428445.1 Syntrophaceae bacterium UBA6109
CCGTTTTTCAACGGCCTGTTAGAGCCGGTCCAGTTTCCTGCGCTGGGACTTTGGCATTATGAGGATCGAGATAGCGTGGGGCAGGATGAGGCAGAAGAGAATGCGGCAGACTTGGATATCTTTTTTATGCAGATTTCCCCCACGCCACATTCTCTCTCTCCAAAGCTGGCAAGGTTCCCTTCATCCGATGGAGAATACCGCCTCTTCCTATCCGTTCATGGTTCGACCCGGGCGCTCTCGCCAGTTGGTTTCTTTTGATTCGAAAAACTTATTTCTTCTCAGGTGTACCGTATCCTGAACCGTCTTTGGGGCCAACGCCCATGTTGCCGGTTCCATCTCCCGGTCCATATGCCTTGCCGTCCCTCTTTATGGAGCCAGTTGCTTCCGGATTGCCCATATGGGCTCCGTCATGAAGACGCTGTTGGTTTTTTGTCTGATGCGTGCTCTGCGTTCGATCCATATTACGTGACGGGATCCCCATGCTCTGTCCGGCACCTCCGCCCCTGCCACTCCCGCTTGCCGGACCTTTGGCCATTGCGGCTCCGGGCAGGATCAGTGTCAGGACCGCAGCTGCTACGATCAATTTTTTTGCGGTATGCTTTTTCATGTTTCGTTTCTCCTTTGAATTTTCGGTACTTGTGTTCGTAATTCGGCTGCGAGCGACAGCCCTCTTACAGATTATTTGACAAATGATAACTTCTTAACGCTTTCAACGTTGTTAAGTTACAGGGTTTGTAAATTTGTATGATTCCCCGAATTGAGTGAAACGAGCATTGTCTGTCGCTTGAAGGCAGGGGACATCGTCCTTTGGTGCTGGGGGCCGGGGAAACGCACTAACTGAGCCAACCGCTACATTTCCCTTTTCGACGCCCTGCCTCCCCGTTCATTTGTGGCGGCGCTCCTGTCGATGGAAAGAACCCCATTGACAAAGAGATACTCCACACCTGTTGAATACTGGTGAGGTTTTTTATAGGTTGCGTGGTCCCCGAGCTTTTGCAGATCGATCACTGCGATATCGGCAAAATACCCTACGTCCAGCTTCCCTCTTTTTGTCATCCGGAACTTTTCAGCGGGCAGCGAGGTCATGGCCCTGATGACAGCGGACAGATCCATGACCTTTTCATCCATTGCGAACGTCTTGATCATCTTCGGGTATGCGCCGTAGCACCTCGGATGCGGTTTCCCGACATCCTTGATGGTTGTCCACCCGTCCGAAATGACGAAAACAAAATCATTATTTCTCAGAAATTCCTTTACGTTCCGCATGTCTTGGTCGTTCATGATGGCCTGAGGAGCGTCGTTTGAGCAAACGATATCCACATACATATCAGAGGGTGTTTTCCCCTCCATGTCGGCAACCTCCTTCAGGGTCTTTCCTTCATAATGCGGTCGCTGCGGGTAGCTGATGATCATCGTTTTCTCCGGGCCAAGGTATGTAAATGTTTCTTCAACGGCCTTCTTAAGCTCGGCGCGGCCTCTTGCGTTTTTGTACTCCTCCTTGATGCCCTTATCCGTCTTATACTTGGCAGGGGTGAGCATGGTCAGCCAAGTGCTGCCGGCATCGTAGGGGTAGGCATCGGCGGTTATGTCGACTCCTTCCGCCCGTGCCTTGGCGATCAGTTCGATCATCGGCAGTGCCGTCATGTCATAAATGGGTTGGTTGATCTGAATGTGGGAGATTTGAACCGGGACCTTTGCTTTCTTGCCGATCTCTATCGCTTCTTTCAGCGCTTCGATGACCCCGATCCGCCCGTCCTGGTATACGGTCCCTGTCAGATCACGGATATGAGTGACATAGACGCCGTTATATTTTTTGACGACTTTGGCAAGCGCAATCAGTTCTTCCGTTTCCGTGAGCGAACCCGGCGCATATTCCAGGCCGCATGACATGCCGACAGCGCCCGCTTCCATTTCTTCGGCGATCCTTTTCTTCATGGCCTCCAGCTTGTCCGGGGTCAGCTTCTGCGGCTGATGATCGCCGAAGAGTTCCTGCCTGATCACCCCGTGCGGAGCCAGGTGGTAGACGTTGCTGCCGAATCTCACTTTGGTAAGAATGTCATGAAACTCGTCGATCCTGGCATAGCCGAGCCCGCAGTTCCCCGTTACAACGGTCGTGACACCCTGGAAGGCATAGTTGTGATTTCCGGTAAGGCTGGATATCTTGGAAGCGGCGTCGGCTCTCTCCTTCCCAAAGATCTTGAACGTGATGTCTGCATGATTATGAACGTCAATAAAGCCCGGCGTCACGATCAGACCTGAGGCGTCGATCGTCTTTGCCGCGTTCCCCAGATTGCTGCCGATGGCGACAATCCTGTCACCCCGGATACCGATATCGGCGATGTGCGGCCGGGCCAGTGTTCCGTCGTAAACCGCCCCGTTCCGGATGACCGTATCGTAGCCGCTGTTGTCCGCGCCGTACGAGACAAGGGGACCTACCAGACAAGCAGTGCTCGTGATCACTGCGCCTTTAAGGAAATCCCGTCGCGTAATCATAGCGTGTCCTCCCTTATCTGTGGGCTGGTTCATGTTTTTCTGTTGCATCATCACGGTTCAGAACGTTCAACGGCTCTGTTATGTCTTATTGATTTTATCACTCCTCTCGACTGAAAAACAGTATGCGAAGCGATGGCACCGACCTTGCCGACTTCGGGAAGAAGAACTCGCTGTCGTCTTTACACCCGCCGTCAAGAAAACCCCTGCCAATGACATTCTATGACTTCATCCGGTAACGCCTCATGAAGAGCAAACCTGAAAATCCGGCACAAAGCAACCCACCTACGGACCAGGTGCCGATGCCCGCTATCGCCGGGAATAGATAGAGGGTGGCGGCGCCAACCGTCGGGCCGATAAACATCCCCGTCCCCAGCATCGCTTCATGCAGTCCGGCGTTGGAACCCTGCTTTTCAGGTACATTCATGGAATAGTAGAGGGATGAGTAATAAAGGAGACCGATCGACAAACCAAAACCGACTTCCGTAGCCAGAAGCAGCCAGACCGACTGCGCCATGAGAAATCCGAAAAAACAAACGATCATCAGAACAAACGCCCCCGCCAGCCACCGGAAACGGCAATGCCATCCCGTCCATCGCCAAAAGGCCGCGAAGGCTGCCAGCCTGGCGAACATCCACAGGGAACAGACAATGCCCGCCATGCCCGTTGACAGGGACAGCCTTTCCGCGATGTATGGGATCAGCGGGATGATCGTATTAATGGCCACATAAGAAAAGGGGTTGGCGAACCAAGCCATCCGAAGGAACCGGCCGGCGTCCGCCGGACGGGCCGCCGAAGTCACACGCGCATCAAGGCATTGACGATCATTTTCTTCTTTCAACCGTCTTGCGGCACACGGCACTAAGGAAATCTGGACGATCGTCAGCCCGAGAGGGAGCCAGAACAGGCTTGCCATTCCCAATTTCTCGAGAAGGATGCCCGCCGTAAAGTATCCCACCGCAGTGCCGGCAGCCCAGGTTACGTTATAGATGCCGACCATTTTCGAAAGCGATGCGCCTGCCCGGTCACTGATCAGCGCTTCAATGGCCGGCCAAATGAAACAAACCCCCAACGTCCACAGACAATACGTCAGGACCTGTGCAGTTGGGGCAGGGAAGAGCAGGCCCGCGGACAGGGCAAGGATCACGCCTGCGGAACCAAGATAGATGCCCCTGATGCACCCGTAGCGATCTGCATACTTGCCGCCACGCCAGGACGCGATGATATAGACAAAGCCGCCGAGGGCCGCCGTCAGCAGATTCTCCACTTCATCGAATCCGAATGTGCGCCGCAGGTAAAAAAAGAGGAAATTGGAATAGTAAACGGAGGCGTAACAATTTATCAATTCAATGAGATATAATAAAATCTTCGACGGACTGATCATCAGCACCTTTTAAGAATGAATATTGGGACAGGTTACAGCCGCCCCGCTGTCAATGAGGTGGCCGCTAAACTCCTACCTCTGTACAAAGGGAACTTTCATGAAAACAATCAAGAGGAAAGCTGCTATCACTGAAATTCCCCCTGCCGCGAATCCGATGGAATAGGTTTGGGTCAGGTTGAAGATCTCTCCGGCTAGCAGAGGGCCAATGGCTCCCCCGATCTGGCCGGATAGGATCAGAACTCCGAATATTTCTCCTATGGAGGAGAGTCCAAAAATATTCGCCGTTACCAGGGGCAGTTGAGGTCCGGTTCCTCCATAGCCCAAACCAAAAAGCATTGAAAAGACATAAAGGGAGGTAGTGCTTCGGGAATTGATCAAGGCGAAGATACAGATCGCTTGAAGCAAAAGGTTTGTCACCAGAACTTTTTCCGGGCCGATGCGGTCGGACAAAAAACCCATCAGGGACTTGCCCAGGATTCCGCCGACGCCGACAAAACTGACCGCCATGGCTGCGCTTGTTGCGGAAAGGCCGATGTCAGTTCCATAGGCGGCCAGATGAACCGCAATCATGTAAAATCCGATGCACCACAGGAGGTAGGCGGTAAAAATCATCCAGAATATCCGCGTTCTTAAAGCCTGCGATAGATTCCAGTCTTTGACGAGAACGATTTCGGGGGAAAAGGTTTTTGCAGGATTCGTTCTGACTTTTTCCTCGTTAGACCCCTGAGGAACTTGCCCTGTATGCCGAGGGTCACGCCGGAGAAAGAACGTCGATCCGATGATAACTCCTCCTGTGATCAGGCCCAGAATGGTAAGCGCTCCCCTGCACCCCAGGGCGGCAATGAGCCGACTGGACAGGAAGGGCCCGACCATCATTCCCACGCCAATACCCGCAGACATGATCCCTACCGCCACACCTCGGGAAGCTGAAAACCATCGAGAGACGCTAACCACCAACGGACCGTATCCGGCGCTCACCCCCATCCCCGTCATGACCCCATAGCACAGATAGAGTTGCCACAGGTTTTGGATCGCGGCACTCAAGAGGAGTCCTCCCGCCATGACCGCCCCGCCCAAGCCTACCACCAAACGCGGGCCAAAGCGGTCAGCGAGTTTCCCGGTAAAGATGGAGCCCACTCCAAAAATCAATATGCTCAAAGAAAAAATCCCGGAAGTGCTTGCGCGGTCCCATCCGAATTCTCTGGTCAAAGGGACAAGAAAGACGCCAAAGGAGAATTGGCTGCCCCAGGAAGTCATCAGGATTAAGAATCCTGCGCCTACAATGAACCATCGGTTGAAAGACATGGAAAGTACCTTCTCTTGAGTTTCTTCATTGGACAATCTTCTTTTCCTTCATATCCGCGATCTCTTCGGGTGTAAACCCCAACCCGGCCAGAAACTCCGCCGTATGCTCGCCCAGCTCCGGCGCACGGCACTTGACTACGGCCGGGGTTTTGGACAGTTTGATGGGATTGTTCACTACCTTGATTGTCCCATGGCCGGCGACATCCATTTCACCGAAAAAGTCGTTGGCAATAGCCTGCTCGTCCCGGGTCACCTCCAGCGGCGTGACAACCGGCGACCACACGATCTTGAACCTGGCGAGATGTTCCCGCCACTCGTCGTAGGTTCTGCCCCTGAAGATCTCCTCGATGATCTTGATGAGTTCTACGCAGTTCTTCTGCCTCGCATCGAAGTCGACAAACCTGGGATCTTTCTCCAATTCCGGCCGCTCGACGGCCCGGCAGAATTCCGGCCAGTAAGTCTGCGCGTTGGTCATACCCAGCATGACCCAACGGTTGTCCTTGGTAGGATAGTGGTTGCGGATGGGATTGGAGAGCGATCTGCGCTGGGGTCGCGGGGCGTCCTTTCCAGTCACCAGACATCCTGCGATATCGAAGCCCAGAACCCAGGCGGCGGTGTTGTACAGGGACACCTCCACCTGCTGGCCGATCCCGGTGCGCTCCCGGGTGAAGAGCGCCGTCATGACTCCCGCCAGCAAGCCCAGCGAACTGATGCTATCGCCGTACCCGGGGCGGGAGATGTTCGGCGCCGTATCCGAATCGTGCATCATTTCCATGACGCCGCTCCTGGCCCAGAAGGCCACCGTGTCGAATCCGCCCGTGTTCTTCTCCGGTCCCTTCGGACCGTAGCCCGTCAGGTTTGCATAGATGATCCTGGGATTGCGGGCCGATATGGCTTCGTAAGTCAGATTGAACTTCTCCATCTCGTAGGGACGCAGATTGTTCAGAAACACGTCGGCTTTCGCGCAGAGCTTATGGATGATCTCCTGTCCTTCCCGGCTCGCCAGGTTGACGCATATGCTTTTCTTGTTCCGGTCCACGTGCTCCCAGAGGTAGTTGACCTCGTCGTGCTGCATCCATGCCCCGATGCTTTGACTCGTGTACCGCTGCATGTCGCCTTTGCCCGGTGCTTCCACATGAATAACGTCAGCTCCCCAGCTTC
Source organism: Syntrophaceae bacterium UBA6109 (assembly GCA_002428445.1). Next base: position 6,341 of record DIWJ01000084.1, read on the forward strand.
CCATCAGCGAACCCGCAATCGGCACGGCCACCGCCACCCCGATTTCCACGACTTTGATTCCTTCCAATGCCTGTTTCATAGGATGTTCTCCTCCCTGCAACCCGCGCAAACAACGCTGCGCTGATGTCAGTTTCTTGCCGGATGGAACCCGTTCATCCGGCGGCCCGGACATGGATCCTTTCCGTCTGCCCGCACGCGAACGTGCATACAATCATATTGATGCGGTGTCAAAACAATCCGGGGTTTCGTTTGTTGATGACGAATTCCCCTGAGTTGTTTCTTGGCTGAGGGGTGAATTCCGAGGAGTCTAAAGCCGGCAGAAGGTTGCAGTCTGGCATGGGTCCCGGCAAATTAGAAACTGTGCCGCAATCCAAAGCCCATGGCGTTGGATGCCCCGTGGACGCCGTTAAAGAATCCATAGATCCCGGAGCGGTGGTGGACGCGCCACACAAGGCTCCATTGGGGCGCCTGAGGCAGGGAGACGGCGATTTCAACCAGGAGGTAGTTCAATAATTGATTCGTCTTTTCGTGCCGCAAAGCCTCATACTTCGGCGTTTCTGTTGCCAGAGAAAGTCCTTCCCCGACAGCAAAGCTTGTATTGAGATGCTTATTCCAGGGGAAGGTAAGCCATCGGGCGATGATGACCCCGTTAAGTTCCATATGGCTCTGATCGCCGAAGTGTTTCCCAATCTGCCCTTCCAGTTCAAATTGCATATTCTCCGTAAAACGGCCTATCTCCCTGCTCAACGTCGCAACGAGAAGCCTATAATCGGCGTCAAACTGAGGTTTGCAGAACATCTCATTAAACTCGTTGTCTGCCTGTACGGCGCCATAGATCGTCGCCGCCCATTTTCTGTCGTCTCCCCATGCCGAACTTGCCGTGGCGACGACGATGACAACAGCAATGCAGAAAGTCTTCATGCTGCCCCCTGCCTTCTTGAAAAACCTGCAATTCATAGAGATTCTGATTCCCCTTTTTCTTGATTGGTAACCGCAGAAACAAGATAATGCAAGCAATTCCGACCTGATGTTTTCAGCCGTATACACTTCCGTTTTTTCCAGCTGCTGGATCTCTCCGCGAACCCTTGGGAGGACAACGCCGGAGGCTCGCAGGTTCGAGCCCTGATGGGCGCGCCGGGACAATCAGGGGATTCCGCTGTTCATGGGGGGAACCCCCTGATTGTTTTTTGGCCGAAGGGCGGCTCACGTTATTTCAAGAAGAGATGGAGTTTCCCTGAAATCTTCTCCGGTGAAGGATGGAGGCTCCGGGTCTTGTACCTTCTGCCCCCTGAAGAATAAAGATCCTTTCACCGGGGCATTCCTGGAATGGACATCTTCTTGTACCCTGCGGGCACTTCGAAAAGGCTGTCCGGCTGGCTGCCGATCTTGACATCACGGTATTCCATGCTCCAGCTTCCGTCCACCGCAGCCGTCCTGACGGGAAAGTTGATGTCCGTCGCCCACCACTGGTAGATCTGCATGACCTTGTCATCGGCCTTTGCAGTCACTTCATATTTCGTTGCGGGATGACCATCGATGGTCTCGCTGCCCACTTTCTTGCGGCTCACTTCGCCCTTGACTTTGTCTTCGACCACCTGGGTCTGGGCGGCATCCGCCATCGCCGGCATCTCCATATAGGCTTTCTGGGCCGTCATGATCATCCAGGCCTTGTTGAGGTCCTTCCTTACAATGGCGGACGTACCTGCTATTTTCGTATCTGTGCGGAATTTATCCGGCTTCATGTATATCTGCGTTGTGATCGTCTGTCCTGCAGATTTGCTCACCATGGTCGCCGAATACTCCTGAGCCATTGGAGCCATTACATCATCTTTGCCGCATCCCAGAACCAAAAATAGCATGAAAACGGCCACGGCCATGATGATCCATGCTCTTTTCACTTGAGCACCTCCTTTTTATTTGCATTCTTTGTCTTCTAAAAAGCGATTCACGTCGGGATGATAGAACCACACATATTCGCTTCTGTAAAGCAACACACCGACACCGCCGCATCTCAGGTCATCGCAAGTCGTAATTTCCATGATGTTGAAGCAGAACTTGTCCGGTCTTTTGCTGGCGCTCGTCCCTGTTATTGTAATTTCCGCGTAAATTCCGTCATCTTTCTGAACGCCTCTGAACACCACCGGGAAGCGGTCGCTGTCTAAGCTGGCCAGCGCCTTTATCGTAACGATGCCATCAATTTTGATATACAATCCTCTAATGATGATTTTTGCCGTGGCTCCCGATGTATCGAATTGGGGGATTCTAAGCAGCTTTTCCAGAGCAACGAGCGGTTCCTGCGTGATCTTCCTGATGGGTGCATCGAAATTCACTTCTTTGTGGTAGCCGTTTCCGTTTAATTTGGCTTCCAAATCAATCCGGGATAAAGTCGGGCAGTAGGCGACATGATCGTAGTAACAGATAACGCTTTCTCCGGGCTGTATGGTTTTCTTGTTTTTACAATCCACTTTGATTTCCTGATCGACACCGGCCAAGAATCTGGCCTTGCCCGATATTTCGTTGATCGTTACCGGAAAGGAGCTGTTGTTTTGGATCTGTAACTCCCGCTTGTCCCGATCGACGGCAAGGTCTACATCAAGCTCCATATCCGGTTTCGCACTACTGGTCTCCGGTGCCCCCCGGGGCGCGGCGGGTTTGGCGGAAGCGGAAGTGGTGGCGCCCTGCGGACCGTAAGAAGAAATCGCCGACAACGGGTATCTCTGAGAAGCCACAATTCTATTTTCAGCCTGATTGTAAACATGAAAGATCATCCTGGACGCCATGGGCTCTTTTTGAAACGGGCGCGTCAGCTGGTAGGTCTTTCCCGCATTTCCCGCCGGAAGAACGATATCTTCGCCCGAATAAAGGGTATCGCCTCCCCTGTTCTGAAAGACAGTCTTGATCAGATAGGTATTCGCCGCAACCGGTTGGGTAATCTTCAAATCCACGTTCCAGATTATCCGCGACGCATCGCCCGTGTCCGGATTCAGTTTGAAATTCATGAATTGAAATTCCACGGCCTTTTGTCTTGGCTGCATCGCAGCCTTCGGATCAATCTTCAAGTTCTTCAACTGATCGAAAGGGCCGGCAGCCGCGCTGCCCAGTGCCGCGCAGATCCAGAAGGGAATCATCAGGACCGACATCCACGTTCTTTTCATGTTATCCTCCGTTCAAGACTGACTGGCCATGCCAGGGATCCCCTTGCCGATGACATTTATCGGGACGGAAACGTTGCGGATCAGACCGATCGCCTGCATATCTGCTGCGGTCCGTCTTCGCGCCGATGACGAGGACGGAGTCCTCATAACCGCGTGAACAGCGTGAGCGGAAATGAACCGGTTCCAGTGAGGGGGCGATTCCGAAATCAGTATTCCCAGACGATGCCCGCTAGTCAAGCCGGATGTGAGCATCGGTTAATAAGATCACGCGTATCATGTTAACAACATCACACACCCTTTTCTGTGTTCGCCCTGTCCTGCTTCGCCAGTTCTCTTCGGACCTTTCACCGACAAGATCTCGCCGAGGGGAAAATTCGGACCCCTATCGGGCTTGCCGGGCGCGCAAAACAACGCAGGGGGTTCCGTCGTGAACGGCGGAACCCCCTGCGTTGTTTTTGGGACGAGGGATGGATAAAGAGGGACCGATATCCTTGGGGCCTTGGCTGCTCGGTTTCGGCCTGCAAGAGCCTTCCCGACAGACCGATCACCCAGCCCTCCCTATTCATCTCCTCCTTGAACGGGAATTCGGGATTCGCAAGGAACCCCTGTCTGGCAGAGCCCGCAAGCGTAACCCTCGAAGCCGTAATGCTCGTTGATGTACCGTTTGCAGGTTTCGTGTACGTGATGCACGCAGATAATCTTATCGTGTCCCTTCTCCGAGAGGGCGCCGACGGGGCACCGCTGCACGCATTTCCTGCACGTCCCGCGGCTGAACCACAGGCAGTATTCCCGATGATTCTTGTAGGGTCGCGGCGTGGGCGGGACTTCGATTTCGGCCACGGCCGACCCGACGCGCATGGCCTTGCCGACAGGGGTGATCAGTCCGTCGCAAAGCCCGAAGGTCCCCAATCCCGCCACGAAGGCTGCGTGGCGTTCGGACCACTTGGAGGCAAAGACAAATTTATCCGAAGACATCCGCGACCACTCCGGGTGAAGCATGGGAGCTGTCGCCCTGACACCCGCCTTCGCAAGTTCCGCAACGACGTGCCTGCGGAGCTTCTCGTTTACCACTTCGCCGTAAAAACGCGCCCGGGCCCAGCTCTCAGGCGGATAGGTTTTTTCCTTTCGTGAGTCCATCTTTGTCTGCTTGGTGTGGGGCAGGACCCAGCTGATGACCGTGAGTTTTTGTGGCGGTACGATACTGCCCGGGAAGGATTTTTCGAATGCCTCTTCAGGTGTCCAATGGAAAGGTCCCACATGTTCCTTGAAAGATTCCCAGTAGGCATCATCACCCCGGGAAAATCCCACAAGCGGTTCAGCCCAGGCCTTTTCGCGGGCTGTGTTTTCAAGTGTGTTTTCGAACGATGTGTTCACCCAATCCCGGATGATCCCGGTAATCCACGCTGATTGGTCCTTGTTTTCATTGATTGCCATCGTGCGCTCCTTCCACTCCGCCAACCTTGTTGATAATAATTGCCCCTTCTTTCATGACCAGCGATGTTTCCGCCGGAGTCCCGACGATCGTCATATCTCTGAGCGGATCCTTGTTCAGCAGTATCAAATCTGCACATTTACCCTCTTCGATCGTTCCGGTTTTATCGAGAATTCCCAAAGCATCCGCAGCACCGCGCGTGCCCGCCTTTATGACGTCAAGCGGAGGCATGCCTGCTTTTTCCATCAGGGAATACTCGCGGCCGTTGTCGCCGATTCTGGTGAGGTTAAAGGCGTCACTGCCCAGCGCTATCTTTACTCCTGCCTTGTAAGCCGCCTGGAAACTTTTGATATGCGATTCTGCGGCTCTTTTCCCCTTTTCTATCAGAGCTTTTGGAACGCCCGTCGCTTCGCCGATTGATGAGCAGGCGTAACTGATGCACAGCGTCGGAATCAGGTAGGCCTTCTTTTCGAGCAGCAGTTCAATACATTCGTCGTCAAGATATACTCCATGTTCAACTGTATCAACCCCGCCAAGAAGAGCGGTTCTAACCCCCTCAATACCCTCGGCATGGGCGGCCACCCTTCGCTCAAAGGCATGGGCCTCTTCGCAGATCGCCCTTATTTCTTCGATTCTGTAGTTGCGCCATTCCAGTTTGTCATTGTCCGACATGATCCCGCCGCTATTATGTATCTTGATGAAATCCACACCTTCCCGAATTCGTTTCCTCACAGCCTTGATGCACTCGTCAACTCCGTCTGCATTAAGACTTTCATCACGAAGAGCCCATGGCGGAACCTGCAAGTCACCATGTCCTGCGGTCATTGACAACGCATGCCCGCTGCACAACATCCGCGGCCCCTGAAGAATCCCCTGCTCCACGGCATCCCGGATATGAACGTCCATTGACCATGGCATTCCCATGACTCTTACCGTCGTAAATCCACATTCAAGCAACTTTCTGGCATTATTGACGCCATGCAGCATTTTCATCGGCCAGGCCGTAGTCAAATGCCACAATTTGACGACCGTTCTTCCCGGCGTCGAACAGCCGTTCAGATGAAGGTGGGAATCCATCAGCCCTGGCAGAAGGTATTTGCCCGTCGCAGGAATGACGAGGCTGCCGCCTTCTGACACCTTCGCGGAAGATCCAACTGCGCCTTCGGACGCATACGATATCCTGCTGATCACGCCGTGATCAATTGCGATATCGCCTCTTCTGGGCGGCTGACCTGTGCCATCAATGATGTTGGCATTCTTGATCACGATTGACAAATGACTGCCCATCGACAAACCTCCGGTCCCGGTTGAAATCTTGCGCTCATGATGCCGGACGGGATCATACCATGTCCGGAAGATTATTTATACCATCGTTCAAATGTCCATGTTTCCGATATATTGTGCCTGGCGCACCAAAACAAACAGGGGGTCCGTTGCTCATGGCGGACCCCCTGAGTTGTTTTTTAGCCAACGCTTGCTACCTCAAAGAACATTGATCGTTATCCTGGAAGTGCATTCCGGTCTTTCCAAACCCGCCGCTACCTGAAAAACACTACGCCATTATTCCATTCAATCCGTTTCGCCCTATTGGATGAATCCATTCCCGATATTCGGCCGCTTGCGCTCCCCGAACCGTTCGCACCACTCCATGATGCTTGTATGCCCATATCGGATATGGTCCCTTTCCCCTCTTCACGTATCGGCGTTATCACATTCCAGGTGAAGGTATTTCCCCTCTGCGTTATGCTGTATTGGAACCCAATACTGCTGTTCCATATCCCTTCGATCGAAAGAAAAGTTTCCTCCTTGCCAAACTCAATCGTCTTGATGTCCTTGCCACTCACAGGCACTTTCAGGACTTTCCCGTCGTGGGTTGTGATGATCATTTCCGAAAATCCATCACCGGTTGAAAAAATAGTCAAAATGGCCAGAACCATTACAACGATGATTCTTCTCATCCCGCGATTTTCCAGAAATTTCTGCATCCCATGAAATTCTTCATCTTCCTGCAAGATCACGCGCCCCCCTCAGTTATTGGCTACGGAAGGATATTCCCCAGATAATCAGACCGCTGAAAAACACTCGCTTTTTTCGACACCCGGTCTCAGCGGCATGTTCTGACGAATAATTCCGTAATTGCCTTCTTGCCGTTTTCCTCCAAAAAGCGTGTTCCCGTGCCGGTGAAATGACTTTTGCTGATAACGGGCTCATTGCCTTTTTCCCGTTTAACCCATGACGTCCTATCCCAACTGAACCACGCATCGCGTTTCTGATCAAATACATGCAGCGGTTTGTTGCAGAGCTTGCTGAATTCCGCACCCCAGCCGGTGCCGCCCTTCACGGTTTTGTCTTCCTGTATTTCGCCGACAACAAAAATTTCCTGTCCGTTATTGATCTGGTACCAGATGGTCTGCAGGATCTTGCGGAATGTCGTATTGTCCGTGTAACGGCGGTTCATCAGCTTGGAGATGTATTCGAGCGAAACATCGCCGTTTTTCAATTCCTCATGATTCAGGACCCGCAAACCCCTGCTCCGGACGATGGTGTGTCCTTCAAAAGTGAAGTTCACTTCTTCGATTCTGTATTTCTCTGCATTTGCCCCAAATTCCGCTTCCGCCCCCTGAGCGCCGCCGCTGAAGAGGATGAAATCTTCTTTTTTCATTGCCGTCCCTTTCTTTTCAATATTTCCTTCTTTTTTTATGGTTTAATGCTTTTCTGCGTATCTCCCAGGCCAATCAGGGGTACGGCCCCTCCCCCCGTCACCTGGGGAAGGATTCCGTTCCACTTTTCGATGGCTTTCATGTTGGCTTCAATTTTCCGCAGTTCTATCAAGTCCGGCGAAATGTTTGCCCTCTGCAATCTGAGGGACTCTGCTTCCGCGCGCGCCGCCGTGATCTTCTGCTCCGCCTCGATCTTGATCCTGTCGAGATCCCTTTTTGCCTTCAGCGCCAGTTGTTCCGCCGTCTGTTTGGCTTCGATGGCTTCGGTAAAGACTTTTGAGAAACTGAAGATCACGATGGAAAAGGCGTCAACGGCAATATTGTTTACCAGGAGTCTCTCCGCAAGGGCCAACCTCATCGCCTCGCTGACAGCCGGCCTCTTCGTTATGAGTTCCTCCGCCGTGTACTTGGCGGTTACAGCCTTGACAACCTCCAGAATGGCTGGGTCAATGATGCGCTCCTTGAACTGGATGCCGATGTTCTGGTAGACGATATTGGCCTTATCCGGAACAATATGATAATTCAGCGCCACCCGGGAGCTGACGTCCTGCAGATCCGCCGAAGCCGCTGCCGCATCGGTCTCCGCCTTCTGGACCTTCACATCCATCAGTGCGACCTCCTGCATCACCGGTATCCGGAAATGCAGACCTTCCTCCAGGACCTGCTTCTGCACAGCGCCGAAATTAAGAACGATACCCCTTTGTCCTGCTCCGACCTGCACCCACGGCCGCATGAAAACCAGGATGAAAATAATCACGCCCGCAATGACCATTAACTTCGTCGGGCCTCTTTTTATCATGTCCTGGATGGCGTCTTTTGCCTTAGCGGCATCACTCTCATACATCCTCGTTATCTCCTTTTTCCCGTATCGGGTAATTCTGCAACCTGGCTCATTTTGCCAGTGATTACCCGGCCATCCCCAAAGGGTTATGAACTCTTAAAGACACCAAAGAGTTTATCGAGCGCTGATTTTTCGAATTTCGAAATTGCAGCAACCTCTCCCGCATCGAGCCATATTCCCTGACAGCCGGAACATTCATCTATCTTGATCCCTCTGTAATCTATTTCTATCAGCTCCAGTCCACATTTTGGACATCTCATATAGTGAAGTTCTTTCAATTTCTTCTTTTCATTTTCGGCAAGCTTGCCATGTTTCTCTCTCTCAACTTTCTTCTTTCTCTCGAGTTCCATCCGCGCAATGTATTCTTCCTCTTTCTCGCTTGTTTTCATCGAAACCCTCCTAACTGCATTGTTTTAAAAGCTCGTATCGTTCATATGGCCATTTTCCTTGACTGCTTCCATTATCTCTTGCCTCATTTCCAGAGGTGCATAGAATTTCAACCCGCATCCGTTGACCATCGATCCTGATGAATCTAGTTTAATATCATGATATCGGAGAAAACAACATCATTGATTCCTTCTCGAAGTGCTGCTGCCTATAGAATCTCCCGCTGGCCTTTTCCGGTTTATCGCGCTAATATCATTCACAAAGAAAACCAGAGGAGGTCACTCATGTGGATCTTCACCAAGCGCGGCTTCGTTTCCATCATTGCCTCCGAGAACAGCCCGACCTTCTTCACGGTTCAATCTCATTTTCCGGGCCACATCGAGGCGCTTTTTCCAAGTGCCCACGTCTCGGAAGCGCCCCATGGCTATGGCATCTACCGATTCCGCGCGGCGGTGCCGAAGCACACTGTGGCGGAGATGTTATTCGACATCGTGGAACATATCGATTATTTCACTTTCAAGGACTCCATTCCCGATGAGCGCTACCGGAAGGCCGTAATAGACGCCTGGACCACACTGAACAAGCACGATTTCGGTCCCCGAAAGCCGCCGCACGACTCCGAAGAATTCATGCCTTAGGCGCCCGGCTGATACTTCATTACCACAAGAGAAGAGGCTGGGTATGGCCCTGTATCTCATGCGGCGTGGAGAGTCCGTCCTCCAGGAGATCAACCCTGATCGTCCATTGTCGGATCGGGTGCTGGTGGAGGTGAGGCATGTGGCACAGCAAGCCGCGGAAAAAAACATCGTCATCACCAAGATCCTTCATGGCGGGAGGAAACGCGCAATGCAAACCGCCATGATTGTTCAGGAATATTTGAAGCCGGCCTCGGGGATTGCAGAAACAGCAGGGATAAATCCGAAAGACGATATTACCAATATTTTGGCCTGCTTGAAGAACAGAAACGTGGAAGATCCAGCGGAAGCTGATGCCGTAAACAGTGAGCATCGATTTGCACCGCCGGGAGATTGCAGGGATTTGAGATGAAAAAGTCTTTTATATTTTTGCTGGCCGTTGGAATGGTTCTGGGGATGGCCTTGTCCTCTTTCGGTGCCGACGGCGTCGCACCGCTCATCATCGATGTCAGGACAGAAGCCGAATGGAACAACGGCCATTTGGAAGGGGCCATACTGATTCCTTACGACGTAATCGGGGAGAGGATAGCGACCGTCGTCAAGGACAAGTCCCGGCGGATTTACGTCTATTGCCGAAGCGGAAACAGATCGCGAATAGCCAAGGAAACCCTCGAACGACTCGGGTACAAAGATGTCGTGAATCTTGGGTCACTGGAAGGCGCTGCCAGGACGATGAAGCACAAGATTATTAAGTAAATCCATCGCTGCCGTCTTCGTCGTTGTTCGCTTCCGAACTGCTTCTTTCCGCATAGAGAGGCCTCACCTCCTGGTATGCGTGATCAGGCGCCCCGGAGATTGATGGCCGGATGATGTGGTGTCGGATTTTCCGTCGTCATTTGATCCGGAAAACGCTGAATACGCCCAGAAACAGGATGATGCCGGCCCCAAGAAAGGCAATGGTGTAGCTACGGGTCACGTCAAAAATATAACCGGCGGCAAGAGGACCCAAGGAGGATAAAAGGTGAACCGCCGCCGATATGAGCGCATAGATGACACCCATCGAAGCCACTCCAAAGCACTGAACCGTCAGCGCCGGCACTTGCGGAACATCGCCGCCGAAAGCCAAGCCGAACAGGATGGCGAACACAAAAAAAGCCGCATCCGATGTCATGAACGGCAGCGCGAACAGGCAAATCCCCATGGTGGTCAAACAGATGATCATCGAGCGTTGAGCGCCTATCCTGTCCTGGACAAATCCCATCACGATCCGTCCGAAGAGACTTCCGCACCCGATGGTCGACAGGGCCATCGCGGCTACAAATGGTGAGATTCCTATATCTACGGCGTGTGGTGCAATGTGAACCACAATCATCCTTGCGGCAAGTTGGCCAGCTGCCGCTGCCGCGATGATGAACAGGATTTCCCTGGTTCTGATGGCTCGTCCGAATGTTATTCCCCGAAGAGGGGGTGATCGGCGCTCTTGATTGCCGTCGGCAGGATTGCCGGCCGCCGATTGGGTCTTGGTCCTGTCCGATGCCGGTTCCGGCGGATTCTTGATGCACTGTATGCAGACAGAGAGGATGATGAAACTGGCTAGTCCAAAGATAACGAACGTGTTGCGCCACCCGCAGGAAGCGATCAGCTGGTTGGCCAGCGGTGGCACTACCAGTGCGCCGAATCCGGCGCCGGCGCTGGCCAACCCCATAGCCATGCCCCTCTTTTCGGTAAACCAGCGGGTTATTACGGTGAAAATGGAAGGGCCGTATATGCCGGTGCTTATCCCTATCAGGCCATGGAGCAAATAGAGCTGCCACGGTTCCGAAACCCGGCTGCATAGGACAAGAGGGATACCGAACATGAACGCAGCCAGAGAATAGACGGTCCGGAAGCCGAATCGGTCAATCGCCCATCCGGCCGGGACCAGGCTCAGCGCGAAGATGAGCACTTGGATGGTCATCGCCCAGGAAATCGTTCCTCGCGAACATCCTAGGGCATCCTGCAGGCTTCTGAAAAAAATGCCGAACGAATATTGGATGCCATAGACAACCGACCAGATGGTAAAAAGTGCGGCAACAATAAGCCAGTTGCAGGAAACCCTGGAGACCCTTGAATCAACTTCAGCCACGGAATTCTTTTACTCCTCGAAAATTAAAACACCGTCGATCCGATGGATCGGGATAAAAGCCTCTCTGAAGATGCCTGCATTTGCATTCAAAAACAAGCATGACCTGCTTTATCATTCTCAATTCCCTGCAACCTGCTGGTCGGCGCAGAGGGGTATCGTACCGAGCCGGAAATCCGGTCGCTTGCTGACTGGGACGCTTACCAGAGAACAATCTGCTTTGTAAAACAGTATTGTCCAGCCGGCTCTCAGGTGAGAAAGATCGGGGATTGGCACGACCTGTTGACCCTGTAGATGGGCGTGACCAGTTTCGGAACAGCCCTGGTCTAGATGCCGGTCCATCGCTGGGCGATCATCAACGCTTATGATCGCAGGGACCCGGAGCCCATTGAAGCATTCGTGGGAGGAAATCTGTGCTTTTCGGGTTGATATGCTCGCGAAATACAAGATCTCCCTGCAGAGGGAACCGGTACGGGGAGACGATACCATATCAATGCATCGCCCGGCGCCTCTAAGAAATGTCGAATGTCGAAATCAGAATTTCCATGATTGTCATGTCATGCGCACATCGGTAAATTATTTCGAAATCGCCCGGATGTGGTGAATGGCGAGCACCCGACCGCAGTGCGCAAAGAACAGGCAAGACCCTTTTCATCGCAACCCTGAAGAAATAGGCCATCGACGGCAAGCGGAGGCAGGTATGAAAAAAAAGATTCTCTTGATTGCATTGCTTTGTTTTTTCTTGATCGCCTGCGGGCAGGCGTTCAGGGAATCCGGTTCCTACAAGCATAATCCTGACTTCTACGGCAAGATCTTCCCTCTCGGCAGCGACCCGTGATTTGCGCCGAATTTCACTTGCCCGGGACGAATTCCTCAGGGCGGATCAGGAGCACGGGCACGTGGGCGTCGTGCAGAACGCGCAAGGCCACGCTCCCGAGCATCACCTGTTTCATGCCGGTGTAACCGTGGGTGGCGATGATGATCAGATTGACGCCGTTTTGCGCGGCGTACGACACGATAGACTGCGCGGGGCTTCCTTCCAGCAGAACCAATTTGGCCTGGATGCCCTCGGAGAGGAGTTTTCTTCTGATATGATCCAGATAGTATGTGTTTTTTCGCGTTGGGCCCATCTCAACGCGGCAACACGGATGCTGTCCTCAAAAGCCCCCAAGCGGGTTTCGATGACGTTGACCAGGATAACCTCTCCGACAAAGCCTCCCTTCGCCAGATGCTTTGCCTCGGTCAACGCGCACTCGGCCAACGCAGATCCGTCAAGAGGAACCAGGACTTTCTGATACATGGGAAAAAACCTCCGTCCCCGTGAAGAGTCGTCCCGCCCAATCCCTTTTTCCCTCTTCCGGTGTCCTTCAAGAACGCGTTGGGAGTTGAGCCATTTCCGTGATGGACAACCCGGCTCTTTTCTCATTTTAACCAGTGCACTCCTGTTTTTCAACCCGGAGTGAGGCAAGTGCCACAGAGAGGAGTACACGATCGTTCCGGAAATATGGGCGCGCCTTCATTTGAGTTGATCGCTGATTCGGCTTTTGCTTCTTCAGCGGAGCGCCAGCATTGGAAAATTAAAGGCAGGTATAGCATTTATAAATATCGATAATTCTTGATATATTCAAGATTCGATTGTAGAAGGAAATCGTTGATCCAAACCTTCCTTCTCTTCTTTACGGTCGGATGGGCTCGTTTTCTCCTCCTTTTTCACGAGCCCATCCCGCCCCCCCTGTTCTCCGTTTCCCTGTCTTCGAAAATCTTCGATCTGCCGCCGTCTTCTGTTGACACAATATCTTTCCTTGTATACTTGAAGAGCAAAGGGCATTATTTTGTCAGGAAGTCCCTCCTGCACCGGTCATGGATATCGAACACCACGGGGGAAACGCCATGAACAAGATCTCGAAAATCGTCCCGAAGGTATTGGATTTCCTCAAGAAGGACATCTGGCGTATCCGGCGCACGGACCTCCCCCCGGGAAAATCTTTCTTCCTGACGCTGTTGCGGGTACTGCTCCTTTCGATCCGGGGATTCGATGAGGACAAATGTCAGCTTCGAGCGTCGGCGCTCACCTTCTACTCGCTGATCTCCGTCGTGCCGGTCGCCGCCATGGCCTTCGGAATCGCGAAAGGGTTCGGTTTCGAGAAGATGCTGGAATCGCAGTTGCGCAACAAGCTGGCCGGCCATGAGGAGATTGTCGACAATGTCGTCCAGTTCTCCCACTCCCTCCTGGAAAGCACCAAGGGAGGATTGCTGGCGGGCATCGGCGTGATCGTTCTTTTCTGGGCCGTCATCAAGGTGCTGGGACAGATCGAAGAGTCCCTGAACGACATCTGGGGAATCAAAGAGCACCGCCCTCTGGGCCGTAAATTCGGAGACTACCTGTCGCTGATGATGGTCTGCCCGGTTCTTATCATTCTGTCCAGCAGCGCGACCGTCTTCGTCACGACGCAGGTGACGCTGATCCTGGAAAAAATCACCATCCTGGGGGCATTCAGCCCCATTGTTTTTTTTCTTATGAAACTGCTGCCGTACAGCATCCTATGGGGGCTGTTTACCTTTCTGTACATATTTATGCCGAACACGAAGGTTCGCTTTACCTCGGCCCTGCTCGCCGGAATCATTACCGGCACCGTCTTCGAGATTGTGCAATGGGCGTACATCACCTTTCAGGTCGGAACCGCGAAGTACAATGCCATCTACGGCAGTTTCGCCGCGATTCCGCTTTTCCTCGTCTGGCTCCAGCTGAGTTGGCTGATCGTCCTCTATGGCGCCGAGTTGTCCTTTGCCTATCAGAACGTGGACACCTATGAATTCGAACCGGACGCACTTCAGACCAGCCGCCGACTCAAGACGCTGCTTTCTCTTCAGCTCGCGCAACGCGTCATCCGAAACTTCGCCCGGGGCGAAGCCCCCCTGACCGCCAGGCAGGTATCGCATGAGCTTGAAATTCCGATCCGCCTCGTCAACGAGATCCTCTTTGAGCTGACTCAGAGCAACATTGTCTCAGCCACTGACACCGGAGATGACGGCGAACGGGCATACCAGCCGGCTCGTGACATCAACGCGCTGACAATCCAGCACGTCGTCGACGCCATGGAACTGCGGGGGATCAATACAATACCCTTCGCTCAGACACCGGAATTTTCCGCCCTGTCGGAAGCGGTCGAGACATTCCGGAGCACCATCGAGAAGCTGCCTGCAAACAAACTGCTGAAAGACGTCTGATCAGAGGCAGGCTTCAATTTTCCTTCAAGAAGATCATCTTCCGCCACAAGTGTTTCCCGGCGATGGCATGCAAGAGTACCGCCCCGCCATGCCCCAGGAAGAAAAGTGGGAGCAGTGTTTCTCCCGCCTCGTGAAGTTCTTTGATGAAACGGGCCGTTCCCTGCACTCTATGGCCTGGCTCAACAGCAATAAAAAGCAGAACCCCTGTTATCGCCAAAAGGGAAAACAGCAGCAGGCCCGACATCTCCACAAGAGCGGCCAGACCTTGATGCGGTTGCCGGTCCGGCAATCGGAATTTCACCAGGCCTGTTATGTCTTCCAGGACAAGTCCGAGACGTTCTCTGTTGTATGGAATCCAGTTGCTGAAACGGGCGCGGGCGGGTCCCAGAATTCCATAAGCAAGCCGTAAACCGACAAAAACCGTCACGCCGATTCCAATCCACCCGTGAACGATAAAGCCGAGGCTCTCCGCTCTCTTATAGTCGCCCGCAAAGTCTCCGGTCATCAAGGCGAGCAGTCCGAATACCACCAATCCCAGATGCAGCATCCGGGTCAATGCGTCCAGGTCATTTTTCCTGCTGATGTCATCAGGTTTCATGAGCGCCGTGTCCTTCCGAAAGCCGATATTGCCGGAAGCCGTTACCCAAATGCCGGCAGACAGTTTTTGAGATCATAAGACGGATAGGAATTCGGGTAAATCAGGAGAAATCTGATTTCTTATGTCGATATATCTTGGATTGGATTTTTGTCACATGAATCCAAACAGTGGCGTTCGCCGTCGATCGGCGGTAAAATGGTCATCAAGGAGATGAAGCCATGATGAAAGCCAAGGATATTATGACTCGGGACGTCATTACGGTCGGTTCAGACACGGAGATCATTCAGGCGGCGAAGCTGATGCTTGACAACCACCTCAGCGGTCTTCCCGTGGTTGACAGCGGGGGGCACGTGAAGGGGATCATCTGCCAGTCCGATCTGATCGCCCAGCAGGAAAAGATCCGGCTGCCTTCCTTCTTTGTGCTGCTCGATTCCATGATTCCCCTGTCTTCTCAAAAAAGCATCGAGAAGGAAGTGAAGAAGATGGCGGCCTTCAAGGTGTCCGATGCGATGACACCTGATCCCATAATGGTTGATCCGGAAACGAGCATCGAGGACATCGCCACATTGATGGTGAAGCACAACATCCATACCCTGCCTGTTGCCGAGCAAGGCAGGCTGGTCGGTATCATCGGCAAGGAGGATATTCTCCGCACCCTCATGCCGGCTCGGAAATAGGATCCATCCGCTTATCTCGAGGAACCCTGTCGGCCGCGTGGTCCACCCATTCGGGTCATCCCGGCAAGAGATGTCTTGAAGCCGATGAAGCGGCCCGGGGAGGAATTCTTCGAAGTCTTCGACGTCAGGATTGCTTCCGGCAATCACGCATGCAGATCGATGCCGGCCTGATTGTGGATATATTTATCCACCAATTCCAGCATGGCACTGATCTTGAAAGGTTTTGAAAGGCAGGAGTATCCGAATTTCAACATGTCTTCATTCAAGTCGCGTTTGACATTTCTTAAACCGAAAAATCCACTGATATAGATCACCTTGATCTTGGGATTCTTCCGGCGGATCTTTCTCACCAGTTCTATCCCGCTCATTTTGGGCATGACCACGTCGGTAAAGACCAGATCGGGATTGAATTTCAGAAAGACTTCGTATCCGTCTTCACCGTCGACGGCAACCCGGACATCGTAGCCCTCCATCAAGAAGATGTCGCGCAGGGTCTCCTGGAGACCAAATTCATCTTCCACGATCAGGATTCTCTTCTTTGCAGGAGCTTCCTCATGCGAACCCTTCTGCAAACCCTTCTCAAGCAGGACAACCAGGTCCGCATCGCTTGTTTGACCGATGATCTTGCTGATGGAATTCAGGCGTTGCTGCAACCTGTTTGCCTGCTCCTCTTTGCCGGGATTCAGATCGGGGTGATAGACTTTGCTCAAGAGGTGATAACTGGATTTGATGTAGGAAAGGGCGCTGTTCTGGCCCAGTTCCATGTATATCTCCCGGGCCTTGTTCAGAAGACCCAGATAATCGAGTTCCCGCTCAATCAATATCAAGTGGTCTGTGGCTCTCGCGGACACGTTCCCTGCCGATTGTCGCTTCTTTTGACGGAGTAGGGCTGCTTTTGTGGGGTGCATGTATACGATGGATCGATCCCGTGTGTCAATGAGACATTAATCCGCAAAATGAGATCGATACCGGAGCATCATTCTTTCAGCGGCGCCGGAAATCTCATCTTTTCGCCAGGGACAATTCATCTTTTTCGCATCGACAAATCAGCATTTCCACGATGTGCACGGAATCGCGGAAATTATATAAGGAGGTGCAGTGCAGAGCATAAGGAGCTCCCCATGAACCCCATCGGCTATCTGATGCAGGAACATCGAACGATCGAGAAGACCATGAATCTGTTCGAAGTCGAAGTCCGGAGGATCCGCAGGGAAAACCATATCGATCCCATTTCCATGTATGTTTCCATAGACTTCATCCGCACCTACGTCGATCTGTCCCATCACGGCAAGGAAGAGGACATTCTCTTTCGGGAGCTTTCAAAAAAGAACCTCCTGCCGGAACATGCCAGGGTCATCAGCGAACTCAAGCAGGATCACAAGTATTCAAGAACAGTCGTGGGAAAATGGATGCAGGCGAACAACCGCTATCTCGATGGAGAAGACACTGCGCAGGAGATTGTCTCTTATCTGGAAGAATTGATCCGGTTTTACCCGCAGCACATCAGGAAGGAGGATGAAAATTTCTACGATCCGGTCCTGAATTATTTCGGAACCGACGAGCGGGCAAGAATGATCGACGAATTTGCGGCATTCGACAAGAACATCCTGCACTGGAAGTATCAAAAAATCGAAGCGGTCTTGAAGGAAAGACTTTGGGAAAGCGGCGCCTTCGAACCCTTCCCGGCACGCCCGGACGGCCAAGGGGTCAGGCGCAGCGCCTGAGACCTCGAATTTCCTCCGGCTCAATAGCTACCGCCGTCGCTTGAGATCGCGCTAAGACAATTGGAGGGTAAGAATAGGGTTCTGACTCATTTACAGGGCCTTGGCGCGATGGGATAATTTCCAAAAATATGATTACGGAGGTGAGCCTCATGGCCGAACAGATGAAGAAAGCGCAGTGTCCCAATCCCTGTAATTTCATGGTGAAGAGCCATGACGAAAAGGAGATCGTCGATTTCGTCATGCAGCATGCAAAGAAAAGCCACAACATGGACCTCGCGGAGCAGGATGCGAAGAAGATGATCGAGCCCGCCTAGTTTCCCCCGCCTTTTGCAGCCGCCCGCTGCAAGGGCAGAACGATGAAACACAGAGTGGAGGGATTGCCTGGCCGCCATTTTCGGATCGCTCTTTCCACTCTGTACATCTTAACCGCAGACATTTGACGGCGCCCGGGCGAAGGAAGAGATCCGGTCGGCGCTGGCAGAAGCCAGGGCCTGAAGCGTACCCTTCACGGAGCCCGTTCGATTTGGCTTCTTTCTCCCCTGCCCATGGGATAACTTTTCAATCCTACCTTTGATTTTTTCAATTGGACGAATCCCGGCATCCTCTATATGGTGAAGTTTGCGGGAAGTGCCGCAGACGAAACGGCCCTGCCGAAGAGGGGGAAGATGAAAGTCGTCATCATCGGAGGTTTCACGGAAGAGGCGAAAAAGAGGATTATCGGGCGTTTTCCTTCCTCCTGGACGGTCGCGGTCGTGGCGGCCGAAGACGTCGGCCCCGAGCTGGCCGATGCGGAAGTGATCATCCCCGAGCACATCGTCGTCGACGGTTTGTTCCTGGACCGCACGCCCAAACTCATGCTGGTCCAGACGGGGGCGGGCTTCGACAACGTGGACATCTCCGAGTGCACGAAGAGGGGCATCCATGCGGCGAACGCGGCGGGCGTCAACACCGTCGCCGTGGCGGAGCACGTCCTGACGCTCTTCCTGTGTCATTACAAGGATATCCTCCACCTCGATGCAGCCATGAGACAGGGGGACTACGGCGTCGACTACAGCGGCGCCGAGGTTGCCGGGAAGGTCCTCGGGATCGTCGGGATGGGCAACATCGGCAAGGCCGTGGCCCGCAGAGCCCTCGCCTTCGAGATGAAAATCCTGGGGTACGACGTCCGTCCCGTTGCGGCCGGTCCCGGGATCGAAATGACGGACCTCGATACGCTCCTGAAGACCGCCGACGCCATTACGCTGCATACATTCCTGAACGATCAGACCCGGCGGCTGATCGGACGGCGCGAGTTCGCCCTGATGAAACCGGACGCCTTCCTGATCAATACGTCCCGGGGTCCCGTCGTCGATGAGGAAGCCCTGATCGAGGCGCTGCAGACGGGAAGGATCGGCGGGGCGGGCCTCGACGTTTTCGAAAGAGAACCCCTGGCGAAGGAAAGCCCGTTGCGCAAAATGCATAACGTGGTTCTGACACCGCATACGGCGGGCATGCCCGACGGATTAAAATATCATGAAAAGCGGTATGCCTTTTTCCTGGAGAACATTGTACGGGTATCTCAGGGGAAGCCCCCTCTCAGCGCCCTGAACCGGATTTCAACGCCCTGAGCGCCTCACAGGGGCTCCTACCCGGGCCGCCTGCCGGCGTGGGCCAGAGACAACCTTGAATTGGAGGACAACAAGTATGCGTGTCGGATATATCGGCCTCGGCCGCATGGGTTTTCCCATGGCCGCGAATCTTATCAAGGCGGGGCATTCCGTGACGGTGCACAACCGCAGCCGCGGCGCCGTCGACCGCCTCGTCGCCCTGGGGGCGGCGGCCGCATCTTCGCCCGCGGAGGTCGCCCGTTCCGTCGATATCCTCGTGACCTGCCTCTTAACGCCGGAGCAGGTCGAACACGTTTACCTCGGTCCGGAAGGTGCAATGGAAGGCGGACGCGCCGGCCAGATCTTCATCGACGCGAGCACGGTCTACCCCATGACGAGCCGGAAGGTCGCCGGGGCGCTCCGGACCGCGGGGATTTCCTTTCTCGACGCGCCGGTCAGCGGCGGCCCGAGCGGGGCGGAAAAGGGAACGCTCAGCGTCATGGTCGGCGGAGAAGCGTCGGTCCTGGAAAAGGCGCGGCCCGTCCTCGAGGTCTTCGGAAAGAATATTTTCCATATGGGACCGGTCGGGGCAGGCTGTTCGACCAAGATCTGCAACCAGATTCTCACTGGAACCGCTCATGTTCTCGTCGCGGAGGCCATGGTGCTCGGAACGAAGCTCGGTCTCGATCCTCAGAAACTGTTTGACGTACTGCACGTCAGTTCCGGTCAGTGCCGAGCCCTCGACAACGCCGTCCCCAAGGCCGTCCTGCCGCGGAATTTCTCTGCAACCTTCACGGTCGAGGGGATGATCAAAGACCTGGAGTGCGCCCTCCGGACGGCGCGGGAAAACGGCGTGCGGCTGCTGCTCCCCGCCATGGCGCAGCAGATCTACCAGGAGGCGCGCGGCCTGGGCCACGGAGGCGAGCACCTCGCGGCTGTGATCCAGCCCATGGAGAAGATCGCCGGCGTCGAGGTCGGCAGGAAAGACCCGCAGACATGATCGCGTGATCATGAGATCAAGGAGAAGAACCATGGAGAAACTTCACCGCTCCGAGGGGGACATCAACCTGTCACGGCGGCGGAAGGCTTGGCAGGATGCAAATCTTGACGCGGAAACGCGGCGCCTCCTCGCCGAAGACGAAAAATACTTTCTGAAGCAGTCACTCTCCACGCCCTGCCTGAACGGTCTGCGGGCTTGCGAGGGGATCTGGATCGAGGACCTGCAGGGCCGGCGATACATGGATTTTCACGGCAACAACGTCCACCAGGTCGGGTTTGGAAACCCGGAGGTGATCGCCGCGATCAAGGAGCAACTGGACGAACTGTCGTTCTGCCCCAGGCGCTATACGAACTGGAAGGCAGTGGAACTGGCCAAGAAGCTGGCGGAGCTGGCGCCGGGGAACCTGAACAAGGTGCTGCTCGCGCCGGGCGGAACCAGCGCGATTGGAATGGCGCTGAAGCTGGCGAGGATCGCCACGGGACGGCACAAGACCATCTCCATGTGGGACTCCTTTCACGGGGCGTCGCTCGACGCGATTTCGATCGGCGGCGAGGCGGTGTTCCGCCAGAACATCGGGCCCCTGCTGCCGGGAACGGAGCACGCGCCGCCGCCCGACGAATACCACTGCATCTTCGGCTGCTTCGAGCGCGGCGGCTGCGACATGACCTGCGCCCGATACATCGACTACATCATGGAAAAGGAAGGCGACATCGCCGCGGTGGTGGCCGAGCCGATGCGGAGCACGCCCTACGTGCCGAAGCCGGAATACTGGCGGATCGTCCGGGAAGCCTGCGACAGGCACGGCGCGCTTCTGATCTTCGACGAGATCCCCCATGCCCTTGGCCGGACGGGAAAGATGTTCACCTGCGAGAACTTCGGGATCGTCCCGGACATCCTGGTGATCGGCAAGGGCCTGGGCGGAGGGGTCTTCCCGCTGGCGGCGATGATCGCAAGGGAAGATCTGGACGTGGCGGGCAAGATCGCGCTCGGACATTACACGCACGAAAAGAGCCCCGCGGCCTGCGCGGCGGCACTGGCGACGATCGGATACATCGAAAAGAACAATCTGGTGAAGCATTCGCGGGACCTGGGAGCTTTTGCCCTGAAGAGGATGCGGGGGATGATGGAACGCCATCCCCTGATCGGCGACGTGCGCGGCATCGGCCTGTTTCTCGGCATCGAACTGGTGAAGAACCGGAAGACGAGGGAACGCGCGGCGGACGAAGCGGAGGCCGTGATGTACGGGGCGCTGTCCCGCGGGCTCAGCTTCAAGCTCACGATGGGCAACATCCTCACGCTGACACCGGCGCTGACGATTTCAAAGGACGAGATGGACAAGGCCCTTGCCATTATCGAGGCCTGCATTGCGGACGTGGAAAGATGATGCGACGCAGGCAGGGGCTGTTCCAGATAAATTTCCCTCGGGAGGAGATCGTTTCATGGCGCCTTTAGACGCGAAGGAGATCATTCGGTTTGAGCAGGACCACGTACTGCATCCCTGGTCGGCGCAGAAGAGCTTCAAGCCTTTCGTGATGGCGGGAGGCCTGGGAGTCTATTTCTGGGATGACAAGGGAAAACGCTATCTCGATTTCTGCTCGCAGCTCTTCAACGTCAACGCCGGGCATCAACATCCGCGGATCATCCAGGCCATCAAGGACCAGGCCGAAAAACTCTGCTACGCCTATCCTTCCGCCGCCACGGAGCCGCGGGCAAGACTGGCGAAGATGCTGGCGGACATCGCGCCGGGCGACATCGACAGGATCCTCTTCATGAACTGCGGCGCCGAGGCGAACGAGAACGCCGTCCGTCTGGCCCGTGCCGTGACGGGGCGGCACAAGATTATCGCCCGGTACCGCGGCTTTCACGGCGGTGCGGCGGGCGCCGCCGTCTTCGGCGATCCGCGCCGGCGGGCCTTCGAGCCCTATGTCCAGGGCGGCATCCGCATCTGGGATCCCTACTGTTACCGCTGCTTCTTCAAGATGGCCTACCCCGGCTGCGGCCTCTACTGCGCGGAGGCAATCCGCGAGGTGGTCGAGGTGGAAGGCCCCGAGACGATCGCGGCGATCATGATGGAGCCGATCACGGGAAGCAACTGCCGCATCGTGCCCCCCGAAGGATATATGCAGCGCCTGCGGAAGATCTGCGACGATTACGGCATCCTGCTGATCTTCGACGAGGTGATGACCGGCTTCGGCAGGACGGGGAAATGGTTCGCCGCCGATCTCTGGAGCGTGGTTCCCGACATGATCACCGCCTCCAAAGGAATCACCAACGGCGCCCTGCCCCTGGGCACGGTCATGCTGCGCCGGAAGATCGCCGAATACTTCGACGACCGCATCATGTACGCCGGATCGACACAAATGGGGAACCCCATCGTCGCGGCGGCGGCGATCGCGGCGATCGAAGTCTATCGCGACGAGGGCCTGGTTGAAAACTCGCGCGTCCTCGGGCAGTACCTCATGGAAAAGCTGGAACGGATTCGGGAGAAACATCCGTCCGTGGGCGAAGTTCGGGGGAGGGGCCTCTTCGCCGGGATCGAGCTCGTGAGGAGCAAGGAAACCCGGGAGCCGCTCATTCCCTGGACCGTCCGCTACTACGAGCAGAAGCATCCGCTGGCCGGGAAACTCGTCGGGAAGCTGAAGGAAGAGGGCGTCTTCGTGGAGATGCGCTGGAACGTGCTGATGGTCGCTCCGCCGCTGTGCATCGGGAAGGAGGATCTCGACAAGGGCCTGGAGAAGATCGACCAGGCGCTGGCCATTGCCGACGACTTCGCGAAAGAGGCCACCGGATAGCGGTCCGGCGCCGCCCGAGCCTTTCCTCCGGAAACCGGGACCGGTCATCCCTGCACCTTCTTGGCGATACTGCCGCCTTGTCGAACCTTGACATCCCCCGTCGCTTGCCTCATAAAATGAGACGCTTGGATGTCGATCCCGTCTCGCCAAGGAGGAAGCCGTGCGACTGATTGCGAAATTCCTGAAGGTCCTGAACTCCAACGCCGAGCCCGGGGAAATCAGCCTGGGGTTGTGCCTGGCGATGATCGCCGGGCTCACGCCTCTGTGGAGCCTCCACAACCTGGCCGTTCTCTTTCTCGTGCTGATTCTGAAGGCGAACCTGTCGGCTTTTCTCCTGGGCCTGGGCTTGTTCTCAGGCATTGCCTACGCCCTGGACCCCCTCTTTCACAGCATCGGACTCGCCGTGTTGACCGCGTCGGGGCTCCAAGGCCTCTGGACATCTCTCTACAGCTCCACCCTCTGGCGCCTGGAACACTTCAACAACTCCATCGTCATGGGCAGCCTGATCTCTTCCCTTATCCTGAGTGTGCCCTTCGTTTTGTTTTGCACCTGGCTGATCCGCAAGTACCGGGAGCGCGTCCTGAGCTGGGTGCGGAAGACCCGTTTCATGCAGATGCTGACGGCCTCGCGCTTCTTCGATCTGTACCGTTCCGTTTCCGGATGGGGAGGTTGATCATGAAAAAATGGATCCGCTGGCAGGGCGTCGCGGCATTTGCGGTCGTCTGTATCGGGCTCGCCGCCCTCTGGTGGCTGGCGGCGGGCTGCCTGATCGAGCGCGCCATCGAGAAGGCGGGAACGGCCGCAGTCGGCGCCAGGGTGGAACTCGACAGGGCCGATTTGACGCTGTTCCCTCTGGGAGTTTCACTGACGCGCCTGCAGATCACCGATCCCGACCAGCCGATGACAAACGCCGTCGAGATCGGCCGCATCTCCGGGGCGATCGACGGACTGAACCTCTTCCGCCGCAAGGTGATCATCGAAGAGATGGTGGTGGAGGGTATCCGCTTCGCGACGGCGAGGAAAACATCCGGCGCCATTTCCGAAGGACCGGGAAAGAAGCCAGTGGAAGGCCGGCGAGGTACATTCGCCTTTCCGGACCTGACCCTCCGCGACCCGAAGGAGATCCTCGCCAGGGAGGATCTGCAGTCACTGAAGATTGTCGAAGCGCTCAGGCGCGACGTTGAAGCCGAAAAACTGCGCTGGCAGAAAAACCTTGCCGAACTCCCTGACCGCGCGAAATTCAAGGAATACCGGCAACGTCTGGAAAGCCTCAAAGGGACGGGAAGGAGCGGCATCGTGGGCGGTATGAGCGAGGCCGCCAAGCTTCAAGAGGAACTGAAACGCGATCTCGACCGCCTTCAGGCGGCCAGGCAGGACTTCGCGCGCGGCACGGCGGATCTGCGCAAACGCTACGACGGGGCAATGAAAGCGCCTTCCGCGGATATCCGGCGCCTGATGGAGAAGTATTCCCTCTCAGGTCCCGGCCTCGCCAATTTGAGCGCATCGCTGATGGGCGGCACCGTCGGGCGGTGGATCGAAACCGGGATGGGATGGCATGCGAAACTCGATCCGCTCCTGTCCAGGACCTCTGTCCGGGAAGGGAACAGCGAAACAGTCAAACCGCTCCGCGGCAGGGGCACCGATGTCCGGTTTCCGGAACGGGAGGTTCTGCCCGATTTCCTCGTGAAACTCACCCGCGCAGACCTGGAGGTCCCGGCCGGAACGATCCGCGGACAAATCCACAACATCACACCCGATCAGGCTCTCCTGGGCAAACCGCTCACCTTCGCCTTTGCCGGCGACAGACTTCAGGGCTTGAAGTCCGTCCGGCTGGAAGGCGAAATCAACCGTGTGGTTCCTTCAAAGCCGCAGGATAAGGTCACAGCGGTTCTGCGGGGCGTCAGGCTGAGCAACTTCTCTTTCGGCGAAACAGGCGGCATCGGGCTGACGCTGAAGCAGGCGACCGCCGACCTGGATGCAAAAGTGACGTTGAGCGGGCCTGTCCTGGCGGCGACACTGTCATCGCAGGTTCAATCCGTCGAGATGGCGGCGCAGACGAAGGCGGACGCCGGACCCGTCGCCGCCGCCGTGAGCGGCGCCCTCGCCGGCGTCAAGGCGTTCCGGGCAGCCGCGGAGATTTCCGGGACCCGGCAAGACTACCGGATCAACCTTTCGTCCGATCTGGATCAGGTGCTGAAAAACGCCGTCGGCAGGCAAATCCAGACGCAACTGGACAAGTTTCAGAACAATCTGCAGGCGGCGGTCATGGAAAAGGTAAAAGGACCGCTCGGCGTTACGAATTCGGAAATCGGCGGGCTGGACGGCATCGGAAAAGAACTTTCCGAACGGCTCAACATCGGCGAGGGGCTCTTGAAATCGGGCGGCGGCGGAAGGCCAGGCTTCAAACTGCCTTTCTGAATCCGTCCGGGAAGAAAGACAGCAAGGCGGTTTTGCCTTCAGGTCGAGGAAGCCTTGCGGCCGTCCTGAAGGCGCAGGTCAAGCAACTTCTCAATCTCTTCGATGTCCCAGCCCGTATAGACGTCCTTTCTGTCCAGAATGAAGGTCGGATACTTCCGGAACCGGTGCCGCACCGCCTTATAGAGACCCAGCGGCGAGTCGGCGTCGATCAATCGAACGTCGATCCTGTTCCGGTAGAGATGCTTCAGTTCCAGCAGGGTCTCCCGCAGCGCCTTCCACTCCTCGTGAAATTGCGGCGGATAGGCATTTCGATCTTCCTCCCGTACCGCCGGACCGACGCCGGTTTCCTGAAACAGCAGGTCGCAGTGCCGGCAGTTGCCAAGGGAGGTGAAAAGATTGCTGACCACTTCAATGCAGACGGGTTTCATGATTCTTCATCCGCTATCGCCTTCGATCTGCGTCGAAAGAGTTGACTCACTTCATATAAAAATACCTGGTTCTCGCTTTGTCAAGGATGGGCGGCGTCCGCCGAAAGGCAACCCTCTTCCTCAAGCATCCGCGGACGCGGATTTCGGTTGAAATACATCCGGAATCGTTTTACATGATGAGCATACTTTACATCCCCATAAGCCGCGACAGACTCGCCAAGAGGTGCCACCACATGGAAAATGCGCCGCAGACGATGGAACAGCTCCTCGAAGAACTTCGACAGTCCCGAAGCGCCATCGCCGAAATGAAGAACCACGAAGCTTTGCTGGAGCAGGCTCAGGGAGCCCTGATGGAAAGCGAGCAGCTGCTCTACAGCATCCTGGAGGGCTCCCCGATACCGACCTTCGTCATCGGCAAGGACCACCGGATCATCTACTGGAACAAGGCGCTGCAGGAACTGACGGGAATTCCGGCGGCGGAGGTGATCGGTACGTCACAGCAATGGAGGGCCTTCTACAGTGAGGAGCGGCCCAGTCTGGCGGATGTGCTCGTCGACCAGACGATTCAGGATATTCCCCGCTGGTACAGCGAAAAATGCCGCAAGTCGAAACTCATCGAAGAAGCTTACGAAGCGACGGATTTCTTTCCGGAGCTGGGCAACGGGGGAAAGTGGCTGCGATTCACGGCGGCCATCATACGCGATTCTGCCGGAAACCTCAGGGGCGCCGTTGAAACGCTCGAAGACATCACGGAACGCCGCCGGGCCGAAGAAGAGCTCCTCAGGATGCAGAAGATGGAGTCCCTCAGTACGATGGCCGAGGGGGTCGCCCATGAATTCAACCGGCTCCTTTCCGCCATCCTGGGAAAAGTCGTATGGGCAAAACTCTCGGCTGGAGACGAAGACAGCAGCATGGAGGAAGTCCTTTCGCTTGCAGAAAAATTCGGGCACCAGGCGAAGGAACTGACACACCAGTTGCTCACCTTCTCCATGAGCCGCGAACCCTGCAAGTCGCCTTCATCCTTGCCCCCGCTGGTTCGGGAAGAGGCCACGGTCCTCCTGCAGGGGTCCAATGTCGTCTGCAACTTCGTCCTGCCGGAAGACCTTTGGACAGTCGACATCGATGTCGTCCAGATCCGAAGGGTCATCCGGGGACTGATCCGGCAAGCCCTGCAGCAGATGCCGGACGGCGGAATCCTGACGATCCGTGCGGAAAACAGGCAGGTCTCCGCCGACGAGGCGCCGATTACGGAGGGGCGGTACATCAGCCTGACCGTCAAGGATGACGGTGCGGGTTTGGCACAGGAAGAGTTGCAGACCCTCTTTGACCCGCATTTCTCCGCAAAGAGCGGGCAGAGGAACAGGGGATTGGGTCTCGCCCTCTGTTACACCATCGCCCGGAAGCACGGGGGCTTGATCCGCGCGGAATCGGAGAAAGGAAAAGGAACGGCCCTGCAGCTTTGGCTGCCGATTTCGCAGACAGCGGAGCAGGAAAAGTCGGAAGAAGCGGCGGGGAAAAGCGACCGCAGGATCCTGATGCAGGAGGCAGACGACAAGGTCAGGCAGACTTCCAGCATCATCCTGAACTTCCTGCACTGCCAGGCGGAATTCACGGCAACTGCTGAAGAGACAATCGCGCGCTTCGCCGCGGCTCTGAATGACAGGCAGCCCTATGCTGCGGTCATGATACCCTGGTCCGCGGGCAGTGACGAAGAAGTCCGGCGCACAATGGTCCGCCTGCGGGGAATCGATGCGAACGTGCGAATTCTGGTGACCATCGGCTACAAGGATACAGTCGATGAGGCTGTTTTTTTGCGGGATGGTGCTTCGGGGGTGGTAACCCAGCCGTTCGGCGTCGAGGTCACGGGAAAGGCCCTGAGAAATCTCTTCCTGTGAGAGGCAATCCTTGAACGATCTCTCCTACGAAAAAGCTCGATGCCTGTCCCGGCGGATTGCCGCTGCCGTCGGCGCACCCCGGTTTTACAAAGAGAGGGATGCCGAAATCGTCCTCTCCGGCCGGATGTATCGCGACGACACCTCGGCAACGGCCTGCGCCCGGATCGTTGAAGAGCGGGGCGACCGACTCGGACACGGGCTCGACCACGCCGCGAAGGTGGCGGTGGAAGGCGGGGCACTGGTCATGATCGAGAGCGGGCCGGACATCCCCCGGGCGGAGTTGCTGCGTCTCGTCCGGCTTGCGCATCTCGCCGGAATTCTCCACGACATCCGGCGCGAAGAAGAAAATCATGCACGCTGCGGGGCCGAAGAGGCGACAGCCGTCCTGTCGTCGCTCCGCGTCCCGGAAGGAGATGTCCGGATCGTCAGCCGGGCCATTATCAACCATGAGGCGTTTCAACCGGAGCAACCGGCGGATGATCGGGCGGCGCAACTGATCTCGGATGTCCTCTACGATGCGGACAAGTTCCGATGGGGACCCGACAATTTCACGGATACGATCTGGGCCATGCTGGCGTCCCGGGGGATCCCCCTCTCGAAGGTTCTCCCCCGGTTTCTTCGCGGTCTCGACGGCATCAGCCGAATTCGGGACACCTTCCGAACGTCGGCCGGCCGGCGATACGGACCGGATTTCATTGATCGGGGTTTGGCCATCGGTGCACGTTTGTATGCAGAACTGACGGGCGAGACCTCATCCGCAGGGGAAAACACCCATGCATCAGATCAGCCTCAAGACGACTGCGCGCTGTGAAATGATCGACATTACCGGCAGGATCCGGAAGATCCTGAGGGAGAAGGGTCTTCAAACAGGCCTTTGCATCGTCTATGTCCCCCATACGACGGCCGGGGTAACGATCAACGAGAATGCCGACCCCGATGTGCCTGCCGACATCCTCAGCTCTCTGAATCGACTCGTTCCGCTCGACAACGCGTACCGCCACCGGGAAGGGAACTCCGCTGCGCATGTCAAATCCACGCTGGTGGGCGTCTCCCAGGCCGTACCGGTGGAAGACGGCGATCTCGTCCTGGGCACGTGGCAGGCCCTGTTCTTCTGTGAGTTCGACGGACCGAGGAACAGAAAAATCCTCGTAAAATTCCTGAAGGGAGAATGACAGGGGGGAAAATTCCGGTGCGCCAACCCCTGCCAAGGGGCAGCGGGCTGGCGCGGTTGGCTACTCGGCTTTGATGGTCACCTTTTTCCGCTTGTCCTCGGCGGATTCCGTCTTTTTCATCTTAACGGTCAGCACGCCGTTCTTGAATCCGGCATAGACATCTTTGGTGTCGACACCGGCCGGCAGAGGAATCTCCCGATGGAAAGCGCCGTACGACCTTTCGACACGGTAGTATCCGTTGTCTTTTCTCTCCTTTTCCTCCTTCTTCTCCCCCCGGATTGTCAGGTTGTCCTCCGACACAGATACGTCGATATCCTTCTCGTCAATTCCGGGGAGTTCCGCCTTCACGATAATTTCTTTGTCGGTTTCTCTGGCATCGATCGAAGGTGAAAATCCATCCCACCGACTTTCGAAACGGCCGACGGAAACCGGTTCGCAGAAGAACTCATCGAAGAGGCGGTCCACATCCCTCTGAAGAGAATAAAAGGGGCGTTCGCCTTCGCTGAGCGCCGGCGAAACCCCTCTTCGCCAGATTGAAGGTACCAAGTTTGACATGAACATTGGCTTCCCCTCCTTCCTTTTTCCTACTCGGAGCGGATGGGGATCTTTTTTGCCTTCGCAGGCTCGATCTTGCGCAACCGAACGCGAAGGACCCCGTTTTTCATCGACGCTTCGATCCGATCCCGATCAACCTCATCGGAGAGCGTAAAGGCCCTCCGGAAGTCGCCGCTCTCGTATTCCGAATAGCCGATGCTGTATCCGGGGTAGCGATCCTCGGATACCGTTCCGGTGAGACTCAAGACATCTTTTTCGAGCGTGATTTCCACGCCTTTTTCGTCCACTCCCGGCATATCCGCAAGAAGTACAATTTCGTCTTTCGTTTCGTAAATATCCGCAAAGGGAACAAATACCTTTCGGTTTCGTGTTCTTTCCATCCCCGACGGAGCGGGTGCTTCTCTCTTCAGTTCTTTCACATCGGTTGACATCGGTTCACCTCCCCGCGTCTTCGGATTTGACAGCAATCTTCTTCGGTTTGTCGACCTCCGCCCTGGGCAGCCGCACTCGCAGGATACCCCTTTCATATTGGGCTTCGACCTTGTCCGCATTCACCTGGAAGGGCAGTTGGATCGAGCGGGAAAATTCGCCGAAACTCCTCTCCTGGCGGTGATAGACGTCCCCTTCCTCGATCTTGTGGGCATCTCTTCTTCCCTGCAAAGTCAGAACATCCCCGGCCACCGATATGTCCAATTTGTCGGCATCAATTCCCGGCAGCTCTGCTGTTGCCACGACTTCATCGTCGCCGACCCAGGCATTCACAGCCGGATAATCTCGGCCTGAGACACGGCCGTAGCCGGAAAACAAATCGTTCATCTCTTTCTGCAGGCGCTGCATCTCCCAGAAAGGATCGATTGTTCTTCCCAGTCCCCACAGTCCACGCCGAAACATGTCTTCTACCTCCTGTTTTTTTAGAATTCAGCCACAGGCAAAGCCTGGCGAACAACACGCAAGATGCTGATATACATCAGCAATCGCCTAGATTCGAAAGTAATATAGTCACCTTCGGCGGCTTGTCAAGACAGGGGGAAGGGTGGCAGGAGAAGCCCCGGCGGCTACTTCCGCGCAGCCGGAATCCGGCGAGGGGAAAAGCGAATCAGGCCGGAGATTGCAGCACCCGGATCATGTCGTTGTGGAGAAGTCCGTTGGAGGCGAGCATGTTCGGCGAAGAGAGCTCATAGGGCGCTCCGGCGAGGTCGGTTACGCGGCCCCCTGCCTCGGTCACGAGAAGCCAACCGGCGGCGGTATCCCAGGGTTTGAGTTTGAGTTCCCAGAAACCGTCGAAGCGACCCGCTGCCACATAACACAGATCCAGCGCGGCTGCGCCCGCACGGCGGATCGCCTGGGCTGATAACGCCATTCGCGAAAAGAGGTCGAGGTTATTGTTTTCACTGTTACGAATGTCGTAGGGAAAACCCGTTGCCAGAAGCGAGGCAGTCAACGTCCGTACGGAGGACACCTTCAATCGCCTGCCGTTGAGGAACGCCCCCGCACCTTTCCGCGCCGCGAACGTCTCATCCATCATCGGGTTGTTCACGGCTCCAAGGACAATCTCCCCGTCCCTTTCCAGGGCGATGGAAACGCAATAAACGGGAAATCCATGGGAGTAGTTGGTGGTGCCGTCCAGAGGATCGACAAGCCAGCGATAAGAGGCCCCCATACCCGACGCCGGTGATTCCTCGGAAAGGATGCCGTGATCGGGATAGCGCTGCCGGATGCTTTCCAGGATCAGCATTTCCGACATACGGTCCGCCTCCGTGACGATATCGATTTCTCCCTTGTAATCGACCGTCAGCGGTCCTCCGAATTTCGACTTCAGCAGCCGGCCGGCAGCCTTCGCCGTCTCGACGGCGAAATCGAACAAAGAGTCCATTCCTACTCCTCGCAGTTTCTGGGGATATCTCCAAATTTTTCGACGGCTATACGAGCATATCTTCACGGAAAAAACCAGGAGAAACTGGGCGTCGCTCCGGCGACAACCGGCGGGGGGCGTTTTTCTATTGCCTACGATCCAAATACATGTTAAGCCGAAGAAAATTTTCCAATCGGCAGCTTCTCAGGGAAGCCCTTGCTTTCCTTCACACGCTTCCCCCGCCGCACAGCTGGCGGAAAATACGCTCTTGATCGGACTTAGAAACATGAGCAACGACCCCGACTCCAAGGCCATATCAACGATCGACAAGCCGCCGGACGCTCCCGGGGATCTGCGGGCGATCCGTGAGGCCAAAGGAATATCTCTGCGCGACATATTCGAACAGACTCGCATCAGCACCGTCAATCTGGTAGCCATCGAAAGCGGAGATTTCAGCAAGCTTCCCGCCCCGGTCAGTGCACGGACATTCATTAAGACCTACGCCAGGCTTGTCGGCGTCGACAGCGCTCCGATCTTGAACCGCTATGCCAAGTATCTGGAAGTCCGCAACGCCCCGAAAGCTGTGGTGGGGGCGGGCGAACCGGACGGCGAGCGGGAAAAGAAAATGGAAGAGGAAGAAAAACCGGAGCCTTCTCCTCCGGCGGAACCGGCGAAAAAACGCTGGCCCCTCGTCCTGGGTCTCCTCGTCATCGCCGCTGCCATCGCGGCGGCCCTGATATTCATGAGCGGAGAGGCCCCCAAGCCGGCGCCGGAAACGGCCGCGCCTTCCCCGCCGCCCCGCATGGAACAGCCGGAAATACCCGCTCCGTCCCCTCCGGCCGTACAGGAAAAGACGGTACCAGCGCCTCCGGTGATCGACGCCCCGAGTCCGGCAAAACCCAAAGAACCGCAAATGAAAAAGGAGGCGGCGCAGGCGGTGCCACCAGCCGAAGGGGGAGAGAAGAAGCCGGCAAGAATCCTGCCCAAGCCCCTGGAAGCCCCCTCTGCGGAAAGCAGCGGCAAGCGCCGTCTGGTCATCGAGGCCACAGAGTTGACATGGCTGAGGATTCAGGAAGACCAGAACCCTTCCCATCAGGTCCTGCTGTATCCAGGTGAAAAGATTGAACGCTTTGCGCAGGAGCGATTTCAGCTGGATGTCGGCAATGCCGCCGGCGTCGACGTTTCTTTCGAGGGCAAATCATTGGGGCGGCTGGGCGGCCCGGCGGAGGTTGTGCACCTGACGCTGCCGTGACCCGTCAGAGCGCCTGCGTTTGACAAACGGGAACTTGTGTTCTACAGTGTAGCCCTTCCTGCAATCCATGCAGGCAAGGAAACCAGAGGAAAAAGAGGTACCCTATATGTTTGGAATCGGCATGCCAGAACTGCTGATCATCCTGGTGATCATTCTGATCATTTTCGGCGCCGGCAAGCTCCCCGATATCGGGAATGCCCTCGGCAGAGGCATTCGGAATTTCAAGAAAGCATCCAAGGAACCGGATGAGATCGACGTCACGCCCGAATCGAAGAAGATAAAAGAAGACGAAAAGAAGTAGGCTGTCCTCAGAAGGGGACATCCTCTGGCATAGGTTCGGCTTCCCCTTCCGCTTTCGTCGTCGCCCCTTCCGGCCCCTTCACCTGCCCCTTCGTGTCGAGCATCTGCATATTCGCTGCAATGATTTCCGTCGTGTAACGCTTGTTGCCTTCCTTGTCTTCCCAGGACCGCGTCTGGATGCGTCCCTCAACGTAGACAAGCTTCCCCTTGGCCAGATACTGTCCGCAGATTTCTGCCAGTTTTCTGTAGGTTACGATTTTATGCCATTCGGTTTTCCTGACCTGTTCGCCATTCTTGTCCTTCCACTGCATGTCGGTGGCCAGATTGAAACTTGTGACCATCGTCCCATCCGGCGTGTAGCGTACCTCGGGGTCAGCCCCCAAACGACCGACCAAGATAACCTTGTTGACCATGTTGCCCTCCTTCTCGGGTGTGCCGCAACGGAATCGGCGGCGGCGAAAAATTTCTGAGATCTTACAGGATTCGACCTGCGGCCGCAATCAAAAATGTCCGTCCAAGGTCCAGAATCCCCGAAATCGCGCTTGACACATACAGGAAAAAAATATAGTCAAATTCGCTTGATATTCTAATCGGACGGTGGAAATTTCATGGAGGATAGTGAACTCCTGAGAAAAAGGAAAGAAAAGATCGCGGCCCTGAAGTCGGATGGAGTGGAGCTCTACCCAAACGACGTGCTCGTCAAAGACACAACCGAGTCGATCGACAGGCGATTCGCCGGAGTGGACAGCGAAGCCCTTTCCAAAGTGGAGGAGAAATTCTCCCTTGCGGGTCGGATGATGGCGATCCGGGACTTCGGTAAGGGAGCCTTCGTCAGCCTCCAGGACCGGCGGGGACGGCTCCAGATTTATATCCGCAAGGATCATGTGGGTGAAAAGGCTTTTTCAATCTTCAAGAAGCTCGATGTCGGCGACATCGTCTTCGTGTCGGGACGCATATGCAAGACCAGGACGGGAGAATTGACGATCGATGCAGGCGAAGTCCGCCTGCTTGCAAAGTCGATCCTCACATTGCCCGAAAAATGGCACGGCCTCACGGATATCGAAACCCGTTACCGGCAGAGGCATCTCGACCTGATCGTCAATCCGAAGGTTCAGGAGGTCTTCTACAAGCGCAGCCAGATCATCTCCCTGATCCGCCGTTTCATGGAGGAACACGATTTTCTCGAAGTCGAAACACCGATGATGCAACCCAAGGCCGGAGGGGCTGCCGCTCGCCCTTTCAAGACCCATCACAATGCCCTGGACGTCGATCTCTACCTGCGCATCGCCCCCGAACTTTACCTGAAAAGGCTGGTCACCGGCGGGATGGAGCGGGTGTTCGAGGTCAACCGGAACTTCCGGAACGAGGGAATCTCAACCTTCCACAATCCCGAATTCACGATGATGGAATTTTACCAGGCCTATGCCACCTATGAGGACCTCATGCTCCTCACGGAGGAGCTGTTCGGCAATCTGGCGCAGCAGCTGTTCGGCGGCCTGCGGTTCACCTACCAGGGGGCGGAGATCGATTTCAGCCGCCCATGGAGGCGCATGAGTCTGACCGACGCCGTGAGGCAGTACGGCGGGATCGAGGCCGACCGGCTCGGGGACGCACAGGCGCTGGCCGAGGCCGCACGAAAGATGGGGCTGGAGGTCTCCGCCGGAGAATCCGCCGGTCAGATTCTCCTGAAAATCTTCGAAGAAGATGTGGAAAAGAAGCTCGTCCAGCCGACGTTCGTCACGCACTACCCCGTCGAGGTCTCCCCCTTGGCCAGGCGCAATGCGGCGAACCCGTCGCTTACTGACCGTTTCGAACTGTACATCTACGGGAAGGAGATCGCCAACGCCTTCTCCGAGCTCAACGATCCCGTCGACCAGCGCGAGCGTTTTCTCCAGCAGATCAGGGAGCGGGAGGCCGGCGACGAGGAAGCCCACGTGATGGACGAAGACTACGTTACGGCATTGGAGTACGGAATGCCGCCGACGGCGGGAGAAGGCATCGGGATCGATCGCCTGGTCATGCTGCTCACCGACTCCGCTTCCATTCGGGATGTCATCCTCTTTCCCCAAATGAGACCCCGGGAAGGCTAGATAAGGCGACCGAATGGCCTATGAATTCTTCATCAGTTTGAGGTATCTGCGGGCGAAGCGGAAGCAGGTCTTCGTTTCCATCATCACCCTCATCTCCATCGTCGGCATTTTTCTGGGCGTGGCCGCGCTCATCATCGTCCTTGCCGTCATGAACGGATTCGAAACGGACCTGAGGGAAAAGATCCTCGGCATCAATTCCCACATCGTCCTCATGGAATACAGCGGTACCATGAAGGATTACGGCAAGGTCATGCGGGACGTGTCCGGAATCGAGGGCGTCACTGCTTCCACCCCCTTCATTTACAGCCAGGCGATGCTCAAGAACGGCGACAACGTCAGCGGCGTTGTCCTGCGGGGACTTTCGACGGATGACGCCATGAAGGTGATCAATCTGGGAAAGATCGTGCAGGGCAGGCTCCTTGATCTCTCCCTGGCGAAGAGGCCTCCTCTTCCGATTGATGAAAGCCTGCGGAAGCTGCCCGGAATCGTGGTGGGCAAAGAACTTGCTAAACACCTGGGTGTGTTCCTGCATGAGCCCGTATTCGTGGTATCGCCCCTGGGAACATCGACGCCGATGGGGATGGTGCCGCGGATGAAGAAATTTCTCATCGTGGGGATCTTCGATTCGGGTTTCTACGAATATGACTCGACGCTGGCCTATCTGTCCCTTGCCGACTGCCAGGAATTCCTGAACATGGGGGACCGGGTGACCGGCGTAGAAATCCGCGTGAGCGATACCGATCGTGCGGATGTGATCGCGAAAAAGATCGAAAAGAAGCTTGGCTTCCCCTACTGGGCCCGCCACTGGATGGAGATGAACAAGAACCTCTTCTCCGCCCTGAAACTGGAGAAAAGGGTCATGTTCATCATCCTGAGCCTGATCGTCATCGTGGCCGCCTTCAACATCATCACGACGCTCATCATGGTGGTCATGGAAAAGAACAGGGATATCGCCATCCTGAAATCGCTCGGCGCCACATCGCGGGGGATTATGAAGATCTTCGTCCTCCAGGGACTGATCATCGGGACCATCGGGACGATGCTGGGCACGGCGGCGGGACTTGCCGTCGCTCTCAACCTGTCCCGAGTGTCCGTTTGGATCGAAAACCTGTTCGGCTTCAAGATCCTGCCGAGCGACGTGTATTACCTGAGCACGCTGCCCTCGAAAGTCCATTACGGAGATGTCGCAATCATCGTCATCGGCACGCTCCTGATTTCTTTCCTGTCGACGATTTATCCCTCCTGGAGAGCTTCCCGCCTCGATCCCTCGGAGGCCCTCCGGTATGAATAAGGACCCGAATCCGGAATGATACGCCTTACAAACCTCAGCAAGGTCTTTATCAAGGACGGCAACAAGATCGAAGTTCTCAAGGACCTGAATCTGGAGATCGCCCGGGGGGAGACGCTTGCGGTTGTCGGCGTGTCGGGGTCCGGGAAGAGCACACTGATCCACACTCTGGGAACGCTGGATCAACCGACATCGGGTCAGGTGCTCTTCGACGGCGTCGATGTATTCCAGAAGCAGGAGCAGGAACTCGCCGAATTCCGGAATCGAAAAATCGGCTTCGTTTTCCAGTTTTACAATCTGCTGCCCGAGTTTTCGAGCCTGGAAAACACGATGATGCCGGCGCTGATCTGCGGCATGTCTCTCAGAGAGGCGAAGAAAAAGGCGGAGGAGATCCTGCTGGAGGTGGGACTCGGCGACCGGACAACACATAAGCCGGGTGAACTCTCGGGAGGAGAGCAGCAGCGGGTCGCCGTGGCGCGGGCGCTGATCATGTCTCCGGAGATCCTGCTGGCCGATGAGCCGACGGGAAACCTTGACACGGAGACCGGGAAAAAGATAGAGGATATGCTCGTTTCGCTCAACCGGTCAAAAGGGATTACCATGGTGGTTGTCACGCATAACCCGACGCTGGCATCGCGGATGTCCCGGCAGATCGGACTTCGCGACGGAAGGATATACGAGCCTTGAAAAATGTCATGCCGAAGCTAAGATTTTTCTCGACTGCTGTCGCGATTTTCTGTCTTCTGGCCTTCGGTACGGCCTTTGCCGCGGAGCCCAAGACGATTGCGCTTTTCCCGTTCGACGTCTACAGCAAAGACAAGGCCGCAGACATCCGGGAGGATGTATATCGGGGACTTGCCAGGGAGATCGGCCGCTCAAAGAATTTCCGGTTGGTGGATCGGGAAACGCTGCTCCGGATCCTGGGAGGGAAAAGGATCGACGAAGCGACTGCGACCGCGGCGGCAAGAGAAGCGGGCGCCGACTATGCCATTGTCGGAAGCCTGTCGGAATTCGGAGAGGTGATCAGCACCGACGTCCGCATGATCGAAATCCGGACGGGGAAGGTCCTCCCCGGCATCATCGCCCAGGGAAGGCGCACGGAAGGCATCGCGCCCCTGCTGACTCAGCTGCGGACGAATCTGCTCCTCAAGATCTCGCTGGAGGACCGGATCGTCAAAATCGAATTTGAGGGCAATCGAAGAATTGAATCGGGGGCCATTCATCAGGTTCTGAAGAGCGCTCAGGGAGGGCTTTATTCGGAGGCCGACCTTAATGCCGACATCAAGGCCATTTACAAAATGGGGTATTTCACGGACGTCAGCGCCGATGTCAAGGAGGGTCCCGAGGGGAAGACCATAACGTTTCTGCTCCAGGAGAAGCCGCAGGTCACGGAAATCAGCATCCAGGGCAACAAGAAGATCGGAACCAGCGAGATTGAAGGGGTTCTGACCGTCCGGACCCGGCAGATCATCAGCCAGGAGAAGGTTAAGGCCGATGTCAAGAGGATCAAGAATCTCTATGACAGCAAAGGATATTACAATGCGGAGGTCGCCGATTCGGTTGAAAAGGCGGGTGACAAGGATCTTCGCGTCGTCTTTCGGATCAAGGAAAACGAGCAACTGTACATCCGCAGCATTCTCTTCCAAGGGAACCTCGCCTTCAGCAGCAAAGAGTTGAAGAACATGATGACGACCAACGAATGGGGAATCTTTCATTTTCTGACGGATTCCGGAATTCTGAAGGTCGAGCAACTCAAGCAGGATGTGGCAAAACTGAACGTCTTTTATCTGAACAACGGCTTCATCAACGCCCAGGTCGGAGAACCGGAAATCGCCTACGACGCCAAAGGGATCACCGTCAAGATCTCCATTCAGGAGGGAAAGCAATTCCGGGTGGGCAAGGTCGCCATTTCGGGCGATCAGCTGAAAACACCTCACCAGCAACTCCTGGAGCAATTGAAACTCAACAGGCAGGAATTCTATAACCGGGAAATCGTGCTGAAGGATATCGAATATCTTACGCAGGCCTGCAACGACGAGGGCTACGCTTATGCTGACGTCGCTCCCCGTATCCAGCCGCTCGACAAGGAACAGAAAGTCGACGTGACCTACCACCTCACCAAGGGACACCATGTTTATTTCAACCGGATCAATATCACCGGCAACACCAAGACCCGGGACAAGGTCATACGCCGCATGCTTTCGATCGTTGAAGGGGACCTGTACAGCAGCACCAAGCTCAAGGAAAGTTACATGGAGCTCAATCGTCTGCGGTACTTCGAGGAAGTCAATTTCCAGTCGGAAAAGGGACCATCCGAGGAGCTCAGCGACGTGACCATCAACATCAAGGAAAAACCGACGGGCATGATCAGCGTCGGCGCCGGTTACAGCGCGCAGGAAAGCGTCCTCCTGATGGCCCAGGTCGCCCAGCAGAATCTCTTCGGAAGGGGACAGACCCTGACCCTGAGGGCAAGCCACGGCTCCCGGTCGACCAACTACGAGCTTTCCTTCATTGAACCCTGGCTCTTCGACATCCCCCTCTGGAGCAAATACGACCTGTGGAACTACAGCCACGACTATGACACCTACTCTCTGGAAACCAACGGTTTCGGAACGACCTTCGGTTATCCGCTGTGGGAACGGTGGACCGGCTATATCGGCTATCGGCTGAGCGAGAACAATATCAAGGATGTACGGAGCGACGCCTCCTCGTATATCAAGAGGCAGGCCGGAAAGATCCTCTCCAGCATGATGAGCGTGTCTCTCGCCCGGGATACCACCGACGACTGGATGTTTCCGTCCAAAGGCACAAAAAACACCTTTTCCGTGGAGCATACCGGCGGCATCCTCCAAGGCGATACCAGCTTCACGCGTTACGGCATCACCTCTTCGTGGTTCCATCCTCTTCCCCTTTCGACTGTCTTCGCGATCCGCGGAAGGGGCGGATTCATGCACGCCAATGAGGGGAAGGAAATCCCCGTCTACGAACGCTACGTTCTTGGGGGAATCAACTCCCTGCGAGGACTGCAGGACGTGGGCCCGCGAGACCCTGCAACAGGCGATGTCATCGGCGGCTTGACGATGCTGAATTTTAATGTGGAATATATCTTTCCGCTGCTCAAGGACGCCGGCATGAAGGGAGTTCTATTTTTCGACACCGGCAACACTTGGGAAAGCGGCTACAACGTCAGCGACATGAGAAAGACGGCCGGAGTGGGCGTACGCTGGTATTCGCCCGTCGGGCCGCTGCGGCTGGAATGGGGATACGTTCTGGATCCCAAGGAGAACGAGCCGATCAGCCGTTGGGAATTCACGATCGGGATGTTTATGTAGACGGCGGCAAGGCCTCGGGGATTGGAGCCCCGCGGAAATGGCAGCAACGACAAACCGCAGAACACGGGTGTTCGGCATTCCTGCCGAAGAATCCTGCAAAAAAACACTCACGACGGGTGAGAAACGATTTCTAAGGGGGAATATCCTATGAAAAGAACCACGTTACTGATTTCCGGATTGGCATTGGCCCTTTTGCTGATCGGCGCGAATACGGCATCGGCGGCCGAGAAGGTCGGCTTTATCGACATCCGGGAAGTCATGATCTCTTCCAATGCGGGCAAGAAGGCAGCCGAAGACTTCAAGAAGACCTTTGAAAAGAGCAAGGCAGGCATCACGGAGAAGGAAAATGAGCTCCGGCGGCTCAAGGATGACCTGGAAAAACAGCGTCCGCTGCTCACGGAAAATGCCTTCAAGGACAAGACCTCCGCCTACGAGAAGAAATTCCGCGATTACCAGATTACGGTGAAGGATGCCAACGATGACCTTCAGAACAAGGAGCAGGATCTGGCCAAGACCCTCATCCCGGAGATTCTCAAGGTCGTCCAGACGATTGGCGAAAGGGAGAAGTTCGCGATGGTCATCGACGTGAGCGCCGTACCCGTCGCCTATCACTCCAAGGAGAACGACCTGACCAGGCGTGTCACAGAGGAGTTCAATCGAACATACAAACCGAAGAAATAATGGCATATTTCTTCACAAGACCGCGGGAAAGATGGACAAGACAAAAGGGAAAACCCTGGAGGAAATCGCTCGGATCGTGGACGGCCAGGTCCGGGGGGACGGGAGCGTCAGGATTGACGGGATTCGCCCCTTGCAGGAGGCAGGCGGGGGCGATTTGTCTTTCCTCGCCAACCCCCGTTACAAACGCCAGATCGAAACCACTAAGGCCGTCGCGATTCTCGTCGGCAGGGATGTCCGGGCCGACGGGAAAAACCTCCTGGTCGTACCCGATCCCTATCGCACCCTCGGCGTTCTGATGCGTCTGTTCTACCCTCCGGAAACCCATGCGGCGGGGGTCAGCCCTTCCGCCGTTGTCGAAGAGGGCGCGGAAGTCTCCGCCGAAGCGACTCTCTGCCCTCATGTGTATGTGGCTCGGGGCGCGAAGATCATGCGGCGCGCCGTTCTGCACCCCGGCGTCTATATCGGCGAGGAAGCGGTCGTAGAGGAAGACAGCATCCTCCATCCCAACGTCGCCGTCTATCGGGGATGCCGCATCGGCAAGCGGGTGAT
The DNA here is from genome assembly GCA_002428445.1 of Syntrophaceae bacterium UBA6109. Next base: position 47,050 of record DIWJ01000084.1, read on the forward strand.
CCTGCACGCCGGAGTGGTGGTGGGAAGCGACGGTTTCGGGTTTGCAGCCCCGGGTACGAACAACGAGAAGATCCCTCAGATCGGCATCGTGCAAATCGACGACGACGTGGAAATCGGCGCCAATACGACCATCGATCGCGGAACGTTCGGACGCACATGGATCCGGCAGGGTGCAAAAATCGACAACTTGGTGCAGGTCGCCCATAACGTCGTCATCGGCGAGAACTCGATCGTGGCGGCGCAAACCGGTATTTCGGGAAGTGCCAAGATCGGCAGGGGCGTCCTCGTTGGCGGTCAAACGGGCATTGTCGGTCACATCACGATCGGCGACGGATCAATGATCGCCGCCAGATCGGGCATCCATAAGGACGTTCCTCCGGGGTCGGTGGTTGCAGGCGCCCCGCACAAACCCCATCGCGAGTGGCTGAGGACGGAAGCCTGCATCGCCAAGCTTCCCGAGTTGAGACGAACGCTCTTGAATCTTGAGAAGAAGGTGGAGGCGATGGGAAAAGGTACGGGCGACAAGGAGTAGCAGGCCGGCAGCCCCATTTCGAAGAAGCCACGTTCTCTTGGACATACTGAAAGCATTGTGCCGCGGCAGGACGCTTTCAAATTCATCTGTTGCAGGAAGAGGTTTGTGCCCATGAAGATCCATCCCACGGCCGTCATTTCACCCGATGCCCGTCTCGAGGAAGGCGTCGAGATCGGTCCCTATGCCTATGTGGGACCTTTCGTGAACATCGGGAAAAACACCGTCATCGGCCCCCATGCCGTCGTTCAGGAGCACACCGATATCGGCGAAGGCTGCCGCATCTACCAGTTCGCGTCGATCGGTGGCGAGCCCCAGGATCTGAAGTACAAGGGCGAAATCACGAAGGTCATCATCGGCAGTTTCAATACGATTCGCGAATACGTCACGATCAATCGCGCAACGACCGCCGATATCGGCGTCACCATGATCGGCGATCGCAATCTCATCATGGCGTATTGCCACGTCGCCCACAATTGCAAGCTCGGCAACAACATCATCATGGCCAACGCGGCGAACCTTGCCGGGCATATCCATGTCGAGGATTACGCCATCATCGGGGGTCTTTCGGGCATCCACCAGTTCGCGAGGATCGGCGCGCACTGCATCGTCGGCGGGGCTTCGGCCGTGGCCAAGGATGTTCCTCCCTTCCTGATGGTCTCGGGGAATTATGCGAAACCCTACGGTCTTAACCTGATCGGGTTGCGGCGCCGGGGTTTCCAGGAAGAGACCATCCAGGCGCTCAAACGGACCTATCGCCTCGTCTTCCGCTCCGCCCTGCTTCTGTCGGAGGCCATAGCCAGAATTCAGCAGGAAGTCCCGGATCTTCCCGAAGTCCGCCAGTTCGTCGAATTTCTTCGGACCTCCCGCAGGGGGATCTGCCGGTAATTGCCTATGAAAATTCATAAGGTAGGAGTGGTAGGTGTCGGCCACCTTGGCACATACCACCTGCAAAAATATCAAAAGCTTCAGGCGTCTATCGCTGCCGTTGCGGACAGCTCGCCCGAACGGGCAAAGGTTGCGGCGGACCTCTATGGATGCCCCGCCTTTACGGACTACCGGGAAATGACCGGTGCGGTAGATGCGGTCAGTATCGCTGTCCCGACGGCTTTTCACCATGCGGTCGCTTCGGTCTTTCTCGATGCGGGAGTCCACGTTCTTCTCGAGAAGCCGATCGCAACGACCCTGGAGGAGGCGGATGATCTCATCGCCCGCGCGGACCGGAAAGGCGTCGTCCTGCAGGTGGGATTCGTCGAACGGTTCAACCCGGCCATCGTCGCCCTCGAGCAGGTCATCGACAGACCCATGTTTATCGAGACGCATCGGCTTCATCCATTTTTCGAGCGCGGGACGGACGTCGACGTCGTTCTGGATCTCATGGTTCATGATCTCGACATCATCCTGAATTTCGTCCGCTCGCCGCTTCAGCGCGTCGAGGCGGTTGGAATCCCGGTCCTCTCGGAAAAGGTCGATATCGCCAACGCGCGCATCGTCTTCGAGAACGGATGCGTCGCCAACATTACCGCCAGCCGCGTCACCGGCAAGACCATGCAGAAGATCCGCTTTTTCGGCCCGGAGGGTTATCATTCCGTCGACTACGCAAAACGGGAGTTGGTCTCGCTCGGCAGGAGGAAGAAGGGGAACGGAGAAACGGAAATCGTCGACAACAAGGTCGCGGTCAGGCTGCAGGATCCGCTGGAAGAAGAGATCCGGTCCTTTCTGGAGGCGGCAGCCAACGGCGGGGAGCCCAAAGTGTCCGGCAGGGAGGCGCGGAAATCCTTGGCCCTGGCCCTGGCCATTCTCCAGGCCATGAAAACACAGGAGGCGCTGCTGTGATCCAGAGGGTCGACCTGAAGCGGCAGGGTCATGCCATGAAAGAGGAAATTGACGGCGCCGTCCAGGAGGTGCTGTCGAGCACGCAGTTTATCCCCGGCCCGAACATCGCGCAGCGTTCCCTCCGTCATCAGGAAGTCTTCGCCACCCCCCTGCCGGGAGAACCGGAGAAGATGCCGGCGAGCGAAGCCCTTGCCGCCACGGAGCAAGAGATCCGGCGGATCGGCAACGTGATCAACCATGCAATCTGAACGCCCCCTGTCTCCCGACCGGCCCGCCGGAAACGGCGGAACAGCTTCGCGGCGAATTCTCATCGTCGCAGGAGAAGCCTCGGGCGACCTGCACGGATCGAACCTTGTCCGTCAGATGAAAACCCTCGAACCGGGACTTCGTTTCTACGGCGTGGGCGGGAGGAAAATGCGGGAAGCAGGCGTGGAGCTGACCGCGGATATCGCCGATATGGCGGTTGTCGGCCTGACCGAGGTTGTAAAGAAAATCCCCGCGATCCTCGGCGTTCGGCAAAGATTGAAGTCCTCCCTGGACCGGGAAAGACCCGACCTGGCCATCCTCATCGATTATCCCGACTTCAATCTGCCGATGGCGAAACTGGCCCAAAGCAGGGGAATCCCGGTTTTCTATTACATCAGCCCGCAGGTCTGGGCCTGGCGAAAGGGAAGGATCGGACAGATCGGAAGAACCGTCGATAAAATGGCCGTCATCCTGCCCTTTGAAGAGGAAATTTACCGCGCCTCCGGCGTGGACGTCTCCTTCGTCGGCCATCCGCTCCTGGACGCCGTCAAGATCCGGTACAGCCGGGACGAGGCCTTGCGCAGATTCGGTCTGGCGGAAGGGCTCCGGACGGTCGCCCTGCTGCCGGGAAGCCGCCCTTCCGAAGTGGAGAGGATGCTGCCGGAGATGATGAAGATGGCCGCCATCCTCGAGCGGAAGCTTCCGTCCCTCCAGTTCGTGCTGCCCGTCGCAGACAGTCTTCGGGCGGAAACGGTGGAGGATATCCTGCGCCTCTTCGGAACGAAGATCGCGCTTGTTCGCGACGACATTTACGACGCCATCGCCCTGGCCGATCTGGCCGTTGTGACATCGGGAACGGCCACATTGGAAACCGCCTTGCTGGAAAAACCGATGATCATCGTGTACAAGATATCAAGGCTGTCTTACGCCGTGGGCAGGGTGGTCATCAAGGTGCCCTGCATCGGCCTCGTTAACATCATCGCCGGAAAAAAAATCGTGCCGGAGTTGATTCAGGATGAAGCCCGGGCGGAACGGATGGCGGCCGAAGCGATGGACATCCTGGAATCCCCGGAGCGGCAGTCGACCATGAAACGGGAGTTGGCCCTGCTGCGCCGGAACATGGGAACGGCGGGGGCCTCCGAACGGGCCGCCCGCATCGCCCTCGCCACGATGCAGAAATTTCGTTAAGAAAGAACGTCAGGACGCTCATGGAAATCTTCAAACGATTGCTCCAACTTGCCAAGCCTTACATGGCGCGCTTCCTGATAGCCATGGGCTGCATGCTCGTCGTCGGAGCCTGCACATCGGGGCTCGCATTTCTGGTCAAACCTGCCCTCGACGGCATCTTTTTCAACCGGGACGCCTCAACGCTCAAATGGATTCCCATCGCCGTTGTCGCGATCTACTTCATCAAGGGCGCCTGCAACTACTCGCAGACGATTCTCATGAGCTACATCGGCCTCCGGATCATCGCCGATCTGCGCAATCGCCTGTACCGCCAGATCCAGATGCAGTCCCTCGCTTTCTTCACCAAGAATCCTACGGGGATCCTGATGTCGCGGATCACCAATGACGTGGGATTCATCCAGGGAGCGGTATCGGAAGCGATTACGAGCCTCCTCAAGGATTCCTCGACCCTGATCGGCCTCGTCTTCGTGATCTTCTATCAGGATTGGAAGCTCGCCATCATCGCGATGTTCGTTTTTCCGCTCACCATTTATCCCATCGCAAAGTTCGGCCAGAAGATGCGCAGCGTCGCAACGCGGACCCAGTTGACCTGGGGATCCCTGAGCAGTCTCCTGCAGGAGACGATCGCCGGGACAAGGATCGTCAAGGCTTTCGGCATGGAAGAATACGAAAACGGGAGATTCGCCGCAGAGAACGAGCGCCTTTTCCGCCTCAACCTGAAGGCCGTCTCGATCACCGCCCTGTCGAGCCCCCTCATGGAATTCCTCGGCGGAATCGGAATCGCCGTCATCATCTTCTACGGCGGCTACCAGGTCCTCCAGGGAAACTCCACGCCGGGAACGTTCTTCTCGTTCCTCACCGCGCTGATCATGCTTTACGAACCGGTCAAGAGGCTCACCAACGTCAACAATACGATCCAACAGGGAATCGCCGGCGCCGAAAGGGTCTTCCGCACAATCGACGCCCTGCCGGAGATCCGCAACAAGCCGGATGCGCTTCCCCTTCCGACAATTTCAAACACAATCGAGATCCGCAACGTGGGATTCGCCTACGAAGATGCGCCTGTCCTGAAAGATGTCCGCCTTACCATCCGCGCGGGAGAGGCGATCGCGTTTGTGGGAACGAGCGGCAGCGGGAAGACCACGCTGGTGAACCTGATCCCCCGGTTCTACGATGTCGGAGAAGGCCAGATCCTGATCGACGGCCGCGATATCCGGGACGTGACGATCGAGTCCCTGCGCGCCCAGATCGGTATCGTCACCCAGCAGACGATCCTTTTCAACGACACCGTGCGGAACAACATCGCCTACGGAAGCAGGGAAAAATCGGAAGAAGACATCATCCGGGCGGCCCGGGCGGCCAATGCCCACGATTTCATCGCCAACCTGCCGCAGGGCTACGACACAATCATCGGCGAACAGGGAGCGAAGCTTTCCGGCGGAGAGAGGCAGCGGATCTCCATCGCCCGTGCCCTGCTCAAGGATGCGCCGATTCTCATCCTCGACGAGGCGACCTCCTCGCTCGACACGGAGGCGGAAAGCGAGGTGCAGATCGCCCTGGAAAACCTCATGAAGGGCCGGACGACGCTGGTGATCGCGCACCGTCTTTCGACAATCCGCAATGCGGACCGCATCATCGTCCTCGCGAACGGCCGGATTATCGAGGAGGGCACGCACGAATCCCTGATGGCGCTGCAGGGCGAGTACTGTCGACTCTACTCGATGCAATTCCGGGAAGAAGGCGACAACGGGGAAAATGGCCGGGTTACGTGACGTCCTGCAATCCATCTGGAGCGAATCGCCGGGAGGGAGTCGCAGGACCGCCCTGACCGCCCTGCTGTCCGTCCTGTCCCGTCCCTATGGCGCGGCGGTCTGGCTGCGCAGCAGTTTGTACGACCGGGCGCTGCTTCCGCGGCACAGGCTCCCCTGCCGCGTCGTCAGCATCGGCAACGTGACGGTGGGGGGAACGGGCAAGACGCCCTTCGCCATCTTTCTGGCGGGCATCTTGAAGAACAGAGGGTTCCGGCCCTGCGTCCTGAGCCGCGGCTACGGCGCGGCAAAAACGGCGCACGCGGGAATCGTCTCGGACGGCGAACGCATCTTAGCCCGCTATCCGGAGACCGGGGACGAACCGCTCCTCATCGCCCGCTCTCTGAGCGGCATCCCCGTCATCACCGGGGCGGACCGCGTCTTGACCGGCAGAGAAGCCCTCAACCGATTCGGGGCCGACGTCCTTGTCCTCGACGACGCATTTCAGCACCGGCGGCTGCATCGCGATGTCGACATCGTCCTCGTGGATTCCGGCCGCCCTTTCGGAAATGGCTTTCTCCTGCCGCGCGGCCCCTTGCGGGAACCCGTTGGCGCTCTCCGGCGGGCAGACCTGATCGTCCGCATCGGTCCTGCTGAGCGGGGGACGCCGGCCGAACTGATCGCCGCACTCGGGGACCGCCCGGCGGAGATCTTCTCGGGCCGCAGGGAACCGAGGGATCTGCGCTGCGGCGCGGCCGGATCGTCTCTCCCGCTCGAAATGCTGAGGGAAAGACGCATCGCCGCTTTTGCGGGCATCGCCTCTCCGGCCGCATTCCGAAAGACGCTGGAACTCCTGCAGGCGCGGGTAGTCCGGTTCCTTGCCTTCCCCGACCATCATCCTTACGGGGACAAGGACATCGCGAGGATTCGCCGGGAATCGGCGGAGGCGGGGGCGGAGATCATCGTCACGACGGAAAAAGACGGCGTCCGGCTGGAATCCTTTCCCGGATTCCTGTCGGAGCTGAAGCAGCTTCGCGTCGCGATCGCGATGACGCCTTCCGAAGGCCCCTTCGTGGAGGCACTTTTAAGGCGACTTTGTCAGGAGACTCATGACCGCTGATAACGGCAGAATGTCGCGGGCGATTCTCGCGCCCTTCCGATCGATCCCGGCGAATCTGCGGAAACACCTGTTCGCCGGGCTGTTCGATCTGTTCTACTATCTGTCACCGCGGCAGCGCCTGATCGCCATCCACAACCTCAAATGTGCCTTCCCCGAAAAGGACATGGCGGAGATCCGCTCCATTGCCAAAGGCGTGTACCGAACCATGGGAATCGTGGCGGCGGAATTCTTCGATATCCCCGGGCTGTCGCGGGAGACGATCGGCGAGTTCGTGGAGCACTCGGAGGGAATCGAACGGTGCCTTGCGGCCCTGGAGAAGAAGCGGGGACTCCTCATGTTCGGAGCCCACTTCGGAAACTGGGAGCTGGAGGCTGCGGTATTCTCTCTCCTGGTCCGCCCCGTGACCGTGATCTACCGCCCCCTTGACAGCAAGGTCCTGGACGACCTCGTTCTCCACGTCCGGTCGGCGTCGGGCAACATCCCCCTCGCCAAGGACCGGGCGATGCGGCAGATGCTCCGGGTGCTGAAGGACAACGGGGTCCTGGGCATTCTTGTCGATCAGAACATGGCCTGGCAGGAAGGCGTCTTCGTCGATTTCTTCGGACGTCCCGCCTGCACGACGGACGGGTTGGCGCTGCTGGCTCTCCATACGGGGGCGCCGGTGGTGCCGGCCTTCCTGATCCGGCAGCCCAACGGCAAGTATCGCTTCGTCGTCGGCGAGGAAGTCCCGACGGTACGTACAGGCGACAAGGCCCATGACGTTCTCGCCAATACGCAGAATTACACCCGGATCGTCGAGGAAACCGTGCAGCGCTATCCCGATCAGTGGCTGTGGATCCACCAGCGATGGAAGACGAAAACCTGCCAGGTGGTCAAGACAAAATGACGAAGAAAGCGATCAACCTGCGCCCCTTTGCGGGGTTCGGAAATATCCTCATCCGCGGAACCAACTGGATCGGCGATGCCGTACTGACGTTGCCGTCCCTGGCGGCCGTGCGGGCCGCCTTTCCTGCCGCCCACATCACAGTCCTGGCAAAACCCTGGGTCGCGGAAGTCTATGCGCTGAGTCCGGAGATCGACAGGGTGATCCCCTACCAGCGGCCGGGAGTCCATGAAGGGATCAAAGGCCTGATTCGCCTTGCCGGGGAGCTGCGCGTCCGCCGGTTCGACGCCGTCATCCTGCTGCAGAACGCCATCGAGGCGGCCATTCTTTCCTGCCTCGCCCGCATCCCCGTCCGGGCCGGATACGGAACGGACGGCCGGGGACTGCTTCTCACCCACTCGGTGAAGAAGATGCGCGGCATCGGGAACCTCCATCAAACCCGCTATTATCTGGAAATGGTCAAGGCCCTGGGATGCCGGGAAACGGCGAGGGAAATCCGCCTCGCAACGACGCCATCGCATGAGGCGTTGGCCGACAAACGGCTGGAGGGGACCGGGCTCGCCGGGAAACACCCGCTCGTCGGCATTGCCCCCGGCGCGGCCTATGGGCCTGCCAAGCGGTGGTTCCCGGAACGATTCGCCGCCGTCGCCGATCGGCTGATCGCGGACGAAGGCGCGTCGATCATCCTCTTCGGAAGCGCCGGCGACAGACCTGCCGCCGCGGCCGTCGCCCGGCGCGCGGCAGGCTCCCTCGCCGACATCGCCGGCCAGACGGATCTCAAGGAAGCGATCGCCGTCATGGCCCGCTGCGATCTTTTTATCTCCAACGATTCCGGACTGATGCATCTTTCCGCCGCCTTGGGGGTGCCCACCGTTGCGATCTTCGGCTCCACCAATCCCGTGACGACGGGACCCGTCGGCAAGCGCAGCGTCATCGTCCGGCGGGAGGTCGATTGCAGTCCCTGCCTGAAGACGGATTGTCCCACGGACTTCCGCTGCATGGACCGGATCACGGCGGACGACGTACTGGAAGCCGCCAAGGGCCTTCTGCAGAAACAGGCGGAAAAGAACTGAAGAGATCAGACGATGGAACGGAAGAAGAAATTTGCCGCCGTCTTTCTCGACCGCGACGGAACGATCAACGAAGAGGTCGGCTATCTCGACCGCCTGGAGCGGCTGCGCATCCTCCCCGGCGCGGCGGAAGCGGTACGGCGGATCAACGAAAGCGGATTGAAGGCCGTCGTCATCACCAACCAGTCCGGCGTGGCGCGGGGCTATTTCACAGAGGAATTCGTCCGGACCGTTCACGAGCGCATCCGCGAAGCGCTGCGGCGCGAGGGGGCGGAGATCGACGGATTTTACTATTGCCCCCACCACCCGTCGGAGGGTATAGGGGATTATCGAAGAAGCTGCGACTGCCGCAAACCGGCGACGGGAATGCTGAAGCAGGCGGGCGAAGAACTGGATATCGATCTCAGCCGGTCCTATTTCGTCGGCGATACGCTCAAGGATGTCGAGACGGGGCTGCGGGCCGGCACCAGGACTGTCCTCGTCAGAACCGGATACGGAGCGTCGGAAATTCCGTCTGATATCCGCCCCGACTGCACGGCAACGGACCTCCTGGACGCGGTGCGATGGATCCTCAAGGACAGCGCATGAACATCCTGATCGTCAAACTCAGCGCCATCGGCGACGTCGTCCACACCCTGCCGTCGCTCGCCGCACTGCGGAAACGTTTTCCCGACGCCCACATCAGTTGGGCCGTTGAGGAGGCCGCAGCGGACCTCATCTGCGGCCACCCCCATCTCGATCGCGTTCTCGTCTCCGGACGCAAGACATGGCTGCGGCGGATGGGTGACGGGCAAATTGCGCCCCCCTTCCGGGAAATCGGCAGGTTCTTTCGAGAACTCCGGGAGCGGCCTTACGATCTCGTCATCGACTTCCACGGGCTTTTCAAGAGCGCGGCGGTCGTTTTTCTGAGCGGGGGCAAGCGCAGGTTGGGTTACAAAAGCATGCAGGAGATGAGCGGCCTCTTCCTGAACGAAAAAATACCGGAGGACATGACGAAACACGCCGTCGACCGGTATCTCGATTTTGTGGCTCATCTTGGCGGGGAGACCGCCGAGAAGGAATTTCTCATCCCGATCGGAGAAGAAAACCGGAAGCGCATCGACCTCCTGATGAAGCGAGCCGGCATCGAGGCGGGAAATGACTTTGTCGCCGTGAGCCCGGAGGCGTTATGGCCGACGAAGCTCTGGGACGACGGACGCTTCGCCGAACTTTGCGACCGGATCCGAAGCGATCTCCGCCTCCCCGTTATCCTGACCGGCGCCGACCGCGGCGCCGTGCTGCCGGTCCGGGAACGGATGAAAGAGACTTACGTGGACCTTGCGGGACGGACGACGCTGCGCGATCTTGCGGAGCTGTACCGGCGGGCAAGGGTTGTCGTCACGACGGATTCCGGCCCCATGCACATCGCCGCCGCCGTCGGGACGAAGGTCGTCGCACTTTTCGGGCCGACCGATCCGGCAAGGACGGGTCCCTACGGCGAAGGTCACCGCGTCATCCGAAAGAGTATGGAATGCAGTCCCTGTTTTCTGAGGAACTGCAATCATAAAACCTGCATGGGCGGCATTTCAGTGGAGGAAGTATTCGCCGCAGTTCAAGGAGCGTTGTCATGACAACAGAGAAACCTTGTCGAAAAATCCAGATCCATTCCGGAAACGATGTTGCCGCACTTTTTGTGATCCTGGGACTTATTTTTTTCTTCTCAAACGGCGTCTGGGGCAGCGAAGGGAAAGTGGGGGAAGACTCGGGCGGGAAGTTCTTTACGGAAATGGGGGTGATAACGGGATATGGAAGCGGGAGTATCCCGGAGGGACGCTATCAGCCCATCCTCCTGATCGGGCATTTCGGCGTTGATTTGAAAAGGTATATCTCGGGACTGCGGAATCACCGGGGGACACTCAGTGCGTTTATCGAGCCGCAGATCAACCCGGTCTTCGAGCCGTCGACGAATTTCGAGGCAGGCATCGGCGTCGGTCTCCAATATTCCTACCCGGTCTACGAACCCGTATCCCTGTATATCCTGGGGAGCACAGGCCCGCATTACGTATCCGTCGTCACACAGAAACAGGCCAACGGTTTTCTATTTTCCAACGTCTTCGGCGCGGGGATAAACTATTCCCTGTCGAAGGACTCGGCTCTCCATGTCGGGTACCGCTTTCGCCACATGTCCAATGCGGATCTCGCCGAACCGAATGGCGGCATCGACACCCACATGGGCGTCGTCGGCTACAGCCTGTTTTTCAAATGACGGGCGGAAACGGGAAGAGATTGCCGGGAAGGGAGAAAGGAAGGGATCGCGATGGCGATAAACAAGGAGTTGCTCGAAATCCTGGCCTGCCCCAAATGCAAGGGGGAGCTCCGCCTCGACGAGGCGGAGGCAGGTCTGATCTGTGAAAAATGCCGCCTCCTCTACGAGATCAAAGACGGCATTCCGATCATGCTTGTTGAGGAGGCGAAGCCGCTTCCCTGAGCGTCGCGCGGATCGTCTCCATGACCTCGCCAACCGTCAGTTCGTCCAGGCATCGGCTCTTTCCCTGTCCGTCACAGCCCTTGCGGAAACAGGGGACGCAGGAAAGCGGAGATACGACGACGCGGTGGTTCTCGCCGATCGGCGCCCAGTCGTGCCAATCCGTCGGACCGTAAATCGTGACCGTGGGCGTCCCCGCTGCCGCGGCAATGTGTGGCGCGGCGCTGTCTACACCGATATGCAAGCGGCTCCGCTGGAGAAGAGCCGCCAGCTGGGCCAGTGTCGTCATACCGGCAAGGTTATGAACAGCCGTTCTTTCACGGCAGAGCAGCTGGGCCTTCCCCCTCTCCGCCCCCGAACCGACGAGAACGGTTTCGATCCGGAATTCCTCGCCCAGACGATCAATGACCTCGGACCACTTGCGCAGGTCCCACTCCTTGTAGGACCAGCGGGAAAAGGGATTCAGGGTAACCCAGCCCCCCCGTGATGCGATTCCCTCTCTCTCCAGCAGGCGATCCACCTGAAGGCTCGATTCCTCCGCCACCCAAAGCCGGGGGATTTCGTCAGGGGTCGGTATTCCGAAGGCCCTCACGATCCGTAACGACTGCTCCGCGGCGCCGCGATGCCTCTCCCCGGGGGAATTGGGAATTGCCAGGTGCGTGAAGAGGCGGTTTCGCCAGAAGGAGACTCTTTCGTAATAAAGGCTTGCCCTGCGAGGCGCCCCGGTCAGAAAGGTCATGATCGCGCCCCGGTCATCGGAACGAAGGTCGAAAACCAGGTCGAATCGTGCGGCGCGGAGAGCACGGATGAGCGCCATCTGTTTCAGCGACCGTTGAACGCAATTCTGTGAGCGGGCAGGGATTTCAAAGACTTCATGGATGGAAGGATCGGCGGTCAGGAGAGCGCCGCTGCCTTCGCGGACAATTACTGAAACGGGCACGCCGTAATGCTCCTTGACGGCTCGGAAGGTGGGCGTCGACCAGACGACGTCGCCGATATCCCCAAGTTGGACAACAAGAATCCTGCGGATGTCCTGGAAACGAGCAAAGTGTTCGGCGATTTTCATGAAATGTAGGCTGAGGGCTAATCGAAATGGGGGGTGTATTCTGGGACGATTTCTACAAGCTTTCGTTTGATCGCCGGACCATCGGCACGGGCGGCTGCAGCGACGAGCGCTTCGATGTCGGCGTCAAGCTTTTTCGCATCGCAGCTTCGGCCGCGGATGACGCGGATCTTCTCGTGAGAGGTAGGAACAATTCCCTCTCCCTCCGTGATGAGTTCCTCGAACAGCTTTTCCCCCGGTCGCAGGCCCACGTACTGGATCGAGATATCTCTATCCGGTTCGAATCCATGCAGGCGTATCATATCGCGTGCCATGTCGGCGATGCGGACGGGTTTCCCCATATCGAGGATGAAGACCTCGCCGCCTTCCCCCATTGCCCCCGCCTGAAGAATAAGTTGCGCCGCCTCGGGAATGGTCATGAAGTATCTTGTCACCTCCGGATGTGTAACCGTTACGGGACCTCCCTGGGCAATCTGTTGCTGAAAGGTCGGCACGACGGAACCCGAACTGCCGAGAACATTCCCAAAGCGAACCGCCACAAAACGTGTTGCACTCTTGCCGTTAAGACACTCGATCATCATTTCGGCGACCCTCTTGGTGGTCCCCATGACACTGGTAGGGCGGACGGCCTTGTCCGTGGAAACAAGAACAAAACGTTTGACCTCAGTACTCATCGCAGAGTCGATGACGTTTCTTGTGCCAATCACATTGTTGCACACGGCCTCCTGGGGGTGTTCTTCCTGTATGGGGACATGCTTATAAGCCGCCGCATGGAAGACGACCTCCGGTCGGAAATCGGCAAAGACGCGGCAAATCACGGAGCGGTCGCGTATGTCGGCGAGATAACCTTTTACCGGAATCCACGCAAAACGACGGCGGCATTCGCTCTCCAAGCTGAATAAATTGAACTCGCTGAATTCCAGGATTCCGAGCTTTGCCGGTTTATAACGGCAGATTTGCCTGACCAATTCACTCCCGATCGATCCTCCCGCGCCCGTCACCAGAATCCGCCGGCCCTCCAGATAACTACGTATGGCATCCTGATCGAGATGAACTTCCTCGCGGCCCAGGATGTCCTCGATGGTCACTTCCCGTATGGCCTTGACGGATACCTTGCCGTCTATCAGTTCGCCGATTCCCGGCATCGTCCGATAACGTTTGCCGGTCTGCTCGCAGGCTGCGACGATCCGCCGCATCCGTTCCGCCTTTGCAGAGGGCACCGCAATCAGAACCTCGTCGAACGATTCGGAGAAGTTCTCGATATCGTCGATAACGCCGAGCACCGGAACGCCATGGATCATTTTCCCCTGTTTGGCTTCGTCATCGTCCAGTAAGCCGACGGGCCTCATTCTGACACTTTGATTATCCTGAAGTTCCCGCAGAACTTTTTCACCGGCATCGCCGGCTCCGATGATGAGCAATCTCCGCCCGTGACTCCTGCCCTTTCTGAGGATCCGGAGAGAGGAAATGTTGTTGGACAGGATCAGGCGCAGGGCGACCCTGATACCGCTGATGAGGAGCAGCGTCAGCATCCAGTCGATGGCGAAGACGGAGCGGGGAAATCCCTGGAAATGGAAGAAAAAGAGGATGGCCAAGAGGATGACAATGGAAGAAAGAGTCGAAGCTTTGACGACGTTCTTCATGTCCTCCATGCTCGTGTAGCGCCACATGCCGCGGTACAGATTAAAGGCAAAGAAGACGATCAGCTTGAACGGCACGATCACGGGAAGGGTCCTGCGGATATTGTTCCATTGATCCGGCGGTATGTCGATTTCAAAACGCAGCAGATAGGACAGGAGGTAGGATGCGGCCACCAGAAAGGCATCCAGAAGAAGCATGGCGTAGAAGTTCGGATTGCGGAGAAGATTCTTCATCAAACGTTCAACCGCTGCAAACGTTCGCAGGCCTCGTTCAGCTCCCGGTCGTTCTTCGCAAAGCAGAAACGGGCAAGTGAAGATCCGCCAGCGGTGTAGAATGCCTCTCCCGGAACGGCGGCCACACCGGTCTTTTGCAGAAGATGTATCACGCGCTCCTTGCCGCTCCGGCCGGGAAGCATCGAGATGTCCGCGAGAACGTAATAAGCTCCCTGCGGAATATGGGGTTTGAGGCCGGCCTCGGTCAGAGCGGCGCAAATCCTGTCACGTTTCAAGAGAAATTCCCGCATGAGACTGCGGTAATAGCCGTCCTCAAGCTGAATCATTCCCTTGGCAACCGCCATCTGCAGCGGCGAAGGGGCGCACACGTACACGAGGTCATTGAAATAGCCGATAGTCTGCGCCCAACGGGCATCGCAGATGCAGTAGCCGATTCTCCACCCGGTGATGCTGAAGGTCTTCGAAAGGCCGGATATGGCGACGGTCCTCTCTCTCATCCCGGCCAACGTCGCCGGGGAGATGTGCACCCCGCCGTCGTAGATAAAGTGCTCGTAAATTTCATCCGTGAAGACGAAAAGGTCGTGTTTCGCTGCAAAGGCCGCCACGACCTCCAGTTCTGCGCGCGTAAATACTTTTCCGGAGGGGTTGGCAGGCGTATTGATCATGATCGCTCTCGTCCTGGACGTCGCCACTCGCTCCAAATCCTCGTAGGAAAACGTCCAGGCTCCGTCCTTCATCCGCACGTACGCCGGCACGGCCTCCGTCGCCACCAGCGTGCTGACATGATACCCGTAATAGGGTTCGAACAGGATGACCTCGTCGCCGGGATTGAGCAGGGCGAGACAGGCGCAATAAAAGGCCCCCGTGGCCCCGGCGCTGACGACGACTTCCGTTTCCGGATTCGTCTCGAATCCATAAAAATGCCGGTGCTTTGCGGCGATCGCATCGCGCAGTTCCGCCAGACCGTCGTAGCGGGTGTACGTATTGTAGCCGTCTTCGACCGCTTGGCATGCCGCTTGGCGGACAATCTCCGGCACTTCCGTGTCGCAGACCCCCTGGGACAGGTTGATGCCGCCGATCCGCTCGCACTCGATGGACATGTTGCGGATCTCCGACTGTAGAACCCATTCACGCCGTTTGCTCAAATATAGAGACACGAAACTCTCCTTTGCGGTCACGCGCGGCCGTAGAATCTCTTCACGATGGAGATCACATAATCCACGTCCTGATCGTCGATTTCCACGTTCATCGGGAGGGAACACACCTCCCGGCTGAGAGCCTCCGTTTCCGGGAAACCGCGGTCCTGAAGCTTCAGCGCCTCGTGGCGATAGTAAGGCTTTCGGAACTGCGTCAGGACTTCGACGCCGTTCTTCTTCAAATACTCGGAAAATTCATTTTCCTGTTTTGAGCGCACCGTATAGTTCTGATAGACATGCACTCTTCGCGCATCATCGTAGTGAGGCAGCAGCAAATCGTCGATATCTGAAAGAGCCTTCCGGTAACGCTCCGCGATCGTTTTCCTCCTCTCGATCCATTTCGGCAGGTACCGAAGTTTTATGTCCAGGAAGGCCGCCTGAAGGTTATCGAGAAGGCAGGTAAAACCGTGGCCATGATATTCTCCGGTATTGCGGTCTTCTCCATTGTAACGCATGCGCCTGACGAAGAGCGCCACGTCTTCATCATCCGTCGTGACGGCGCCGCCGTCGCCATAGCCGCCGAGAATCTTGAAGGGGTAAAAACTCCAGCATCCGGTAAGCCCCCAGGCGCCGGCCATCCTTCTGCGGCCCGCACCGTCGGTCATCGAAGCCCCCAGGCTCTGGCAGGCATCTTCGACAACAGTGAGATGATGTTTTTCCGCGAGCTCCATGACGCGAACCATGTCCGCCATGTAACCGCTGAGATGGACGGGTAGTATTGCTTTGGTTTTCGCCGTCAGGGCTTCTTCGATCAGGCGTTCGTTGATATTGAAGTCCGTGCCGACGTCTACGAGCACCGGCTTGGCGCCGACATTGACGACGGCGGAGGCCGTCGCCACGAACGTGTGAGCCGGCACGATCACTTCGTCGCCGGGACCGACGCCGGCTGCGCGAAGCGACAGGTGCAGGGCGTCATATCCGCTGTTGAGTCCTACAGCGTATTTTGTCCCGACGAAGGACGCAAGGTTCTCCTCGAATCGCCTCAGCTGGCCGCGATCGATGAGATCTCCCTTGGACATGACCTCGAAATATGCGCCGTCCAGCTCATCCTTGATCATCCGGTACAGCTTGGCCGGTTCGACGAATCTCACTTTACGAACCATGATTCTCCCCACTTCCTTCTCAGTTTCCGCCCATCAGCTGCCGCACGGCAGCCATGATATCCTCTTTTCTCGGATAGTAAGCCTCTTCCAGGACGGCGCTGGCCGGCGCCGGACAATCGGGAATCGTCACCCTGCGGATGGGAGCCTTCAGGAAGCTGAACGCCTTCTCAGACGCCACGGCCGCAATTTCCGCCGCCAGGCCGCAGGTCAACCAACCTGCATCGGCGATGACGAGCCGGCCGGTTTTCGCAACAGAGGTCAGGATCATTCCCATGTCCAGGGGTTTGACGGTTCGCGGATCGATCAGCTCCACATCGACGCCCTGGCCGGAAAGCTCCTGCACCGCCAAGATCGCCTCACGGGCCATGTACGAGACGGCCACAAGCGTGACATCTTTCCCCTCCTTGCGAATAACGCCGCGCCCTATCGGAACTTCGTAGGGCATTTCCGGGACGGGCTCCTCGAGACCGTAAAGCCAGCGGTCGTCGATATAAACGACGGGGTTGGGATCGCGGACGGCCGCCAGCATGAGACCCTTTGCGTCATAGGGAGTCGACGGCATGACCACTTTCAGGCCCGGAACGTGCGAAAACATCGCATGCAGGGCCTGGGAATGCTGTGCAGCCTGTTCGCCGCCGCGATTGATGATTCCCCAGAAGACCACCGGAACCGAGGACTTTCCACCGGTCATGTAATGCCAGTTCGCGGCCTCGTTGATGATCGGGTCAAAGGCGTACAGCATGAAATCCATCCGCGGATGAACCGCGACGGGTCTCATGCCTGCGATCGCCGCACCGACGGCGGCACCGGTCATGGCGTGCTCGGAGACCGGCGTGTCGATCACGCGCGCTTCACCGAACTTCTGCAACAGTCCCTGAGCGGTGTTCCCCACATACCACGGACTCAAGACTCCTTGGCCGATGAGAAAAACCGACGGATCTGCCGCCATCGCCTGGTGAAGAGCCTCGTTGATGGCGAGGCTATAGGAAAGTTTTCTATCGGACGACATATTTGTACAGTTCTTCTCTGCGGGGAGAAGCACTCCTCCTGGCAAAATCGAAAGCCGCGCCGACCTCGTCTGCGACCTGCTTCAGAATAACCTCCAACTCCGTCTTCGCAAAAATCTTCCCGCCAACAAGCTTCTTCTCAAAAAGGAGCAGCGGATCGCGACCCAGCCAGGCTTCAACTTCTTCCTTCGGCCGAATATCGGTGTGGCTTCCCTGGACATTGTCGTCCGGGCCGACGTGGCCGCGAAAGCGGTAGGTGCGAAATTCCAGGAAAACGGGACCTTGCCCGCTGCGGCAAATATCCGCGGCCTTCTTTCCTTCTTCATAAACGGCCAGGACGTCGTTGCCGTCTACCACCGAGCTGACGATCCCGAAGGGTTCTGCGATTCTGTAAATATCCGTCGATACCCGGCATTCCCGGATCGGCATGTGGGTGGCATAATAATTGTTCTCGCAGGCGAAGATGATCGGTAGTTTCTTGAGCGATGCGAAATTCATGGCCTCGTACAGAACGCCTTCGCCGGTGGCGCCGTCTCCAAAAAACGATACGGTTACGCGGCCGTCCTTCCTGATGAAGGATGCAAGCGCGGAACCCAGGGCAAGAGAGATGGTCCCGGCGACGATCGGAGCCGATCCCAGCATGCCTCTTGCGGAATCAATCAGATGCATGGAGCCGCCCCGACCTCTGCAGCAGCCGGCCTCACGGCAGTAGATTTCCGCTACAAGATCCTGAAGCGTCCCCCCCTTCGCTAAAAAATGGCCGTGGGAACGGTGGGTGCCGAAGATGGAATCCTCATTCGTCAAAGACGCGCACAGGCCTGCGGCGACCGCCTCCTGACCGCTGTACAGATGGCAGGGCGTTCTGATGTCGCCTTTCAAGATGGGCTCCACCAGCCCCTCTTCGGCAAGCCGAATGCGCAGCATGATCCGGTACAGACTCTCAAGCAGTTCTCTTGGATATTGCATCAAACCTCTTCTTCCTGACACAATTCTCTCGTCATGCGGTCGATGGAGAGCCGGTCGCTTTCTTCCAAATTCCAGCCTATGGCCTTCACGTTGTCAACGACCTGGTTCGCAGTCTTTGCTCCAACGATGACGGAAGTCACGTAAGGAGAATCCAGGACCCAACGCAATGCGATCTGTGCGCATGACTGATTGTAGCGCTGCCCCAGTTCTCTCATCTTTTCTACAATGCCGAGGTTGTATGCCAGCCGATCGCCCTGAAAATTCGCATCGGCGGAGCGCGTATCATTTGAGCCGAAATTCGATTTTGCGCCGTATTTGCCGGTAAAGAGCCCCCTCATTAGGGCGCCATAAATGATCGTTCCCATACGGTGTGCGCGGAAACAGCTTTCGAGCAGAAGCTCGTTTTCTCTCTGAATCACATTCATCCTCGCCTGAATGGAGACGACTTCACCCTCCCCCCTCGCCTCTTCGATCAGATGCAGGGGAAAATTGGAGCATCCTATGTACCGCAGCTTCCCCGCATCCCGGCACTTCAGCAACGCCTCCATGGTATCCGCGACCGGCGTCTTCTGATCGTGAAAGTGTATCTGATAAAGCGGAATGCAGTCTATCTTCAGACGATGCAGGCTTTCCTCCAGCGCCCCCACAACCCTGCCCGGGCTGCTGTCTCTGTATATCTTTCCCTCTTTGTCCCAATGGACACCGAACTTCGTGGCGATGACCGCATCGCGTCGGCGCTCTCCGAGGGCTTCGGCCAGCACGCTTTCAGAGCGGCCGAAACCATACACGCCGGCTGTGTCGAAAAAATTGACGCCCAGATCGAGCGCCCGGTGAATCGCCCTGATGGACTGGCTGTCCTCTACAACGCCGTATCCGTGCCCCCCCATCGCCCAGCACCCGAACCCGATCCTGGAAACCACAAGATCCGACGTCCCTAACTTCGAATATTCCATTTAATCTTCAGCATCCCCAGAAATGTCATGAGCAGGATCTTCAAATCGATGAGGAGATTATTCTCCTTCGCATATTCCATCCGCAGCCTGTTCTTGTCCGGCTCAATCTCCAGCCGGTATTTCTCATCCACGTTCGTATCGCCCAGAATATTATCCAGATCGATGTACTTGACGGATGCGTAATCCGTAAGTCCGGGCTTGACAGAAAGGATGATGCTTTCCTGTTCCGTGTAGAGTTTTGTATAGTGTTCCACCTGCGGCCTCGGCCCGACAAAGCTCATCTCGCCCCGCAGGATATTGAACAACTGGGGCAGTTCGTCAAGTTTGTACCTTCGGAGCAGGCGGCCGCTCTTCGTCAGCCGCGGATCGTTTTCCGCCGTGGAATATCCGCCCAACGCTTCCGCGTTGTGCACCATGGTCCTGAATTTGAAAATCCGGAACGGCCTCCCGTGGAGGCCCGTCCGGACACCCCGATAGAAAATCGGACCCGGGCTCGAAGCGCGCACGATGAGAGCGACGATCGCCAATACGGGCCCCAGCAGTATGAGCAGGATCAACCCGAAAACAATATCAAAGACTCGCTTAATCATCACCCGCGCGGCGGTACGGACGCGACGCATCTCCCCAAAAACCGTCCGCTATTCAACGATCGCGATTTCATCCCAGTCGCTCAGTGTCACGTTCACCTTCCATCCGCCCGGTGCCCTGTTCATAGCATGCGCTCCGCCTTTCAGGCAACCTTTCATGTCAAAAAACAGCACCGTAGGCTTTCTTTCCTGAGGCCACGAAAATTGCCCTGAAACAGCGGGAATGAGAGCTTCTTACAACTTCGTGTCTCATTTCCGTGATTGCGGTGATACACCCGTGATCAAATATCCGGTTTTGTAAACATATCCTATTGCACGGCTGTCCAAAGAAAATTTGTCTGCTTGACAGGGAAGCTTACGAAAGCAACTCATCAAATACGCCATGGAGTAAAACGCGGAATCAAAAGTCGACAATTAAATGAATTTATTCAACCATCAGCCTGACAGCACTGACTTTGAATGACAACTCTGCAATGCCTTAGATAGAACTTCCACCACCGAATCTTGCTTGGCTTTTGTAAGGCCAACCCACAACGGCAATCGGATCACACTCTTAGATACTGCATTCGTAACAGATAGGTCCCCGTGCGACCTGCCAAATCTTTTCCCTGCCGGTGATGAGTGCAAAGGTACATAATGAAACACTGCTCCGATGTTGTTGCGTTTGAGTTCACCAAGGATAGACTGACGGTCAACCATAGGTGCAAGAAGCACATAATAGATATGCGCATTATGGCGGCAATCCTTTGGAACAATAGGGCGTCGTAACATACCTTTGGATTCAAGCAGAGCAAGCGCTTTATGATAATATTTCCAGATATCCATGCGCTTTTTTGTAATGGTTTCTGCCTTGCACATCTGGGCCCAGAGAAAAGCGGCCATCACCTCTCCTGGCAAATAGGATGACCCGATATCTACCCAAGTATATTTGTCTACCTCTCCGCGGAAGAACCGACTTCGATTAGTGCCTTTCTCGCGGATGATTTCAGCACGCTTGGTGAAACACTCGTCGTTTATTAAAAGCGCCCCTCCTTCTCCCGCAATAACGTTCTTGGTCTCATGGAAAGAAAGCGCGGCCAAATGGCCAATGGCTCCCAGAGATCGCCTTCTATAGGCAGACATAATTCCATGCGCGGCATCTTCGATCACTAAAAGCTTGTGGTGCTTCGCAATATCCATAATAGCATGCATCTCACACGCTACACCGGCGTAATGCACAACTACGATCGCTTTTGTACGCGGCGTTATCGCAGCCGAGATCAAAGTCTCATCAATATTAAAAGTGTCGGGACGAATATCTACAAACACAGGAACCGCGCCGCGCAAAACAAATGCATTAGCAGTGGAAACAAAGGTAAAAGATGGCATGATCACTTCATCTCCGGGTTGGATACCGGCAAGGATAGCCGCCATTTCCAATGCAGCCGTGCCGGAGTGGGTAAGCAGTGCCTTTTTTGCTCCAATTCTCTCCTCAAGCCAAAGCTGGCACCTTTTTGTAAACGGTCCATCCCCCGAAAGAATACCATTATTATGAGCCTCCCTGATATAAAAAATCTCCTTGCCAGTCATATACGGTCTATTAAAGGGGATGAGTTTACGCATCAGATTTTCCTCGCCACAATCAATCTTGAACCACCCAATGGGAAACTTACACCATGACGAATCATGGCAATCTCTACATCCAATATTTTTTCGAAAAGCATATTAAGCCAAGGATAAAGTTGCAGTTCACCTGCTAAGTCCTTACTCTTCACGGGAGTATGATTCCTCCTCATCATGCGTGAAACAAGCATCGCCGGTAAAAGGCTCGCTATGAACGAAGTGCTACGAAGTATTTCAAAGCCAGAATCTTTAACTTTTTCGTGAATTTCTTTAGCTGAGTAACGCCGCACGTGGCAGGCATAATCATCCATTGAGCTCCACATCCATGTATGCTGCGGAACAGTCAGCAGCATGATTCCGTGAAGCTTCAAAGCGCCACGAATCTCTCCAAGCACGCACTTGTCATCTTCTATATGCTCCAACACATCGAAGACGCCAATGGCGTCAAATACTGATTTATACGGGATACATCTTGCATCCATTTGAGTGAATTCGGCAGTAGGCACTCGTTGTTGAGCATATGATAGTCCGTCTTCCAGATACTCACCACCAACAAGCTTAATGTTAGGGAAGCGTTTTGAAATGCCGGAAAGAACAAACCCCGTCCCACACCCAATGTCCAAAAATGATTTCAGTTCAGAAGCGTAATTATGTAGAGCCCAAAAAATGAGTTTGTTCCTCGAGCGAAACCAAAAGCTTTCTTCCTCTAATTCTGCCAACTCTCCGAAGTAACGCCTTTTGAAGCCAATTCTCATAGAGAGCTTTCCACTGGTCTCGAAGATGTCTTTAATCAGATCGCTAACTACCGCTGCAATCTTGTGCCAAAACAGGACTAATTACCTTTTGTTATTATTACCGCTTGATGAATGCCAATTCCACCACCAGAAAATTGTCTTTCAATTTCATAGAACAGCTTATTAATGGGGTTTGTGAACCCAGGATAGTCTAAGGGATTCGTAACCAATTCACGCAGAAAGCGGGAGCCTAAGTAGTAAATGGACGAAAAATCCTCAATCTGATAACTTATATTGGATACCTGCATATATGCTTCCAACATTGAGCGTTTTAGATAGCGATTGAAATCATGCTCTACCAAGGGAGGCAGATTCTTCAGAGCACGCAAAGCATTGAGCAATACTAGGGGTTCCCAGAATCCTTCTGACAAAACAATGGTCCCGGTTGCTTTCACAACTCGGATGCATTCAGCGATCCCTTTCATTTGTTGTTCCCACGTAGGCAAATTAATCAGAACACGCGTCGTGTAGGCCACATCGAACGTATTATCCGGGAACGGCAATGATCGGATATCGCCTTCGAGAAAGCTTATATTTTCCCTGCAATTATCTTTTTGCTTGTTCTTTTGTGCGGCAGCTACCATCTGCGTGGCAAAATCCACACCGGTGATAGAAGATAACTTATGTAATCTTGCCTGTTTAAAAGTTGCATGCCCATTCGCACAGCCAATGTCAAGAACATGGTCGCCGTCCTTGATGTATTTACCAATAGTCTCGACTTCCAAATCTATCATCCAGTTATCGCCCCACGATGCCCAGTGCGAATCGTCATGAGTCCGTCCTTGTGATTCCCAATAATCCTTAATGTGATCGTTGCTCATTTATTTTTGCCAACCATCGATTATCCGCGTTCACGTTCGTTATTGATAAATGTAACTTTGCTAATGATATACAGGGGCCTCTTTTTGCTTTCGTCAAAAGTCTTTCCGAGATAGATCCCAATAATGCCAAGGATGGTGATAATGATGCCACCAATAAAATAAAGCGAAACGATCAGGCTGCTCCAGCCTGGGATTGGCAAACCATAGAGCAAGGCGAGTATTAGTATATATATACCGTAAGAAAATGCAAAAAAAGCCATCAGGAACCCAAGACGAACCGTCATACGTAGTGGTTTATCGGAATAGGCTATAATGCTATCTGCGGCCAGCTTACATAGTTTCGGAATAGTGTAGGTGGTCTTTCCCGCGAAACGTTTTGCGTGCTCTACCTCGATGCTGACAGTGGGAAACCCCATCCATTGAACCAATCCGCCTAAAAAGCGCAATCGCTCTCGCATGAGGCAAAAGTTTGACACTACATTTTTTGACATAATCCGGAAATTGCCACACTCTCCGTCGTAATCAAGATCGGATAGATAACTGAACATCTTGTAGAATAACCATGAGTTAAAGCGTTTAAGCATCGGGTCATGGCGAATGCCTCGACGGGCTAAAACTACATCGTAACCCTCCATAGCCTTGGCGTACAGACGTGGGATCTCCTCGGGTCTATCCTGTAGATCACAATCCATTACCACCACCCAGTCGCCACGACAGTAGTCCAATCCGGCTGTAATGCCATAGTGTTGCCCGTAGTTCCGACTGAACTGGATGCCGCGTACGCGCGGGTCAGCGGATGCTAGTCCTTCGATAACTTTCCATGAGTTATCCTTACTGCCGTCTTCGACTAGAATAATTTCAAAAGACGACGAAATACTTTCTATCGCATTCCTTAGCCTCCGATATAGCTCGTCAAGGCATTTTTCAGCCTGAAATACAGGAATAACGATAGAGAGATATGGTGTGGACGGTCCCGACTCTCGATAATCATGATTATGATTATCCATTCCTACGTTAATTATTTTCCCTGATGCTTCCATATAATTGCCCTTTGCCGTGTTGGTATGATTCACTCCCTTGAGTTTCTAGATTTAATAAAACGGAATGTCCCATTTTAAGGTAGGAAGAAAGTTCTTGACACCGGGGGTGTAAGGTGCTATTTGTTGTCCCAACAGGAGGTAGTGACCATGAACATCGTCAGTATCTACGAAACATTCCCGAAGAACGACGATTGCATTGTCCACCTTGAAAAAGTCCGATGGAACGGCAAGCCAAAGTGTACTTACTGCCAATCAACAAACGCCACGCCACTACCCAAAGAAAGCCGCTACCATTGCAATACCTGTAACACCACGTTTAGCGTTACCGTTGGAACAATCTTTCATCATACCCACCTACCTTTACAAAAATGGTTTCTCGCCATCGCCCTTGTCCTGAATGCTAAAAAGGGATTATCGGCAAGACAGCTTGGCCGCGATCTGCAAGTCAATAAAGATACCGCATGGCGCATGGCTATGAAGATTCGGCAAGCCATGACACAGCAAGCCCAAAGAGAGCTTTTAACTGGCATCGTGGAAATGGACGAAACATATATCGGCGGTAAGCCGCGCAAGGGTGGCGGGAACGGCGAACCAAATAAACGTGGCCGTGGAACCAAGAAAACGCCCGTTGTGGGGATGATTGAACGTGAAGGGAAGGTACGCGCACGGGTTATGCGGAAAGACAAGCTCAAGGCGAAGAACCTTAAGGCGCTTGTCCGTGAAAACGTGGATACTCAAAATACAACTTTAATGACCGATGAATACCGTGGATACTTCGGGATTGGCAGAATCATCGCGCACAAGGTTGTCAATCATCAAGTCTGGTATGTGAATGGGGATGCTCACACCAACAATATCGAATCATTCTGGGCTTTGTTGAAACGGGGAGTCGTCGGCCAGTATCACAAGGTAAGTCTGCGCTATCTCCCAAAGTATATAGACGAGTTCTGCTACCGCCATAATTACCGCAAGGCTGACGATTTGTTTGGTTTAACCTTACAACGAGCCGTGGGGGTGTGAGAATGACAGAGAAGCTACTAAAAGCAACACATGACGGAGTATTGCAGCTTGGAGATTTATCGATACCGGTCGCCGTTTTAGAAGGCGGAAAGCGTGTTGTTTCAGAGCGCGGACTGATGAAAGCCCTAGGCGGGAAAAGGGGCGGCTCCCACTGGAAAAGAATCAAGGAAAATCCCGATGGCGCCCATTTGCCGGTTTATGTCTCGGCAAATAACCTAAAACCATTTATATCCGATAAGTTATCGTTGGCGCTTCAATACCGCTATAATTACCGTCCCAAAACGGGCGGGGGCGGCGCTTATGGGCTTGATGCCACATTAATTCCCGAAATATTAGATGTCTGGTTAAGAGCGCGGGACGCAAGCGCATTGAAGCGTGGCCAATATCATATAGCAGAAATGGCCGATATGTTGATGCGGAGCTTTGCGAAAATTGGCATTGTTGCCCTTATTGATGAGGTTACTGGATACCAAGAAGAAAGAGATCGCACAGAGCTAAATAGGCTACTGGCACTATATCTATCTGAGGAAAGATTGAAATGGGCCAAGATGTTTCCCGATGAGTTCTACGGACAAATTTACCGCCTTAGAAAATGGTCATATCCAACCGGTGTTAAAAGAACTCCCCTGATAGGCAAGATAACAAACGAGTTGGTCTATGAGAAATTACCAGAAGGTGTTTTGGATGAGCTTCGCAAAAAAAATCCAATCGTTCAAATCAAGAAGAGGCGCCAATGGAAGCATACACAATTTTTATCTGTAGACATCGGACAACCGGATTTACGCGACCATCTTCTTCAGGTAATAGCCCTTATGCGCGCATCTTCGGATTGGTCAAGGTTTAAGCGTCTTTTTGCGCGGGCATTCCCTTCTGGACCAGAGCAAGCCGAAATGGAATTTATGGATAATGACGACTAACTAAATATTTTTCTTGATTATTTTTGTGATTGTAATATGAGGGGGACGGTCCTTGTGATTGGCCCCCTTTTGTTTAACGATAGTATATCCACCTAACAACAACACACAATAACAACGCCGCCAACACCTCTATAAAAAGGACTCTCTTATGCTTGATGCTTTCATTGGTTTCTTTACACACCCAGCATTCACGGCTATTGCGGGGTTCATTGTTGGTCATGTTTGGGCCATTAATAGAGACAAAAGAAGGGAATTTATCGTCGCTGGCGAGGAACTTAGAAAAGTCTTCAATCAATTTCTCGTTGATTTGCGGGGATGGTATTATTCCTTTGGTTCCCCAATAAGCGAAACCATTATTAATGCACACCGTGTTGCTTGTCTGAATTTTCGCCCCCACTTGCGTGGGGTGTGCCAGGATCAATACGATGATGCATGTGAAGAGTATTTCGACCACTGTAGAAAACTTGGCAGTTTGTTTGATTACACTCGCTTGACGCGAAAAGAAATCGAACAAGATATAATATACATCCTTGAGTTTACGAAAAAAAATATGTTTTGGAGAATATTGTGGCTTATGGTGTGGGTGCGTATTAAAGATCCCTTTCAATTACACCTACCTTAATCTGGGACATTCCGTAATAAAATATACCAATAATACCAAAATACTAATATAAGAAATAAGCAAAGCCAATCCGATGAAAGGCGGATCAAACTTTAGAATAAGCTTCGATTCACCTTTTGGTACTATAACTGTTTTAAAATTATAGAATCCACGAGCGATCGGAGTTTTTTCCCCATTCAGCCACGCTTTCCAATAGGGGGAATAAGCATCACGAATGAGAAGAGCGGCCTCTCTGGATGAGTTGATATGGAGTTCAAGCGTGTTATACGATTGATTGATTATATCGACTGTTCCTATTGCGGGTTCAGTATGAATCTCAGCATTAGCTATAAAATTTTTAAACGCCGATGTTTCAGCATCTTCAGGCGCAATCGGCAAAGAGTCATAACCTTTAAATGAAGTTTTAATTTTGGTTACACCTTTAGTGATCCTCAACACTTCTTTATTGATGTCATCACTAGAATGTACAGCTGAAAATAAAATAAACTTTTGAAAATCCGTTTCGGGGAATATACCGAGCTTATTAATTTCAACAAGGTTTTTTTGAACAAATATTTTCCCGCTGACTCCAATGCTATTTTTAGCACCAATATTGTTCGCGTTCCACTCTTCCCTAAGCGACTGAAAACTATTTCCGCCGTTTACTAATTTGAAATTCTTGACGAGAAGATTTGTGCAAGTGGAAATATCAGCGAGTACAATAAAAAGCAGCATGCAGATCAAAGCACTATTTTTAGGGTACCTCATCATGGAACAAACGATGATTGAATACAGAATGGAAAACACAATAGAGATAGCAAAGAAAGGACTGAACGTCCAATGGAATGTCCCATAATAAAAAGTATGCAAGACTACATTAATGCTGAGCATCCCTCCTAAGAGGCATAAAAAGATTATTTTGATTTTTGTATTATCTTTTAACAAAATGCTTAGCCCTAAAGCAGAAGAATAGATTAAAAATAAGTATCCCCCACATCTAAAAAATAAATCACTGAAATGATTATTTGCCAACAAGGGAGATTTAACAGATAAAATCAACGCTAAGATCGGGCTTACTGCGGAAAGGACCATGATGGTGAACGTGATCACGATCATCCATAGCAGAGGAATCCGTAAAGATTTAGGTCCATAAATAAGCCCTAAAATACTTAAAGGCAAGCAGAATAGTCCCAAGTAATTGA
This sequence comes from Syntrophaceae bacterium UBA6109, assembly GCA_002428445.1. The sequence continues at coordinate 74,880 of DIWJ01000084.1, forward strand.
TGCTCAAATGATAATTTCCGAAAGGCAGAAGCGTCCAGAATTCAGTTCCTGCTGCGTTGTTGAAGGCGCGCCACTCAAAACCAAACCCCGGTATACTTATGGATAATAATTCCAGAGGATTACCCGGCAAGAGTTTTTCAAGCGAATACGCGTTTTTCCCGATAGTGGAACGGACTAAATCCGCGCCCTGCAAATATGTAGCAACAAGAGGGATCAAGGAAATAAATATTAAAACACCTGCAATGCTATAATGTGTTAAAGAAATATTATTGAAAGCAGCCCTTGTGCGGTGTAAATTGCGTAGAGGCCAGATTGAAACAAAAAATATAAACATTGGTATCCCGAACACATTCCAGAGTATAAAAGGATAATTTAGCGTTAATCCCAGAATCATGACGGTTATAATTAATAAATAAAAATTCCGAACTTCTGGTTCTTTTAAAAACCTCAAATAGGCTACAAAAAAGAATAAAGCATAGGCGGCAGGCTCGCCTAAGCTTACATCACTCAAATTTAGAACCACCCCGGGTGAAAAAGCGCTAAGTATGACAATAGAAAAATGGACATACCTTGACGTGAAAAGTTGTCTGGCCAGGGCATAGGCGCCAATAGTTATGGCTGCAGGCACTAGAAAAAATATGTAAAAGGCATAAAGGTAGAAATAATGCGAGATTGTAATGCCTAACATACCAGATAGCCAACATAAAAATCCAAGCGCAGCAAAAATTGGGCTCGTACAGCTCACATCACCTAAAAAAGAATTGTAATACGCCGGCCACCCGACACTAACATGCGGAAACCAGTATGCGATCTCATGAAAAAAGTTAAGTGATTGGAGGTTGTCTCGAAAAATTGAGAACAAAAGCGGATTATCCCAATAGAATTTTTTGTAATGAAGCGTGTCGTAGCTAGTGACCCAAGCTGAAAATAATATAATTATAAAGACGAACCAATAATCTTTGCATTTTAAAAAAGCCTTCCCCGTTATTCCCCAATTATTATTCCGGCAATTGAACATGACAAAATTAAGCGGCATAGGCGACCTTCGGATGAGAGTTTTGCACAACTTTGTGTTTCATTTTGTGTTGATTGCGGTGATACCCCCGTGATCAAATATCCGGTTTTGAAAACATATCCTATGGATATTATAAGCTAATACGTGATTTGAGACCTTTGCACAACTCAGTTGATCATCATTTCATGATACGGATTGTCCGGTGAAGAATTTGCCATTATGCTAGCATAACATATGGATATTATTATAAGATATATTGACTTATGCGTGGTTTTCTGCCATACTT
>DIWJ01000083.1 GCA_002428445.1 Syntrophaceae bacterium UBA6109
TAAACAACGCTACTTTATCTCACACGCAATCTCTTCAACAACGTCACCGAAGAGGTCCATTTCTGGAAGCTTGTCCGCGATGAAAACGGCCAGATCACGAACTGGCGCCTCGTAGATGCCAATCCCCCGGCCCTGGCAACCTGGGGCAGGACCATCGAAGAGATCAAAGGGAAAACCACGGATGAAATATTCGGGCCCGGCGCGTCGGACCACTACATGGGGGTGGTTCGCAAGGTCATCGAGGAAAGCGTTCCGTTTGTCTACGAAGATTACTTTCCCCATCTGGACAAATACTTTCGGTTCACGAGCATTCCCCTGGGAGAGCACTTCATCACAACCGGCTTCGACATCACCGATATCAAAAAATCCCAGAAACTGGCGGAGCAGAACCAGATCCGGCTTGAAATCACGAACAAGGAACTCGAAAGCTTCAGCTACTCCGTCTCCCACGACCTTCGTGCGCCCCTGAGAGCCATTGACGGGTATTCGCAGATCATCCTCCGGAAAAAAGGAGATGATTTTGACGAGCACACCAAACATCACTTCAACCTGATCAGAGACAGCGTAAAGCAGATGGGACAGCTCATCGAAGATCTGCTGGCCCTCTCCCGGGCGGGCAAGGAGGCGTTGACCACATCAGAACTTGATATGGAGAATTTGGTCAGGGAAGCGTGGAAGCAGGTGAAATCCCCCGATCCTGACAAACCAGTAGAATTGAGGATCGGACATTTACCGCCAGGGAGGGGAGACCGGTCGCTCATCAAGCAGGTCTTCATCAATCTCCTTTCCAACGCAGTCAAATTCACCAAAGGCCGGGAAGCTCCGCTTATTGAAGCGGCCGGAAACGAAACAGGGGCGGAGAATGTGTACTACGTCAAAGACAATGGAGCCGGCTTTGACATGCAATACTACGATAAGATATTCGGTGTTTTTCAGCGTCTCCACAGCAGCAGCGATTATGAGGGCACGGGAGTAGGCTTGGCCATCGTCCAACGGATCATCCATCGGCATGGCTGTCGGGTATGGGCGGAGAGCAAAGTTGGCGAAGGCGCTTGTTTCTATTTTACGCTCCCAAGGTCTATCCGCTGATGCACCCATAAGAGAGCCTCGCTGCCGTCGATGATTTTGATAGGTCTATGTCATTTTAATCGGAAATGAATGATGATCACTTTCTTAACCCATATTGCCAATCCTTACCATTCGATGCCGCAATATTTCTTGACAAGCAAAAACGGCGCTCCTATCATTCGGCAGTCCCAACCAATCGAAAACAAAGTCTTATCAAAAGAGTAAATTATCAAAGTCGTTCGTCAGGAAGGAGGCATAACCAATTGAGCGGGAAGAGCAAAACTGTTCGAGCATTAGCCAAAGCTGCCTCATACATATCGGGTTTCGACGAAATATTGTACGGGGGCCTGCCGGAAGGGCGAACCACGCTCCTTGAAGGCGGCCCGGGTACGGGGAAAAGCGTCGTGGGGTTGGAATTCCTCTACCGGGGGGCTCTGGCAGGTGAATCAGGGATTTTCGTCACTTTCGAAGAGCGGGCGGATGCGGTTCGTCGCAATGCCGCCACCCTGGGCTGGGACCTCGAGGAGTTGGAAAAGAAGGACAATCTGGCCATCATCGAGGCCCGATTGGACCCGGAGACTGTGGTTTCGGGAGACTTCAATCTGAAGGCGCTTCTGGCAATCATTGAAGGTCAAGCCAATGCCATCGGCGCAAAACGCATCGTCTTCGACGCCCTGGACATGCTCATCCGGCTTTTTGAAAATCCCGGCCGGGAGCGCAGCGAGATGTACAATCTTAACGAGTGGCTGCTTGACCACAAAATGACCGCCATCCTGACGGTGAAGGCATCCGGGGGCGACAGCATCTTCGACCGGTACGAGTTTCTGGAGTTCATGGCCGACTGCGTCATCAGGCTGATCCAGCGCCCCGGCGATTGGGTGTCGACGCGGGAGCTTCAGGTCATCAAGTACCGCGGCTCCGATTTCGGCCGAAATGCTTATCCTTTTGTCATTCAACAGGACGGCATCAGCATCATTCCCATCTCCGAGTTCGGCCTCCAGCATCAGGCCATGGGCCCTCATGTATCGAGCGGCCATGAACAGATGGACAGTGTGCTGGGTGGCGGCTATCGCCGCGGCTCAACCATTCTGATTGCCGGATCAACGGGGACGGGGAAAACCACCATTGCCAACACCTTTGTCACGGCGGCCTGTGACGGTGGCGAAAAGATACTGTTTCTCGGGTTCGAGGAATCCGAAGAGGCCATTGTAGCGACGATGCTCAGCCCCGGCATTGATCTCCGCCCGGCAATAAAGAAGGGTCTTCTGAAGATGCTGACCGCGATGCCGGAAGCGTTCGGGACGGAAAAACACCTGGTCCGCACTTTCGACATGATCGATGCGTTCAAACCCGACCACGTGATCGTGGACGCCATCTCGTCCTTCGAGCGCATGGGGTCCGAACGCGCTGCTTTTGAGTTCGCCATGCGCCTCAGCAACCGGTGCAAGGATAGAGGCATCACCCTCATCATGACGAATCAAAGTTCAGGGGATGCCGGCGACAGAACGGCAATAAGCGGTATCGGCATTTCTTCCATCATCGATGCTCTCCTGTGGCTCCGTTTTGTCGAGGAAGGAAATGAACTCGCGCGCAAGCTGCTGGTGATCAAGTCGCGCGGCTCGAAGCATTCCAGCCGGTACCATGATTTCCGGATTACCGACCACGGTGTCGAGGTTTATGACAAAGCCGCCGGTGACGCGCCAGAGTCATCGGGGGAGGTCGGGAAATGAAATCCGCCGATAGCGTTGCCCCGGATGCAGAAATGAAGCAGATATATATGCTGAAACTGTATGTTGCCGGCGATGAACAGAACTCACTGCTTGCCAAAGACAACCTCACGCGTATCTGTGACGAATATCTCAAAGACCGGTGTAGGATCGAGGAAGTCGATGTCTTGACCGACTTTGTCGCTGCCCTGAAAGACAGGGTATTCGTTACCCCCACGCTCGTTCTTGCGGCACCCGAACCGAGGGCAACGATAATTGGCAATCTTGCTGATAAAGAAAGGGTGATCTCCGCCCTCCGCCTGAGGTCTGAACATGGCACATAAACCAAGTTATGAAGAGCTTGCTGCGAAACTTGCTGAACTCGAGGAAATCATCAGGGCTCTTCGCAACCAGGAAGTAGATGCCATTGTCGGCACCAAAAACATTCTCATGCTTCGGCTCAAGGAAGCCGAAGAGGAGTTGAGGAAAAGCAAGGAACAAGCGGAGAGCCAAGCTGCGCAATTGAAAGCGACCTTGGATGCCGCTCCTGCAATCATATGGACCGCTTTTGACCGCGACTGCCGGAATATCACAGGAAATCGGGCGGCACACGATTTCTCGCGCGTGAAGGAGGGGATCAACCTGTCCAAGAGCGGCCCGAAACCTGAACTCTTGGCAAATTACCGTGTTTTCCGTGACGGCGTGGAGGTTCAACCACTAGATATGCCGATCCAGGTTGTGGCTCGCACCGGTCAGAAAATTCTGGATTGCGCTCTCGATTTCCACTTTGCTGACGGTAGTATTCGTTCCATTATGGGCAACGTGATTCCCGTGATGGATGCCTGCGGGTGCCCAGCGGGCGCTATCGCTGCCTTCCTGGACACCACGGATCGCAAACGGGTGGAAATGGCCTTGAAGGAAAAGGCGCAGCAACTGGAAGATGCCAATAAGGAACTGGAGAGCTTCAGTTACTCCGTCTCCCATGACCTCAGGGCCCCTCTTCGGGCCATTGACGGCTATTCCCGGATGCTTGTGAAGAAATATGGAAGCACGCTCGATGAAGATGCCGCGCGAATGATCAACGTCATCCGCAGCAACACTGAAAAAATGAGCTTCCTTATTGATGACCTGCTTTCCTTTTCAAGGGTGCTCAGAAATAAGATGAGCCTCGCGACAATCGATATGGAAGCGCTTGCCGGCGAAGTATGGCAAGACATACGAGCGCAAAATCCGGAACGAGAACTCGAAGTCCGGATCGCTAGACTCTTGCCCGGACTGGGGGACAGACATCTCATCAAACAAGTGCTTTTCAATGTTTTCTCCAATGCCGTCAAGTTCACCACGAAAAGAAAGCCAGCCGTCATCGAACTCGACAGTCATTGCGAGTCAGACAACATCGTCTACTGTTTGAAGGATAACGGTGTCGGATTCGATATGGCTTATTATGGCAAACTGTTTGGCGTCTTTCAGCGGCTCCATAGCGAGGAGTACGAGGGAACGGGCGTAGGACTGTCGATCGTCCAGCGCATCATCAACCGCCATGGCGGCCGGGTCTGGGCGGAAAGTGAACCGGACAAAGGGGCGACCTTCTATTTCACACTTCCGAGACCTCACAAGGATGATGTTTTTACCGATACATCTCTTTCAAAACTGTAATTCGTGACATTTTATTGAGTTCTATACGTATAGCAAGTACTGTTGTTCAGTTTTACTGATCCGGCCAGTCCACTGAATAGGGGATGAAAGGGGCAATTCTCGGAGGGTGATTTTTCCGATGATCGGGGAAATCCCCTTCTGACCGCCGAGAGATGGCTATTGTTAAGTGCCGAGATGCAGGAGTGAATCCCCTTGACATTCATGACCAGTCTTCTTACTAGATCCAATGCAGTGTGCTCTTGCTGCAGCATTGAAACTTATTAACCAACCGGGCTACTTTGCGGGGAGACCGAGGTCATGAAGAAGCGATCCGTAACCGGCAACAGACCTGAGGCGCCTGCTAAGAGCGCCCCGATGATAGCGCCCGTTTCGAAAGGCGGCGGTCGTTACACAGGCGCCGTTTTTCCCGTTGTCGGCATCGGCGCCTCCGCCGGCGGCCTTGAGGCGCTGGAAGTGTTCCTTCGCAGCGTTCCCGCGGGAAGCGGCATCGCCTTCGTGATCGTCCAACACCTCGATCCGACGCACAAGGGGATTATGGTGGAGCTGCTCCAACGCGCCACCGCCATGACAGTCGTCCAGGTCAGGGACCGCATGAAGGTCGAGCCGGACTGGGTCTACGTGATCCCTCCGAACCGGGACATGTCCATCCTCCACGGGGGCTTGCACCTGCTCGATCCCGTGGCGCCCCGGGGGCTCCGCCTGCCGATCGATTTCTTCTTCCGTTCCCTGGCAGATGACCGAAAGGATCGGAGCATCGGCGTTATCCTCTCAGGAATGGGTTCCGACGGGACGCTGGGCCTTCGGGCGATCAAGGAACATGCCGGGGCGGTCTTCGTGCAGGCGCCGGGCTCGGCCAAGTTTGACGGCATGCCCAGGAGCGCCATCGACGCCGGACTGGCCGATGTCATCGCGCCGGCCGAGGAGCTGCCCGGGAGGATCATCAGTTATCTCAGCAACCCCCGCCTTATCACGCGGCCCGGGCAGCGCCTGGAGGAGCAAACGGAGAGCGGTCTGGAGAAGGTCTTTATCCTCCTGCGGACGCGGACGGGCCATGATTTCTCGCTGTACAAGAAGAGCACGGTCTACCGGCGCATCGAGCGGCGCATGAGCCTCCACCAGATCGACCGGATCGCGACCTACGTCAAGTTTCTCCAGGAGAATCCCCAGGAGACAGAGCTCCTGTTCAGGGAGCTTCTGATCGGCGTCACGAGCTTTTTCCGCGATTCGGCGGTCTGGGATCAACTCAGAAACGACATCATCCCGTCGCTCCTGGCGGCACACCGCGCCGGCAGAGTCATCAGGTCCTGGGTACCCGGCTGCTCCACGGGCGAGGAGGCCTATTCCCTGGCTATCGTTTTCAAGGAGGCCCTGCAGAAGGCAAATCCGGGCGCAAATGTTTCACTCCAAATCTTCGCCACCGATTTGGACGGAGATGCCATCGAAAAAGCCCGGGCAGGGGTCTATCCGGCCAACATCACGGCCGATGTCTCTCCGGAGCGCCTGCGGCGGTTCTTCGTTCAGGAGGAACGCGGGTACCGTATGGGCAAGGAGATCCGCGAGATGGTGGTCTTCGCCCCGCAGAACATCATCATGGATCCTCCCTTCACGAAGCTCGACATCCTGATCTGCCGGAACCTCCTGATCTACCTGACCGCGGAGCTCCAGAAGAAACTCATCCCGCTTTTTCATCACATCCTCAATCCCGGCGGCATCCTGTTCCTGGGAAGTGCCGAGACGATCGGTCCGTTCGGCAATCTCTTCGCTCTCGCGGACGGCAAGTCGAGGATTTACCGCCGGCTCGATATCGCGGCAGGAGCCATCCCGATCGACTTTCCTTCCTCATTCACATCTGCGATGCCGGAACAGACTGCGCCGGTCCCGGCACAGAGGCAGACAGCCAATCTCCAGTCCCTGGTCGATCAGCTGATGCTGGCCGGTTATGCGCCGGCGGCCGTCCTGACGAGCGATAAGGGGGATATCCTCTATATCAGCGGTCGGACGGGAAAATACCTCGAGCCGGCGGCCGGGAAGGCGAACTGGAACATCTTCGCCATGGCCCGCGAAGGGCTTCGCTACGAACTCGACGGCGCGTTTCGAAAGGCGCTGACTCGGCAGAGCGCCATTGTCCTGAAGGGGCTTTCTCTGCGGACCGACGGCCGCGACCAGGCGGTGGACGTCACCATTCAGCCGCTTGCGGAGCCGCGAGAGCTCAAGGGGATGGTTCTGATCGTCTTTGCGGATGCCGCTGCGCCGCCCGAAAGGGCGACGAAGCGGGCATCGGGGCGGACCAGCCCTCGCAGCGAGCGGCTGGCGCAGCTGGAGGAGGAACTCCGGAAGGCACGCGAGGAGCTGCAGAACACCCGCGAAGAGATGCAGACTTCCCAGGAGGAGCTCAAATCGGCCAACGAGGAGCTGCAATCCACCAACGAGGAACTCCAGAGCACCAACGAGGAACTGACCACCTCCAAGGAGGAGATGCAGTCGATGAACGAAGAGCTCCAGACGGTCAACCAGGAGCTGCAGTCCAAGGTGACCGATCTTTCCCGGGCCAACAATGACATGAAGAACCTCCTGGACAGCACCGACATCGCCACGCTGTTTCTGGACGACGACCTCAATGTGCGCCGCTTCACGAACCAGATGTCGAAAATCATCAAACTCATTCCCGGAGATGCGGGGCGGCCGATCACGGATATCGCGTCCGCGCTGGACTATCCGGAACTCCCCGGGGATGTGCGGGAGGTCATGAAGACGCTGGTCTTCAAGGAAAGAATGGTCTCCGGCTCCAGCGGACGCTGGTTTTTGGTGCGGATCATGCCCTACCGGACCCTCGAGAACCGCATCGACGGCGTCGTGATCACCTTTACGGACGTCACCGTTTCCAAGACTCTGGAGATGGAGCTGCGCAAGACGCAGGCCGGGCTGGAAAGACGCGTGGCCAACAGGGCAGGGGTGTCGGACAAGACCCGCAAGGATCTCCGGAAGAAGATCGGTGGGAAAAAACGGACAGGAGAGGGCGCCTGATTTACGGGGCGTCGATGCGAAGGATGAATAGACCCATGGGACGAGGACAGGGCAGCAAGAAAACAGATGTTACTGAGTTGCGCCGCCGGGCGGAAGCGCGTCTGGCTGAGAAGCGGAAAAACAATGGGGCGGAAGACCCGGTACAAGCGGCTGAGGTGCAGCGTCTCGTTCAGGAACTGCAAATCCACCAGATCGAGCTGGAGATGCAAAATGAGGAGCTCACGCAGGCGCGTGATGAGGCCGAGGCGGAACGGGAACGTTACCTGGATCTTTATGACTTCGCCCCTCTGGGCTACTTCACCCTGGACAGTGGCGGGGTCATCCTTCAGGCGAACCTCACCGGGGCCTTGCTACTTGGCGTGGAACGTTTACGGCTGCTGAACCGTCGTTTTGCGGATTTCGTCTCCGAGAGCGATGTCCCCGCCTTCACTGTCTTTCTCAAAAAGGTATTCGAGGGTAGCAAAGAGAGCTGCGATGTTTCCATGGACAAAGGGCAGCGCCAACGTTTCTGTGCCCACATCGAGGCAACCTCATCCGAGGACGGGCGCGAATGCCGGGTTGCAGTCTTTGACATCACCGAACGCAAAAAAGCGATGGATGATGTGCGGGAGCTCCATGAGAAGCTGGATCAACAGAATGCCGAACACATTGCAGAGCTGGAAACAGCCAACAAGAATCTGGAGTCGTTTGGTTATTCAATCTCCCATGATCTGCAGGCCCCGCTTCGGGCGATTGACGGTTATGCACGCACGATCCTGCGGAGGTCGGGCGACAAGTTTGACGAGGATACCAGGAGGCGATTTGAAGTCATCCGAGACAACATTCAAAAGATGGGAAGGCTGATCGATGCCCTTCTGGTCTTCTCCCACTTGGGAAATCAGCATCTTTCCTCCATTGAGGTGGACATGGATGCTGTCGTAGAGGAAGTTTGGAAGGACCTAAGGGCTAGCCACCCCGACAAGGCCATAACCCTGCGCAGCGAGGGTCTGCCGCCGGCAATAGCAGACAAGGAGCTTATCGTACAGGTTGTCCGTAATATTCTTTCCAACGCGGTCAAGTATGCCGCATCCAGGGACGAGGTCATCGTGGGGGTGTCCGCATATACCAAAGACAACGAGAACGTGTACTTCGTAAAAGACAACGGCGTCGGCTTTGACATGGCCTATTACGGGAAGATGTTCGGATTATTCCAGCGTCTCCATTCTGAAGAGGAGTATGCGGGCACCGGCGTGGGACTTGCCATCGCCCACCGGATTATCACCAAGCACGGCGGCCGGATCTGGGCGGAGAGCAAGGTTGACGAAGGATCATGTGTAAGAAAATCGAGCGTTGTTTA
>DIWJ01000071.1 GCA_002428445.1 Syntrophaceae bacterium UBA6109
GACACAAGATCTGATACATCACCTGGCCGGCCCCAAGGATGGATTTCCTGTCGGAATCATGATAGCCTGAGGGGAAGGTTGTGTTCCTCAAAAACCCCTGAACCCTTGAACTGTACATGAGGGTTGCCATGAGCGGCTCCGGAGAAACCCCGTTTTTCAAAAGAAGGCGGGGTTTTGTGTTTTCGACGTGCAGGACAACCCTGCCTGTCAGGATGTCTTCAGCTTTCAAGAGAAAGGAGGAAACATGCGATGATCAGAGTAATGATCGAACGGCAATGCCAGCCGGGGAAGGAAGCTCAGCTCAAGGATCTTCTGCTCGAGCTGAGAGTGGCGGCGATACGCCAACACGGATACATCTCCGGCGAAACGCTGCGCGAGGCAGGTCATCCATCAACCTTCATGGTCATCAGCACCTGGATCTCCGTCGAGTCCTGGAAAAATTGGCAGACGGCCCGGCCGCGCATGCTGGTCGCGGATATGATGGCCGCCCTGCTTACCGCCCAGGAGAAAATCCGCGTCTTCACTGAAGATCATGATAATGTCTGAAAGGCGCACCAGCGGGCGTCACGGGAACCGGTTGTGCGAGTGCAGTCTACCCACAGAAGAAGAGAGGAGGAGCATCATGGCCGTGTACAAGATTGTCGAAATCGTCGGAACCAGTCCAAAGTCCTGGGAAGATGCCGCCCAGAAGGCCTTGGCAACCGCGGCAAAGTCCCTTGAGGATTTGAGGGTCGCCGAGGTTGTGAGGCAGGATCTCACGATTGAAAAAGGGAAGGTAACCGCCTACAGGGTGAGACTCAATCTCTCCTTCAAGTACCGCGAGTAGGGGCATTCAAAATGTCCCGCGCACTCCATGGCGGGACATTTTCAATTTTTTCAAAGATTCGAAATAAGGCAGGTCCCCGCCCGGATAAAATCGCGGAACGGCAGTGCTCTCCGGGAGCCGCGAACTCCAGCCAGTGAATCTTCTTGCCGTGATATGTAAAATGGATTAGCTTCCTTCCACGGAACATGGGAATATCCCGGAGCGGTTGCCGGTCATTCTTTCATTTTTGAGGAAGAGGACGATGGACAAGGAGAACGAATGCCCCGCCTACGGGGTCGGCGAAGAAATCGCCCACAGCGTCACCCACGGGATCGGGATTGTTCTGGGTATCGCCGGACTGATCATCCTGACGGCGTACGCGGCCCGTTACGGCGAAATCCGCCATATCGTGAGCGGCAGCGTCTTCGGCGCCATGCTGGTCGTCCTGTACTCCTCATCCACCCTTTACCACGGTATTCGGAATCCCCGGGCCAAACAGATCCTGCGCATCTGTGATCACTCCTCCATCTATCTTCTCATTGCGGGGACCTACACGCCCTTCACCCTGGTGTGCCTGCAGGGCGTCTGGGGATGGTCACTGTTCGCCCTGGTCTGGGGACTGACGGCGCTGGGGATCGCACTCCAATTCACGCCGCTCCGGCGCGTCAAGGCGGTGCGGGTCGTCCTTTACCTGACAATGGGATGGGCGGTCGCATTCGCCATCAAGCCCCTGATCGCAGCGGTTCCCCTGAGAGTCCTGATCCTCATCATCGCGGGCGGAATCGCCTATACCTCCGGCATTATCTTCTACCTGTGGCGGAGACTCCCCTACCACCACGCCATCTGGCATGTCTTTGTCCTGTCCGGGAGTATTCTTCATTTCCTGGCGGTATTCTTTTCCTTCCCCGCGCCGAAAGCGTGACGCAGGGGCGCGCCCCGATGCGGCGGCGACTGCGATCCTGAAGTCTTCCGTGAAGGATTTACGCGGCGGCGTGTGCCGCATTCCGGGGGGGCGGGAGGTCCGTTTTGCCGTTGTGCGTCCAGTGCCAGACAACCGCGCCGTTGCACTCTGCAGACTTGATGAAACCAGACCGGATGAAATGATGGATCGTCCGGTCAATGATCGGCCTCTCGGCGCCGGTTGCCTTTTCCAGGCGTTCGCAGAGCAGGTCGGCGGCATCGCCATTCCCCGGCAGGCTTTCCCGGGGGACCTCCCCCAGGGATTCGATGAGGTCTCCCGCCAGGACTTTATAGACGAAGGCCATGCGAAAATGGCCCTCGACCTGCATATCGAGCGCCGCGCTGTTCGTCCCCTCGCGATAACCCTTCACCATCGACTGCCACGCCCCGTCCACTTCCCGGTCGAACCGGGCCACAAAGGCCTCGATCTCCTGAGGAGCAAGCGCGGAGGTCCTGACGATGGCGCTGTTGGCGTCGTAGCGGGTCCAGTCATCCGTGAGGATCTGCAGGTCGTAACGGTCGACCTCTTCCCGGACGGTCGTTCCCGGAAAAGGCGCAAGGAAATGATATCCATAAAGCGCGCCGAGACTGCCGGCGAATTCTCCGGTCTGGCGAAGCGTCTCCGCGGTTTCCCCGGGAAGTCCCACCATGAAGGAGGTATGGCAGAGAAGCCCCGCCTGCCGGCAGAGATCGACGGCCCTCCGCACCATCTCCAGGGTAATCCCCTTGCGGATGCGTTTGAGCATCTCCGGGTTCCCCGACTCGACGCCGAAGCTCACGCTGTCGCAGCCGGTCTCCCGCATGATCCTGAGCGTCTCCAGATCCACGGTGTTTGCGCGCGCGAAGGCGCTCCACGTGAATTTCAGCCCGCGGCGCCGGATTTCCTCGCAGACGGCCCGCACTTTTTCACCATCGGAAACGAACAGATCGTCGGCAACATTGATCCGGGTCAGCCCGTAGGAGAGAATATCCTCGATCTCGTCGACAACACGAGCCGCCTTCCTCGTCCGCACCTTCTTCCCGACCATCCGGCGCCCGACGCAGAAGATGCACGAGTAGGGACAGCCCCGCCCCGTGACGATGCTGATCGGATATCCCAGGGCCTGGTAGCGGGAAAGCGGCAGAAGGTGCCGGGCAGGCAGCGGCAGTTCATCCAGATTTTCTATGAAGCCGCGCGGGGCCGTCGTGACAATGCGGCCGCCGTCGCGGAAGGCGATGCCGGAAATTCCCCGCCAGCGGCTCCGGTCGCCGAGGTGCGGCGTCAGCTCGCGGATCGTGGCCTCCCCCTCCCCGATCACGACCAGATCAATACCCGGATAGGTCCGCAGGACGTTCTCCGCGTCGAAGGAGACGTGGGGCCCTCCCATCATCGTGATCATCCCGGGATTGTGCCGTTTGGCAGCGCAGACAATCTCCGCGGCCCCGGGGAAATTCAGCGTCACCGATCCGGCGCCGACGACGTCCGGGCGGAACCGGTCCAGCTCCGAGAGGAATTTTCCCGGCGTATACCGCGAAACGATGTAGTCCAGGATGCAGACCTCCGCCCCTGCGGCTTCGAAGGCGGCCGCTACGTAGGTCAGGCCCAGCGGCGGGGCAGGACATTCCTCCAGAGGATAGGGTGGAGCAACGATGGCGATTTTCATGGTCCGATCTAATCCCCTTTTTGCGGAAACATCAGGGACCGCATCCATCCGAGGACGGTGTTGTCCTTCATGAAAGCCCGGTCAATCTGCGCGAATTGATCCCAGAGGGCGTCGGGATCGGCCAGCCACTGGGCACGGGTCCTGACGGGCCGGTTGCCGTCCAGCTCCTTCGTCACGGCAGCCGGATTTCCCGCGGCGATCGCGTTGGGCGGGATATCCCGGACGACGACGGAACCGGCACCGACGATGCTGTTGTCTCCGATCGTAACCCCCTTGCAGACGATGGCGCCGTCCCCGATCCAGACGTTGTTTCCGATTCTCACCGCGGCGGTCTGACCGACCGACTCGCTCCGGTCGTACAGGCCGTGCCAGTCCGCATCGGTAAGAAAGGCCCCCTGTGCCAGCATGCAGCTGTGGCCGATCGAGATATCCGTGGCCGCGCTGATGCGCACGCCGGGGCAGACAAGACTGTAGTCCCCGATGACGATGCGGCCGCCGCCGGCGAAGGTCGACCAGACGGTAAAACGGACCTTACGGTCGGGTGTCGCGATGACGTTGGCGTACCTGCCCAGAACAACCGGGCCGCCGAAGACCTCGACGTGCCACGGTTTGAAGAACAGCGCCCCCTCCCCCAGTTCCTCGAACTGCGGGCGCAGGAAGTGATCGGCGTACCAGCGCTCGAACCCCATGTAGAGGCGCTTGACGAAATAGGGTCGGTGGTCCCTCTTCAAGATCACTCCAATGATCAGGCTGTTCAAAAGCTTGTCCCGTACTCGATACGGGATGCCCGGATGCACGTCTCCGCTGAATCTTTTAACACTGTGTTGTCCAGCGCTGCCAGAGGGTATGGCGAAACAGCCGGCCCGCCGGCGTCAGATCGTACAGGGTGTCGTAGGCCAGAAGAATTGCCGCCGCCGTCCAGGACGTCCGCTCTTCCGGCCAGATCACGGCATCGGGGACCGTCACGCCCATCCAGTAACGGCCCTGTTCGTCCTTCTTATTCAGGATCCAGCTGAAAAGAATCATGGCCTGCTCAATACGCCCGCATGCGGCGAGCGCCATGACGAGTTCGGACGTCTCCGCAAGCGTCACCCACGGCTGATCGGAGACGCAGCGGACGCCCCAATCCGGAATCACGAATTTTTCCCACGATCGATCGATCCGCCGCCGCGCCTCGGCTCCGGTCACGGCGCCGCAGAGAATCGGGTAATACCAGTCCATCGAGAAACGCGACTTGATCATATTGAAGAGGCTGGGCTTCATGCGGATCGCCTCCCCAAGCCGGCGCAGTGCTTCCTCCCAGGCGGGCTTTTGCTCTCCCAGGATCCCGGCTGTTGCCAAGGCGCAACGCAGGCTCATGAAAACGGAACTTGAACCGGTCAGGAGCGCCATGCGGTCGACAGCCCCGTCCGGATTCTTCGCCCAGTAGATCTGTCCTGCCCGTCCCTGCAGGCTGACGGAAAAATCGACTCCCTTCCTGACGGTCGGCCAGAGACGCTTGAGAAAATTTCGATCTCCGGTGACCAGATAGTGATGGAACACGCCGACGGCGACGTAGGAAGAGAAATTCGCCTCCCGTGTCCGGTCCTCGGGAACACCGTCGCGCACGGACGACCACCAGCTTCCGTCTTCCAGCTGCGTCGCCGTCATCCACGCGTAGGCGCGTCCCGCGTCCTCGATACGGCCCGCGGCGGAAAGCCCCATCGCGCTTTCCACGTGGTCCCAGGGATCCGTCTTCCCCCCCGGGGACCAGGGGATTTCACCGTTCTCCTTTTGGACGGCCGCGATGAAGGAGGCCAGTTCATCGATGTCGACGGGGGCTCCGGCCGCGCTGGGTGAAACTCTGGGATCCATGCTCATTTCCCTTCCGCAGATAGAATACGATGCTTTTCCCGATCAGGGGATTCAAAATCCGATCGAGGAACGCCACGGGACGCGGCTTCGCCAGGATGTCCCATTCGAGGAACCTCCGGTAGGCCCGGACCGCAAGCGGCCGTTCGTTCCTGTGCCCAACCAGGCACCTGAGCCACCAATACGGGGCGTGCAGGGCATGCCGGTAGCGTACTGTCCGGCAGTGTGTGCCCGCCCGCTGCAGGAGATCCTGCAGTTCTTTTTTCCGCCAGATGCGGACATGCCCCCCCGGCTGCCGGTGGTAGTCCTCCGAGATCGCCCAGCACAGGCGTTCCGGCCAGTACCGCGGAACGCTCACGGCAAGGTCCCGCCCTGCCTTGAGGACGCGCACGAGTTCCGCCACGGCACGGCGGCCGTCGGTCAGATGCTCCAGGACCTCCGAGCAGACCACGGCGTCGAAGACCCCGTCCGGAAAGGGGAGACTTCCGATATCGGCCCTTGCCAGCAGCCAGCGGTTCCTGCCGTCACCGTTGAAAGCGGCAAGGTTTTCCGCCGCCTTCTCCAGGTCGCTGGCGCTGCGATCGATACCCACGACCTCCGCGCCGCGGGAAACCAGCGCCTCCACGAGGTGCCGTCCCGTTCCGCAGCCGGCGTCGAGAATCTTATCTCCGGACCGGACGTCCATCCGGTCGAATTCAATGGTGAGCATGGATGGTTTCCCGGTAGGCTTCCACCGTCTTTTCCGCCGCGTGACGCCAGGTCAGCGACTGTCCCACTCGCTCCCTCCCCGCTTCCCCGAGGCGCACCCTTTCTCCCGGCGAATCGAGCAGATGCTGGATCGCCTCAGAAAGCGCGCGCGCATCGGCGGGCGGCACGAGGATGCCGGCGCCTCCGACCACCTCCGGCAGCGCGCCGCCGCTGGTGCTGATCACGGGCACGCCGCAGGCCATCGCCTCCCCCGCCGGCATTCCGAAGCCCTCGTAGAGGGAGGGGATCACGGCTACGGTTGCCTGCGCGTACTGCTCCGCGAAGGCTTCATAGGGGATCCGCCCCGTGAAGGAAACGATGTCGCTGATGCCCAGCTCGCGAATCTTCCTCTCCACGTCGCCGTTCTTCTTCGGCCGCCCGATCACGACCAGTTCCACCTTCCTCTTCCGGCGGACGGCGGCGACCGCTTCCAGGAGGTAAGAGAGGCCCTTGAGGGGAATATCGGCGCTGTTGGTCACGAGCAGACGATGCGGCTGCCGGGGAATCCCCGGCAGCGGGTAGAAGAATTCCGTATTGATCCCGTTCGGTACGACGCGGAAACGTTGCAGCGGCAGTCCGAACTCCCGGCTGATGTCCCGCTTCGAGGATTCCGAAACCGTAATCAGATGCGACAGCCGGCGGATGACGCGCCGCTGCATCGCGATGAAAGAATACCAGCGCCGCACCTTGAGCCGTTTCTTCCACGTGTCGGCGGCCGCCAGTTCCGTCGCCCGATCCACAGTAATGGGATGATGGACGGTGGCCACCACCGGAAACCCCATGCGCTTGAGCCCCCAGAGCCCGTACGAGAGGCACTGGTTGTCGTGTACAATGTCATAGCGGGGGCGGCGCCGGTGGAAGAAGCGCCAGGCGCGCACGCCGAAGGTGAGCGGTTCCGGGAATCCCCCCAGGCACATACTGAGGAATTCGAAGGCGTTGACCGGCGACAGCAGGGACCGGCGCTCTTTCGGTTTGAAGAGGTGGTCCGGGTTGTAGAGGTCGAGGCTGGGCAGCTTGTGGAGACCGATGCCCTTGTCGAGCACCGGATAGGGCGGACCCGACAGGACATCCACGCTGTGCCCGAGTTCTCGAAGAGCCTTGCTCAGGTACTTGACGTAGACCCCCTGCCCTCCCGAGGCAGGGTTGCCGCGGTAGGTGAGCAGGCAGATGTTCAGGGAACTCCGGGGGTTTTTGTCGCCGGGATCGTCTGCAACAACGGTCATGCCGAGGCTCGTTTCACGAGGGCTTCAGAATTCTTCCACATGCCGGCGATTTCTTCCTCCGACATCCCCGCCCCGCGGGCGATCTTCACGGCCCTTTCCCGGGTCGTCAGGTCCCGGGGCGCGTGACAGTCCGTGTTCAGCAGGAGGGGTGCGCCGGCGACGCGGGCCATCTTCAGCACGTGGCCGTTGGTATAGCTGTGCCCTCCTCGCGTCGTGATTTCCAGGAAAATGCGGCGGGAGGCGGCGGTGGCGGCCTCTTCTTCCGTCAGAAGACCGGGATGCGCCAGGATATCGATATCGGACTGAAGCGCGGCGGCGTTCGTTCCCGGCGGAACCGGTTCCACGATGGTCTCACCGTGCACGACAACGACTGCGGCGCCCATTGCACGGGCCTCCCGGGCCAGCGCGACGACATCCGCCGGCGGAACGTGGGTGAGTTCGATACCCGGCAGCACCGGCATCCGGTAGGCGGCGGCAAGTTTCCGGCAGGCCTTGACGAGCCGGGGGATGATAAAGTCGATATTGGACTCGTCGCCGTGATCGGTGATGGCGAGAGCCAGGTACCCGGCAGCCACGGCCCGGCTGACCAGTTCGGAAGGTATCAATTCACCGTCGCTGAACAGGGAGTGGGTGTGCAGATCGATCATGATCTTGTCGCTTCCTCCTTCGCATCGACCGGTGCGAGTCTCGATGGCATAATCCGCGGCAGATTTAACAGATTCGTGACCGCAGGTCAATCAGCAATGTCCGAACTTCCGGACAGTTTGTCAGGAGGAATGATCGACCTGGACGGATTCGGAACCAATGGTCTGCTTGGGCCACCAGACGCACCTCCGTCCGCCGTCGATGCCGAGCCTGCCGAAGATCAGCCGCAGGCGCGTCCGCGCCTCCTCCTGACAGTCGTCGGCCAGTGACCGCCCCTGCGCGTCGACGCCGACAACGAGCGGCCCCATCCGTTGCGCATGCACCACCCAGACCGCCTCGGGAACGCCGAGCTCCAGCCAGTGAACCTCCTCGACGCGTTGGACGCGCTTCGCGTACACCGCGGCGCAGCCTCCCGTAGCGACAAGATAGACAGACCCTGTTTCGCGCATCGCCTCCGTGGCGCCTTTCCCCATGTTTCCCTTGCCGACGGTGAAGCGGACGCCGAGGCGGCGGATCAGCTCCGTCCCCAGAGCGCTGAAGCGGGAACTCGATGTCGGACCGGCGGAGACAAAACGCCAGCCGCCCTGCTCCTTGCGCACGATGGGGCCGCAGTGCCAGATGCAGCCTCCGCGAAGATCAAAGGGAAGGACCTCTCCCCGGTCCAGCATCTCCAGCGCCCGGCGATGTCCCATGTCCCGCAGGGTGTGCATCCTGCCCGAAAGGTACACCACGTCTCCGGCCGAAAGCTCCCTCACCTGCGATTCCGTTGCCGGTATGGAAAGATTCCATTCCTTCATCACTGCACCTCATGGGTCAGGTATTCCACGCGGCCATCGGGAAAAATGCGCGCCGCCGCATAGCGGTTTGCCCAGCACTGGAAGCAGATGCCGACCGGCGCGACGGCCGTGTGGGTTCCGCAGATCTCGAGGTGGACGGCCAGGGCTGTCACGTCACCGCCCAGTCCCATGGGGCCGATGCCGGTCTGGTTGACGGCCTCCAGAATCTTGCGCTCCAGAGAAGCGAGGTGCGGGTCTTTGTGGGGCGCCCCCAACGGTCTTCGGAAGACCGCCCGCTTCGCCATGTGCAGGGCGATATCCCCCGTGCCTCCCATGCAGACCCCGATGATGTTCGGCGCACAGGCTTCTCCCTGCGCCATGAAAACGTTGTCCAGGACGCAGCGGATCAGCGCCTTCTCCATGTCCTCGCTGGTCACGACAAAGGCAAGCGATGACTTGGCCTCCGCTCCGAAGCCCTTGGGAACGGCCATGATCTCGATCGAATCGCTTTCCGGATCGACGTCCCAGTACACGTAGGGCATGCCCCAGCCGACATTGGTCCCTGGATTCTCCAGCGTCAGGGGATGGATCACATTCGGCCGCAGGGGGACATCCTTC
Organism: Syntrophaceae bacterium UBA6109; assembly: GCA_002428445.1. The sequence continues at coordinate 9,269 of DIWJ01000071.1, forward strand.
GTCGCCCTCTTCACGGCGTCCGCAAGCGGCGGCCGGATATCCAGAAGCAGTCCCGACCGCAAGCCCCAGTTGATGAAAAAAAGCGGCACACCCGTATCCTGGCAGAGCCCCAACCCTTCCCGGCAAGCCACGTCGATGTTCTCCAGAATCGCGTCAAGCTGTGCCTTCGCCGGCGCCGACCGCTCACGTTCCGCCGCCTCCTGAATCGCCGCCCTCACATCGGCAGGGAGGATTGTCGCAGACAGACACAGCAGCCTGTAGCCCACCTCCTCGAAGAGTGCCGCAACGTCCCGATCCTTCATGCCTTCCCTCCACGAAATGCCGCTCCGTCATATGCGGTGTTTTGCAGTATAAAGGCGGTGGCCGACCTGTCAAGAAATTCCTGCGTCGCCTTACCGCAGGAGCAAAAAAAGGGGCCGTGCATTTCTG
>DIWJ01000067.1:0-20292 GCA_002428445.1 Syntrophaceae bacterium UBA6109
TTCAAATGTTAATTGGACAGCCGTGTCATAAGAAGATAACTCAATTCATCCTGAAGGGACCTCAAATCATGTTTGTTCCTAGAAGCAAACAGACTGGCTTCTTCGACGCGGACGCCCTCTGCGAAAGACTTATTCCTCAAGACAGCTTCTATCGCAAGTTCAGGGAGATTGTTTGGCCGATCATAGACGATGATCAGTTTGAGGATATGTATTGCAGGGCCAACGGGCGTCCTCCGATCTCTCCATCATTGCTTGCCATGGCGACGATCTTCCAATTCTACCGGGACCTTTCCGACAGAGAGATGGAACGAGCTGCCATGTATGACATCGAAATCAAATATGCCCTGGGACTTTCCATCGATGAACGCCCTTTTGATCACTCATCCCTCGGCGATTTCAGAAAACTGCTTCTTGAGAATGGCAAAGAGAAAGAGACCTTCGACCGGATACTGGAACATCCTGTCAAGGCCGAGCTTATCAAAAGAGATGAAATCCAGCGCATTGACGCTACCCACGTGATTGCAGATGTAGCGATCCCAACCATGGTAACACTGGTCAAGAAAGGCATCTACGAGATACTGAAGCCCGTTATGAAACGCCACAAGGCAATGCATGAGAAAATAGACTCAGCTATCAACTCGGCAGAATACAGCAAAAAAGAAATCAACCACGACGCGCCTGGTCGGCTGAACATAGAAAACCGTAAGAAGAAGCTCGTCGAAGTTGTCAAGGATGCTCGTATGGTGCTGGAACAGGTGAAACGAATTAAGGGAGATGAAATCCTTGATCGCCGGGTCGAGATGCTGAGGCGAATCCTCCAGGAGAACATTACGGAGGACGAGACAGGCGCTGCGATAGAACAAGACCGCAAGAGAAAACCGCCGGACATCATAGTGTCTCCCATTGACCCAGATGCACGCTATGGCGCGAAGTCAAGCACCAAGCGATTTACGGGCTACAAGGCGAATGTGACCGAAACCGTTGAGAGTCGCTTCATTACCAATATTAAAGCCATGCGGGGCAACCGTCCCGATGGCAGCAACATGGTCGAGGCAGTGCTCGAGCAGAGAGAACATGGTTTACGACCAGTAAAATTGATTGGCGATACCGCTTATGGCGACGGCATAGCTCGGAAGGATTTGCAGGAAGAAGGAGTCACTGTCGTTGCCCCGCTCAAAGAGAAGAATACGAGAACCAGGCTTATCTATCCCAAAAGCATGTTTCATTACGATGAAAGAAAGAATCTTCTTACCTGCCCTGCGGGAATAACCACAAAGCAAAGTTATTGGGACCGTACCAAAGAAATCAGGATGTTCCATTTTCCCATGACCGAGTGCGGCAAATGCGTGAGAAATGCCGAATGCACGAACTCCAAGGATGGCAGGCGCACGGTCGGCATAAGCAAGGTCAACAAGGAACTCCGTGAAGCGGAGGTTTACAATCTCACTGAGCAGTTCAAAGAGGACATGAAGCTAAGACCGGCGGTCGAAGGCAAGTTGTCAGAGTTGGTCAGATACCACGGAATGCGGAGGGCCAGATACAGGGGACTTCAGAAGGTTGGCTTACAGTGCTACTTTACGGCAGTAGCTGTGAATATCAAGCGATGGATAAAATTGGAATTGGAAAAACTGAAGCTTCGGATACCAAGACCAGCGATTGCTTGACGATGCGGGCATAAAGGTAGAGGACTTCTTCGCGAAGATCGGACGGGCTTTACACATAAATGGATCCAATCGTTCTTTGAAAACGAGAAGCGACTCTATATTGGGATAACTCCTCGATGGCGGCTGCCCATGGCAATCGCTGCTTCAAAAAGTGGGTTTTCCGACGGTCTCATGTCTGGAATGATCCAGTAAATTCCCGTGACAGTCATGGACTCGCAGGGGATGGAGTGAATGCGTGGCGTGAAGCGGTTTCCCGTTTTGTCTCAAATCCATATAATCCATACGAAATAGCTCCAGAACCGACGTCCCCCCCATTGGGCCATAGTGACTTTGCTTATAATGATAGGTTTGATTGGACAAAGGAAGATAGAGGATTTACAGCGCCGTGGATACTATTTATCGGAACCTATTGGCACTTCAGGCCGACCTTTGAAAGTGTTGAGGATGTTCTTGGGGCCATCAATAAATGTAATTTAAATAAATTTGAGAGAGCAATGCATCGATTGCGGGATGCGCCATTCCATTATGATAAAGGATATAGGACCTTGACACTCGGGCATTTAGAAGATGGGGTCACCCCAGATAATGATTTACGTGCATGGCATAAATCTAATCAAAGGACGAAGTACTTCTCGAAAATGTGGGATGAACAATGTGGATGCAAATGAACTGTGAAGACTTTATAACATGGTCAACAGTATGTCAGGATATGGTATGAAATGGATATTAATGTTCAAGAATAAATATCCGCGAATTTTCAATACGATCATATTAACACCAGTGTTAGCGTTCATTTCATTACTCCTCGCTGGGCATGCTGGTGAGGGCATGATTGTTCTGAAGTTGATCTATCCCTATACCTTTTTTCTAATTGGACTATTGCAGATTGAAGATAATTCAACATGGGCAATCGTTGTATACGCAGGATTTCTGCTATATGTGATTTACGGAGTTCTCCTCACGATTGCTGATAACAAAGGCAGGATTAAAGAGGTCAAAAGAGTTATCCTAATCGCGCATATTGCGGCAGCCATGTTCTGTATATTACTCCTTCCTTAAGCAGACATATATTCTTTCTATTATCTGATTCCGTTGGAAGAGGGGCAGCGCCCAATTATTCTTAATTACCCCACAATGTATCAGGGAATGAGACGCCTACTGCAGATGCAAGTAAATGTGCCCGTGTTCAGACAACTGACAAGCTTCTATAAGGAATACATGATTGTTATCCATCCCATCTGGGTGTCGCCGATCCTGTTTGCCTTTGCCATCTTCTGCGCCGGCGCCGGCCATGGCGTGTTGGGACCATATGTATTCTTGTATCCACATGTCGCATTGCTTTCTCTATATTTCGATGAAAGAGAATATGGCGTGTTATTTTCGTGTAGCGATCTATTGCTGTATGTGATTTACGGCATATTACTGCATCTATCAAAAAAGAAGACTCAAGTCCGATTGGCCATAATGATCATACTGGTCACGCATGTAGCATTGGCATTGAGATACTATGCGCTTCTCAGTCCGGCGGCATTTAGGTAAGGCATGACGTGAACAGTCCACCCTTCCCAGGCAACACTCTTTCCCCGGCCTTTGATGTTCATGTTGGCCCGTTGCGTGGCGCTTAGCTGAAGAATGGACACGAAAACGCGTCGAGAAATGGGAAGAAAGATGCGAACCCTGCAGAAAATAGCTTACACAATATCGGGAGCCGTATTAGCGACTATCTTGTACAGTTTATCTGGGCCATATCTCGTTTACGCACTTGCGACTGTATTCAGCCTATCCATCGAGAATGCAGGAATTGCAGATCACTATATTATTCGATCTATTTATGTGGGGACGGCGAGCATATTACATGGGTATTTTATAAATCATGTAGAATCGAATGAATTTAGAAAACAGATGATCTACAATCCGGGGATATTCTTTACGGCCATATATATTCTTATGAATATTGACACTGCATATGCTTTAAAATACAGATATTTTCTCGAAGCACTACAAGGGGTCAGTATATGTGCTATCATCTGGCTTACAGCTTCGGGGATAGGAATGTATTGTGGATATCGATTACTGGGGAAAAAATAGAACAGGAATAGGAAAATGGTGGCAGCGCCCGTTTTTTGAGGCAAATCAAGGTCAGGATGAGAGTGTTTTCGCCAAGCCTACAAGCCTTCTCGCATTTGCATTGGGCGGAGGTAAGCTCATATTTCATTTTCCGTATAGAACCATTACCGAACTGGAACTGATGAAATCTGTGCATTTGACAATGGTTCAACAATTCGGCAGAGAATTGCATGGACTTCAAGATTCTTTTTCTCATATGGGTCTCAACCCCTTACGCACATGATAAAAGGAAATACTCCTGATGTGTACTGCGAGAACAGTCAACGAGATCAGCAGATGGAACAAGCTACACGGCGCTGGCTGAAAGAACTGGCGAAGTCACTCGGTAACAGGCCCTTCAGGCGGTAAGATGACAATGATCCTCAGAATAGCCGTTTTCGGCATTGTCTTGTTCGGAACGACATTTTTGCAGCGAACTGAATTCGGGTCGGGCCAAGATAAAATCGGGATATTATGGAATAATGCGAGGAACAATGGCCTGATATTGGCGTTAGGCCGCGTATTTTGACACCGAAAATGATGCTTCTATGGGCGTATTCTTGTCATTTAATAGGAAATATCCATGGATAACAAAGGGGCTATTAGCAACGCCGACAGTGGCATTAATTTCCTTGCCAACCATTTTGGGAGAAGGCCCACCAAATACCATCTTTTTCAAAATCACGTATCCTTACACTTTTTTTGCAATAGCAGGATTTCAAGTCGAAGATAATACCCTGATGAGTTTAATAATTCTAGCGGGACTCTTCCTTTATATACTTTATGGTCTTATTCTGACTATTGCAGATAAACAGTTTGTATTAAAAGCTACAATAAGAGTCCTGATAATTACTCATGTGATAGCGTCCACACTATGTATAATATTGCTTCCATGAGAGGACATACGAAAAAGCAAAAGAAGGGGACAAGTTTATTATTCTTGAAGGGACATCCACATGTATGGACAGAATCAGAACTTTTAAGAAGAAATATCCACATGTCTATTATGCAGCAATATCGACGCCAATCACGATGATAATCGCCGGCATTGCAGGAGGTGCTGGGCATGGTACATATTTACTCATGAAATTATTTTACCCCTATATGATGTTATCAACATTCATTTTTGACGAGATAGTGCCGAGTATATTTTTTGTAAGTCTGACGCAATACATTCTGTATGCTGTATTTATTACAATCGCTGATAGAAAAAGAAGAGCCATATATGTTGTAAGCATAATTCATGTTATTTCTTTTTCATTGTGTTTTCTTATTCCGGCATTTACATCAAAACCATATTACTTTTAGCAGCTGTATTTCTCTTTCTAAGAAAGGGGACAGCGCTCATTTATTCTCAATTACCCCACAATGTATTGAGGAACAAGGTCGAGGAATCCATAATGATCATACTGATCGTGCATGTAATATTGACGGCGTCATATTATCTGATTCGATATTTCGTCTTTGGTTGGTAAAGCCGTGACAAATATATGTGCCCTTGCCAACGCTGGACACGCGTCGCACTCGGAAGAGGATCATTATGAAGATCCCGGATATTATTCTTGATAAGACGTGGACGAGAATTCTGGGAGTCTATTTGCTGTGCATTGTGTCATTCCAAGTCTTCGTCTATCTTCAAATAGAAAATATCGGGAATATCTTCATTTACGATCCGCGGATAGGTCTCCATGCGATGTTGGAAATGCTTTTTCATGGAAAAATGGAAATGCCCGAAATGATGTTAATCGAATGGTTGACTGCCGCATGGTTGGGATGCATTGCAGTGCTCATGGTTCTCGGAAAGTCTCTCATCAGAACGTATGTGATCTCAGAATCAATTCTGTTCATTCTGAATGTCGTCATTGTCGCGATTCTAATATGTGAGAATTGTGGCTTTTTGGATGAATTCCCGGCTCATATAATACGTGCTGCATTGGTGATGATGATTCCTGCTACAATTATACCATTCCTTCTGATTGCTGCGCGAGCATCCATAATACGAGGAGCCATCCAACGGCTGCGCTGAGGGCCATGGTTCGAGTACAATAGTCCTGAAAATCGTGTTGATCATGATTGGAGCCATTGTCGTCTGATCGTGGGCTCGCTCGCCATTGGCGCGCTGCTTCACATCCCTCTCGATCTCCTGGCCGGGTGGACCGCGGGCTGGCATGGGTTACAGGGGTGATTGCTCCTGCAACGACCATATCCATTTGGATATTTTTACCGCCTGGTCTTGACTTGGGCACGCTCTCTCGCGACAAAGAGATGAATATGAAAACGACATTCATATTCCTTGACGCAGATTATTTCGTAGACCCATTGACGACACCATGAGGTTTTGACCAATGCCGCTCAAGTGCACAACCTGCCTAAGGTACCTGCTTGCTGCAATTCCTATCTTATTGCTCGCTGCCTTGGTGGTCCTTGAAAGTGTCGCAGGAAACTCGGATTACCAGCTGACAAGCGGGCCCGATGGTACCTATATTGTGAATGTTTGTTTCGTTAAAAGGCACTGGGAACCGTTTACGGCAGAGGGATTCTGCTCCGTGGAGAGGGAAAGTTATAGCGTTGAGATTGCTGGAAAGGAAAGGCTCTGGGGTCGCCGAGGACAAAACGGGTATTATTATTCATTGGATGAAGTCAAATGTGTTCCTGAGTCGTGGGATCTTGGCTATGCGTGGATTGATTCGGAACGAAAATATCTGTACCTCAATTTCTATTGGGTGTCGTCGCCGGACAATATCATTCCCTCAGACGTCAACGGGAAATATCGGTTGGCGGACTAACAGGAAAGGGAAAGCGCAATCGATGAGGACGCCGTCGCCAGGCAATGATGAGCCCCGCGAATGCCTGGTCTGGTTTCAACCGAGATGGGCTAGGAAATCACAATGAAGGGGGAAGTAATGAGAAATCCTTTGCGATGCATCGTCTGCAGCGGTCTTGTGTGCATGGTTCTCTTCACGGTTTGCATGGATTCCTCACCGGCGTCCGAGGTTGACAGCCTTGTTCGAGATATTGAGAAATTGGCAGCCGCCAATGAATCATCTTCCGAGGAATTTGACTCATCGTTACTGGAGAGAGTGGAATCAGCGCCGCAGGCTGCGATCGCAGACGCATTCGTACCCAGGCTGGTTGATCCCAAAGCTACGGAAAAGCAGTTGGCGATCTATGCCTGGGTATTGGGAGTGGCCAGAGATCCCCGGTCCGTCGATCCGCTTATTTTCTTATGCAGGAAATCAACATCTGAATGGGTGCAACGCAATTGTTATCTTGCTCTTGCAGTAATCGGTGCTCAGAAGTCTGGCGAGTTCCTCTATGCAACCCTCGAAGCGACAAGAGACCAAGAGAAGCGGTATGTCCTCTTGGACTTTCTGGCCCAGATGCAATATGAGGCCGCGCTGCCGAGGACCGGAGAAATTCTTAAACTGGATCCTAAAGAATACTATTGGCAGTCCATCTTCATTTTCGGAAAGATGGGAGACAAGGCTGTCCCGTTTCTCATCGAAAAAATAAACGATCCCGATCGAAATGTTCGAGTAAACGCAATAAACGTTGTGGGCGCGTGGCTGCTTGCGAAGGAGTCGGCCCAGCCCCTCAGAGAGCGGTTCTGGAAAGAGAAAGCCCCGGAGATGCGCCTCCTGATCCTGAGTGCTTTGGAGAGGGTGACCGACGATCCTCGCAAAGTCAAAGAATTCTCCAAGAAAATCCTTGAAAAGGAAAAAGAGGAATCTGTGCGGAAATACGCACGTGAAACAATCGACCATTTCGACAACAAGCTGAAGGAAGATCTGGAAGCTTTCAGAAGGAAAAAGAGGATTTCTCCGGCGGTATTTGCCGGGCAATACGATCGGATATACAAGTCTGCCGGCAAGCAGGGATTCTATGAGATTATTTCGGCTGCCAGTTCATGGGAGGATGAGCCGAAGCTCAAGAAACTTCGCGAACGTGTGCTTCAAAGAAACTCCGACGAATGCTTCTACGATTATGAAAAGATAAATGATATCATAATGTTCAATCGCCTGATGCGCAACCAATAATGTTTGCAGGTCAAGGCGGCGGATTCAGGCGGACGGCTCTCAACCGCCTGCGTTCCGCGTCGTCACCCGTTTGAAATACGATCCCAAGACAACCGTTCCAAATAGAGTGACAATAATCTTGAAGATTATCTGCGCCAGCTTCATCCCAACGATAAATTCCTTTGACAAATGGTAGCCGACTGGCTACGGTATGGCCGTGATGGAAATCCGCAAGACTGAAGTCTTTGCAAAATGGATCGATGAAATGCGAGATATCCACGAACGCGCTCGTATCTTGGTCCGCATAGGAGGCTAGCGGCTGGAAACCCGGGAGATGTCCGGCCGGTGGGTGAAGGCGTATCAGAATTGCGCATCGCTTATGGACCAGGCTATCGGGTGTATTACAAGGAACAGGGGCGGAAGGTTATTATTCTTCTTGTCGGCGGCGATAAATGCTCACAGGCCGGGGATATTAAGACTGCCCTACGCTTAGCGCGGAATCTATAGGAGCTCGTCATGGCTAAGACCCTTACTACGAAATACGACGTCGCCGAGCATCTTCGCACGCCGGAAGAAATGGCCGCTTATCTCGAAGCTTGCCTTGAGGAAGCAAATGGTGATGCGGCCCTCATCGCCAAAGCGCTGGGCGATATTGCGCGGGCCAAAGGCATGGCGCAGGTGGCGCGTGATGCCGGCTTATCCCGTGAGAGTCTCTACAAGGCGCTCTCCGGAGAAAGAAGCCCCGGTTTCGACACAATCCTGAAAGTTGTACGCGCACTCGGCTTGAAATTGCATGCAGAGGCAATTCGGGCAAATTGCTGAAAAGCCCGGGCGAGCTGCCCGCCGACGCGCTACCCCTGCGCCTACGGGATCGATTTTTCATCAAAAGGTGAGCTCATCGCCGCCGAGAAATTCGAGGAAGACATCGCCCAGTTCATCGGCCTCGATTCGCTGCATTACCTCTCCGTCGACGGCATGGTGGAGGCGACGGGGCTGGGCAAGGAAGACTTCTGCCTCGCCTGCTACACCGGCCAGCACCCCATCCGGCCGCCCGACTCCATGGAAAAGCTCTGCGTCGAGAAGCGGCGAGAAAATCAATCTAACTTTTTTCCAAGAACCTTCGAGTGAGAAGTATGAAGAGCGGACGGCAAAAGAGAGATTTTGTCCGGACTCACTTTTTTCTTTTGACTTTACTGCGGATCATGATATAGGACATCGAAGTGGACATATTTCTAGATATTGAGTTGCTTATACGTTGTAACATATTACAATCGCTAATTATAATTCTATAATGATAGGGACATAAATGCGGTCACATGAAGAGACACATCCATGGTTGAGCTTCTCATTGGACATGAGAAAGGTAAATTTTACCACTTGGATGCTTCTCGGTGAGGCCCAGTCAAAATGCGAGCATATTGCGGGGGTTCCGTTAAGGCCTCAGACCGCAAAGATTCTGCATAGTATCTACCTGGCCAAAGGTGCCTTGGCGACTACCGCAATAGAGGGCAACACGCTGTCTGAAGAAGAGGTTCTGAAGAGAATTGAAGGGAAGTTGTCACTCCCCCCATCGAGGGAATATTTGGGGCAGGAAATTGATAACATTGTCGAGGCGTGCAACGGGATTGCCGAAGAGTTGTTCCGTGAAGACGGGCCGGTGGATCTCTGTGTTTCCCGGATAAGAGATTTTAACAAGCTGGTGCTGAAAAGCCTCCCCCTCCAAGACGGAGTCCTGCCGGGAGAAATAAGAAGACATTCCGTAGGCGTCGGCCGCTACCGGGCTGTTGAGGCTGTGGACTGCGAATTCTTGCTTGAGAAACTGTGTAAATGGTTCAGTGAAGATTTTATTGCACCCAATAAGGATCTTCAGATGGCATTTGGGATCCTGAAGGCAATCATTGCTCATATTTATATTGCATGGATTCATCCATTCGGCGATGGCAATGGTCGAACAGCAAGGCTTATCGAATTTCGAACGCTGCTTTCATGCGGTGTGCCTTCTGCGGCGGCGCATCTATTAAGCAATCATTACAATCAGACGCGCAGCGAATATTACAGGCAACTCGAAATGACGAGCCAATCCGGAGGTGATTTGCTGCCGTTCGTCGAATACGCCTTGCGGGGATTCGTTGACGGCCTCAAGGAACAATTGGATCGCATCAGGCAGCAGCAGTGGGATGTCACATGGCGCAATTACGTTCATGAAATGTTTAAAGACAAGTCAGGAGAAGCCCATGACAGGCGAAGGCGCCTTGCCTTGGATCTGTCGCTGAGAGATGACCCCATACCGTTATCTAAACTCACGGAGATTACTCCGCGAGTGGCAAGTGCATATGCGAAGAAGACGCAGAAGACGTTGGCGAGAGACCTCAATATGTTAAAATCATTGGGCTTGATTGAACTTACTGCCGGAGGATACCGGGCCAAGAAGGAAATTATCCTCGCTTTCCTGCCGGCCCGAAAATCTTAGAAGAAAGCTGGAGTCGGTTGCATCCTTCGTCCGATGGAGCCCGCGTGATATTTCCGGAATACATCTCTCCGGTTGCTCCGGACATATCTCCCCGGCCACGGCCCCATCCAGCCGCCGGACGCCTGGAAAAGCTCTGTTTCGGGAAGCGTTGAGCAGGTTCCCTCCCGCAACAACACACGTCTAACCTGTTGTTTCCGCGAAGGCAGGAATCCGAAAAGGATGAAACTGATTCAATAAAGTTACCCTGGACTCGCATTTGTTGCTGCCCCGCATTCTCATCATCCATGAGCAGTTGTCCAAACGTTATCCGATGAAATTCGTTGACTTTGCCGCACTGCCTGCTAATTTACGACATACAGTAAAAAGCTGATGTCCTCGAAACGCGACGTTTCAGGAATGTCTCGTGACGCTGAAGCGGATTGAAGAGCGTTTTACTAGGACACCGCGTCAGGCTCGAGTATGATGATCGCTAGCAGATAAGCTCTCGGCGTGCGTTTGGCGGTACAAAAACCACATTGAAAAAACAGGAGCATATTATGGCAACATTGCTTGATTGGAATGCAGTTTCGCACAAGGTCAAGTCTTACATCGGAGAGTCCCCGTATTGCACCACACCAAATACTGCTTTCACTTATGTCGCCCTCGAATACCTACTCGGCTTGTCTCCCGAAGAAATCGAAGATGCTATCACCGACGGCCCGAATGACCGCGGCATTGATGCTGTGTGTGTTGATGAGCGGGACGGCCAGAACGTGATTCATCTTTTCCAGTTCAAGTATGTGAATACCTTTGATAAGGCTAAGAAGAACTTCCCTTCGACAGAAATCGATAAACTCCTTTCCTTCTGTGCCGATCTGTTAAACCAAGACCCGAGAATGAAGGAAACCTGTAATCCTATTCTATGGACAAAAGTTCAGGAAATATGGAGTGCTCTCAGAAATCCCACTCCCTCATTCGAAGTTCATTTCTGCGCCAATATGAAGGGCCTCGTGGAACCCCAGCAACAGCGGTTGATGTCCGCACTTTCCACTTACCGATCATTTACCGTGAATCACCATACGCTTGACTCCCTTGTTCGGCTCTTTCTTGAGAAGAAGCAGCCGAAGATTAATGCCCAGTTGACAGTTGTAGATAAAAATTATTTCGAAAGAACGGATGGCAATATTCGAGGGCTAATAGTGACGCTTGATTCAACCGAGCTCATTAAGTTGATAACTAGCCCTGACGAGCCGTCCCAAGTACGCGAGGACATCTTTAACGACAATGTGCGCATCTACTTAACGAAAAAGAATCGCATCAATAGGAAGATCCATGCGACTGCACTCTCTGATCGAAACGTTGAATTCTGGTACTTAAACAATGGGATCACCATCACCTGCGACTCCTTCTCCTACCAACCCGGCGTTCGTGCGCCTGTTGTGACCCTTGAAAACGTGCAAATTGTCAACGGAGGCCAGACTTCAAACGCGCTCTTTGAAGCGTACCGTGAACAACCGGAGAAACTTCAAAATGTACTCATTCTCGCTCGGATTTATGAAACCAGAGCCCGAGATATTACAGCTGACATAGCAGAGGCCACCAATAGCCAGACGCCAATAAATACTCGTGATCTCCGGTCCAACGACGAAGTGCAAAAGAAGTTGGAGGAAAGCTTCCGTGATCAGGAGATGTATTACGAGCGCAAAGCGAGGCAACACCATGAACAGCCAAGGAAGGCGCGTATCGATGCCATGAGTGCCGGGCAGGCTTTTCTCGCTTATTCGCTTGGATATCCAGAAGTCGCTAAGAAAGACCGCGCTAGAGTGTTCGGTGATTTGTATGACAGTATCTTTAATGATAACATTACCACACAGAAACTACTCGTGCCCTTCAAAATATTTGCTGGGATCGAAGCGATTAAGCGTGATCTGCAGCGAAAGATCAAGAAGGGGAACCCCTTCAATATTGATCTTCTTTTCCTTATCGACGGGGCTTACCATGTGCTTTTCACCGTGGCTGAGCTTTGCGAGAGCCGCGGCGCCGATCCATTTGAAGAAGCGAAGGCAAAGGATATGATTCCTCGCTCGATAGACTTGATAAAAGAACTCGTCAAACAAGAAAGCATGCGTGACGATGCCTTCACAGCCAGCAGATTCTTTAAAGATGCGAAGACCAAAGCAAAGATTCAAAGAATGATCACTGAAAGCGAATGCCGACGAGTACCTGCTTCTGGGCGGAAGAAACGGACCAGTTGACACGACCGATGGAATTTGATGGTGCACAGCGTTGCGTTCTCCGAAGGAGTCCGATCATGAAAACCCTTGCAAGACTTCTTGCCGCAATTCTGGTTCTTCTTTCCACCGGCTGCGCCTTCAACATGGTCGCCGAGCGGGACCGTCTGCTGATGACGGGGCGTTACGGCGAACTGCAGAAGCATGTGGAAGAGGAGATCCAGCGCACGGGCGACACGAGAACCGCCAAGCTGTTTCCCCTGTGCGCGTCCTATTCGGCATCGAAGCGCTACGACAAGCTCTTCGCCTGCTGCGACCGCCTGGAAGCCAACATCCAGAAAGGCGATAAGAGCAACGTCGACCTGGACGAGATGGCGCGGAACAATCCCCTGATCGGCGGGATCGCGAAGGCTCAGTCCTCAGCGCGGAAGGACACGCTGGGTGACGTCAGTTCCTTCCCCTTTCTTTTCCGGGCGCAGGCCTTCATGGACCTCGGCCAATACAACAAGGCTGTCCAAGAGGCTCGGAAGGCCTACGAGGCGGCCCCGTCGCGTCGGGGAAGCAAGCAGGGCCGTCCCGTCTACGAACTCGGCACCCTGGGCCTTGCCTATGCCCTGAACGGAAACGCCGCCGACGCGCGGCGCACTGCCGGCGAGTTGGAGGGTCTCGACATGTCCTACCCCCACACCCTGTTGAAAACAGATCAGCACGTGGGTCTTGCGAAGATCTATCTCGCCCTCAAGGAATACGAGAAGGCGATCGCCGTCATGGAGCGCGACGATGACGCCGGCTTCCGGGCGCAGGCGGACTTCTTGACCGGCGCGAGCGCAAGAGGGGAGAGCATGTTCATCTGGCAGCAACTGCCGAAGCTCTTCATGCTCAACAAGTCCCGGATGGAAACCGGACGGATCGCCGAGGCCAAGAAGGGCTACGACGACCTGCTGAAAATCCCGCAGACGAAGGAAAACGGGTCCATCTACTGGGTTCTCCTCTTCGACCGCGGCCGGATCGCCGAAAAGGAGGGCCGCCTTCCGGAGGCGATCGCCCTGTACCGCCAGGCCGTCGACGTCATCGAGCAGCAGCGGGCGACGATCAACACGGAGGCGAGCAAGATCGGCTTCGTGGGCGACAAGCAGAGCGTCTACCAGCGGCTCGTCTCAACCCTTCAGGCGAACAATCAACCCGCTGAGGCCTTCGAATACGTGGAACGCTCCAAGTCCCGCGCCCTCGTCGACATGCTCGCGGCCAAGAAGGATTTCTCCCTGCCGCCGGACCACGGGCAGCAGGTGCAGACCCTCCTCGCCGCGTACGACCGGGCCGATGCCGACAGCCGCGTACAGGACGAACTGCAGGACCAGTCCCGGACCCGCAGCATCGCGGTCAGGACGAAACAGGAGCTCAAGGACCAGGCCCCGGAGCTCGCCTCGCTCGTCCAGGTGACCTCCCTGTCGGCCCGGGAAATCCAGGCGATGATCCCGCCGGACGAGACGGTCATCGAGTACTACTACACCGACCGGGACTTGTTTGCCTTTGTCCTGACCTCACAGAAATTGGAAGCGATCCGCATGGACCTTGCCGGCCTGACCGACGACGCCCGCCATTTCCGGAAGCTGCTGGAAGCGCCGGGATCGCAGGGAGTCGAGGAGGCATCCCGCAAGCTCTACCGCCGGCTGTTTCAGCCGCTGGCGAAATCGGTTTCGACGGACAAACTGGTTATCGTTCCCCACGGTGTCCTGCATTATCTCCCCTTTAATGCCCTGCACGACGGGGACAGCTACATGATCGACAGGTACAAAATCCGCGTCCTGCCCAGCGCCGGCGTCCTCCGTTATCTGCAGGTCGGGAAAGCAATGGCGGCGGGCAATATCCTCGCGCTGGGAAATCCCGATCTGGGAAATCCCGAGTACGATCTGAAATTCGCGCAGGCCGAGGCCATCGCCGTTGCGAAAACGCTCCCGCAGTCACGGGCGCTCCTGCGCAAGGAAGCAACGGAGACCGCCTTCAGGAAATACAGCGCCGGTTTTCGCTACATCCATCTGGCGACCCACGGGCGCTTCGACGCCGACGCGCCGCTGAAGTCTGCCCTGCTCCTCGCGGCAGACTCCGAAAACGACGGACTCCTGACCGTGGACAAGCTCTACACGATGAGACTGCAGGCAGACCTCGTTACCCTGAGCGCCTGCGAAACCGGCCTCGGGAAAGTCGCCGGCGGGGATGACGTCGTCGGGCTGACCCGGGGATTTTTCTACGCTGGCGCGTCCTCCATCGTGGCCAGTCTGTGGAAGGTCGACGATCTCGCCACGTCGCATCTCATGACACGGTTCTATTCGGCTCTGCAGGGCGGGAACAAGGGCGCGGCCCTGCGGCAGGCGCAACTCGATACAAAGAAGCAGTACCCGCACCCCTTCTACTGGGCGGCCTTCCAGCTGACGGGAAGCGCCCAGTAAAAGCAAAACCGGCCGCTCCAGGTGAGCGGCCGGTCCGTCTGCAATATCGAATGATTGAGAGGCGGCTCTCCCGCCCCGGAGATCAATCGTCGCCGAAACTGATGCCCAGGTCGCGGGCGGTCATGATCTGATCCGAATCGAGCGGCACGGATTTCATCTTTTCGACGGCTTCCTCCAGCGGAACGGGCACCATATTCGGAGGACGCAATGCCACCATCACATTCCGCTTGCCTTCGGCGATCATGCGCACCGCCGCGGCTCCGAAACGCAGGGCCACCAGACGGTCGAAGGTGGTGGGGGACCCGCCGCGCTGGAGATGCCCCAGCACGAGTGAACGCGTGTCCTTGCCCGTCCGCAGGCAGATCTCCTTGGCAACCCATTCGCCGATCCCGCCCAGCATGATCTCCGAGCGCCCTTCCTCGCCCTTGCCCTTGTGCATCATCTGGCCGCCTTTGGCCTTCGCCCCTTCCGCCACGACGACGATGCCGTAGCGCTTCCCGTGCAGTTCGTTGTCCATGAGCTTCCGGCCAACGCTGTCGATGTCGAAGGGAATCTCGGGGATGAGAATCACGTCGGCCGAGCCGGAGATGCCGCTGTTGAGGGCGATCCAACCGGCGTACCGCCCCATCACTTCGACGACCATGACGCGTTCGTGGGCGCTGGCGGTGGAGTGCAGCTTGTCGATGGCCTCCGTCGAGGTGCTGACGGCCGTGTCGAAACCGAAGGTGATGACCGTACTGGCGAGGTCGTTGTCGATCGTCTTGGGAACGCCGACGACGGGCATCCCCATCTTGGAGAAACGGTTGGCGATGCGGAGCGATCCGTCGCCGCCGATGGCAACGAGGACATCCAGGCCCAGGCGTTTGAAATTGTTGACGACGCGCTCGGACACGTCGCGGTAATCGACTTCGCCGACGTTGTTCTTCACCGGCATCTTGAAGGGGTCCCCCTTGTTCGTCGTGCCCAGGATCGTTCCGCCCAGGGACACGATCCCCGTCACCTTCTCCGGCGTCAGCCGGATGATCTCGTCGGTATCCAGAAGCCCTTCATAGCCCATCCGGATGCCGTAGACCTCCCAGCCGCGGCGGTCGGCGGCCATCGTCACGGCGTGGATCACGGCGTTGAGACCCGGCGCGTCACCGCCGCCGGTATTGACGGCGATTTTCAGTCGATCCGACATTTTCAGCCTCCCTGAAAAAACTTTCCAATGGTTTACGGGCAGAACATTTTCCGACAGATCAAGATATCAACGTATGGAAAGGGAGTATAAGGGGAACCGGACCGGCAAGTCAAAAGGTATATTGAAGATTCTCCGGAGCAAGCTCCGGAGAATCTTCGATCCCCAAGGAAGGGATCTTGAACATCATTCGCTCGCTTACCCCGCGGCAAGCCGCGGGGAATACGCTCGCTGCCGGATTCATAACGCTCGCTTACCCCCTGACTCCGGCCGGCGGGCACTGTGCGCCCCATAAGCTTTAGAGCAATTCGCCGATCAGATGCAGGTAATCCTGCAGCAGCCGGGTGACCAGAAAATTCCGCCTTACATGCTCTCTGGCTTTTACGCCCAGATCCCCCGCCCCGTTCCCTGCGCGAAGGATTTCGACGATCCTTTTGGCGAATCCCTCCTTGTCATCCGGTTCGACGAGAAAGCCCGTCTCGCCGTCGATGACCTGAAGCGGGATGCCGCCCACGTTCGAGGCGACGACGGGCGCGCCTTTCCAGAGAGCCTCGGTGACGGTCAGGCCGAAACCTTCCCGGATCGATCTCTGAATGATGACGGAGGACGCACGCTGCAGCGCATTGACGAGGATGTTGTTTTCGGACGTGATGAAAATGACGTCGTCCCGGTCTTTCAGCCGGGATGCGAAAGCCTTGGCCCGTTCATAGATCTGAACGCCCTCGGGATCGTCGGAAGCCATGCTGCCGCAGAGGACGAGCCGGCAGTCTACAACCGACTTCACCATCTTGAAGATCTCGATGACGCCGACGGGATCCTTCCACTTGTCGAAGCGCGAAATCTGCGTGATCAGCGGTTTGTCGGTCTTGACGTGGAATTTCGCCAGGAACGCGTTGATGTCCTCCTGGTTCAAATCCATGTTCTTGGGTGACAGCGGGTCGATGATCGGCTGGAAGATGATCTGCTCGACCGGGATATCGCTTTTCCGGTACTTTTCATGGGAGATGATCATCTTGTCATACCGGAGGATGAATCCTTTCAGGAAATCCCACAGCTCCGGGTCGGGTGCTGTGATGTCGACGTGGCACCGCCACACCCAGGGCTGCCGCTTCCTGCAGAACTGGATGAGGGGAAGGGGCTGGGGGTCGTGGATGACCACACAATCGTGATCGATGATGGCATAGGAGGCAAAATCTTCATTGGCCTGGAGGTACAGATCCTTTTTCATCCCGGACAGGTTGATGTGCTCTCCCTGCACGCCGTTGTGAAATTTCTTCGTGATTTCGAAAAAGTCGGGTGTCCCGCGGATGATCCGCCAATCCGCATAGACGCCCGCGTCGTTCATGAGCGGAACGAGGCTGCTGAGTATTTCGGAGACGCCGCCCCCCGTGTACGTCGAATTGATGTGGATGATTTTTTTCCCGTAGAGCTTCCGGGCCTTTCGATAGATGTCGTTGATCGTATCATCCCCTACGATGGTGCGATAATCATGCAGCCGTTTCATGCGACACGCCTCCCCACATGCTCAGAATCTTCCTCACTTCGAGGAAAGACGGAACGTTGTACCTGGCCGCCGTCGCTGAAATTCCCACTTTGACGGTGTGGGACTCGGTGGGCAACCGGGTAAAGAGATCCTCGTCAGTCCGATCGTCCCCAAAGGCCAGAACGAAATCGGGCCGGAATTTCTCCAGGAACTGAAGTGCGGCCCGCCCCTTGTTGATGCTTGAATTCTTGACCTCTATGACCTTCGCGCCCTCCTGAATCCGCAGGTGGAGATTGGAGGCAAAAGATGTCAGCGTGTCGGCCAATTGGCGCGCGCGATTGGCGCCGAGTCCGATCTCCGCTTTCCGGTAATGCCAGACGAGCGAAAAATCCTTCTCTTCGATCAGAGCTCCCGGCGTCCTCTCCACGTATGATTCCAGGATGGGGCGGATCTCGCGTTTCCATTCCTGATTCAAGGGTTCCAGGTTTCGCCAGGGGCCGCCGCGTTCGCGAATCCAGGCGCCGTGCTCCGCCACTAGGTGCAGGGGAAGCTGCCCGAACCACCGGTCCATGATCGACCGGTCCCTTCCGCTGATGACAACCACGCGGTTTCGTTTGTCAAGCGACAGCGATCCCAGAATTCCAAGGAGTTCCACATCCGGGGCAGCCTCTTCGGGTTTCGCTGCAAAAGGGACGAGCGTGCCGTCGTAGTCCAGGAATATCGCCCGAATCCGGCTTCTTCCATATTCCCGGGCGAGCAATTTCTTCAGGGCTGGTCCGAGGAGTCTTGATTTCAACGTCTCCTGGCGGGCTTTGACTTGGTTCAGGCTGTCGACAAAGTCCTCGCACCAGCGATGCACCGTGTAGCGGCTCAGTTTCGCCTGCATCTCATGCATACGAACGCGGAGATCTTCTTCCGACGCCGTCAAGGCATCCGTAAGTGCCCCGCTGATCTGCTTCTCGTCGTGGGGATTGACGATGTAAGCTTCTCCCAGTTCGTCCGCCGAACCGGCCAGTTCGCTCAGGATCAGGGCGCCCGGTTTGTCATTCCGGGATGCCACGAATTCCTTCGCCACAAGGTTCATACCGTCCCGGAAAGGCGTGACGAGGCACACGTCGGCCAACCGATACAGGGCAGCGAGGGTGTTGAAAGGAACGGAGCGATACAGATACCAGACAGGCGACCACCCAAAAGTGCGGTGGGATCCGTTGATGCGGCCGACAGCCCTGTCCACCTGTTCCTTGAGCTGGACATAGGTATCGACTTTCTCGCGGGATGGAACGACAAGAAGGATCAGCTTCACTTTTTCCTTGTAAACAGGATTCTCCGTCAGAAAACGCTCGTAGGCCTCCAGACGCTGGAGGATTCCCTTGGAGTAATCCAGGCGATCGACGGACAGGATGATGCGGTAGGGGGAAAAACGGGCGGCGAGCCGCTTGAGTTCTCTTTGCACCCCGGCCTGCTTATGCGCGTCGGCGTAAACGGAGTAATCGATTCCCATGGGAAATGCCTCGACGCGCAGAACGCGATTTTCGTACTCCAGCCGGCCGAGGTGATGCTCCAGGCCGAACAGGCGCATGGCCGCGCTGAGGAAATGGCGCGCATAATCGTGCGTATGAAAGCCGATCAGATCCGCCCCCAGGAGACCATGAATCAATTCCCTGCGCCACGGTAGAGCCCGAAAGATTTCAAAAGAAGGAAACGGAATATGCAGAAAATACCCAATGGACGCATCCGGATACACCCTGCGGATCATATCCGGCAGGAGCATCAACTGATAGTCGTGGATCCAGACCGTATCACCGGGTTTGTAGGCGCCGATCACCTCATCGCAGAAAAGTTGATTGACGCTTCTGTAGCTCCGCCACAACTCCTCGTCAAACACGGCGGCTCGCGGAAAATAATGAAACAGCGGCCAGAGCGTCCGGTTGCTGAAGCCTTCATAGAATCTCGCGACCTGGGTCCGCGAAAGGATGACAGGCCGCATCTGTTCCCGGGCCAGGGCATCGGCGATCGCTTCGCGATCGCTCTTCGCCGTTGCCGTCACACCCGGCCAACCGACCCAAAGACTTTTCAGGGAACGGTGAAGGGCGCCCAATCCGGTCGCAACGCCTCCGGCGCTCGGGTGCAACTCCAGCACGCCGTCCTTTCTCGTAAAGCGAACCGGCAAGCGGTTCGCGGCAAGGATCATCTTTCCCTTCATAGGCAACCGTTTCGATGACAAATAATGTAAACGTGCACTAACATTAAAATAAAGTCATCCCCGACGCAAGGGCTAATCTGCTCCAGCCGGTCCGACGATAGTGCTTGACATATTCGCCTGATGGGCGTATGGAGGCGACGTACTTAGCGGTTTTGGTTAAAGTATTCGCATTGTCCGCCCCAGAGCCCGTGGAAGAGGCTGCTGGGGATTTTTTTTCGCGCCGTAAAAACGCCTGGGGGTGACACACATGGGAAAACAGAGTCAGAACAAGTTCCTGAAGCGCCAGAAGGAACTCGAGCGCATGCGGAAGGCGCAGGAGAAACTGGCAAGAAGGCAGAACAAGGGAGCGCATACCGAGGAAACCGGTGAAGCAGCGGCGGCGGAGCCGCCCGTGCCGCCCACAAATCAATAACCGGCAGACATCAGCTCGAGAAGGATTCTTTCACGAAATATGCGCAAGCCCAATATACGAAACATCGCCATCATCGCCCACGTGGACCACGGCAAGACCACCCT
>DIWJ01000067.1:20308-131862 GCA_002428445.1 Syntrophaceae bacterium UBA6109
GAGCGCGAGCGGGGCATCACCATCATGGCCAAGAACACGACGATCCTCTACGGCGGCGTCAAGATCAATATCGTCGATACGCCCGGCCACGCCGATTTCGGCGGCGAGGTCGAACGCAGCCTGAACATGGTCGACGGGGCCATCCTCCTTGTCGATGCCAGCGAGGGCCCGCTCCCGCAGACGCGGTTCGTCGTCAAGAAGGCCCTGGCAAGACAGTTGCCGATGATCGTCGTCATCAACAAGATCGACCGCAGCGACGCCCGCATCGAAGAAGTCGTCGCGGAGGTGTACGACCTCTTCATCGACCTCGATGCGAACGACCGTCAGATCGAGTTTCCCATTCTCTATACCAACGCCAAACGGGGCATCGCGCACTTGAAACCCGGCGATGCATCGGAAGACCTGAGGCCCTTTTTCGAGGCCATCTGCTCGGCCATCCCCGGACCGGAAGCGGACGACAGCCATGTGCCCCAGTTCCTCGTCACGAACCTGGATTACGATCCCTACGTGGGGCAGATCGCCATCGGACGCCTGATGAACGGTGTCCTGGAGATGAACCACACCTACGCCCTCTGCGGAGAAGAGACGATATCGCCGAACGTCCGGTTTTCCGTCCTGTACACCTTTCAGGGCCTGCACAAGAAATCGGTGACCTCCGTCGAGGCCGGCGACATCGTCGCCCTGGCCGGCGTCGAGGGCATCAGCATCGGCGATACGATCACGGCGCAGGAGAACCCCGTGCCGCTGCCGAGGATCAGCGTCGATGAGCCGACGGTTTCCATGATCTTCTACGTCAACAACAGCCCCTTCGCGGGCCGGGAGGGAAAGTACCTGACGTCGCGCCATCTCCTGGAACGCCTGGAGAAGGAGAGCCTGCGAAACGTCGCGATCCGCCTCAAGACGATGGAACGCAAGGACGCCTTCGAGGTCTGCGGACGGGGGGAATTGCAGATGGCAATCCTCATCGAGACCATGCGGCGCGAAGGCTACGAACTGATGGTCTCCAAGCCGACCGTCATCACAAAAGAGGTAAAAGGGAAGACCCTGGAACCCGTGGAACGCGTCTTTATCGACATCCCCGAGGCCTTCATCGGCGTGGTCACGGAAAAGCTCGCGACGCGGAAGGGACGCATGGTCAACCTCGTCAACAAAGGGAGCGGCCGGGTCAACCTGGAGTTTCTCGTTCCCTCCCGCGGCCTGATCGGTTTCCGGAGCCACTTTCTGACCGACACCAAGGGCTCCGGCGTCATGAACACGCTCTTCGAAGGTTACGAGCCGTGGTTCGGCCCGATCCCCCAGCGGGCGAGCGGTGCGCTCCTCGCCGACCGCGCCGGCAGGGTTACGCCCTATGCGAGCCTCGCCATGGCGGACCGCGGCGAGCTCTTCGTCGAGGTGGGCACCGATGTGTACGGCGGGATGATCGTCGGCGAGCGCAACCGCGCCGGCGATATGGGCGTCAACATCACCAAGGAAAAGAAACTGACCAACATCCGCAGCTCGACGTCGGAAACGACGGTGGCGCTCCGCCCGCCGCGGCCGCTGTCCCTCGACCAGTCGATCGAATTCATCGCCGAGGACGAGCTCGTGGAAGTGACGCCCCAGAGCATCCGCCTGCGGAAGATGACGCTCTTCTCGCGCTGAGGCCGGCGCGTCAAGCCTCCGGAATCCTGCCCTCTTTCAGCACGGTCCGGCGCGGCGGAATCTCCTTGACATGCGAGACTGCCGGCCTTATCGTCGCGGCACATCAGGACAAGTTCTTATCGATTCGACTGGATCTTCCATCTCCGACGGTCATTGCCTAGCACGATTACGCTGCTTGGGATTGCGGAAACGCCCTCCAGGGGAATTGAGGAAAAGGGCCTATGCCAGGGGTTTTTGAGGTTTACGTCAAGACTCATTTTTCGGCCGCTCATTCTCTCAGGGGATACCCCGGAGACTGTGCGCGCATGCACGGACACAACTGGATCATTGAAGTCTATGCACAATGTAGACAGCTCGACCAGATCGGCATCGGCATCGACTTCAGGGACATCAAACAGGCGGTCAAGCGCGTTCTGGCTGGACTCGACCACTTCAATCTCAACGAGCTTCCCGCATTCGCAAGCACAAATCCCACGTCGGAAAATATTGCCAGGTTCCTGTACGGGGAATTAAGCAAAGCGCTTAATTCGGAGACTGTGAAGGTCTCCAGGATCAAGGTTTCGGAAACCCCCGGCGCAGGCGCCTTTTACTGGGAGGAGTGATTGCCTCTCCAAGTCAACGAAATCTTTTACAGCATCCAGGGCGAATCCTCCTATGCAGGTTGGCCGTGCGCCTTTGTGAGACTCACCGGATGCAACCTCAGGTGCTCATACTGCGATACCGCCTACGCCTATTCCGAAGGCGCATGCTATTCGATCGGCGAGATCGCCCGGCAAATTGCCTCGTACAAGAGTCCCCTGGTGGAGATCACCGGAGGAGAACCCTTGATCCAGGACGAGACTCCGGCGCTGGTCGGTGCGTTGCTTGAGCGCGGTTATACCGTCCTTTTGGAGACAAACGGCAGTCAGGACATCAGCCGTGTCGACACCCGATGTGTAAAGATTGTGGACATCAAATGCCCCTCCAGCGGTCAGTCGGAAGCGAACGACCTCAACAACCTGAGAAGGCTGACGGAGCGGGATGAAGTGAAGTTCGTCATCGGGAACAGGGAAGACTACGATTATGCCGCGAAGGCGCTCAGCCTTATGACGCAGCCTGCGACGGCAAAGAGACAGATTCATTTTTCACCCGTGTTCGGTCGGATGACGCCGGAGGGATTGGCGAAGTGGATACTGGATGACAATCTGAACGTAAGGCTTCACCTCCAGATTCATAAATTGATCTGGTCCCCAGGCGACAGGGGAGTCTAAGGGAAATCATGGCAGGCACGACAAAGAGGAAGGCCGTTGTTTTGTCCAGCGGGGGGATTGACTCTACGACCGCCATGGCCATTGCGCGGGCGGAGGGCTATGAAATCTACAGCCTTAGCTTTCGCTACGGGCAGCGTCACGCGCTTGAGCTGAAAGCTGCTCAGCAGGTGGCGAAAGCCCTGAGAGCGAAGGATCACCTGGTGCTCGACATCGACTTGCAGAAGATCGGCGGTTCCTCTCTCCTGGACGATGCCGAAGTCCCCAAGGGGCGCAGTGAGGCAGAGCTGCAGCAGGGCATCCCTGCGACTTATGTGCCGGCGCGAAACACCATCTTTCTGTCTTATGCCCTCGCATGGGCCGAGGTGCTAGGCGCCGAAGACATCTTCATCGGTGTAAATGCCATTGATTACAGCGGTTATCCGGATTGCCGGCCGGAATATATCGAGGCCTTCGAGCGAACTGCAAATCTGGCGACAAAGGCAGGGGTGGAGGGGAGAACAAGGTTCAGGATAAGGACTCCCCTTATTCAGATGACAAAGGCCGAGATTATCCGGAGGGGTCGGGAGTTGAATGTGGACTACGGAATGACCCACAGCTGCTACGACCCCGCACCTGACGGAATGGCGTGCGGTGAGTGCGACAGTTGCATTCTGCGGAAGAAAGGATTTCGTGAGGCCGGGTTTCCCGATCCAACCCGATACATTTGATTCGCCGTGACGTAAAACGCGCCGATAAAACAAAAAGGGCTGCGATACTCCGCAGCCCTTTTTATGTAGAAGACAGCCTGTAGGATTCAGACCGTCCAGTAAAAGGGAGGTTGCCGATAAATGGAAACGGTCTTCTTGTCTATTTTCGCATAGGCAAAACACGTTTTCCCCGTATAGATCACGTCCAACAACCACGCTTGAAGTCTTTCCAGGAAACTCACGCTGTTCATTGCTGTCTACTCCTTATCTTTCATATAATTTTTGTTATCGTTTAATTTTTTATCGATAACCTTAAAGCATATATAGTCACGCCGCCCCGGAATGTCAACGGGAAACAGCGGAAAAGACCATTGCTTTCGGTTATGTTGGGATTGATTTTCGCCCGGGAAGGATATCCCCCGGGCGGCGTCGCTGAAAGACGGCTGAAATCGATGCGCTGCAGGGTCAGAGGCAGCGATCAGCCTTCCACGCGGATGAGCATGGCGTCTCCCTGGGCGTGTCCCGAGCAGATGCCGCAGACGCCGATGCCGCCGCCTCTCCGGCGCAGTTCGTAGCCGAGCGTCATCAGGATCCTTGCTCCCGTGGCGCCGATGGGATGGCCATAGGCTATGGCGCCGCCGTTGACGTTCACTTTCCGGAACATCTCTTCCTTCGTCATTCCCAGGATCGACCGGCAGCTGATCAGCGTCACGGCGGCGAAGGCCTCGTTGATCTCGATCAGGTCCACCTTGTCCAGGTTCAGATCATTCTGTTCCAGGATCTTCCGGATGGCGAGACCGGGCACCGTCGCGATGTCCTTTGTCGGCTGCGAGACCTCGGTATAGTCCAGAATCGAAAACAGCGGCTTCAGGCCCAACTCGCCGGCCTTCGCACGGCTCATGAGCAGGCAGACGTCGCCGCCGTCGTTGACGCCGGGGGCATTGCCCGCGGTGACGCTTCCCGGGCGGCCCGTTACGGAGCTGACATGACCGAAGACGGGAGGCAGCTTCGCCAGTCCCTCCAGCGTAGTTTCGGGGCGGGGGCTCTCATCCCGGTCCGCCGCTGTCTTCTCATTCCCGCCTTTCCGGACCTCCACGGGAAAGATCTCATCGTCGAGTTTGCCCGCGGCGATGGCCGCGGCCGCGGCCATCTGCGAATGATAGGCCCATTCGTCCAGCTCCTCCCTCGTAAAACCGAATTCATCGGCCGTCTCCGAACCATGAATCGCCATGTGCCGGTCGTAGAAGGCGTCCCAGAGGCCGTCATAGACCATGCTGTCGACGACCGGACGGTCCGGCAACCCCATCCGGGCTCCCCACCGCATCTCGGGAAGCAGGTAGGGGCAGTTGCTCATGCTCTCCTGGCCGCCGGCGATGCAGATCTCCGCCCGGCCGAGCAGGATCATCTGCCAGGCGAGATCGACGGTCTTGATGCCGGAGGAGCAGACCTTGTTCACCGTGATGGACGGGACATGGTCGGGCACGCCGGCCAGGATGGAGGCCTGGCGGCCCGGTATCTGGCCGCAGCCCGCGGGCACGACCTGGCCCATGAAGAGGTAATCCACGTCGCCCGGCTTCACCTTGCCGCCCGTCCTTTCCAGGACCTCGCGGATCGCAAGGGCGCCCAGTTCCATGGCCGTGAAATTCTTCAACGCGCCGCCCATCCGCCCGCAGGGAGTGCGGCAGGCCCCGACGCAGACGACCTCGCGGAATGCCCCGTGCGGATTCTTCATCTCCCGCCCCATGGTGGAAAAATCCGGCTTCCGCTGCCCGAATTCCGCCGGCTTCGCGCCGGCATAGATGCCTGCCTTTGTCCGTTCCAGCCGCTGGGGGATTTTTTTCATCATTTCTTCCTTCTCTTGAGCGGATCACCGGTTGTTGTCGAGGATGTGCTTGGAGATGACGACGCGCTGGATCTCGGACGTCCCCTCGTAGATGGTGAAGACGCGGGCATCGCGGTAGAGACGCTCGATGGGATAGTCGCCGGTGAATCCGTATCCGCCGTGGATCTGCAGCGCGCGCGCCGTGACGCGGTTGACCATCTCGGAGGCGAAAAGCTTCGCCATCGAAGCCTCGAGGGTATAATTCTCGCCCCGGTCCTTCTGGGCCGCGGCCGAGAACATGAGCTGTCTCGCCGCCTCGATTTCCACAGCCATATCGGCGATCATCCAGCGCAGGCCCTGGAACTTGGCGATCTTCTGACCGAACTGATCGCGCTCCCTGGCGTATCGGACCGCAGCATCGAGCGCCGCCTGCGCGACCCCGACGGACTGCGCGGCGATGCCGATGCGGCCGCCGTCAAGCCCCGTCATGGCGATCCCGAATCCGTCGCCCTCCCGCCCCAGCAGATTTTCCGCCGGCACCCGGCAGTCCTCGAAGATCAGGTCCGTCGTATCGGAGGCCCGCAGGCCCATCTTCTCCTCCTCGCGGCCGACGACGAGGCCCTTCGTTCCTTTTTCCACAATGAAGGCGCTGATCCCCCGGTGGCCCTTCGCGGCATCCGTCTTGGCCGTGACGATGACGAGCCCGCAGTTCCTTCCCGTGGTGATGAAGCGCTTGGTGCCGTTGAGGATGTAGAAACGGCCGTCCTTGACCGCCGTCGCGCGCTGACCCGCCGGATCCGAGCCTGCCAGGGGCTCCGTCAGGGCGAAAGCGCCGATGATCCCGGCGCCCACCAGGCGGGGCAGGTACTTCTCCTTCTGGCCCTCCGTGGCGAAACGAACAAGGCTCTCGCAGACGATGGAGTTGTGCACGGACATGACGACCGCCGTCGAGGCGCAGGAATAGGCGATCTCGGAGAGGGCCAGGAGATAGCTGATGGTGTCCGCGCCGGAGCCACCGTATTCCTGGGGAACCATCATCCCCATGAGGCCCAGTTCGCCCATCCTTCTGAAGTTGTCGGCGGGAAATTCCTTTGTCCTGTCGCGTTCTGCGGCTTTGGCGGCCACCACGGTCCGCGAGAAGTCGCGCACCATGCTTTGGATCATGAGCTGCTCGTCGGTCAGCTTGAAGAACATCGGCATCCCTCATCCCGTCGTAGAGAAAAAGCAGTTACCCGGCGGCAATTGAGTCCTGAACCGGACAATATCGCTCTTCCGCAAGTTCTTCTCACGGACTGTAAATGACGACGATCAGCTCCGCCGTCTCGCGGCCGGCATTGAGGAGCTGGTGTTTGATCCCGGAGTTGAAATGGACGGAATCGCCGGCCTTGAGGGTATTGACGTGGTCGCCGACGAGGACCTGCACCTTGCCCTTCAGCACGTACTCGAATTCCTCGCCCTCGTGCTGGTAGCCGACGCCCTTGTGCTCCTGCCCCGGTTCGACGATGACGTGAAAGGCCTTCAGGTGCTTGCTCTCCGCGTCCGGCGTCAGCGTTTCATAGGCATAGCTCTCGGTGCGCTTGGTGTAGGCCTTGACCCTCGCCTTGTACGACGGCGTCCGCTCTTTCAGGAGCGACCCCGAATCGATCTGCAGGGCCTTGGCGATCTGCAGCAGGGCGCCCACCGGCGGAGTGACCAAGCCTTCCTCGATGTCCTTGAGATAGCGGACGGCAAAGCCCGTCTCGTTGGCGATACGGTCCAACGACAGGCCTTTCTGCAGCCGGGTGGTTTTGATCTTGCGGCTTACGGGAGCGGACGGCGACGACTTCTTCTCTTCGGTATTTTTCTTCTTCGCGGTCATAGGGCCTCCTTGCAGGGATGATCAATCCGTTGTGGACCGGCTGATAAGCAGCACCCTTCAGTCGTAGTCGTAGAACCCGTGTCCCGTCTTCCGCCCCAGCCGTCCCGCTTCCACGTAGCGGCGCAGCAGGGGGCAGGGACGGTACTTGGAATCCTTGAATCCGTCGCAAAGCGTTTCCATGATCGCGAGGCAGGTGTCCAGGCCGATGAGGTCAGCCAGCGCCAGCGGCCCCATCGGGTGGTTCATGCCCAGCTTCATTACCGTGTCGATCGATTCGCGCGACCCGACGCCCTCGTAGAGGCAATAGACGGCCTCGTTGATCATCGGCATGACGATGCGGTTCGAAATGAAGCCGGGATAGTCGACGGCCTCGGCCGGAGTCTTGCCGAAGCGGAGGCAGAGGTCCCAGGTCGTCCGGAAGGTCGCCTCGGACGTGGCCAGCGCACGGATCACCTCCACCAGTTTCATCACCGGGACGGGATTCATGAA
Organism: Syntrophaceae bacterium UBA6109; assembly: GCA_002428445.1. The sequence continues at coordinate 28,055 of DIWJ01000067.1, forward strand.
GTGCATGCCGATGACCCGATCCGGCCGTTTCGTCTGCGCGGCGATCCGCCCGATGGGGATGGAGGAGGTATTGCTCGCCAGGATGACGTCAGGCAGGCAGTTGTGGTCGAGATCCCGGAAGATCTTTAACTTGAGAGGCTCATTTTCCGTCGCGGCCTCGACAGCGAAGTCGACTTCGCTCATATCTTCCAGCGACGTGCTTTTCCCGATCCGTCCGAGCAGAGCATCCCGCTCCGCCGCCGTCACACCGCCCTTCTCGACGGCCTTCGCGAGACGTCCGGCGATCGCCGCGAGTCCCCTGTCAACGAGGTCTTCCCGGATATCGTTGAGGATGACGCGCAGGCCGCTTGCCGCCGCCACCTGCGCGATGCCGCCCCCCATCTGGCCCGCACCGATCACTCCGAAGGTTTTGATATCCATGTCGCCACCTCCCGTCCGTTGTCGATTTCATATCACGAATACGGCATCGTTTCATCCGGATTTCGCCACGATTCGAGGAGTTGCCGCATGTCGCTCCGCGCCGATCAGCGTATTTCCCTTGCCCTCTCGAACAGGGAAACGAAAGAGAATCGATTGACGTCAACGAGGCCGCGGTCCGTGATCTTCAGTGCAGGGATGACAGGCAGTGCCAGGAAAGACAGGGCCATGAAGGGCTCGCGGAGCGAACAGCCCAGGGCGCGGGAAGCTTCCCTCATCCTTCTCCAGCCCGAGGCAACCTCCGCCAGGGGACGGTCCGACATGAGCCCGGCGATGGGAAGGGGCAGCGCGGCGATGACGGCGCCCTGCCTTACCGCGGCGAGGCCGCCTCCCATGCGTTCGACGGCTTTCACCGCCGCCATCATGTCCGCATCCGAGACACCCGCGCAAATGACATTATGGGAATCGTGGGCCACCGACGAGGCCAGGGCGCCTTCGCGCAGGCCGAAGCCCTGCACGAATCCCAGGCCGATGTTTCCCGTGCCGCGATGGCGCTCGACGACGGCGATCTTGGCAAGATCGCGGGCGGGATCGGCCGTGACCCGGCCGCCGGCAACCGTAGGCCGGAGGAGGCGCTCTTCCGTGAGGATCTGGTCGGGGATCATGGCGATGGCGCGGATGTCGCCGTCCCGCTCCGGAATCGACAGGGCCTCGACGGGGAACGGCCGGATGTTCATCGTCGCGGCAGTTCCGGCCGGAATGGGGGGCATGTCCCAGCGGCAACCGGTTCCATCGAAGACACACCGGCCGTCCTTGATCACCGCATCGACGCGGACCGGCTGCAGGGACGACAGGATCGCCAGGTCCGCCCGGTAGCCGGACGCAACGGCGCCCCGGTCACGGAGGCGGAAATATTGCGCCGTGTTGATCGTGATCATGCAGAGGGCCTGGAGGGCGGAAAGTCCGCTTTCGCAGGCCTTGTCGAAGAGACGGTCGAGATGCCCTTTCTCCATCAGGTCATGGGGGTGAAGGTCGTCCGTAACGAGCGAACAGCGGGGAAGCGTCGCAGGGGTGACAAGCGGGAGAAGGCTCTCGAGGTTCTTGGCCTGCGTCCCCTCGCGGATCAGGATGTGCATCCCCGCGCGCAGCTTCTCCCGCGCCTCTTCGAGATTCGTACACTCGTGATCCGAGCGGATGCCCGACGTCAGGTAGGCATTGAGGGCCTTTCCCGAAAGCAGCGGCGCGTGTCCGTCGCAGACGCGGTCACGAAAAAGGAGGATCTTCTCCAGCACGTCCGGAAGGCCGGCCACGACGCCCGGGTAGTTCATCATCTCGGCGAGGCCGAGGACCCGCTCCTCGTCCTTGAAAAGGGCGAGGTCGGCGGCACTCAATTCCGCGCCGGAAGTCTCAAGGGGGGTGGCCGGAACACACGAGGGCAGCATAAAGAAGAAATCCACAGCGAGACCGCGGGAAGCTTGCAGCATGTAGCGGATTCCCTCGGCGCCCATCACGTTGGCGATCTCGTGCGGATCGGCGACGATCGCCGTCGTCCCGTGGGGCAGCACCGCCCGCGCCAGTTCCGGGGGCGACAGCATGCTGCTTTCGACGTGAAAGTGCCCGTCGATGAAGCCGGGGCTGATGAACCGTCCCGCGGCATCGAAGATTTCGCGTCCCTCGTACCGGCCGAGGCCGACGATCCTGCCATCGGAAATCGCGACGTCCGCTTCAAGAATCTCCTGGGTAAAGACGTCGAGTACGCGGCCGCCGCGGATAACCAGTTCCGCCGGGATTTCCCCCCGGGCCGCCCGCAGGCGCTGCTCAAGCTTCTCCAATTCCGCCATGGTGCCCCTATTCTTACTTGGGCCGGGATTCCTCTTTCACGGTCCCGCGAAAAATCAGCTTCTCCCCCCGCCAGTAGGAACCCTCGCCGTGATGCTCCCAGAAGGTCTCGTGCCCATCCGTATACCGGGCGCCGGAGGCCGATAAGCCTTGGGGAAGACGAAGCGGCCGGCCGCCCGGCAGGACGAGGTCGACCGCACCGGCGGCGCTGTCGAAGCTTGCTTTCAGAATCTGGCCGCCATCGGAGCTATACAGAACGGATGGGCGACGGTTTCCATCGGACGCGGCGACGGCCGGAAGGACTTTTGCGCCTTCCCGCGGCATGCTCTCTGTCCCGGCGCAGCCCGCGAGGACGAGAATCATGACCCAAATGATGATCCGACGACCCATTGAAGCTCTCCAGAGCAAGCTCCGGAGAATCTTCGATCCCCAAGGGGGGGATCTTGAACATCATTCGCTCGCGTAACCCGCGGCAAGCCGCGGGGAATGCGCTCGCTGCCGGATTCGACATGCCTGCGCACGAGATCTGTTGTCCTGGATTCTGAAGCCTTGGGGCGGGGATTCTGTAACACGATTCGGCGATGGAGACAATCTCGCCCGATGGATTCATGGGGAGACATGGACCGCCGTATGAAGCGGATCCCGCGGACAGGCGCAGGAAGGCCTTCCTTGACGGCGGGATGCAGGGGTTTCCGATCTTTTTTTAGATTCTTCTTCCGATAGGCAGGCCCGCACGCAGAGGCTTCGTCCCCCTACGCACGCCGCGCCGGGGACGCCTTTTTCAGTGCCTTGGCGATGTGGTCGATCAGGCCGCCGTCGGCGACCAGCTCCTGCATGAAGGGTGGAATGGGGTTGGTCTTGAAGATCGCCCCCGTCTCCAGATGAAAGATTTCTCCCCGCGCCATGTCCACCTTGAGGCGATCCCCTGTCTGGATCTTGTCCGTATCGGGGCATTCCAGGATCGGCAGTCCGATGTTGAAGGCATTCCGGTAGAAGATGCGCGCGAAATTCTTCGCGATCACGCAGGATACCCCTGCAGCCCGTATGGCGATCGGCGCATGCTCCCGCGAGGATCCGCAGCCGAAATTGTCGCCGGCAACAATGATGTCGCCCGACCGCACAAGTTCGGCAAAGGCGGGATCCGCGTCTTCCATGCAGTATTTTGCCAGTTCTTCGGGGATGCTCGTCACCAGGCGGCGCGCCGGGATGATCAGATCCGTATCGATGTTGTCGCCGAATTTCCATGCTCTTCCGGTCATAGCAATCTCCTGCGATAGACTTCGCGATGCAGCAGGCGGGTGCTTTGCCATAAGCCTGCCTTGTTTATGCCATCAGCCTACTCTAAAGTTCCGCCGGGCTCCCTATCCTCCCCAGCACAGCCGATGCGGCGGCGATGGCGGGGTTGACAAGATAGATTTCGCTGCTCGTCGGGCCCATGCGTCCCACGAAATTGCGGTTCGTCGTCGCGACCGTCCGCTCCCCGTCGGCGAGGATGCCCATGAAGCCGCCGCAGCAGGGCCCGCAGGTAGGCGGACTCACGATACCGCCCGCCCCGATGAATGTTTCGATCAGTCCCTCGCGGACGGCCTGCAGATAAATGTCCTGCGTCGCCGGAATGATGATGAGGCGCACATAGCGGGCCGTCTTCTTTCCCTTGAGGACGGCTGCGGCCGACCGCAGGTCTTCGATTCGCCCGTTCGTGCACGAACCGATGATCGCCTGGTCGATCTTGATGCCGCATGCTTCGCTCACGGCCCTCGTATTTTCCGGCAGGTGGGGGAACGCAACCTGCGGCTCGATCTTTGTGCAGTCATATTCGCGGACATCGGCGTAGCTTGCGCCGGGATCGCTCTCGAAGATCTCCCAGGGCCGTTTCGCCCGATTCAGGACGTAGTCGGTTGTCTTGTCATCGGCATGGAAGATCCCGCATTTTCCACCCGCTTCGATCGCCATATTGGCCATGGTGAAACGGCCGGCCATGGAAAGGGAGGCGATGGCTTCGCCCGAGAATTCCATCGCCTTGTAACGGGCGCCGTCGACGCCGATATCGCCGATGGTGTGGAGGATGAGGTCCTTCCCCTCCACCCAGGGACGGAGTATCCCGCGGTACACAAAACGAATCGTCTCGGGCACCTTGAGCCAGATCTCGCCGGTGATCATGATCCCCGCCAGGTCCGTACTGCCGACACCCGTGGAAAAGGCGCCCAGGGCGCCGTAGGTCACCGTGTGACTGTCGGCGCCGATGATGAGGTCGCCCGGGACGACGAGCCCCTTTTCCGGCAGCAGGGCATGCTCGATCCCCGCCTCGCCCACGTCGTAAAAATGAGAAAGTCGGTGTTCCTTGGCAAAATCGCGGACGATCTTGACCTGCGTCGCCGACGAAATGTCCTTGTTGGGCGCGAAATGATCCATGACAAAGACCACGCGCTCCGGATCGAAGAGTTCCGTGGCGCCGCTGCGTTGAAATTCCCTGATCGCGATCGGCGCCGTAATGTCGTTGCCCAGCGCCACGTCGACGCGGGCCATGACAAGCTGTCCCGGCTCCACCGCCGCCAGGCCGGCATGCTTGGCCAGGATTTTTTCCGTTATGGTCATGGACATGTGAAGTCCCTCCCGATTTGCACAAACCTATTGCTGAAAACGCTTCTTGCAGCAATTCACGCAAGATCGCGTCGCGGGTCGCTGATGACGCCGTGCAGCGCGGAGGATGCCACCGTTGCTGCGCTTGCGAGATAGATCTCCGATGCGGGACTTCCCATCCGGCCGCGGAAGTTCCGGTTCGCCGTCGAAATGCACCGTTCCCCTTCTCCGAGGAGGCCCTCGTGGATGCCGGCGCAGGGACCGCAGCCGGACGCAAGCAGAGTGGCGCCGGCCTTGACCAGAATCTGGAGATACCCCTTTTCGACGGCCTCTTCCAGAACGGCCCGGGAAGCCGGCGCGATCAGCAGACGGACGCCGGTTGCGACGCGTTTCCCCCGAAGAATGGCCGCGGCCGTCGCGAAGTCCTCGATCCTCCCGCTGGCGCAGGTGCCGATGAAGGCCTGGTGGATCTCCGCCCCCTCCACTTCCGAAACGGGCCGGACATTGTCGACGGCGTGAGGACAGGCGACGAGAGGCGATAGCTTGGCGACGTCGATCTGCCTGTGCACCTTATAGAGGGCATCGGCATCGGGAACGACCGCTTCGTACGGCAACCCGCTCCGATCGGCATAGCGTCTCGTGACTTCGTCAACTTCCACATACGTTGCCTTGACGCCCATCTCGACGGAGACGTTCGCAAGGACGAAACGCTCCGCGATCGGCATGTCCCGCAGCGCCTCGCCGGAAAATTCGGCGCAGAAATAGTTGCATCCCGCCGCGGTGAAATCGCGGATGATCGCAAGGATGACGTCCTTGGCGAAGACGCCGGCGGGGAGGCGGCCGTTGAGGATGATCTTCGCGCTCTCGGGAACCTGGAACCAGAGTTCCCCCGTCGCCCAGATCGACAGCATGTCCGAGGCGCCGACACCGCAGCTGAAGGCGCCGATGCACCCATAGGAGGGTGTGTGGGAGTCGGTTCCGACGATGAACAATCCGGGGCGGGCGTATCCCCGCTCCAGCATGATCTGATGGGTCAGGCCGTCGCCGACTTCGAAGAAACGGCTGATGCCCTGCTGGCGGGCGAAAAGCCTCATCTTCCGGTGGAGATCCGCCGTGCGGACCGTAGAGGCAGGCGCGTAGTGGTCCAGAGAGCAGACGATGCCGTCCGGGTTCCACACCTTCGGGAGGCCGAGTTCTTCGAAACGGTAGATGATCTCGGCATCGGCGTCGAGCGTCATGACGACGTCGGGCCGGATCGAGACGATTTCCCCAGGGCGTACGGTGTCGCGTCCCGTCTTCCGGGCAAAGATCTTTTCCGCAAAGGTCATTCCCACGGGTGTTCCCCCTTCCTTCCTAAGATCGTTCGGGCTGCCTTTTCAATAGCCGGGGCACCATCTTCATCAGCAGCGGGAACATCCCGCCTGCCTTGAGAACCTTTCGAACCGGCTCCGGAAAGGGGGAAAAGGCGAAACCGCCGTGCCTCTTCGTCCGGATCGTGCCGCTGTTCAGGTTGATGGCGATTTCGTCGCCGTCTTCGATGGCGTCGACGGCTTCGGGGTGGCAGATCACGGGGAGTCCGACGTTGATGGCATTGCGGTAAAAGATGCGGGCGGCGGATTTCGCAATGGCAACGCGAAATCCCGCACCCTTCAGGGCGTTAGGCGCCTGCTCCCGCGCCGATCCCGCCCCGAGGTTTTCTCCGGCAACGAGGATGGCGCAGCCCTTTGCCCGCTGCGCAACGTCGGCGCCGAGACCCTCGAAGAGGTGCGCAGCAAGCTCTTTCGGCTCGTAGACATCCAGGTATCGCGCCGAGATGATATAATCCGTATTGATGTGATCGCCGATCTTGAAGACCCGGCCTCGGATCAGACCGTTCATGGAATTTACATCCTCCCCGGCAGCCACGTGGCGATCTGCGGCACCATGACAAAGAGCATCAGGATGACGAAGTCGACGATAACGTAGGGAAAGGAGCCCTTGATGATGTCCTTCATCGAAAGAAGATCCTTCATGATGCTCTGCATCGTGTAGAGATTGAGACCGACAGGTGGCGTGATGACGGCCATCTCCAGGTTGAGGACCAGGATGACGCCGTACCAGAGGGGATCGAATCCCAGCGCCTTGATCGTCGGCAGAACCACGGGGGTTGTGACGATGATAAGCGAAACGCCGTCGATGAAGCAGCCGAGGACGATGAAGAAGAGCATGATCAGGATGACGATCGCGATCGCCGGCATCTGCAGAGAAACGACCCATTCGCTCAGGGTCTCCGGAATGCGGACCAGATTCAGGAACTGGCTGAAGGCAAAGGCGGCAGCCATGATGATCATGATCGTCGCCGTGACGCGCGTCGTTCCGTTCAGGATATCCAGCAGGCTGCGGCCGTTGAGCTTCTTGTAAACCGCGGCGACGACCAGCGCGCCGGCCGCTCCGATGGCCCCGGCCTCCGTGGGCGTCGCAACGCCGGTGTAGATGGTGCCGAGAACGGCGACGATGAGGAAGACCACGGGCCAGAGCTTCGGCAGGGGCGCCATAATCTCCTTCCACGTGAGCGACTGTTTCGCAGACGGAGCGAGCCCGGGACGGGCGAGAACCCGGATAAAGACGTAAATCGCCATGGCCGTCGCAAGGATGATTCCGGGCAGGATCCCGCCGATGAAGAGCTTGCCGACCGACACGCCGGAAATCGCTCCGTAGATGATGAAAGAAATGCTGGGGGGGATCAGGACCGCGAGCGCGCCTGCAGCCGTGACCGCACCCGCGGCCAGGGATTTGTCATAGCCCCTCTTGAGCATTTCCGGCACGGCGACGACGCCGATCGCCGCAACGCCGGCCACGCTGACGCCGCACATCGCGCCGAAAAGCGCGCAGGCATAGATGCTTGCGATGGCAAGGCCCCCGGGCAGACGGTTCAGCCACTTCTCGAGCGCCTCGTAGACATGGGCGCCCGCGCCGCTTTTGCTGAGGGCTTCACCCATGAGCAGATACAGGGGAAGAGCGACGAGCAGGAAACTCTCCAGCTGTCCCATGACCGCGGCGGGAAGCTGATAGAGGCCCTGCAGCCCCCGGATCATGAACATGCCGGCCACGCTCGAAAGGCCGAGGCCGACGAAGATCGGCGCGCCGAGGACGACGAGCACGCAGAAGATCGCAAGAACAATAAGCATAGCGATATTGGCTTCCATGGGTTATCTCCTGAGTTTCCGGGCAGTCTCGTACAGAGAGTACAGGCCCACCAGCAACAGCATCGCCGAACCGAAAAGCAGCGCGGAATAGGAAATCCAGAGCGGTGCGCCCAGCAATGAAGGTTCGCGCATATTCTGCGCATAGACGAGGTAGGTGGCTTTCGCTGTTTGCCAGGCCAGCACGCCGCTGAAGACGATTGTCGCCAGGCAGACGAACAATTGCTTCACCTGATAGAGCGTCGTATTTTCCTTCCCGGCGAAGAGATCGAGCTTGATATGCCAGTCCTTGCGCCAGAGCATCGCAGCGGGAAACATCGTGACGAATACGATGGCGATCGCCGTAACCTCTTCGGACCAGAAGAAGGGGGCGTTGAAAAAGAATCGGGCGATGACATTGGCAGAAACGACAATGAGGATGAATGCAGTGCCGATGAGCGCGATCGTAAAGAGCAGTTGCGACAGTTTATCGAATAATTTGTTGATCATGATCTGTTCCTCCTTCGTGAGGAGCATTGTTGGTGCTGAAGACCTTCCATGCGGTCAGCATTTTCCGCAGACCGCCTTCTTCGGGGATGTCTGCCCGGGCGGGCCGGGTAAAGGAGGGTAAACCGACCCGCCCGACAGACGACCCACAGAAAACCGATTACTTGCGGCTCAGATCGATAAACTTCTGGGCGAAATCCTTATCCACGGTCTTGGTCCAGGTCGGGAAGACGGTTGCGCCGATTTCCTGGAACTTCTTGAGGTCCTCGGCCGTCGGTTTCAGGATCTTCACCTTCTTGGTGATCCGCGGGAAAACGACTTCCTGCTCGTACTTCATCATGCTCTTGAACATAGCCGTATCGAATTCCTTGGCCGCGGTAAGGACCACAGCCTGAACGTCCTTCGGCCAGGCATTGAAGGTCTTGTTCAGGATATAAAGCTGGTAGGCCCAGGCCGTCATGGGTGCCCCGGTGTCCAGTCCGTAGCGCAGCACTTCATCCAGGTTCCGGCCCACAAGACCGCCCGGGAAGGTCGTCAACCCTTCGATGGTGCCGCGTTGAAGCGCCTCGTAGGTTTCCGCGGAAGACAGGAAGATCGGGGAGCCGCCGCAGGCCTTGACGAAATCCGCATCGACCTTCCCGGTGGTGCGGATCTTGAGGCCCTTCAAGTCGGACGGTTTTGCGACGGGCTTCTTGTCGATGGTCCAGAGCCAGATCGATCCGGTGATTCCCGCGCCCAGGATCCGGACGCCGTACTTGCGGTCCATTTCCTTATTGAGCAGATTCATGAGCTCGCCGCCCTGCTTCCAGTGCTCCATGACGTCCTCGTTGTTCTTATACAGGAAGGGCAGATTCAGACCGCCGATTTCCGGCCAAGCTCCCGTGGTGTGGGAACTCGTATGAAAGACCATCTCGCAGGAGCCGTTCATGAGGGCCGGGATGATGTCCTTGACCTTGTAGAGGCTCTCGGAGTGATAGAGGTTCGCCTGGACTTTTCCCTTGCCAAGTTCGTTGACACGGTCCGTGAACTGCTTAATGGGCGGAAACATGTCATGATAGGAAGGCGGGACATGGGAAGGAATGGTGATCTTTATGACCTTCTCCGCCGCGAAGGCCGGCTGGAGGCACAAACCGCTGACAACCAGGATGCCGATCGCCAGTATTGCCATGGATTTCCAAAACGTTCGTTTCATTTTTTCCTCCTGAGAATATTGCAGATGCCTGCTTTCAAAAACTGAAAAGTCTTAATCTCGTCAACGCTTCGCCGCGTATTTCTTCTCCAGGGCCGCATAGCCGGAGCGGTCCACGATCTCGAACATCTCCTGGAAGGAGACCATGTGCTCGGCGTAGGGGAGGGAGGTTCCGTCCTTCTTCAGGACCTGCAGGACTTCCTGCATCGCCTTGATGGAGGCCATCCACAGGGCGGTGGGATAGATGGCCATTTTGTACCCAAGGGCCTTGAGTTCATTTACCGGCAGGATGGGCGTCTTCCCCCCGCCTTCGACCATGTTGGCCAGGAGCGGCGCCTTGAAAGAACGGGTGACCCGTTTCATCTGCTCGATATTCTGCGGCGCTTCCACAAAAATGACATCCGCACCAGCTTCCTCGTAAGCCTTCGCCCGGTCCAGGGCATCCTCGATGCCGTTTACGGCAATCGCATCCGTGCGGATGATGAAGAGGAAATCCTTGTCCTTCCTCGTATCGACGGCCGCCTTGATCTTCTGGACCATCTCCTCTTTTGAAACGAGCAGCTTCCCTTCCGTGTGGCCGCACTTCTTCGGCATCACCTGGTCTTCGAGTTGGATCCCCGCGATCCCGGCGTTTTCGAAGTCGCGCACTGTCCGGATGACGTTCACGGCATTGCCGAAACCGGTGTCGCAATCGCATATCGCCGGGATGTTCGTCACCTGGGCGATGTTACGGGCGTTCTCGAGAACCTCCGCCATCGACGTAAGCCCCATATCCGGGTACCCCACGAAATTGCTCGCCACGCCCGCCCCGGTGATGTAAACGGCGGGAAATCCCGCCTGCTCCACGAGTCGCGCGGAAAGCGCATTGAAGCAGCCCGGCATCAGCAGAAAGTCCTTGCTGCGGATCAGCTTCCTCAGAACCGCTGTCTTTTTCAAATCCGGCATAAACCCTCCTTGGCCCCTCCGCATCCGCGATGGCTGAAACATCTCCGGCGCAGCAGGTTTTGTTGTGTTGGATGCGTCAATGTTGCATCCTTTGCGCCTGAAGAGGCAAGGCCCGTGCCATAACAAATAAGATGATTGATTGCTGATAGTTACTGATTTCGAAGGAAAGCGGAGATCGCCTGCATGAAACGCAGATGTTTCATTGACCGTGTCACGAGCGTTTTATTTGTTGCGGCCAGCCGGTCGAGGCGCGGAGGACTGAATCCCCAGTGCCTTGAGTTTCCGCCAGAGGGTCGATCGGCTGATACCCAATTTCCTGGCCGCTTCCGCGCGATTGCCGCCGGACTCGCGGAGAACGCGGGCTGCATCCGCAGCCGCTGAGCATAGCGCCGCATCCTGCGGTCTGAAAAGGGAGAGCAGGAGGGCTTCCGCCTCGGGGAAAGAGGGGGAAAGGACCGCAAAGCGTTCCATAAAATTCTTGAGTTCCCTGATATTGCCGGGCCAGTCGTATCGGCGGAGACAGGGATGACTGGCGACCGCGCGGATCTCCCTGGCGGGCATCTCCGGAAGCAGTTCGGACAGGAACAGCGAAGCCAGAAGCGAAATGTCTTCGGGCCGTTCACGCAGCGATGGAACGCGGAGGATAAGGACATTCAGACGATAGTAGAGATCCTCCCGGAACCGTCCCGCCTTGACAAATTCCCAGAGGTCCTTGTTGGTGGCGGCGATAACGCGGATGTCTACGGGGATGATTTTCTCACCGCCGATGTGCATGACCTCCCGCTCCTCCAGGACCCGCAGCAGGCGCGTCTGGAGCGACGTCGGCATCTCGGCGATTTCGTCGAAAAAAAATGTGCCGCGGTGGGCGAGTTCCAAAAGTCCCTGTTTTCCGCCCCGGCGCGCGCCCGTGAAGGCGCCCTCGTCATAGCCGAAGAGTTCGCTTTCCAGGAGCGTCTCCTGAAAAGCCGCGCAGTTGACCGCCACAAAAGGCTGGCTGGCTCGCCTGCCGGCGCTGTGGATGCCGCGGGCGAAGAGTTCCTTCCCCGTTCCGGACTCACCCAGAATCAGGACCGTGGCGTCGCTGGCGGCATAGCGTCTCGCCTCTTCCTTCGCCCGCTGCACCGCCGGACTGCGGCCGTGGACGTCGTCCAGATTCGTCTTGACGTGGAATCCTTTGCTGAAGAGCTTGCTGCGGATCTTTGCCTCCGCCTCCTGGATTGTGGCTACATCCTGGAAAGTGACGACAGTACCGGTGAGCGCCCCGTCGGAGAGGATCGGGATATGGTTCGTCAGGATGCGGCGATCGCCCACGGACAGAATCTGGTTGAGTTCCGGCTCCCGCAGATGTACGAGCCCGGCAAGCCGCGAATGGGGAAAGAGCCCGCCGATGGACCGCCCGATCGCCTTATCCTTCGCGATCCCCGTGATCTTCTCGGCCGTGGGATTGAAGACCGTGACCGTACCGTCCCGGTCGGTGGCAACGATGCCGCCATAGGTGAAATCCAGGATCGTCTTGAATTCCTTGGCCTTGTTCGCCTCCTGCCGGCTGGAAAGCCCAATCTGCACGGCCTGGTCGAGGGCGCGCTTGACGCTGTCGATGGAGTAGATGAAGACGGCATTCATGCCGCGCCGTTGCGCCGTCTGAAACACCAGGCTGGAGCCGATGACGGTGCGGATGCCTTCGTCGAGGAGTTCGTCCATCATCCGCTCCACTTGGGCGAACCGGTCGAGGTCGTACATGACGGTCCTGACTTCCATGGCCAGGACATCGAGAACGCCTGAAAGATGCTCGATCTGCTCGCGGAAGGCAAAGACCGCGACGCGGTCGGAGAATTTCCGGGCGGCCTTGAGGGCATGAAGGATGTCGAAGCCCGTGACGCTGATTTCGACGAGGGGCTTCTTCACGGCGCCGGCGATGATCCGCGCATTGCCCCCGCCGGACACGAAGACGTCCGCTTCACCTGCGGCTTCGATCCGCTTCGCGATGGCCACAGCCTCCTCCAGGAAGGCATCGATGACGCGGATCGTGACATTGGGGGGCGGCGCGTAGCGAAGGTTCTGGATGACCGACGACAGCATCGGCGCGCTCATGACGGTGATGCGGATCATTGTCCGGCTCCGGGGGCAAAAGTCGGCTGTTATGTAACACGCTTTTGCGGCCCGGACAATCTCATAGAAACGGCAGACGACCTGCCTCCTGAGAAGGACAATGGCAACTTCAGTGCGGTGCGCCGCGGCGGGGAGAGCCAGCATGAATAACAGACACGCGGCACAGAGGGGAAGAAGAGGAGCGTTGTGATCTTCTTCGCTATGCGGCCGCAGTCTCTCATTCCGTTGTCCGTCTGTTCTCCAGTTTCGCGGGCGTGTGTTGCATTGTTGACGAACCTCAGCCTGCCGACGGCTTCCCGCACTCCCGGCAGTACGTCGCGTGAACGTGCATCGGTTTGCCGCAACTGCGGCAGGGTCTGAACTGCGCAAATCCGCAGAAGGGGCATGCCTGAGATGCCGCAGGCAGATGTTTCCCGCATTGCTGGCACGCTCCTTTCGATATCCTGCGCTGCATCAGCTTCTCTTGCGAAAAAAGCTTCTTCTGAGCGAGGTAGATGAGGAGGAGGGCGGCCGCGACCCCGAGCGCGATCATCAGGTAGTGCCAGATCGCGACGAGCTTGAGCGCTTCCAGCAGCTCGATGATTTTCTTCAACAGTATTTTGGGGATGATGTCGTAGATCGTTTCGACGATTACGGAAAATAACGGGATGAGTGAAACTGCCAGAAGATGAGAAGAAACAAGGACTTGGATTTCCCTGTTATTCTTGATGCTTGCATTGTTCCAGACATAGAAGATCGCGAAGAGCGGCAGCAGGAAGAGCAACTGCATACCCAGCCTCTTTACCGGGTACCAGAAGTTCAGCCTGCGGAGATCGGAGAGCAGCTTCTCCCGGTCCTGGTCCTGAAGATTTCGCAGTCTTTCCCAGAACCGCTTGACCTTCGTGTCACTGATGATCCTTTGTTCCAGCAGTGCGGTCCGGTTTCTCAGCGTGTTAAGGGCGTTTGTCTTCTGCTGAAAATCCTTCTTTATTGCGTCCACTCTTGTCTGGCCTCCCGGCTGTTTCGCGATGGTCTCCAGCAGGGACGTGTCATAGGAACCTTTGAGGCTGCCGATTTGCTGCTGCAGGTCACATGCCTCCCGCACGACCCTGCTGCGTTCTTCAAAGACACCTGCCAATACCTTGTCGTCCTTGATCTGATCGACCAGATCGACATAGAACCGGCAAACTGGATGCTGTGCCTTCTTCTTTTCTTCGATCAAGTAATAGCGGTTCCTGAAGGAAACGGTGATATGCGAAAGATTATCCATCCAATTGGTGGCATTCCAGCTGCGATTGATGACGATCTCCCGGCAGGAATCGGGGATGTACTCATCGGGAGTGGAGAGCTGTTGCGTATGCTGGCCGAGACCGCTGAAGACGGAAAACAGGATGAAGACATCCAGGAAGAGAATAATGACAAGCGCCGCCTTGCTCAGCGGCTGGTCATCGAGGCTCGTGAGATGGATATTAATCTTTCCAAGTCTGTCCTTCAATTTCGTGCCTGCCCCCATACAGCCTCCTTCATGCTTCGATCGGTGAATAGGTACCCATTGTTCATGATGCCGGCCTCTTTGCGCCGGACATATCGATCAGCGGCGGCCGAAAGCCGTCTGCCGGGTCTGCACGCGAGGTACTTGCGAAAAACAAAAGAGGGACTGCCAAGCTCAACGCCTCTCCAACGATTTATCCATTCTGTAGAGGGAACTGACCGTCCGATGAGGAATTGCACGAAGAAAACGAAGACGAGAGGATAAGAACGCGATGCGATATATATCGATGTCAGATAATTCTGTCAAGAAGTCTTTGTGGGCCGGTTTGCCGCGACCTTAACGACAACCTTGTGGAGCTGGCACTGCGAGATCAGGGGCATGTGCGCGTCTTCCGGAAAGAAGACGACAAATGCTCCGCTTCGTGTCGAGAGCCAGGCATCCGGTTGATCCGCAAAGAATTGAATGTCACCCTTGCGATCGTATGCCCCGGATGGCTGTTTGCACAAGGACTTGGGCTTCCATCCCATCTCGTCGGTCCCTGCCAGGACCAATTGTATATCAATGTGTTTTTCATGCGTCTCGAGCAGGGCATCCTCTTTCCTGCGACCGGGTTCCCTGGACACCATCGCGTAGACGCGGTCGCCATCGATCTCATATTTTCCAACGGGCAGTTCCTTCAGATCGGGGCGCAGAAGAAACTCCATCGCCGCTGCAAAACCCCTGTTCAAAGCCAGATAACGGTGTGCATTCTCCAGTACGTCGAGAATCATGTCCCTTCCTCCCCGAAATCATAGGGTGCGAACACCGGCTGTCAAGACGCGAACATTGCAGATCTAAAGAAGTGTCGGCGGGGTAGAGTTATCCTGTTTTTCTCAGCCTCGCCAATACTCTTTGCGCTGCCGTGCGGCCGGATAGGTAGGTTGCCTCGTAGCCGCTCCCCGCCTCGGCGGAGCCGCCGACGAATTCCAGCCCCTTGAGAAAGCGCTCCTGCGAATAGGACAGGGACCGGGCGATCACCGAATCGCAGGGGTCCTGCTCGTAGGCGTAGATCGAGCCTTTGAACGCCCCCGTGTAGCGGGCGAAGGTCGCCGGCGCGGCGATCTCGATCTCCTCGATATGGTCGGCGATCGGGGCGCCGACAGCGCGGCTGAACTGCTCGATCATCGCGGCGGCGAATTCCCGCTTCGTCCGGGCGTAGTCCCCGGGCTTCACATCTTTCCAGGCGTCGGGGCCGGCAAGGGCCGTCATGGAGAGGATCGTCGTCCCTGGCGGCGAGCAGCCGGGGTTCGCGTTGTTCAGGCAGACCGCAGCCTGCATGCGCGGCGTCTCGAAAGCGAAGAAATTGCGGTATGCTTCCTCCGTATCCATGTCCGGACCGATGAAGTAGCCGTAGCTTTTGATGTTGAGCTTCTCCGGCGGGACATCGAGCCCCAGATACACGACGAAGGCGCTGGCGCCCGTCTTTCTTGCGTTAGCGAGCTTGCGCGCCTCGGGCGGGACGGCATCCGGCGGATCGATCAGGTTTCCGAAGACGAGGTTCGGCGAGGCGTTGGAAATCACGTAGGGTGCGCGGATCGTTTCGCCGTCGGCCGTCACGACGCCCGCGGCGCGGCTGTTTTCGACGAGAATCCGCGCGACGGGGAGGCCGTAGGCCGTCTGCCCGCCGAGCGCGCGGATGCGGGCGTCGATCGCCGCCGACAGGGCGTGGGACGTCCCCCTGGGAATGTAGGCTCCCCTGAGCAGGTAGTCGTACAGGACGAGTGCCCAGATCGTGAAGGAGAGGCGGGAGACGGGGATCCCCAGGTAGCACCAATAAGGATAGAGGAGATCGAGGGTCTCCGGCGGAAAGCCGAAAGTCTTTGTCACCTCCTCGACGCTGTAGCCTGACGTCGTGAGGAAGGAAGGGTACTTTTCCATAAGGACGGCGGGGTCCGGCGCGCCCTTCATCTTTCCGGCATAGCCGATGCCGTCGAAGATTTCCTTGCAGACACCGAGATAGCGTTCGAGCGGCGCCCGGCTTCCCGGAACGGCCTTCTCCACGGCATCGACGAAGGGTCCGATACCGAAGGGGAGCTTCACGTCGACCTTCCGGTCCGTGAGGATGAGGTGATAGGCCTCGGGCACGGGCAGGAATTCCGCATCCACACCGCATTCATCCAGAAGGAAGCGGCGGACAAAGCCGGCGTTCTCCGCGGAGCCCACATTTGAAAGCTCGTGGAGCGACGTCTCGAATTCGAAGCGTCCGCGGATGAAACTCGTTGCGAATCCGCCCGGTACGTTGTGCTGCTCCAGAAGAAGAACCTTTGCGCCTTCCTTCGCGAGCTTCAGCGCTGCGGAAAGGCCGCCGTTCCCCGCGCCGATGACAACGGCGTCGTAGGATTTTGCGAAGCGCGCCGGTGTCTTTGCCGCCGAGGCTGAGGCCGAGGGCGGGATTTCGACCTCGATGTCCGTCAGGGGATAGGCCGAGCAGGGATGGACAAAGCCGAGGCGGCGGTCTGCCTCGCGCCGTCCGTCGCTTTCCGGTTTCGTCCAGACCTCGCCGGCGACGAGATGCGAGCGGCAGAGTCCGCACTCCCCGGAGCGGCAGGAGGAATCGGGGGCACACCCCGCCTTCTCCAGCGCCGCGAGGATCGTCTCGTTCGTTTGTGCGGGGAAGGTCCGGACTTCCCGGCCCAGTCGGACCTTGACGGAGACGCTCCGGTCTAACCTGCGGCCCGGAAAATCGGCCCGCCCCAGGACGTTTCCTTCCTCGCCGAAGACCTCCCGCCGGATGCGCCGGCCTGGGACGGCGAGAAGCTCCATCTCCTTGTCGAGGAACCGGTACATCTCCGGCGGGCCGCAGAGGAAAAAGGTCTTTCCCGCGACGGTCCCCGCGATCTTGCGGATGCAGTCGGCCGTGATGAAGCCGCGGGGCCCTTGCCAGGAGCCGTCGGCCTCGCTGCAGACATGGGCGATGCGGATCCTGTCGGGCAGGCGATGCGCCAGATCCGCGAATTCCTCCCGGAAAAGCATCTCGCCCGGTGTGCGGATGCCATAGAGGATGGTAAGCTTTGCAGCGAGGCCGCCGCAGGCGATCTCGCGGGCGATGGAGCGGATCGGGGTGATGCCGCTCCCGCCGGCGATGGCGACGATCTCCCGGCTGTCCCGCAGCGGTTCGAAGAAGAACCGGCCGTGCGGCCCCGTCGCCTCCACGGCCGCCCCGGGCGTCCAGGCGTTCCAGATCTGTTCGGAGAAGAACCCGCTTTCCTTGCGGCGGACCGTAATCTCCCAGCATCCCTCGCGGGCGGCGTCCGCAGGCGCCGAGGAGATGGAATAGGGCCGCGTGAAGCGGCTGCCGCCGCTCCGGGCCTTGACGCTCAGATACTGACCCGCTTGAAAGGGCGGAAGAACGGAAGTCCCCGCGGCGGGCAGGAGACGGAAGGTCCGCGCATGGGCCGTCTCGTCCCGGACGTCCGCGATGACGAACTGCAGAAGCGCGGGATGGAGTGCGCGGGCGAGGGAACGGATGGGATCGTCCGTTGCGGGCGCATCGGACGCGCCCTTAGCCAGTTCCTGCCGCTTCGTCAGGAGGGCGCCGAAGGCCTCCATGTCCTTTTGCATGCCCTGGACTTCCATGATCGCTCCTCAATCCGCCGGTTATTCCCGTGGAGGCGGAATCCCGACTGCAGCGTCCCTCATTACGGAAAGATGTTGATCCTCGTGTAGGTCATTTCTTTTTCGTCATAGAGCCCACAGTCTCCCTTGTCGGCCGCCCCGACGATGACGATGCAGCGTACGGACGTCGCCAGGCGGACCGGCGCCTCTTCCTGCGGGATCCCGCGCGCCGCCTCGCGCCCGTCCCAGCGCAGGAGGACGGGCTGGTGAGAATGCCCGCAGAACAGGAACCGGCAGGGCATCGCCGCGAAGAGCGTCGCCGTACCCTCCGCCGTACCGTCCTCCACCGGTTCGAAGAAGGAGCGGAACCCGTTCCCCGGCCGGGAGTGGGCGAAGCAGGCGTCACCGCGCTCGATCGTCCTCGGGACCCGCGACAGGAAGGCAAGAGCTTCCCGCTGGGCCTCCGTCGGACTGGACAGGGCGGAGAGGCGATTCTCGGCAAGGAAATCGTTGTTCCCCTTGACGGCGGAGATGCCCTCGGCCTGCAGGTAACGGATCGTCTCTTCCAGGTGTTCTTCCCGGAGAGAGTCGCAGAAATCCCCGAGGTGGATGATCTCCGCCACATCCCTGCGTCGCAGCGCCCAGACGATGCGCGCGAGCGTGTCGAGATCCCCGTGGCTGTCCGAAAGAAGTCCTATCATTTCTTTTCGTTTCCCTTCGCAAAAGCCTGGATCAGGCGAAAGAAATCCCCCGAGAAGACGAGCATCGTCTGATTGCGGTTTTCAAGGTCGACGGCCGCCTCCAGAGACGGCGCCCCGAGATTGCGGTCAAGGACGCGCTTGGTGAGCTGAAGCCCGCCGACGTTCTTGCCCAGCATCGTCCCGGCGAGCGCCAGGGCCTCCTCCGTCAGTTGATCCCGGGAAAGAACCCGGCTGACCAGTCCGATCCGCTCCGCCTCCTCGGCGTGCACCTTGCGGCCCGTGTAAAGGATCTCCGCTGCCCGCGAAAGTCCCACGAGGCGCGGCAGAAGATAGGAGGTGCCCAGCTCCCCGGCCGAGAGGCCGACGTTGATGAACGAGGCAACGAAGTAGGCTTCCGGCGAGGCGAGCCGTACATCGGACGCGAGAGCCAGGGCCAGGCCTCCGCCGGCGGCCGGACCGTTGACCGCGGCGATCACCGGCTGCGGGATGCGGCGCAGCCCCAGGGGTAGCGCCGCATAGCGTTCCTGAACGAGGCGCAGGAAGGATTCCGGTTCGGCGAAGGCTTTCGAATCCTTGAATTCCGCCGCCGCGGCCAGGTCAGCGCCGGAGCAGAACCCGCGTCCCTCCCCCGTGAGGATGACGACACGGATCTGCGCGTCCTTTTCCAGACGGTCGAAGAGCGTGTCGAAGTCGTCAATCATGGCCAGATTGATTGCATTGAGCTGGGCGGGGCGGTTCAGCGTGACCGCGAGAACGCCCTCCCGCGGCGTCTCGCAGCGCAGTGTGGCAAAATCGGAATACCCGCTCATTTCTTGACCTCCTGCTTTTTCGCTTCCATCGCCCGCAACTCGCGGCGGAGGATCTTTCCCACGGCGCTCTTGGGAAGCGCGTCGAGAAATTCGATCTGTCTGGGAACCTTGTAGGCGGCGAGCCGCTCCTTGCAGAAGGCGATGAGCTCGTCCGCCGCCGCCGTTTCGCCCGGCTTAAGAACGACGAAGGCCTTCACCGTTTCACCGCGGTACGGATCGGTCACACCGATCGTGCAGGCCTCGAGGACCTTGGGGTGGCTGAAGAGGACCTCGTCGATGTCCTTGGGATAGATATTGAAGCCCGCGGCGACGATCATGTCCTTCTTGCGGTCCACGACGAACAGATACCCGTCCTCATCCAGGTGGCCGATGTCGCCGGTGTAGAGCCACCCGTCCCGGATGGCGTTCGCCGTTTCCTCCGGCTTCCTGTAATAGCCCGGCATCAGTTGTGGCCCCTTGATGCAGATCTCGCCCTCTTCATTGGCCTGGCATTCCCTTGTCCCCGTTTCGAGGTCCACGATCCTGACGTCCGTGTTGGGCAGAGGAACGCCCACCGACCCGGGCTTGATCTTCCCGCCCCAGGGCGTGGCGGTGGCGAAGGCGACATTTTCCGTGAGGCCGTACACGTCGAAGATTTCCTTGCCCGTCAGTTCCCTCAGGCCCCGGGCGGTTTCCGGCTGGAGCGGCGCGGCGCCGGCGAAGAACCCCTTGATGAAGGAGAGGTCCATCTTCCGGAACTCCTCCCGGTTCAGCAGGCCGACGAAGATGGTCGGCACGCCGGGCAGGAAGGCCGGGCGGTATTTCCGGAGCATCTCGATGATGACGCCCGGCTCCGGCCTCGGGATCAGGACGCAGGTCCAGGCCGCGAAAATCGTCAGGTTCTGGCTGACAGAGTACCCTGCGGAGTGGAAGATGGGGTAGATCCCCAGCAGGGATTCCTCCCCCTCCTTCAGATCGGGAAACCAGGCGCGGAACTGCTGGACCACGCTGGAGATGTTCGCATGCGTCAGCATGGCGCCCTTGCTGACGCCCGTCGTGCCGCCCGTGTACAGCAGCGCCGCAACGTCCTCCCAGCGGGACGCGTTTTCCACGGGGCCGTCTTCGTATCGACCGAGGAGGTCCAGAAATTCGTAAACCCCGTCCTCGGGCGTGATTTTTCGGTACATCTGCTTCTTTACGAAGGGAAAGAGCTGCTTCTTCGGGAAAGGCAGGTAGTCGTTGATGTGGCAGGCGACGATCTTTTCGATTTTGGTCTTGTCCCGGATCCTGCGGATGCGCGGCAGGAGGAGGTCCAGGGTGATGAGAAAGCGGGAGTCCGAGTCATTGAGCTGATACTCGAGTTCGCGTTCCGTATAGAGGGGATTGTTCATGACCGTCACCGCGCCCAGGCGGTAGCAGGCGTGGTTGGCGATTACGGCCTGGGGGAAGTTCGGGAGCAGCATGGACACCTTGTCGCCCGTCTTCACGCCCAGGTCCCGAAGCGCACGGGAGAACCGGTTTACCAGCCGCTCCAGCTGGCCGAAGGTGATCTTCGTCCCCATGTAAACGAAGGCGACTTTTTCGGGGTACTTCTGTGCCACCCTCTTGAGCACATCCGCCATCGGGATCTTCTCGGGGACGATCTCGGCGGGGACACCCGGCGCGTAGGACTTGTGCCAGACTCGCTCGAACGCCATAGCTTCCTCCTTTCTATGGCCGGAGAAAAAGTCCGTAGGCTGCGCAAAACCTCCTTTTCCGGTTTGTCATCGTCTCAATCGAAGAGCCCGCCTGTCCGGAACGCGGCGATTTCTTTTTCCGTGTACCCGTTCTCCTGCAGGATGGTCTCCGTCTCGGCGCCGGGCTTTTCTCCCGCCTTTCCGCAGGCGGGCGCCGTCGCGGAGAAACGGATCGGGCAGGCGATCTGGCGGACCGTTCCCCCGCCGGCGAGCTCCACGTCCACGACGAGGCCGCGGGCCTTCGTGTGCGGGTCTTCCACCGCTTCCTGAAAGGAAAGCACCGGCTCCACGCAGGCGTCGAAGTCGGCGAAGATCTCCACCCACTGGTCGCGCGTCTTCATCCGGATGATCTTGCTGACCAGAATTTTGGTCTCCGCGACGTTCTCCGGGCAGAAGCCGCCCGCCGCCACCTCCGGGCAGCCGGCCGCCCGGCAGAAGGCGCCGAAGAACTGCGGTTCCAGGGCGCCGACGGAGAGGTACTGCCCATCCAGCGTCTCATAGAAATCGTACAGTGAGCCCCCGTTGACCAGCCCGCCCCCGCGTTGAGGCTCCTTTCCGTCGATGAGGGCCGCCGCCCCCGCCATGGCGTTGAAGGCAAAAACGCCGTCCGTCATCGAGATGTCGATGTGCTGGCCCTGCCCCGTCCTGCCCCGGTGAATCGCAGCCGCCAGGATGCCGATCACGGCGTTGTTGGAGCCCGCGGCGACATCCGCGATCTGCATGCCGGTAAGCGACGGGCCGGATTCCTTCTTCCCGGAATAGGACATGAGGCCCGAGCGGGCCAGGTAATTGATGTCGTGTCCGGCGCGGGCGGCGAGCGGACCCGTCTGGCCGTAGCCGGTGAGCGAACAGTAGATCAGGGCGGGACGATCCTGCGAGAGGTCCCCGTACGCCAGGCCCAGCTTGGCCATGACGCCGGGGCGGAACTGCTCGATCACGATGTCGTAGGTTCCGATAAGCCGCTTCACAACCGGAGCCGCCGCGGGATGCTTGAGGTTCAGGGAGATCGACCGCTTGCCTCGACCGAGGTAGGCGGCCACCGCGGAGATGTCCCTCCCCGGCAGGAAGGGGGGATAGAAATTCGCCAGGTCCGGACGCGACGGGGAGGCGACGCGCAGAACCTCAGCCCCGAGGTCGGCGAGCAGCGTCGTCGCGTAGGGACCCGGGAGCAGTGTCGTGAAATCGAGAATCTTCAGACCTTCCAGCGGTCCGGCCATCGGAAAGACCTCCCTGCTACAGCCCCATGAAACGGGCGGCGATGGTCTTCATGATCTCGTTGCTGCCGGCGAAGATCCGCGTCACGCGGATATCCCGCCAGGCCCGGGCGATGGGGTATTCCTCGCAGTAGCCGTACCCTCCGTGGAGTTGGAGGCAGCGGTCGGCGACGCGAAACGCCATGTCGGTGATCCAGTACTTGGCCATGGAAACGTCGACGACGACGCTCTTTCCTTCGATGTGGTCCATGACAAGCCTGTCCAGGAAGGCGCGGCCGAGTTTCACCTCCGTCGCCATTTCCACGATCTCGAAAGAAATATGCTGGAACCGGGAGATGGGGCGCCCGAAGGCCGTCCGTTCCTTGCAGTACTTGATGGTGATATCCAGCATGTATTCCGCGGCCGCCTGGGCGCCGATGGCACAGATCAGGCGCTCCTGCTGGAGCTTCACCATGAGGTTGAAGAAGCCGGAACCCTTTTCGCCGAGACGGTTCGCTTTGGGGATGCGGCAATCGGAAAAATACAGCTCCGCCGTGTCCTGGCTGTGCCAGCCGATCTTCTTGATCTGCTTGCCCTTCTCGAAGCCGGGCGTCCCCGCCTCGACGAGGAACAGGTCCACGGCCTTGTGGGGATTGTCCACCCCGGGATTCTTTGCCGCCAGGATCAGGAGATCGCAGTTGATGCCGTTGCTGATGAAGGTCTTCTGGCCGTTGAGGATGAGGGAATCGCCGTCCTCGACGGCGGTGGTCCGGATAGCGGCCAGGTCGCTGCCCGCGTTGGGCTCCGTCATGGCGATGGCGGTAATGATGTCGCCGGAGACGCAGCCGGGCAGGTATTTCTTCTTCTGCTCCGCCGTGCCGAAGGTGGCGATGTAGGGAACGATGATGTCGCTGTGGAGAGAAGCCGTCAGGCCCGAGAAATTCGTCTTCGTCGTCTCCTCCGTCATGATGACGGAGTACAGGAAGTCCGCCCCCATGCCGCCGTATTCCTCCGGCACCCACATGCACAGGAAGCCCTGCTCGCCGGCCTTTTTCCAGAGGCTCCTGGGGACGATGCCCGCCTCCTCCCATTCCTCGATGTGCGGAACGACCTCCTTGTCCAGAAACTTCTTCAAGGCATCGCGGAAGATCCGGTGCTCTTCAGAATAGGGGATGATGTCCATGGCGTCCGCTCCTTCGTTCGGTCTTTTGTCGTCATCAGGGCCGCGTCCTTTCGGGCGGGGCGACATTAAAGATTTTTTCGGGCACCCTGCCGCCGCAGCGCAGCGTCGGCCAAGGCCGCCGTTTGAGGGCAACGCCCGAGTTTGGCCTTGGCCAGCGAAGCGAGAAGATGCAGGGTCGAAAAAAGATTGCGGAGCTCCGTCCGAAGGGTCGAGGCCCTGCTCCCTATTGCCTGTACTTCCCCAGAATGGAAATGGCGCACACATTCTGGTGCGGGAAACCGCCCAGGTTGTGCGTCAGCCCGTAACGGGGATCCTTCAGCTGGCGCGCGCCCGCCCGTCCGAGGAACTGCAGGTACATCTCGTAGATCATCCTCAGCCCCGATGCGCCGATGGGGTGGCCGAAGCATTTCAGCCCTCCGTCCACCTGGGCCGGGACCTTGCCGTCCCGGTCGTAGAAGCCGTCGAGAGAGTCCCGCCACGCCTTGCCGCGCTCCGAGATGTGCAGGTCTTCGTAGGTGACGAGTTCCGTGATCGAGAAGCAGTCGTGCAGCTCCATCATGCTGATCTCCTCGCGCGGATTGCCGATGCCCGCTTCCTTGTACGCCTCGGTGCTGCATTTGCTTGTCGTCACAAAGTGTTCGCCTTCCCATTCATTGAAGCCGCCCTCGTAACCGCTGCTCACCGCAAGCTGGATCGCCTTGACGGTCACGAAGTCTTTCCTGCCGAGTTTCCTTGCGATCTCGGGCGTCGTGACGATGGCGCAGGCTGAACCGTCGGAAACGCCGCAGCAGTCAAAGAGTCCCAGGGGATGGGCGATGATCGGTGCGGCGAGGACCTGCTCGAGGGTGACGGGCTTCCGCAGATGCGCCTTGGGGTTGAGCGCGCCGTTGGCGTGGCTCTTCACCGAAACGTGTCCGATCGCCTTCTTCAGGTCCGCGTCGGCGACACGGTATTTGGCGGCATAGGCCGAGGCGAGCTGGGCGAAGAGGCCCGGCGCCGAGGCGTTGGGAAACCACTGCCAGACCAGCGATCCAAAGCCGGAGCCCGCGTTGGGAAGTCCGCCGTAGCCCGTGTCCTTGAGCTTCTCCACGCCGAGGGCAAGGCAGATGTCGTAGGCCCCAGAAGCGACGGCGTACACCGCCCCGCGGAAGGCCTCCGTTCCCGTCGCACAGTAGTTCTCCACCCTTGTCACGGCGATGTGCGGCAGGCGCAGCGTCACCCCCAGCGGCGTCGCCGATTTGCCCGTATTGATCTCCTCGATGCAGGTGCCGAGCCAGGCGGCCTGGATCTGCTCCTTCTCGATGCCGGCGTCGGCCAGGCACTCCTCGAAGGCCTCCACCATCAGCTCCTCGGCGCCTTTGTCCCAGCGCTCCCCGAAGCGGGTGCATCCCATTCCCAGGATCGCGACCTTGTCCTTGATTCCCGTTGCCATGAATCCACCTCCGTTTACGCGGATTTTCCATGGTCGTCATTGCGAGCGCAAGCCCCACCGAAGCGTGGGGCGCGGCGAAGCAATCTCGCATTTTTAGATCGCCGCGTCGCTCCGCTCTTCGCGATGACAATCCCTCGATTGTTTCCTTTCTATTTCAGCTTGTCGAAGGCGAAGAGTCTCCCGATAAGCTGGGACTTCATGATGTCCCCTTCCACCTTCAGCTTTCCCGACGTGTAGGCCTTCATGCCGTCGAGCCTGCCGGAGATGAGCTCCAGGAAGTCCCCGTCCGCCATCTTGATCGTCGTCGTGGGTTTTTCGGCCTTGCCTTCCCGCACCGTGCAGGCGCCGTCTTTGATCGCGGCGAACCACTCGCCTCCGCCGGATCCGGAGATCGCGAACTGGAAGGTGATGTCTTTTCCCGCCGCGGCGCCGGCATTGAAGGCCGCCGGCATCCTGGCGAAGATGCCCTTGACGTCCGTCCCGCCGGAAGCGGGCTCGGCCGCTTTGTCTCTGGCTGGCGAGGGCGGCGAAATGAAGGACATGACGGCGGCATTGGCGTCCCCGATTTCTCTCGCCCCTTCCAGGGTATGGATCTTCTTCCAGTTGTCGCGGATATCCTCGACGGAGGGAGGCGTCTTCCCGTCGCCGACGATCGCGCCGGAACCGGTCACGATTGCGGCACGGCTGTAGAAGCCGGCCGCGGCGTTGATGATCCGGCCCGTTTCCTTGCAGGCTTCGGAACAGTAGAAAAGCACCAGTCCCGCAACGAATTCCGGCTGCATCTTCTGAAACATCTCCGGCGGCATCACGTCTTCCGTCAGGCGCGAGGCCGCGACCGGGGCGACCGTGTTCACCCGGATGTCGTACTTGGCCCCTTCGAGCTTGAGCGTATTCATCATCCCAACGAGCCCCATCTTGGCAGAGCTGTAGTTGGTCTGGCCGAAGTTGCCGTAGAGGCCGGCAGCGGAGGTGGTCATGACGATGCGGCCATAGCCCTGCTCGCGCATGGCCGCAAAGGCAGGACGGCTCACGTTGTAGGCGCCGTTGAGATGGACGCCGAGGACCGCCTGCCAGTTTTCCGGCTCCATCTTGAGGAAACTCTTGTCGCGGAGGATCCCCGCGTTGTTGATAAGGATGTCAATTCTTCCGAAGGCCTTGATCGCCGCCTGCACGATCTTCGCGCCGCCCTCGGCGGTGGAGACGCTGTCGTAGTTGGCGACTGCTTCGCCGCCCAGTGCCTGAATCTCGGCGACGACCTTGTCCGCCGGGCTGCTCGATCCGCCGCCGGAGCCGTCGCGGGCGCCGCCGAGGTCGTTGACCACGACTTTCGCGCCGCGCTTGGCGAGTTCCAGGGCATAGACGCGGCCAAGACCGGCGCCGGCGCCGGTCACGACCGCAACACGCCCGTCGAAGCGGATTCCGTCTTTCTTTTCTGCAGCGGCGCCGGCCTCCGGCACGGCCTTCCAGAAGTAACCGGAAAAACCGCGTTCTTTGTCGTCGAGGCGCTTACGGAAGGACATCCGGAGGGGCATGCCCACCTTGACGTCGGCCAGTTCGCAGTCCGTGAGGTCCGCCATGAACCGGCCGCCTCCCTCGAAGGAGATCATGCCGTAGATGGAGGGCGGATCGACGGACACGGCGAGGAGATCGCCGGTAAAGGTCATCACTCTGGCCTGTAGGTCGGCGAATTCATAATCATCCTGGGTGTGCAGTTTCCCGCACTTCGGGTTGACGCATATATCCGCTTTGGGGAACTGCGGCGTTCCGCAGTCGCGGCATTTTCCCCCGACGAGGGCCGTGAGCATCTTGCGGTTCCGCCAGAGGGTGGTCATCGCCGTCTGCGTCGGCGCCTCGGCGCGAATGCCCGTCTCCGGCTCGATGAGGTCGCGGAACTTCAGAAACTTCATATAGTTATCGGTCGCCTTCTTGTTCGCGAGCGATCCCTTGAGGCCACGACGGGCCGGCAGTTTCGCGATGCCGTCCGTCGCCCGGAAGAGCAGCGCGTCCGCTCCCTGGCCGAAGCCGCAGACGAGAACGAGGTCGCCCGATTTCGCCTGCTCGAGCGCGGAGACCATCATGACGAGGGGATGGGCCGCCCCCGTCTCACCGCAAACCTCGTGCAGGTTGTCGACGACCGATTCCCCGGCCGCGCCCAGTTTTTGCGCGATGGCGCGGTGCTCGGCCCTGAAGAAGCAGGGGAAGGCGAACCAGCGGACATCCTTTATGGCAAATCCGGTCTTCTTGAGGAGACCCTCCGCGGCCTCGGGGATGAATTTCGCGTATCCCTCTTCACGAAGCCAGCGTTCCTCCCAGGTATAGTCAAAGCGCTTGCCCGCGCCGCGGTAGTGGTCGGGAAAATCGTAGGAGACGCTGAAGGCGCCGAGGAACTCGGCGACGATATCCTGGCTGCCCACGAGCACCGAGGCCGCCCCGTCTCCGAACCACATCTCGTAGAAAGATCCCGGCCGGGTCTCGCGCCGGTCGGAGGCCGCGACGAGGACGTTCTTTCTGCTCCCCGCCTTGACGGCATCGAGGGCCGCGATCAGTCCTGTCGTCCCCGCCCGCAGCGATGCCCCGAAGTCCGCGACGGAGATGTCCGGCTTGAGATTCAGCGCCGTCGCGATGATCCCCGCATTCTGCCGGTCGACGAAGGGCGCCGTCGTCGAGCAGAGGTAGCCCGCGTCCACGGCCGTCTTGTCTTTTCCCGTCAGGCAGTCCCGGGCTGCGGCGACGGCCATGGTGAGGGTGTCCTCATCGTAATTGCACATGGAGCGCTCCCCCTGCGCCACCATGACGGTGGCCGGGGCGAACCATCCCATGGCCGAATAGATGGCCATGCGGCCGAGCCTCAAGCGGGGAATATATGCGCCGTAGGAAGTGATGCCGATCATGCGTTCCTCCTTCAACAGGCTGTTGAATCCAATAGCGAGTGCGATCCCCGTGCGTTATGACACGGGGATAAACGAGCGGATGAAGAGCTGCCCCTTTCCTTGGGGATCGCAGAGAGCCGAATCCCGATTCGGCTCTCTGCCAAAACGCCCGTCTGCTGCGTTTCCCTCATCCTTCGCCCTTCGACGTACCTCCCGGTACGACTCAGGGCTCAGGATTTCGGGGGCCTTGCATCCGGACATTTTTGAACAGCCTGAATACATTTTTGCAGCCTCGATCCCTTATTCCACTATCGCCCGTTTCCATATCGGGCGATGCCTGCCGTCCTTCAGAATTGAAAGATCTTCTCAATAAGCTGTGACTTCATGACGTCGCCGCCGATCTTGAGCTTGCCCGAGGTGTAGGCCTTCATGGCGGGAAGTTTCCCGTTGATGAGATCGAGGAAATCGGGGCCGCCCATCGCTATCGTGCAGTTGGGGCTTGCGTGCCTGCCGGCGGAAACCGTGCAGGCGCCGCCGCGGATCTCGGCGTACCACTCGCCTCCGCCCTCGCCGGAGATGTTGAACTGGAAGACGACCTCCACCCCCTTCCCCTTCTCCGCGTTGAAGACCTGCGGCATCTTTTCGAAGACGGCGCCGACCGTGGCCAGCCCGCCCGCAGGAGGGGCGGCTGCCGGGGCGGGCTTGTCCTTCTTCTCGAAAGCCTGGAGCATGTCGCCCAGGACGGCGTTGAGCTGGTCGTATTCCCTGGCGCCGCCGAGTCCGGCGATCCGGGCCCAGTTGGCGGAGACGTCCTCGACGGCGGGCGGCGTCTTGCCGTCGCCGATCACGACGCCCGGCGCCGTCACGACGGCGGCCCGATTGTAGGAGCCCATGCCGGCGTTGTAGATGCAGCCGGTGACGGGGCAGGCCTCGGAACACAGGTACAGGACCATCGGCGCCACGAATTCCGGCTTCATCTTCTCCAGGAGGTCCGGCGGAATGATGTCCGCCATGAGGCGCGAGGCGGCGATGGGGGCGATCGTGTTCACCTTGACGTCGTACTTCGCCCCTTCGATCTTGAGCGTGTTCATGAATCCCACGAGGGCCATCTTCGCGGCACTGTAGTTGGTCTGGCCGAAGTTTCCGTAGAGCCCCGCCGCGGAGGTCGTCATGACGATACGGCCGTAGTTCTGGTCGCGCATGATCTGGAAGGCGGGTTTTGTCACGTGGTAGGCGCCGTTCAGGTGGACATCGAGGACGGCCTCCCAGGTGTCCGGCTCCATCTTGGGAAAACTCTTGTCCCGGAGAATTCCCGCGTTGTTGATGAGAATATCAACCTTCCCGAAGGCGGCGACCGCCGCCTGCACGATCTTCTCGCCGCCCTCCGGCGTCGTCACGGTGTCGTAGTTGGCAATCGCCTCGCCGCCCAGGGCCCCAATCTCGGCGACGACCTTGTCCGCGGCGCTGGCGGAGCCTTCACCCGAACCGTCACGCGCCCCGCCCAGGTCGTTGACGACGATTTTCGCGCCGCGCTTGGCCAGTTCCAGGGCATAGACGCGTCCCAGGCCGCCGCCTGCGCCGGTGATGATGGCAACACGACCGTCAAAGCGGATCTCGTCTTTCGGGATCTCCCCGTACTCGAAGATGCCGTTGTCGATGACAAGCTCCCCCGTCTTGGTGTTGACGACGCGCCAGACCGCCTTGCCCTCGGCCGTTTTCCAGATGATGATCTCGATTGGATCGCCCGGGTAGAGAGGCTTCGAAAAGCGGCAGGCCATGCGGCGGGCCTTTTCGGGCTGCCCAGGGCAGAGGCTCCTGATCAGGGCGCGGCAGGAGAAGCCGTGGGTGCAGAGCCCGTGCATGATGGGCTTTTCGAATCCGACCATGCTCGCGAATTCGGGATCCACATGGAGCTGGAAGATGTCGCCGGACAGCCGGTAGATCAAAGGCTGATCGGGGGAAGGATTCGCCTTGATGCGAAAGTCGGGCTCGCGCTCGGGGAATTCCACGGGTTTGGCAGGCGCATCCGGGCCGCCGAAACCGCCGTCCAGACGCCCGAAGAGCGTAATGATGTTGGTGAAGAGCCGCTTGCCGTTGTCGTGACAGGTCTCGCTTTCCCCGATGACGAGGGCCCCCTTCTTGCCTTTGTCGTAGTAGTTCGTGAGCTTCCCTTCCGTGGTGAGGGTCCCGGACGTCGGGATGGGATTGTGGAAGATGAGCTCCTGCTCCCCGTGAAGGATGCCGGCGAGGTTGATGTTGGAGGCTGCGGCCATCTCGCCCAGGATGTCAAAGATCGCCGCGATGGAGAAACTGGGGATGACTTTCAGGTTTTTTTCATACACGTAGTCCAGTTCGTCGAAACCGGCGCCCACGCCGAGCGCGTAGAGCACGACGTCCTTCCAGTCGTAGCGCTTCGTGAGCGGGCCGAGTCTCTTGCCGATCGCCCCCATGTTTAACGCCATGGCTTTCCTCCCTAAGCATCAGAATTTAATGGAACGGTTGAAAATACGATATCCGGAGAATCTGCCGGCGGCCGGGAAATCCGCCGCGGCTCTTACCGTCCGCTTTGCGCAATGCCATTGTGCGCAAAGGCGGGGACGTGGATGAATTTCAGGGTTTCCTTGACCAGGGCGACGTACGCCTCCCTGTCCGCCTTGACGACGGAGCGGAAGAAGCTCTCGCCGGAGATGAAACTGTGGATGGAGTTCATCACGGCCAGCACCTTCATCTTGGCGTCCGCGGAGACATTCTTCTTGTCCGCCGCGAGGCCCATGGAGCGGGCGATTTCGCAGGTGAACTCGGGGATCTTGATATCGACGAGGACATCGCCGCGGGTCTTGTTGAGGTAGCGCATCAGGATGAGATTGGAGACTTCGGGATGCTCGAAGAGATAGTCTGTCATGACGTCAATGGAGATGGCGAGGCGATCGCCCAGGGGCCGGCCGTGGATCATCTGTTCGACTTCGATGAGCTTGAGCCGCAGGTCCGCGTTGATGTCGATGACGACGGCGGCGTAGAGGTCTTTCTTCTCGCCCCAGTGGTAATGGAGGGTGGAGATGTCGATCCCCACTTCTTTGGCGATCATGCGGGTGGTTGTTCCGTGGAAGCCGTACTCCCCGAAGATCCGTCGGGCGGCATCGAGGATCCGCGCCTTCATCGATTCTGGGGCCTTTCGGGCCTTCTGGAGAGGGGTTTCCATCGTCTTGTTCCACACCCCGCTTCAATCATTTGATGGAGGTTTTTATAACCGGCCCCATCGCTGCCTGTCAAGAGGAAAATCCCCGCTTGCCGATGCACGGAAAATCTGTCATGGAACTCGGCAAGATTCCGACTGAAATACAAGAGAGGAGCGCCCGCAAGCCGTTCCTTGCCGCGGTCGCCGGGACGGGGACGAATCGGCTTGGGCCGCCATGCGTCCCATCTGGTCATCGATCTGCCGCTGTTCTTTCTGCGAGGAGAAGGCCGGCGGGACGGCAACTGCCGGGATGCCGCGCTGATCTCTTCACGAAGGCTCCGTTCAACCGCTTTCAACAAATGGTCGGTTTTTCGTTCCGGTTCTGCTATGGTTGAATCGTTCGGGTGGGAGTCGATGAAACGCTTTGCATGTGCCGTCGTTTTTATTGCCGTCGCCTATCTGCCGGCCCTCTTCGGTTCGCAGTTTCTTCCGGGGCCGTGGTATGAAGCCTTGCGGAAACCGGTGTGGACGCCGCCGGGCTGGATCTTCGGTCCGGTCTGGACACTGTTGTATCTCATGATCGGGATATCGGGTTTCCTCGCCTGGGAAAAGGGCGATCCGGGACGGCGTTTCCGTCCCTTCGCCGTCTACGGGCTGCAGCTTCTGGCCAATGCCCTGTGGTCATGGCTTTTCTTCGGACTTCACCGGCCGGGGCTTGCGCTGGCGGATCTGGTTCTTTTGTGGTTGCTTCTCCTGATCAACATCGCGCTCTTCGCCGGCCGCAGCAAGCCCTCCGCCTGGCTGCTGGCGCCGTACCTGGGCTGGATAACCTTCGCCGGAGCACTCAACCTGGCCGTCTTCCGGTTGAATCCATGAGGGCCGCGGGGAGCGAAGGCTCACTGACATTGGAGGATTGCTGTACATGGGGTTGATTCAGCTTCTGTTCCGGGATCCGACGGCTTTTCTGCTCCTGGCCGTACCGCTCCTGTATTCCATCATCATCCATGAACTGGCCCACGGCTGGGTCGCCTTCCGGATGGGCGACATGACGGCCAAATGGATGGGACGGCTCACCCTCAACCCGCTTCGCCATCTGGACCCGATCGGCACGCTGATGCTCTTCATCTTCGGTTTCGGCTGGGCGAAACCCGTTCCGGTGAATATCGCCAATATGCGGAACCAGCGGCTTGGTCTCGTCCTGACATCGGCCGCCGGCATTACCGCCAACTTCATCGTCGCCTTCATTTCAATCCTTCTCCTGCGGCTCCTCCAGCCCGATACCGGCGGTACGGTGGCAACGGTTCTTCAGGTCATGGCCTACATCAACATCATCCTGGCCGCCTTCAACCTGATCCCCATCCCGCCGCTCGACGGATCGAAGATCCTGATGGGATTCGTCCCCCACCGCATCCAGGAACTGATGGCCCGCCTGGAACCGTTCGGGTTTTTCATCATCATCGGGCTTCTGTACCTGGGCTGGCTGAATCCCGTGATCGCCTTCTTCAAGTCGGTCATTCTGAGCCTGATCGGCCTGCTGCTGCCCTAGGCGAAGAGGTTTTAAGCCCCGCACGCAGCGATCGCCAGTCTATTCCTTCTTTTCTTCCGTCTTTTCTTCCGGTGCTTCCCCGCCCGTTGCCAACCGCTCCGGCGACGACGCGTCCTGGAGGGGCGGCGTTTCGGACGGCTTCAGACGGACTTCTTCACCGCGGGGCGGCGCCGCTTCCGGCTGCAGCCGTTCCAGAGCGCTGAGGCGTTCATACCAGATCGTATGGCGGTCCCGCACGTAATCCAGATTCGCCCTGCCCGTAAAGATTCCCGGCACCATCGGCCAGTTCACCTTGAGCACAAGCGCCGCGATGTGGGCAAAAAATCCAAAGAGGAAAAGAAACGTCGCAAAGGTGTGGACGAGCGTTGCGGCACTCACGATCCCGGGGGGAAGATAGACCCAGGGAAGGTTCTTGACGATCTTGACGAGTCCCGTGACGATGAGGACAAGCGAGACGGCGCCGATGAAGATGTACGCCAGGCGCTGCTCGGGAAGATACTTGTCGGCCTTCGGTTCTTCGCCCAGACCGAGGAAGCTCCTGATCGTAAGCCAGGAGGCATGGAAATCGCCGCGGCGCGGCAGGAGCCCCCGGTCGCCCAGAAGTCCGTGATAGAGGACATGGAACACGATGGCGGAGGTGAAGACGATCGCCGCGAGATAGTGAATCTTCAGATGGATCCAGAAATCGCCCGCCCATGAGAATCCGGGGATCGACGTCACCATGTAGCGCTTGTACATCGGGAATTCGCCGAAACCGCTGAAGAGCAGGAAGATACCCGAGACCGCAACGACCCAATGCTCGGCGATTTCGATCCCGCTGTGGCGGAGGACGGCGTTTTTTTCCCGGAGGATACGGTCTCCCATGTCAGTCGCCCTCCTTTCCGCCGCTCCGGCGCCGCTGGAGTACAAGCCCCACGGCGCCGGCGGCGAGTACCGCCGGGCCGGCCCAGAAAGCGTGCGCCCAGCGGTTGACCTCGTCGAGGCCGTTCCGGACCTTTCCCATCAGAAGTCCGGATTTTCTCTCCCGCAGCTTTGCATCGATGCGTTCGAAGGGAATACGGCTCACGTAAAGCGTGGAGGTTCCGCCGTTTTCCTTTTCTCCGTAGATCTGCCCGCCGACGGCTTCGGCCCGCTTGTGAGCCATCGCCTCCATTTCCCCGCGCGTTCCGAAGTATAAGGGTCTATCGCCGCCCAGGCGTTTTTCGCAGGCCTCGACGCAGGCCGGTATCTGCCCCTGGGCGAGACGGTCGCGGCAAAGGTCGCACTTGTACATGACGCCGCCGCCCGCGGGGACCGGCTGAAGCTTGAGGTAGATGCCGACCCCGCTCTGGCGCTGCGGGATGTGCCAGGGACAGACCGTCTTGCATTTGGCGCCGCCCAGGCAGAGATCCGGGTTGATGGAAACGGCGCCGTCCGCGTACTTGTCCAGCGCTCCGAAGGGGCAGAGACCCACGCAGGGCGGATTGTCGCAGTGCATGCACCGGCGCGGGATGAAAATCTCCTCACCACCGAGATCGATCTTCTGCACGGTGATCCAATTGTAGGGGGTTAGCGCAGATATGACGCCGCGCCTTTCCGACCAGTCGTCATGTGTCTTCTGCGGCCAGAGGTCGCGGATCGGTTTGACCGGCTCGGGAAATTTTTTTGCATTCTGCAACCGGCAGGCCTCGACACACCGCGGCATCGGGAAACTCTCCGTGCGGCAACCGTCGCACCGCGTGAGATCGATCAGGGTTCCGTATCGCCCGGGTCTGGCCCAGACGGGCGACGGCAGCGCCAGCGTCCCCGCCGCCCCGAGAAGCGCCGCACTTCCGGCACCCACGAGAAAACCCCGCCGGCTGATGCCGGCAGCTCTTTGCTCCATGAGGTCCCTCCTTTCATCCGGCGTCGGGACAAATTTTTCAGACGACGGAAGCCCCGCCGTCCACGAGGATCGTCTGACCTGTGATGTAATCGGCGTATGCGGAGCACAAGAACAGGGCCGGGTGAACGACATCCCCCGTTTCGGCGATCCTCCCCGCCGGGATGTTTTTGACGATCATCCTGCAGAGTTCTTCGTTGGACCAGAAGGGTCTGCTGAATTCGGTCCGCACCACACCCGGCGCCACTGCGTTGACCTGAATATTCGCGGGCGCCAGCTCCATGGCGAGAATTCTGGTCATCATTTCGATGCCCGCCTTGGCGATGCCGTAGACGCTCATGCCCGGCGAAGCCCGATGTCCGGCCGTGGAGGAGATGTTGACGATCTTGCCGCTCTTTCGTTCCCGCATCAGCCGGGCCGCCTTGCGCGAGCAGAGATACGTCCCGGTCAGGTTCGATTCGAGAATCTTGTTCCAGAGGGAAGGGTCGGTGTCGGCGATCGACGCGGTGAGGAGGTTCATGCCCACATTGTTGATGAGGATGTCGATCCGGCCGAAGGCCTTCGCGCCTTGATCGAAGAGGTTCTCCACGTCCGCTTCCCTGGCAATGTGGGCGGTGACGGCAATCAGGCGGTCTCCGCCCCGCAGGGCTGCGCCTGCCGCATCGAGCCCCTCCTTTTTTCTGCCGCAGATGACGACGCGCGCCCCCTGCGCGAGGAGCTCCCTGGCCAGTTCATAACCAATGCCCCGGCTTCCGCCGGTAACCACCGCCACCTTGTCCTGCAGCCCGTAAAAAATGTCACCCATCGATCCCCTCCCTCTTGTCGCTGACGCGTCCTCAAATTCATGCCGTCCTGAAGAAGTGCCGCGGCATTATAACACGGCGGATTTCCCTCCGGAACAGAAAGTTGCCTTCGCCCTGGGCGGTCGTCAAACCGGTTGTTGCCGTTTGCGGGCGAAGCGGATATACAAGGCTCATGTTGAGCATTCTCGACAGGCTCTACGCAAGCGTTTCCAACCGCCGCCTTTTCTTTCGCGAGGGCTGGGGCGACCGGCGGATGCTGGAAGCCGTCTCCGGAGGAGCGTGGAACAGCAGCCTTGTTTCCGCGGCGACAGAGATCTCCTGGCAGACGGCAGAGGCTCTTCCCGGTGCGACGATCCGCCGGGGCTCCTTTGCAAGCCCGGCGGCGGACATCGGCCTCCCCGAGGAAAGCCGTGTCGCCTCTTTCGAGATGGTCCTCCCCGCGGAGGCCTCTCCGGACACGCCGCTGTGCGTTCATTTTGCCGCGACGGGAGACGAGGGATTCTCCCGGCGCCGGATCGCGATTGCCCTGCCGCTCGTCAAGGCGGGTATCGGTTCGGTCATCCTCGAAAACCCCTATTACGGAAGCCGCCGGCCGGCCGGCCAGCAGGGAAAGATGCTGCGGCACGTGAGCGACCTGTGGAAGATGGGGGCGGCCGCCGTCGCTGAAGGAACGGCCATCATCCGCCTGTTGCGCCGCGAGGGTTACCGCAGACTGGGCGTCGCCGGAATCAGCATGGGGGGCAGCATGGCCGCGCAGACGGCGGCGATCCTGGAAGAACCGCTTGCGGTGATCTGTTTCATTACGGCCCACTCGGCGTCCGCCGTATTCACAGAAGGAATCCTCAGCCGGTATCTTGCCTGGGGTATCCTGCAGGGCGAGCTGGACGGGCAATCCGAAGCCGTGGCCTGGATGCGCCAGATCCTATCGCGGACCGATGTCCGGAACTATCCGCCGCCCGCCCTCGCCCGCGCCGCCTTTCTGGTCGGCGCCCGTCGCGATGCCTACATCCCGGCCGAATCGGTGCAGCTCCTCCATGCCCACTGGCCGGGCTCAACGCTGCGGTGGATCGACGCGGGGCATATCGGCGCCTTTCTCTTTCACCGGCAGGCATTTCTGCAGGCGGCGATCGATGCCTTCAGTCGTCTGGAGGACTGAGAGCCGGGGAATCACCCCGGACGGGCATGCCGCCCCAAGGCGGACGGCCCCAAAAACGGGATTACGAAAAAGGACTACACAAGAGGCGCACCTTGTTGTATAGGTGAACAAGTTCACATGGGATCAGGCGCCTGACGTTTCCAGAGTGCGGCGGAAACGGAACAGTCGCCGAAGGAGGCTTTATGACGAATGCCGGTACGCTTTCGATTCCGGTGCCCTGGAATGCACGGACGACGGCTGTTTTTGCATTGATGCTGGCCCTGCCGAACCTCTTGGGCATGATCAACATCGACAGCCCTTGGGGCTTCAAGCTGCATACCTTTCAACTGGTGATTTTCTGGGCGGCGCTGATCTACGGGCCGGCGGGAGGTGCGCTGTCCGGCTTGGTCGGTTCCTTCTATTCCGCCTTCGTACTCTCCAACCCGTATCTGGCCGTCGGCAATGCCGTGCTCGGTTTCTTCGTCGGATTCTTCGCAAAGCGGGGCCTTCCGACTGTCGTTGCCGTCTGGCTGGCCTTTGCGGTCCAGCTGCCGTGGCTTGTCCTGACGGACTACTTCTTTGCCGGCCTGTCCATGGAATTCATCTGGACGCTGGTTATGGCGTTGCTGATCTCCAACACGGTGTGGGCGGCTGTCGCGGCATTCACCGAGAGACCTCTGAGAAGATTCTTCGGCCGATGAAACCTGATTTTGAAGCCTACAGCCTCGCCCTGCTTGAGGACGAGCGCATTCTTCATACCTCCAGGGAGACGGGGCTCAAACCGCTCCTGACTTGTCTGGAGCAATTCGCCGACCATCGGGGATGTACGCTGCACGACCGGGTGATCGGCCTTGCGGCGGCGCGGCTCATCGCGCATTCCCGCATCATCAGCCGCGTCGTCACGGGCGTCGCTTCCGATCCGGCCGAGCTCTTCCTTTCGGCCGAAGGGATCGATATCCGTTCCGATCGCACCGTGTCGAACATCCTGACCCGTGACCGGTCGGCCGTCTGCCCCGGCGAGAAGATCGCCCTGGAGACCCCCGAGATGCAGCCCTTTCTGGAGAAGATCCAGGCCCTGACGGGGAAGTCCTGACCCCGCCATCCGAATTCGTCCGTTGATTCGTGTCAAAAAAAGCCCCGTTCGAACGGGGCTTTTTCTCTTTTGCTGGGTCCGCTGCCGTGCGTCAGGGGCGGGCGAATTCGCGTTCGATACGCGACATCGCCTCCTGCAGACGGTCGTCGGGAACGGTCAGCGAGACGCGGATAAATCCCTCGCCGTACTGCCCGTAGGCGGTTCCCGCTGCAACGACGACGGCCGTCTTGTCAAAAAGCCGGTTGGTGAATTCCAGCGACGACATGCCCCTGGGCGCCGGCACCCACAGGTAGAACGTGCCTTTCGGCGGATCGAACCCGATCCCGATCTTCCGGAGCGTCGCGAGAACCAGGTCGCGCCGCTTCTTGTAAATCGCGATCATCCTGTCGATGTAGGGCGCTTCGTCCTTCAAGGCCCGGATGGCCGCAAACTGGATGGGGTTGAAGATCCCGGAGTCGGTATTTTCCTTCACCTTGCTGATCGCGGCGATCAGTTCCGGGTTTCCCAGCGCCATGCCGATCCGCCAGCCGCACATGTTGAAGGGCTTCGACAGTGAATTCAGCTCGACGCCGACCTCCTTGGCGCCGTCGGCCATGAGGAAACTGATCCGCTTCTGGCCTTCAAAGAGGATCTCGCTGTAGGGGTTGTCGTAGCAGATCGCCACATCGTTTTTCTTCGCGAAGGCGACGAGCTTGTCCAGGAATGCCGGGGTCGCGCAGGCGCCCGTCGGATTGTTGGGATAGTTGAGGAACATGCCGCGGGCTTTGGCGAGGATGTCGGGTGGAATTTCGTCCAGGACGGGGAGATAACCGTTCTCCGGGCGGATGGGGACGTTGTACGGTACGCCACCGGCCATGAGGATGCTCGCCCGGTAGGCGGGATAGCCTGGATCGGTCATGAGCACGATGTCGCCCGGATTGATCCGCGCCAGGACGAAGTGGTGGCAGCCTTCCTTGGAGCCGATGAGGCCGAGGATTTCCGTCGCGGGATCGACGGTCACGCCGTAGCGTTCCCTGTACCAGCGGGCGACTTCCTGGCGAAATGCCAGCATGCCCTTTTCCTCGTCCGTCGGGTAGCGGTGGTTCTCGGGGCGCCGGGCATGGATCGACAGTTCCTCGATGACGGACGGCGGGGTCGGCTCAACGGGATCTCCGATCGCGAGGCTGATCACGTCCACGCCTTCGGCCCTCGCCTTGGCGATCTTCTTGCGGAGTTCCATGAAAAGGTAAGGGGGGATCTTCGTCAGTCTTTCGGCTGTCTTCACGTCTTCACTCCTCTTCGGTTGAAAATAGTGTTTCCTGCTGTCCTATCGGTAGGCTTCCTCCCAGAGGCTGCCTTCATAAACCACTTTCGTTCCGCCTTCAAGATAGATTCCGGCAAAACCCGTCTTCGTCTTTTCGAAGAATATCGTCAGGACCTCGCCGCTCTGCACCGTCACCGCGACGGGAGAATCGACGAGATTCCTCGCCGAGGCAATCAGGGCTGACGCCACGGACCCGGTTCCGCAGGCGAGCGTCTCATCCTCGACGCCGCGTTCGTACGTCCTTACCTGCAGGGACCGGCGGTCGACGGCACGAACAAAGTTCACGTTGGTTCCAGCCGGCTGGAAGTGCGCGTGGCGGCGGATCGCTCGGCCGTCGCCGACAATATCGATCTCGCCGAAATCGTTCACAAAATGGACGGCATGAGGTACGCCGGTATCGATGCTGTCGATCTCCAGGGTGCGGCCGTTCACGTCGATCTTTTCGCCGATCCTCGCCTCCCCCGGGTCCGTCAGGCGCAGCTTCACGATGTCCTGCTTCACTTCGGCGTCAATGACGCCCGCCAGTGTCTCGAAGGTCATGCGCGCCGGGGCGATTCCCTTGAGAAAGGCGTAACGCGCCGCACAGCGGCCGCCGTTCCCGCACATCTCGGCCACACTCCCGTCGGCGTTGAAGAATTGCCAGCGGAAGTTTGCCCGGTCCGAACGTTCCAGAACGATCAGGCCGTCGGCGCCGACGGACACCTTGCGGGCGCAGATCGTCCTCGCAAAGGCCGAAAGGTCGCTGACGGGCAGGGAGCCGTCACGGTCGTCGATAAGGATGAAATCATTGCCGCTGCCACTCATTTTGAAAAAATGGATCATGGGAACCTTCCTCTACTGCAGATAGCAGACCGCCCTCTGGCTGTGCGGGTCGGCAACCACCGTGGCACGGCGGGCGCCCTGTCCACTGCCCAGATCGAACAGGGAAATGTAGTCGGCGAATTTCGCCGCCTCCGGCACAAGCTCGACAAGCGCATTCGGTTCGGCGTCGAAAAACGCCCCGTTGAAATCCGCCCCCGGATCACCCGGATAGACGGGGAGGTAGATGATCTTCGCCTCGACGAGATCGAGAAAGAAATGCGTCCCGTAGGAGACTTCCGGGACATGGCCTGCCTCCTCCCGGGCGATTTCGACGAGAACGGAGGCGTTGTTGATGTCGGCGTAAGTGACGTTGACGCCGAGATCGATATTGCTGCTGCCCCAGCGGCCCGGCCCCATCATGATGATCCCGCTGCGCGCGATTTCCGGGTGCTTGTTGATGAGGCCGACCGTGCGGCCCAGCGTTTTTTTGATCTCCTGAGTCGCGATGGAGGCGTATTTCCTGGGGTCGATGTACAAAAGCCAGCGGATATCCGGAACGACCCCGCCGCTGATCGTACGCGTCGAGCGGAAGAGGACCCTTTCCTTCGGCAGATCCTCGGGGAAGGTTACAGGTCCAAACGCGCCGGGAAGCCTCATCGGCCGGCATTGCAGGAGATTGATCCGGACCTGGCCCGCTGCATTCACAGAGGCGGTGAATTCGGTGTCCAGCGGATGGCCGTAGGCCGCCTCGAGCCGCTCGAGCATCTCGCCGATGATGCCGACGAAGTCCGTCCGGTTGATGAGATTGTTGAAGGTCACGACGAAGCGTCCCTCCGATCCCTCGAGCCGGCCGAGATAGGGATCAACCAGGAATCCGTCCGCGAGCAAGGAAACCAGGAGATGGAGATTCGGGTAATCGCGCTTCTCCAGAACATCCTCGATATGCGCGGTAATAAACTGATTATCCTTGAGGTCCAGCAGATCCATGTCCCACTGGGAGTACTTGGCGATCCGCATCCCCGTCTCCGGCCGCAGTTGCGGGTGGCTGATCGCGATCATCCGCGGGTAGTCGTCGCCGACGCGGTTGACCGCGCGGGTGCCCAGCCCGAATACCAGGCGGATCATGCCTTTTTGCGGATCGATGCGGTCCGTCCAGGCATAGAGATTCCGGGAGAAGGCGACGCCGGCCAGTGCCGGGAAGAAGTAGTTCCGATACGTCATCCCGGAGACGCGTTGAACGAGGATCGCCATCTGCTCGTCGCTCTCGACGAGGCCCCGCGCCCGGCGGTAGGAAAGCGCATCGGGATTGAGCGTGCTGGCATAGATCAGCTTCACGGCGCGCATGAATTCCTCCAGGCGCTGCTCCGGGCTGCCCTGATTCACGCAGTATTCGCTGCGATACTTGCCTGCGAAGGCGTTGCCGAAACTGTCTTCGAGGAGACTGGAGGAGCGGGCGATGATCGGCGCCTGCCCGAAGTAGTCGAGCATGTCCTGAAACTGTTCGACGATGGCGGGCGGAAATTTCCCTTCGAGAAATCGCTGTTCCACCTCTTCGAACTCTTCACAGCTGAGGGGCGAACCGCGTGAAAGATGCAGGCGCGTCCGGAAGAGTTCGTTGTTCACCAGAAACGTGAAAAACACGTCGGAGCCGATGTAAAAGGAGTCGTGAGGCTCGAGGACCTGGAGAAAGTCGGTCTTCCCGCCCGCTCCGCTGCAGAGGATGCGGCGCGCCAGCAGCATGCCCGCGGCCTTCCCGCCGATCCGTCCCGAACCGATCATCCGATCCCGGACGCTGAGGAGATCCTCGACCGTCAGGTGGTCGTCCACAAGCCGGTTGAACTCGGCGTGGTTTCCGATCACCATCCGCGACAGTTCCTGCTTGAGGGGGGTGATTTCCGGACCGCCGTCGGAGATGTCGGCGCCGCATTCGCGGTACTGAATCAGCTTGCGATAGACGCTTTTCCAGGGGGCGATCGATTTCTCCCGGGACCGCAGCGGCTGCTTCATCGCCATGCCGGAGACCTCGGCGGCTTCCCCGCTGTAGATGACAGGTGTCCAGTTCTCCCCGGACATGATGCGCGGCAAAAACATCTGCGGGGAATATCGCTCCCAGACCTTCAAGGGATGAAGGTACATCGTATCCCTGACGCGGTACACGTCGATCAGCAGCTGCGTCGTATCGCGGATGCGCGCCACGGCGCCGTGGGCATGCTGGCCGCGGATCAGTGCAAAATAGGCGATGGTGTCGAGTTCAAACAGATAGGGACAGGTCACCTGGAAGAAATTGGCCAGCAGTTCGTCGGTGGCCCACTCGGCGACGAGGGCGGAGAGATTGTCGAAGACGTAAAAGGCCTCCCGTCCCTGCTCCGAAATCGCCTGGTGGACTTCCGCGCTGAAGGCATCGAAGCCCGCATGCGGATCGAGCGCAACCGTCACAAGGCCGGGCAGCCCCTTCAGGATGGGTGGATGCGGTGCAAAGCGCATGTAGACCAGACGCCTGCCGTCACGC
Organism: Syntrophaceae bacterium UBA6109; assembly: GCA_002428445.1. The sequence goes on from DIWJ01000067.1 coordinate 69,996, forward strand.
AGCGCCTGTGCGGCGAAAGGCTCGGCAAAGTAGGCATACTCCTCCAGTTCGTCCACCTGCCACACCACATTGTCGCCCATGCGCAGGTGCTGGATGATTTCGTCGAACTGGGAAACGCCGCTTTTCGCCGGCTGTCTGTTCCTGTTGCCGTTCATGATCTTTCCTGCAACGATGCTGCGTTTACACGAGATGAAGCATTCCAGGCGGGAGGTTCATGGTTTCTCCTGTCCGCCCGCCGCCTTCCCGAGCCGGACGATCTCTTCCTTCGCCTGCACCAATTCCTCGCTGGTGATGCGCAGGCGATGGGCGAGGATCTCAGCCAGGATCTGAAAGAGCATGGCCGAAAACGCGGTGTGATCCTCCGGATTCAGGCGGTCCATGAAGGAGATGTCGGTCGCGAGGCAAAGGGTCTCCTCCATGGCATGAACCGACGCGGATCGTGCGGAGCCGTCAATGATTCCCATTTCACCGAAGAGATCTCCCGTGCGCTGAAGAAAACTGATCTCCTTATCTGCTTTCACAATACGAACCTTGCCGGATATCAGGAAATAGATCCAATTGTCGTAGCTCCCCTCGGCAAGAATCGTTTCACCGGCCTTGTATTGCCGGATATCGCTGAATTTGAGGATCCGACGAAAATCCTTTTCGTCGATATGCCTCAACGAAGCGATATTCTTTAGTTTTTTTAGATATGCGTCGTTGTCCTTCAGCAGTTCGGAAGCCGCCATTCTCTCTTCCCCTTCCGGCATCGCCGGCGCCGATGAATTTGTCATAATCACGGACGATTGTCAAAATGAAAGAGGCCCCGATGCGTTGCACCGGCATGGAATCCTGCCGCGTATCGTTTGGCCTGATGGCCAGCCCTTCCCGGGGTCTCAACGAGGCCCACTTTTTTGTAGGCCAATCGCAAAAACGATACATAATTGTTCCGAACAAAAGTGGTCTTCAAGCAGAAGACAATGTGTATAAATAATAAAAACAAATAGATACAAATATCATCCTCCTTGGCACGCTCCCTGCTCTTATCATGGAAAAGGAAGTTCTTCGGGAGGTGCTTATGTTGAACACGGGTGATACGGCTTGGGTGCTCTTATGTACGGCGCTGGTATTTATGATGACGATCCCGGGATTGGCGCTTTTCTACGGAGGTCTCGTGCGCCGCAAGAACGTCCTGTCGATTCTCATGCAGTGTTTCGTCATCATGTGCGCCGTCGGCTTGCAGTGGGTCCTATTCGGCTATTCCCTTTCCTTCAGCCCGGATGCCGTCCACGGAATACTCGGCGGGTTGGACTGGGCGGGATTGCGATTTGTGGGCGGCAGGCCGAATGCCGACTACGCCGCCACCATTCCCCATCAGGCGTTCATGATCTTCCAGGCCATGTTCGCGGTAATTACACCGGCCCTCATGATCGGCGCCTTTGCGGAGAGGATACGTTTTTCCGGGTTCCTCCTCTTCTCGCTTCTGTGGGCAACGTTCGTCTACGATCCGCTGGCACACTGGGTCTGGGGCATGGGCGGATGGCTCCGGAATCTTGGCGCGCTGGACTTTGCGGGCGGCATCGTCGTTCATGTCAGTTCGGGCATCTCGGCGCTGGTCCTGGCCCTGCTCCTCGGAAAAAGAATCGGCTACCGGCGCCAGCCCTTCCGGCCGCACAACCTGCNNTGGTTCGGCTTCAATGCCGGCAGCGCGCTTTCGGCCAACGAACTGGCGGCCAATGCCTTCGTTACCACCTTTGTGGCAACCGCGGCGGCGGGATTCGCCTGGGCCTTGATCGAGTGGCAGCAGCACGGCGCACCCACGGTTCTGGGTATCGCCACCGGCGCCGTTGCAGGGCTGGTTGCCGTCACGCCCGCCTGCGGTTTCGTGAACCCCATGAACGCCATTTTCATCGGGGCGCTGGCAAGCCCCCTGTGCTACATCGCCATCGCCGTTGTGAAGGCAAAGCTCGGTTATGACGACGCACTCGACGCCTTCGGCGTTCATGGTGTCGGCGGGATCTGGGGCACGATCGCTACGGGTCTCTTCGCGGAAAAAGCCGTAAACGCGGCCGGGGCAAACGGCCTGCTGTTCGGAAATCCGAAGCAGCTCCTGATCCAGCTCCTTTCCATTGTCGTCGTCCCGCTCTTTGCGGCGATCATGACATGGGTCCTGTTCAAATTCGTGGATGGCGTGATCGGCATGCGCGTCGAAAAAAAGGAAGAAATCATCGGGCTCGACCTCACGCAACAGAGTGAATCGGCCTACACGGTCATCGAATGAAAGGGAGGGATTCTGCCATGAAATATATTGTCGCCGTCATCCAGCCGCACAAGCTGGAAGAAGTCATGCAAGCCCTTGAAGATGCGGAGATCAACCTCGTAACGGTGTCAAATGTCCTGGGTCGCGGCCGGCAGAAAGGCGTGACGGAAGTCTATCGGGGCGCCCGGGAAGTCGGAACGCTGTTGAAAAAGGTCAAGCTCGAGATCGCCGTCAACGAAGATTTCGTTCAGCCGACGATCGATGCCATCGTTGGCGCGGCAAGAAGCGGCGAGGTCGGAGACGGCAAGATCTTCGTCATGGACCTCTCGGAAGTGGTGCGGATCCGCACGGGCGAATTGGGAGAAACGGCCATCGGATGACATCCGATAGGCCTCTTGCCTCATCGGAGCCGTTGGAACAAGCACAATATTGTGCCATTATTCCCTGTCCGATACAGTTTCGTCGCCAAACGGCTGTCCCGATGCCTCGTGCTGACGGCTGTTGTGCAATAGATTACAATGAGATATCGATATATGCCCTTGTGGCGTCGTTTTTGCATTTTCTGTCGATGAGGGCTGTTGGAAACGGCCGTGGCAGCGACATCATAAACAAGGAGGTAAGGACGATGATTGCAGGAACAGAACCCATGGATCTGAACGTCGGAAAGGGTCTCCTGGGAAAGACGCCGACCGGGGAGAGGACTGCGCAGATCTTCGTCCAGCCCGCGGCACTGTTGTCTCTCCGAGGCGAGTCCGGCAGCGCGATGACCGATCACGACTCTGCGAGGCTCATGGAAGAGCGATATGCCATCCTCGATGAAGGCATCTTCTAATCAGGACACCGCTTCTCCCGACGGCCCGCCTTCCTTGTTCAGGGGGCGGGCCGTTTTTTGTGGCAAAACCCGTGACGAAGGACGAATGACCATGCAAACGCAGGAATCTCCTTTGAGTATTCATGTATTTCAGCATGTTCCCTTTGAGGGACCGGAATGTCTCGAGACCTGGATCCGCACCCGCCGCCACCGTCTGACGGCAACGCATTTTTACCGGAATGATCCGCTCCCCGAAATGGATGACATCGACTGGCTGATCGTCATGGGCGGTCCGATGGGCGTCCATGATGAGAGTCAATTCCCCTGGCTGAAGGGGGAAAGGCTTTTCATCGAGCAGGCCATCCGCAGGGGAAAGGCGGTCCTCGGCATCTGTCTCGGCGCGCAGCTGACGGCGGCGGCGCTTGGAGCCAATGTGTATCGCAGTCGTTTCAGTGAGATCGGCTGGCTCCCTGTTGAGCTAACCGCAGAGGGAAGATCCTGCGCGATCTTCGAGGGATTCCCGAGACGCATGCAGGTATTTCAATGGCACAACGACACCTTTGATCTGCCCGCCGGCGCCGCTCATATCGCCCGCAGCGAGGCATGCTTCTGCCAGGCTTTCTTGTACGGAGTGCGCGTTCTGGGACTGCAGTTCCACTGCGAGCTGACGCAGAAAGGTTTGACGGAATTCCTGAAGAACGTCCCGGGCGAGCTTCCGGAAGGCCCCTATATTGAAGCTCTCCGGAGCAAGCTCCGGAGAATCTTCGATCCCCAAGGAAAGGATCTTGAACGTCATTCGCTCGCTTACCCCGCGGCAAGCCGCGGGGAATGCGCTTGCGGCCGGATTCAAGATCTCGGGGATTTGAACGCGCCTGAGAAGCATTTTCGCCTGGCCAACTCGTGGATGTGTGAGATCATGACCAGGATGGAGTGGCGCGTAAAGCCGGGCTTCTGAACCGATACGGCCCGCTTCTCCGGAAATGAAGCGGGCCGTGTCATCGATCCCTCCAATGAACAAACCTAGAAGGCAATTCCCAGCGTAACGCCTCCGTAGAGGAAGCTGCTGTCGCTCATGTTCCTGCTTCGTCCCCTCATCTCGTTTTTCGCTTCTGCCGAAAGGGGAAAGACGTACGAGACGGAAGGTGTCACCGTAACGTACCTCGCAACGGAGATCGGCAGGGCGGCGGAAATGACGCCGTCGTGGAAATTATCGTATTTGTCGGCCGTAGGCAGGCCCGCCTCTGTATACTTCGGATAACCGATGTTCAGCGGGTCGTTCGGATCTGCGTATTCGCTCTTCAAGTAACTCGCCGTCGCGGAGAGTTTCAGCGAAACCGTCTTATTGAATTCGAAGGCATGGGAAATCCCCAGAAGGACATACCATTGCCGATAGTGGTCGATTTCCTTGTAGAGGGTCAGCGTCGGTGAAAGCAGGGTATCGATGCTGATCGAGGCAAAGACCTCCTGGGAATCCGGGGGATCGGCCGCACCCTGAACAGGCGCATTCAGCCCGTAAAAGATGTAGCCCAGGGACGCAGTCACCTTGCCGATGGCGCTGGCGTAGGAAAGGGTGAAGTCCGTCTCCGTCCAGTTGGCAGGGTTCCGGTCGCCTGCGGCGGTGTAGGGTTTCGTGTCCAGGTTCCCCCAGACGTTGGCGGAAAACCCGCGATAAGATACCGTCGCCGAGGGCTGCAGGACGATGCTGTTCTTCGACAGTTCCTGTCCGCGCCAGATATAAGCGGAGAGGGCGCTGACCGAAAAATCCGCCGTCGGTCTTGCCTCCTCGCCGAAGGCCCCCGGCGCCGATAACATCACCATCAGCGAGATCGCCACGAATAGTACCGGTTTCATCTTTTTCATATGTCACCTCACGAAGGATAGATGTGAGGCAGACAGATCAAGAGGCATGCCAGGGTAGACCGCAGGAGGGGAAAACACGTAACGGTTCGTAATCGTGGAGCATTGTTGAATTGCGATGGCGGCGCTTTCCGCGGGAAAGCGGCGCAATTTCGTGCCTGCGCCGGCAGATGCGACGTTATTGCGCCTTTGAAGGGATGGACGCAGGGCCGGTATTTCCGGAAAAAATCGTCCGGAAAACACCGGCGACCACGGTCACGATTTTCCCGCTGCCGGCGATGGCGCGCAGGTGACCCATTGAATCTCGGGAACGGCAGCCTTGGTGCCGGACTTCCCGTTCTTCGCCAAGGCAAGAGCGGCCGCATTTTTTTCGCAGAAGGATCGCGGCTCAAAAGTCCAGCCTTCCGCCAGGCGTTGTTCTTCCTTCTTCAGTGTGCCATAAAGGAATCTTCCTACGAGGGGGGCCACCAGCCTTGTCGTCCAGCCGAACTGGCGGTAAAGGTCACTCAAGAGGTCATCCATTTTTTTTGCCAGCGATTCATTATCTCGGTACCACTTCTTCATGGCCCAGACGGCGGCGGCATATCCCGTTCGAAGCGTCTTCGCGTCGCGCCGGAAGCGGTCCCGTATTCTGCGATCGGGATGATTCTTGTGGGATGTCCAACCGTTGAGATGCGTTCGTATGAGGCGGAAAAGTGTGGGGCCGTTGACCTCGAAATCCCGGCGGAACGCCTCCACAAGCAGGTGCTCTTCCAGGCCGCGGGGAATATGCCGGTGCCGGTAGTTGAACCGGTATTGACCGTGCGTATCGGCCAGAGGAAATTCCGCAGGCGTCAGAAGGTTGCCTTCCTGCCGGTGGCGCTCGTAGAGCGGTGTGCCGGGGATCGGCGTATAGAGCATGAACTGGTGAAAATCCGTGTCGTGACCGACGGCATGATCGATGATCTTCTCGACGGTCTCCGGCGTATGGTCTTCCAGGCCGATAATCGTGGACCCGAGGACGCGTATCCCGTTGGCTTGCAGCGTCTTTATCAGGGCATGCGTATCGACGCCGTTGAGTTTCCGGTAGCCGTTCACCTCGCTCTCAAGCCCCATCCAGACATAGGCGATCCCCAGACCCACCAGTTGCTCCATGCTGTAGGATTGCAGGACCCGGGCGGAACTGAAGACATAGAGGCTCCAGCTCTTTTCATGCTCTTTCATCAATTCGAGCAGCCGCAGGGACCTCTTCTTATGAAGGAGGAAGTTCTCGTCGAGGACGAAAAATGACTGCACACCGAGCCTTTTCTCCAGTTGCCCCATGACGGAGAAGAGTTCGTCGCCCGTTTCATAGAAATTGATGAAGTGCCCCTTTCCCCCGAAGAGGGCGGAGGTGGAACAGAAATTACAGCCGACCGGACAGCCGACGGACGGGATCAGAATGGCCGCGGTGTTTTTCGGCTTCTCCCAGAGCGTAAAGCCCAGGATCCGCGTGTCAAACGCGGAATAGACCATCGGATGGCGTACGGGGGCTTTTTCATCCTGCCCGAGATATTGCCGGAACCAGCGGATGCCGTCCCCTTTGACGATGTGGTCGGCATCAACCATTTTCGGAAGTTCTTCCAGGTTGGCGATATGCCCGCCGATCACGATCGTCGCCTTGGGAAGGTATTGCCGGACCAGTTCGCACATGACCTTCACCTTGCCGACGTTGGGAACGATGGCGCTGATTCCGACGATGTCGTAACACCCCTTTTGAATCTCCTCCGTGAAGCGATCGAGGGATGGAAAGTCGATGAACGTGCAGGGCGCATCGAGATTGTTCTGAATCATCATCAGTCCGAAGGAGCGATGAAACATGCGCAGGGAAAAGCCGCCCTGAACGCGCGTCACCTGGTTGTGGTAAAGCTCCATGGGATTGAGAGCCCGGCTGCCATACTCGTCGTCGCGGGCATAGGGTCCGAACACGCTGGAAAGAAGAATTCTGGCCCCGGTTCCCAGGGGGTGGCGCGCTTGTGTTGCCGTCATGAGGTCTGCTCCCGTTATTTTCCGATATTTTTTCTTATGAATATGATAGACTTTCATAGAGGAAAGAAAAGGGGAAAGACAGCGATCTGCGCGGTTTTACAATAGTTTTACAAAGGCAATCCATGATCGATCAGCTGAAATGGTACTTCCATCCCATCACGGTTTTTGTCTTTTCGATCCTCGCCCTGGCGGCCTCGCTGTTCCTCTACATCTACTGGTACGTCGAGGTCAGCGCCGGCCTCCATGAGGTCGTGCGCAGGTACAACCTCGATTCCAACCAGTTCTTCGAGGCGCAGACCTGGGTGGTGATCCTGGTCTTGTCGATTCTCGTCGGGATCATCCTCGTCGGACTCTTCATCATCTTTGTCTACAACCAGAAGACCCTGCGCTTCTATCGGTTGCAGAACAATTTCATCAACAATTTCACGCACGAACTGAAAACCCCCGTGACCTCCCTGAAACTCTACCTGGAGACCTTCGCCAAGTACGACCTCCCCCGGGAGGACCGGTTGAAGTACTTGGGCTACATGATCCAGGACGTGGAACGGCTTTCGGGACACATCGGCCGCATCCTCGATCTGGCACGGATCGAGAGCAGAAGCTACGGCGAGGAATTCGCGGCGGCGGACCCCGTATCGGTCGCGGAGCAGTTCCTTCAGACTCATGCCCAACTTTTCCGGAATTGCGATATCCAGATCCACAATCCGTCGGGGCAGTCTTTTTCCTGTTCCATCAACCTGCCGCTGTTTGAGATGCTGCTGATGAATCTGCTCACCAACGCGATCAAATACAACTCGGCCGAGAGGCCGCGAATTGATATCCGTTTCGAGCCGCAAAAGCGGAGGCTGAACATCCGTTTTGAGGACAACGGGGTCGGCATGGAGAAGGGAGAGCTCAAGAAGATCTTCAGGAAATTCTATCAGATCGGCAGGGCCGACGACATGACCGCCAAGGGAAGCGGTCTCGGCCTGTACCTCGTGAGACATATTGCCAAGATGCACAAGGGAGAAATTTCGGCGGAAAGCGGGGGACTTGGCCAGGGCGCTGTCTTTACCCTGACGCTTCCCCTCCAGGCGACGCCGCTCCCCCGGGGAGAATAACCAGCCATGAAGGCGACGGACAAGCAACGAATCCTGATCATCGAGGACGACGCGCATATCGCCGAAGGCCTGAAGCTGAACCTCTCGCTTCAGGGATACGAGGTGACGGTTGCACCCGACGGCGTTACCGGGCTCCAGAAATGGAAGGAGTGGCGGCCGGATCTGGTCGTTCTGGACATCATGCTTCCCCGGATCGATGGATTCTCGGTGCTGCAGAGCATCCGTCTGAAGGACGAGAAGATTCCGATTCTGATCCTCTCCGCCAAGGGCGCGCCGGACGACAGGATCAAGGGGCTTACACTGGGGACGGACGATTACATGGCCAAGCCCTTCAACCTCGAGGAATTTCTGCTGCGCGTGGAGCGGCTGCTTACAAGGGTGTCCTGGACAAGCGGAGGGGGCGGGGATGCGGCGCCGCTGAAATCCTACGCCTTTGGAAACAACCGGATCGACTTTGACACCCTCACCGCCCGGTGCAAGGCGGGAGAGATCAGTCTCACGGAGCAGGAGGCGAAGCTGCTGCGCCTCTTCATCGCCAACCGGGGAAAACCGCTCTCGCGGAAACAGTTGCTGGAAATCGGCTGGGGGTACACGGGGGAAACGACGACGCGGACGGTGGACAATTTCATCGTCCGCCTGCGGCGTTATTTCGAGGATGATCCTCAGAACCCCGTTTACTTCCGAAGCATCCGCACCATCGGCTACGTCTTCGATCACGAAGAAGAAGGAGGATAAAAATGGACTTTCAGGAACTCTTGGAGAATAGGCGCTCGATACGGGATTTCCGAAACGAGGAGGTACCTCTGCCCGTCGTGCAGGAAATTCTTCAGGACACCTGTCTCGCCCCGACGGCCGGCAATGGACAACCCTGCCGTTTCATCATCGTTCGGGACCGGCGCCTGATGAAGCGGCTTTCCGATGACAGCAAGAAAAGCCTCCTGGCCGATCTTGCCGGGCATCCGGATTCGCCGTTGAAGAAATATGAAGCCGCATTGAAGGACGAGGGCTTCAACGTTTTTTACAATGCACCCTGCCTCGTCCTCATCATCGGGCCCAGGGGAATTCATTCTCTTGAAGTGGACTGCGCCCTCACAGCCGCCTATTTCATGTTCTCCGCCGCATCGCGCGGCCTTGGGACCTGCTGGATCGCATTGGGCGCCCACATCCGCAGTCGCGAGATCCTTGCCGAGATCGGCATGCCGGAGAACTGCCGGATTGTCGCGCCGATCGTCGTCGGTTACCCCGCCGGCATTCCGAAGGCTTCGGAAAGACATGCGCCGGATATCATCAAAGTTGTCTGAGGATGCAACGTGGCGGACTTCACGATCACAAAGGGCTATATGCCGGGCGCAATCGGCCGCGTCGTCGAGATGCATGGGGACTATTACGCCCGCCATTGGGGCTTCGGCCTTTTCTTCGAGGCCCAAGGCGCGCGGCAGATGGCGGATTTCCTGTCCCGTTACGATGAGAAGCGGGATGGATTCTGGACGGCCTCCCTGGCCCGGCGCGCGGAGGGCTCGATTGCGATCGACGGTCTCCGCGCCGCGAGTGAAGGCGCCCATCTGCGCTGGTTCATCGTGTCTGAAGAACTGCACGGCAGGGGCATCGGCGGCGCCCTCCTGTCAAACGCGGTCGATTTCTGCCGGTCGAACGGCTACGGCAGGATCTACCTGTGGACCTTCGAGGGGCTTGCCGCCGCGAGGCGCCTCTATGAAAGGGCGGGGTTCGGGCTCGTCGAGCAGCGCAAGGGAACCCAGTGGGGTAAAGAGGTCAACGAACAGCGATTTGAACTGCAGCTTCCGTAACCGGCCTCGCCGGATTCCTGTGATAAGTCCCCTTCTTTGCCTGTACGAAAAAAAACCCCCGTTCTCTTTCGGAGAACCGGGGTTTTGCTTTTTCCGTTCATGCCTCCTTTAATGGAGGCTGCTGCAAATGAACGTATTTCGTACTGCAGTCCGCTTGAAATTTCGTTATGGGGATGCCTCAGGTTCTTGGACCCTCAAGCGATCCCCATGAACGAAGGCTATCGGATGCCGCGCGGCCGGCGTGACCGAAGGCGCGACGAGCGAAAGATCGTCGTTGTCTTCCGGGACAAATCGCGCGATCCGCCCCATGGGCTCGCGGCAGCCGCCATCGCCGGCGCGGAATCCACCGTTCGATGCATGGCCGCACCTCCTCCCGTCTTTCTCAGACGGTCGAAGCCGCTTCCCATTGGAGGAGGAGTTGTATAATCAAAATCCTCCAGAGTCCGCCGTTCGATCGCTTCCCCGAGCGCCTTTTCGATGGTCCAGACGAAGGCCCTGTCTTCACGGGTGACAAACGTGAAGGCGTCGCCGGTTTTCGCGGCACGGCCCGTGCGTCCGATACGATGCGTATAGGCGTCGGCGGTGTCGGGCATGTCGTAGTTGATGACGTGCGATATGCCGGATACGTCGATTCCGCGGGCCGCGATGTCCGTGGCCACCAGAATCCTGTACTTCCCGTCGCGGAAACCATTGAGGGCCGCCTGCCGTTTGTTCTGCGGAAGATCGCCCTGCAGCGATGCGGCCGGATATCCGGCTTTCTGTATCTGCTGCGCAAGGCGGGTTGCGCGGTGTTTGGTGCGTGTAAAAACCAGTACCGATTCCGTATCCGTGCGGTCCAGGAGCTTCATCAGCAGGGCCGTTTTCCGGTGTGGCTCGACCGGATACAGGGCATGGGAAACGGTGGCGAGCGGAACGGTATCGTCGATCCGGATCGTCAGGGGATTCTGGAGGACCTCCTGCGCCAGTTCCCGGATGTCATCGGGCATGGTGGCGGAAAAGAGGAGTGTCTGCCTCTTGGTCGGGAGTTTCCGGACAATCTTACGGATATCCGGCAGAAAGCCCATGTCGAACATGCGGTCCGCTTCATCGAGAACCAGCACTTCCACGCGGGACAAATCGATCTCGCCCTGGTTCATCAGATCGAGCAGACGGCCCGGACAGGCTACAACGATCTCGGCGCCGCTGCGGAGCTTTGTGATTTGAGGGTTCTTCCCCACCCCGCCGTAGACGGTGAGGCTCTTGATCTTCGCCCGGCGGCCCAGCTGGACCGTGTGCTCGTGGATCTGCTCAGCCAGTTCTCGCGTGGGGGCGACGATGAGAGCGCGGATACATTTGCGGGGACCGCTCATCAGCCGCTGTAAAATCGGCAGCACAAACGCCGCGGTCTTGCCAGTACCCGTCTGGGCCAGCCCCATGACGTCATGGTTCTGCAAAACAACGGGAATGCACTCTTTCTGGATTGGTGTGGGCACGGTATAGCCCATGGTGTCGATACCGGTTTCGATATCGGGGTGTAAATGAAACGCTTTGAAACTCATGAATTACAATGTTCCTTTCTTTGTTGAGAGTTTGACCGGTCCGTTCCTAAAAAAAATCCCCAGATGCCTTTCACTGGCTCTGGGGACGCGGACCAAAACCTGATCAAAAAACTGTCCCCTTCTACCCCACCGAAAGGATTATGTCAAGAACTTTAATGCCCTGGCCATCATCACCGCTCCAAACGCAAGACGTCTCTTGAGACACGGAGGAAACAGGATCGCGCTGGACGGGCTGATTACCAGAAGCCCCTCTCCATGCAATTGCCGATGAATTCGATTGAGCCTGCCTGCCCACCCGTCAGGTATTCGTGCAGCTTCTTCCCGATGTCAGGATAGAGCGGTGTCTTTTCGAGTTTGTCGATCGGTACCCAGGCAATATCGATCGATTTCGTGTGCTCGCTCCTGATCTTCGGGGTCCCATGAACCTCCAGGGCATCGAATACGATGTGCAGCGTCTGGGGATGGTTCTTCTTGGCCGGCGCCTCGCCAATGATGATGACATTGCCGATTTCGAGTCGAACGCCTAGTTCATTCCTCCATTCGCTGATGATGGCCTCCTGCAGAGGGGTGTCTTTGTCGACACCGCCGCCGGGCAGGGAGAACACCTCCTTGCCGCCATAGATGTACTTCATGCAGAGGACTTCACGATCCTGCTCGAACACCGCCGAAACCCGCACGCGCATGGACGCCCTCCTTTGCAAGACCCATATGCAATTAACGGTTATCTAAAAAGAAACCACGATATTACCCTACATCCGACCCATGACGATCGTCAAGCGCTAAGTGGGAAAACCTGGCCTCGAGCTACGTCCTGACCATCCCGAGGCCGATCAGCACCAGTCTTACCATCACGGATATGATCAGGAGGGTGAGGAGCGTCGGAAGGATGCGTTGCCGGTCCATTTCATTGGCGATCAACCCCGGGATGATGAATCCCAGGATGTCCGTTTCCATCGTCAGGGCAAATTGCTGAATCAGGACCGCCTTGAAAAGCCACTGCCAGGTGAACCCCGCCAGGACCATGAGGATGAAGCGGCGGCGGCCGTAGAGGATGATGAAGCGGGATGCCGCCTTTACAGACAGATAGGTCAGGAGGCTCGTCGTCAGCGTTCCGGCCAGCAGCAGCGGATCGCCCAATTGCAGCGCGATATAGCCCGGAACGACGAATCCTCCTGCAGATAAACCGACCCATTCATAGAAGAAGAATCCGAAGACAAGACCGATGGCGATGGATTCGGCAAGATTCATTGGACGGAGGCCTCCCCGAAATAATCCGTCAAAAGACGTCCCGGCCCCTTTTCGTTTCCCATACCCACAATCGTGAACTCCCCGCCGGGAATCTTCGCGATCAATTCGTGCAGGATCTCCGCGGGCGTCGTCCCTTCAAGGACGAAGATCTTCTCCTTCGGCGTTTTCCGGCGGATAAACCGCCGTGCCAGGCGCCGGCATTCCCCGACGACGGCGACATAATCATAAAGCGGATCGTCGAGCAGGGAGAGGGCAAAGCTCTGCATGCGCAGGGGCCGGTCCGCGCGGTTGTTGAAGAGCGCAATCCGCGGGCGGGGGCAGGGAAAGCGCGCGATTGCTTTCTCCTGAATCATTCTTGTGGAAACAACATCGTTGGCGGAAAAGGCATCGACGAAATGCACTTGCCTGCCGTCGAGGCACGCCCGGGAAACCCCGGCGCTTTCCCTCATGATGAGCCTCTCATCCAGGCATTCGGAAACGGCGGCCGGATCGAGACCAAGCAGGGAAACGACCGATCGGGCAATTGCGATGTTCTCAGGGAACAGGAAGCGGCCCTGCAGGCGATCCACCGCTTCAGTCTCCGCGCCGTCGGCAAGGGCCGCTTTGGTTCCCTTTCGGCAGGCGACCGATGCGAAAAATGAAGCGTAGCGGCGGTCGCCGGTAATCAGAGCTCCGTCCTCGGAAATGGTCTGGGACAGCGCTTCGGCGATATCGTCGAGGCTCGCTCCCATCACTTCAAGATGGTCGGGGCGGACATTGGTGATGATGCCGATGGTTGAACGGATCATCGCCCTTTCGGAAACGAATTGCAGCGCGGGATCGAGTGCCATGCATTCGATGACGAGAGCCTCCACCTTCATTTTGTCGGCGACTGCGACCGTCTTGACTTGCTCCAGGATGTTCGGCGGGGCCCATCGGCGAATCGTCTTTTCGCTTCCGTCCGGCAGGATCAGGCGCGGAGTCGTACCCGTCGTCTTGCCGAGGGTGCGGATGCCGGACCGTCTCAAGGCGGCGGCAATCAGACGGGTCACGTTCGATTTCCCGCGCGTTCCGTTCACGTGAATCCGGATGGGAATGCGGTTCAACCGACGTTCGTGCCGGATTTTTTCGGCGGCCAGGAAGAGACAGATGGCAAGAAGCAAAGAGAGAAAAAGCATTTCAAAAGCCACCCAAACGGATGCGGTTGCCGCATGCGGATCTTCGCATCAGAAGGACCAGCAGGGCAATGAGCAGCGCGAGACCGGCCACAGCCAGCAGTGGCGAATAACTCCCTGTTCTCGGCGTATCGACGATCGCGACCGCACCGGCCGGTGTCATGACAGGATCGAAGGGTACCCCATACTGTGCCGCGATTATCCTGATCTTGAGAAGGTGAAGAACCGGCACTCCCCGCTCACCCATGCGGAAAAGAATCCCTCTGTCCGGATCGTGGTTCTGAGGAACATTTTTCAGCAGCCCTGTGGGCATGCGGTCGCGTCCCGGAACATTCCCCAGGGTTGTCAACGGCCCCCCGACATTGATAAACGCTGCAGGCCTGCGACCATTCAGTTCCCGATCATACAACTCCATTCGTCTGCGGATATCCGTCCCCAGGGTATCCCCGCCCCCTTCGTCGAGGCGGGGCGTACCACTGCGGCGAATCGCGCGGAGCCCTGCATCGACGCCTGTTCCATCAAGCCCCCCCCTGGTATCGGCGATGCCCCCCAGAGAGGCGGCAATCGAACGATAGGGCAGAATGCCTTTTTCAAATAAGATCCTCTCCATGTCGAGCCAGGTGAGCTCCGGGAGATTTGCGCCGTACATGGAGGCGCCGAGGGAACTGATGATCACGGGTTTCAGTTTCATCGCGCAGGCTGCCGACAGAACAGCGATGTTCAGGGCGGGAAAAGAGCCGGAAAAACTGACAGCCACGGAATCTCCCGGACGAACGCGAGCCTCCTCAAGCATCTCGACGATCACCGCGGCGAATTGCGGGTTGGTCGATGTCCTCTTGGATGCAAGCGATCCAGCTGTTGTGGTCAGATCGTTGTAGGGTTCTCCGATCAGGCCTGTACCGCGCGGATCGGTTATCGGATCAACAGGAATCCCCAACCTGCCCCGTTCCGCCTTGACCGTCTGCATGGCGGCTTTCATCAGATCCGCCGCGGCCGTTTTTTCGGACCGCCGCGGATCCTCTGAAAAGCTTCTGGCTGCCTCCAGCAGGAGGATAACGGCGACCGCCACAACCGCGAGGATTGCCAGCGACCGGAGCGGCAGCTTGCCTTTTCTGTACGGATCAGCACTGGCGCTCAAGGGGGAGGGCGGTTTCATCATTCGTTTGCGTAACCCAGACAAGAAGCGGGCGGAGAACCGGCCCGCGCACCGGATTTCACACGCGGGACGGGGAATGACATGAGATCCTATATCCGCCGCGCAGAAATCGTCAAGCGTCAAATGAAAGACGTGGTCAAGCTTCCCTTAATTATGGTAGGCAAGAGGTAAGAAAAAGGTCGCTTCGATATCAGGAAAGAGGAAATCCATGGCAAAAATGAAGAAACAGTCAACCGTACCCTACGAGTTCATCCAGGAAGTCAACAAGATGGATCGGGACGAACTCGTCAAGCGCTTCATCCAGGAAGAAAACGATCTCTTGGCGCTGAAGCAGGTCAAACGTGAAGACACCCAGATTTCCGAACTCGCATCACAGATCCGGGAGCGCGAAGAGGAATTCAAGGAAACCATCGCGACGTTGCGCGAGAAGATCAAGGCTGTTCGCGAAGAGGACGAAGAGCTCGTTGACCTCAGGGAGAACAAAAAAGCCCTCGAAGGCGGTTACCGCGACGAGATGAAGCGGCGCAAGGCCTACCGCGATTATCTCTATCAGATCATGCAGAAGGCGTATCAGGCATAAGGCTCGGCGACGGCGAGCGGAAACATCAGGCCCCCGGGAGCGCATAAAGAAGCATCTCTTCCTCTTGGGGGTCTGGCGGCAACGACGGAGGTTGCCATGACACATCACCTCGCAAAATCCGGATATGCGGCACTGGTGGATCGAATCAATCTCTTCCCCCAGGGAGCGCCCCCTTCGGAGACGCTCTTCAAGATCCTCCAGATCCTGTTCAGTGAAAAGGACGCCGCCCTCGTGTCGCTTCTGCCGATCAAGCCCTTCACGGCTCGGCAGGCTGCCGACGTATGGAAGATGAGAGAATTCGAAGCGGGCAGGATCCTGGATGACCTTGCCGCAAGGGCGCTTCTGCTCGACATGGAGCATAACGGAAAATCGTCGTACGTTCTCCCTCCCCCCATGGCTGGTTTCTTCGAGTTTTCCATGATGCGGCTCCGGGGGGACATCGACCAGAAGGCGCTCGCCGAACTTTTCCACCAGTATCTCAACGTCGAGGAGGATTTCGTCAAGGCCCTTTTTGCCGATGGCGAGACCCGCCTGGGGCGGGTCTTTGTTCACGAACCGGCGATTTCCGAGTCGCTGAGCCTGTGCATCCTCGATTACGAACGGGCCAGCGCCGTCATTCAGACGGCTTCCGCCCGGGGGATCAGCCTCTGCTACTGCCGCCACAAGATGCGGCACCTGGGCAGGGACTGCGACGCGCCCAAAGACATCTGCATGACCTTTAACGTTTCAGCGCAATCGCTGATCAAGCATGGGCACGCTCGCGCGGTCGGCGTCGAAGAATGTCTGGACCTTCTCCAGATCGCCTATGACAGCCGGCTGGTTCAATTCGGTTCGAACGTCCGCGAGAAGGTCAACTTCATCTGCAACTGTTGCGGCTGCTGCTGCGAAGCGATGATCGCTTCCCGCCGCTTTGCTTTGATGCACCCCGTCCACACGACGAATTACCTGCCCGCAATCCGGGGGGAAAAATGCAAAGGCTGCGGCCGCTGCGTCACAATATGTCCCGTCGAAGCGATGAGTCTCGTCTCTGCCAACGATCCGCGCCGGCCGAGCGCAAGAAAGGCGGCACTCCGTGAAGAGGTTTGCCTTGGCTGCGGTCTTTGTGTGCGGGCTTGTCCCGAGGGCGAGATCGTACTGAAGGAACGTCCCCAAAGGGTCATCACGCCGCTCAACTCCGCGCACCAGGCGGTCCTGATGGCGATCGAAAGGGGAAAGCTCCAGAATCTCGTTTTCGACAACCAGGCCCTTTTCAGCCACCGGGCCATGGCCGCCATCCTCGGTGTCATCCTGAAACTTCCGCCCCTGAAGCAGGCGATGGCGAGCCGTCAGATGAAATCGCGCTATCTGGAGACTCTGATCCGGCGCCAGAGAATCTAGCTTGGTTCCGGGTCATGGAGGTGGAGCATGGACAGCAAGGTTCGAGATGCCATCTTTCGTCACGTGGAAAGGGAGCCCTTCGCGAAGAAATTCGGCCTTTGTCTGGTCGATTTGCAGGCAGGATACTCGAAGGTCGAGATGACGTTTTCGCCGGACATGGAAAATATCTTCGGAATGGCCCACGGCGGCGCTCTTTTTGCCCTCATCGACGAGGCCTTCGAAACGGCCTCGAATTCCCATGGGACCATGGCCGTGGCGCTCAGCATGAACATCCATTATATGTCATCGCCGGCAAAAAACGCCCGGCTCACGGCAGAGGCAAAAGAGATCAACCGGACGAACCGGACAGCCGTCTATGATATCCGCGTGAGCGATGATGGAGACCGTATGGTGGCCGCATGCCAGGCCCTCGTCTACCGCATGGAAAAACCGCTGCCGTTCCTGGAACTGTAGAGGAAGGATCAAGACACCGATTTCCCATGAAGCGAATACTCTTCCTGCCGGCCATCGTTCTCTGCGTGCTCTTCCTGTCCTGCTCCGCCGTTGATCGAACCTTCGACGAGCGGGCCTGGAGGGAAAAAGTCAAGGCTGCAGACCCCTCCGCTCTCCGCGCCGTCCATGAGAGGGACGGTCGCTATTTCAACCCCTGGATGCCCATGGAGGACCTCGGCGGATTTTCCCGCTTTCTGCGATGGAAGTTTTCTTCGAACAATTCCTATACGGACGAGGAGCGGATACATTTGCCCGCCGTTCTTCCCGACGCTACCGGACGCATTCGCGCCCTTCCCGCGGACCAGGATTTCATCCTCTGGATCGGTCATGCCAGCTTCCTCATGCGCATCGGCGGGGAGATATGGCTCACGGACCCGATGTTCTCCGAGCGGGCGCTCCTTCCCAGGCGAAGAACTCCCCCCGCCCTTTCCGCGGAAGGCATCCGGCAGCTCGGTGCAAAGAGAATCAACGTCGTCATCTCCCATAACCACTACGACCACCTCGACAGGGAAAGTCTTCTCGCCCTGCCCGACGACACACGGATCTTTGTACCGCTGGGGCTGAAGGATTTCGTCAGAGGTCTGGGCAAGCCCCAGGTTTTTGAAATGGACTGGTGGCAGACCATCGACTGCGGCAACGGCGTCCGTCTCGTTTGCCTGCCCATGCAGCACTGGTCGAGGAGAATCTGCCAGGGAAGAAACCGGACGCTTTGGGCAAGCTTCCTGATCGCCGCGCCGGAATCAACGGTTTACTTCGCCGGAGACAGCGGGTATTTCATCGGCTACCGCGAGATCGGACGGATGTTCCCGGGGATTGACTACGTCCTGATGCCCACTACGGCGTACCATCCCCGCTGGTTCATGCACTACGCACATATGAATATCGGCGAGGCATTGGACGCCTTTGATGACCTCAAAGCCCGTTACTTCATCCCCACACAGTGGGGCGCCTTCGATCTTGGCGATGAACCTGCTGGATACCCGGGACTCGATCTGAAACGCACGATCAAAAAGAAAAACGTCGATCCGTCGCGGTTTCTGATTTTGGATGTCGGACAGATTATTCCAATTGTGAAAAAAACAAGATAACCGCGTCTTCCCGTCCCTTCCGTTCTTGCCTGAAGAAAGCGAAAAAACCGATCAACCTTTTCTGTGAATGGTTGCTCGGCCCGGTCCCTGGCAGACGGGCATGACTTCGATCCGGTTGATGTTCACATTTGCCGGCTGTGAAACGGCCCAATAGACGCACTCGGCGATGTTGAACGGCGTCAGGGGCTCGACGCCCTCGTACACTGAGTCTGCCCGCTCCTTGTCGCCCTGGAACCGCACGAGCGAGAATTCGCTGCCGGAAGTCATCCCCGGCTCGATATTGGTGATGCGGACAGCGGTACCGAGCAGGTCCGCCTTCAGATTTCGGGAAAACTGCTCAACAAAGGCCTTCGAGGCGCCATAGACGTTCCCTCCCAGATAGGCGTAGCTGCCGGCAACCGAACCGATGTTGACAATATGTCCCCGGTTCCGCTCGACCATTCCCGGCAGGAGACAATGCGTCAGGAAGGCAAGGGCTTTGCAATTGGTGTCGATCATCTGCTGCCATTCTTCCCAGGATGCACGTTGCGCCGGCTCCAATCCGAGTGCCAGACCCGCATTATTGACCAGAACATCTGCGGCGGAGAATTTTCTCGGCAGGCCTGAAAGAGCTTTC
Source organism: Syntrophaceae bacterium UBA6109 (assembly GCA_002428445.1). The sequence goes on from DIWJ01000067.1 coordinate 89,064, forward strand.
CTGACGGTTTCGAGATCCCGGAGATCGCAGGCGGCAATATGGCAGTCGGCCCGTGACCCGAGCTTCTTTGCCAGGCGCTTCAGCCTGTCCTCGCGCCTCGCCATCAGGACAAGGGACAAACCCTCGCGCGCGAAACGTTCCGCAATAGCCTCTCCAAAGCCGCTGGATGCGCCGGTAACAACGGCAACCTTGTATTTCCTCATGATGCTCCGCCCCCCTGTTGTCGAATCGCCTTGACGATTGGTCCGGCCGCAAAGCTCGGATGTCCCGCCCCGGAAATATCTTCAGTCCCGCACAAGCCCCAAGCCCGGAAGTCCCCGGTTATCTATATAGAAAGACGCCTCCGATATGCAAGCCCGTCTTCATCATGGGCGCATAAGGACGAGGCGCCGGTCTTCGCGATCGCGCTGTCTGTTCCCTCAAGGACTGAACAACTTCAGGTATTGGCCGTAACCTTCCTTTTCCAAGTTCTCTCTGGGAACAAATCTCATTGCTGCTGAATTCATGCAATAGCGCAGACCCGTCGGTTTCGGCCCATCGGGAAAGACATGGCCGAGGTGGGAATCCGCACGCCTGCTCCTAACCTCCGTGCGAACGCTGAAGAAGCTGAAGTCTTTCTTTTCTACAATATTGCCCGGCTCCAGCGGCTTCGTAAAGCTTGGCCAGCCTGTCCCGGAATCGAACTTATCCAGAGAACTGAAGAGGGGCTCTCCGGAAACGACGTCCACGTAAATTCCGGCCTTCTTGTTGTCCCAGTATTCGTTCTGAAAGGGCCGCTCCGTTCCGTTCTTCTGAGTCACTTCATACTGCAGGGCGGTCAATGTCTTCTTGAGCGTCGCATCATCCGGCTTTGTGTATTTCATTTGCACCTGCTCCGCAGAACCTGTCTCCGTCATATTTTTTTTCACCTCCGGTTGACCTGCGGATCCGCCCGTTGCCGAAAGCAGAACCGTCAATAACATCGAAAGGAAAAAGATCTTCTTTCTCATCGCAGAAACCTCCGTGGCATTCACTCTTCCACAGGACTAAACTTAACAACGGTCCTGTAATTGTCAAAAAAGGTGCGCAAGAAAGCTCTCTGCCGGAGAAGAGGCTTTCCTCTTGACAGCCCGCTGGCCCTGGAACATACTTCGCGCGCTGCAGGCCGGGGACATTATCTCCGGGCTGTCCCGTGGAACGATTCTCGAGCGTGTTGCACCCGGTGAGGCCATGGTGCAACCCCGGTTCGAAACCCGGCAAAGAGGGTTTATGAACAGGGCTCCCGTTATGTTCATGGACGCCCGCTCAAGAACTTGGACGCGGCCTCCTTCGGAAAACCGAAGGAAGGCTTACGGGATCCGGAACATCCGAAGAAAGGGCTCCCGCAACACCGTATCCCTTCGGATGGATAAACGGACACAAAGCATTTTTTTTACGGCCATGGGCGCGCCGTGAACCTGTCACGGCGCTGGAGAAGACCCGGAGGAAGGAATTTCCATGAACGATCGACGAAATGCCCTTTGCGTTCAGATGTACAACAGCCTGCTGACGAACCTTGCCGACTACGTCACGAAGTACGCCTCGGAAAAACCGGACGCTACCGCCATCATCGAGCACAATACGGGCGAAAGGGTGACGTGGAAGAAATTTGATCAGTCCGTGTCCGCCTTTGCCGCGAAGCTTCTCTCGATCGGCCTCAAGAAGGGAGATGTCGTTGCGACGTCCCTGCCGCTGCTCAAGGAACATGTGTACCTGATCTATGCGTGCTGGAGAACCGGCATCGTCGTCGCCCCCCTGGATCTGCGGCTCAAGAGCAAGGAAATCCTCTACTGTATGGAGAAAATGAGGCCGAAGGCCTATTTCTTTCTGGGCAAGACGCCTCTCGCCGATTTCCGACCTTTGGTGGCCGAGGTGATGAAGGGCGCCCCCTACGTCGCCACCTGGGTGCAGTTTCAGAAAGAAAGGGACATGATCATGGACGGCGCGGTGGGCGTTGCCGATTTTGTAAAGGATATCAAATGGGTCTACGTCAAGAGCCTCGTCACAGGCGCCGTAAAGAAAGCCCGCCGCAGGGTGGACAAACGCGATCCCTGTCTCATCATCTTTACGACCGGGTCAACAGGTTCTTCGAAACCCGCCCTCCTGTGCCATGAGAATATCCTCGTACAGAACATCGGGCTCGCCGTGGGCTTCGATATGCAGGCAAGTGACCGGATGCTTATCAATCTTCCCCCCTCCCATGTGGGTTGCATTACGGAGCAGCTTGCGACGACGATCTTCGGAGGCGGCATTTCCGTCATACTTCACATCTTCGACCCGAAGAAGAGCCTCGAAGCGATTCAGGAACACAAGGTCACGACGCTCGGTCAGATCCCCGCTCTGTTCAACATGGAGTGGCGGCTGCCCGAGTACGCGGGTTTCAATTTGTCGAGCCTGCGGTTTGCCATCTACGGAGGCCAAGCGGTTTCAAGGGAATTTCTGGAGAAGATGTCGAAGATGGCTCCGAAGATCGGCACGGGACTTGGACTTACGGAAACGGCGGGTTTCTGCACCTATACCGATCTCGATGCCACTGTGGATGATCTGGTGGGGGGCATCGGTTTCGACATGCCGTTATGCCCGATCAGCATTCGCGATGCGCTGAATCCGGATGGAACGGCGGGAAAGGAAAAGCCGTCCGGCGAAGTCGGCGAAATCTGCTTCGCCGGCCCTCAAATCTTCCTCGGGTATCTGGGCGATCCTGCCAATACGGGGAAAACCGTCTCCAAAGAAGGCGTCTGCTACACGGGAGACCTGGGCTATTACGATGGGAAAGGACTTCACTTCGCCGGCCGATCCAAGCTCGTGATCAAACCGAAGGGCTATCAGGTCTTCCCCGAGGACGTGGAAAACCACATCGCGGAGAAACTCAAGGGCCGCGTCGGGATGGTGGCCTGCGTAGGTGTGGAGCATCGGATATGGTCCGAGGCCATTATGACTTTTGTCGAATCGGTTGACCCCGACCAAAGGGTCGTGTGCGAAGAAGTATTCGAGGCCTGTCAGGACATTTCGGCCTACTCACGTCCCTCTCATGTGATCGTCGTCGAGGCGGGAAAGCTGCCGCTGAATCGCGTGGCCAAAACGGACTACATGGCATTGAAACAGACGGCATCTGATGCGGTTGTCAAGTTGCGCGCTGAGGGGAAGTGGGATAATTAGAGAATACGGCCGGGGCGGTTATCCCTCGGAAGAGGCGATTATTCGATCAGGGACAGCCGCGCCCGGATCGCATCGGCCTTGGCTGTCTGTCCTCTCTGATCGTAATAGGACCGCAACTGTCCAAGATATACGATGACGGCAGCCTTCCATCCCTGTTCCGAAGCTGCACCGAGGGCCGCATGGAGGGTGGTCTCGTCAGGATTTCCCCTGCGGACGGTCACGCCGGCAGCGATCAGCCGTGACAGAGGATCGTCAATGTTTTCAACTATTTTTGAAACTTCAGCGGGCGTCTGACCATTTCGCAAGGCGCTCTGGAGCGGTCGATAGGCGGCTGGCAGGATCTTCTCATCAACACGATCGAATTGGCCCGCGAGAAAATAATAATAACTCTTGTTTTCCGCGACAGATTCGACGGCATCGGCCTGGAGAAAATTCTCAGTTTTCGGTTCTTCCAGCAGCGCTACTTGGATGGCCATCTTGACGAGATGCGCCTTCGCCAGCAGATCGACGTTACCACTCTTCTTGATTTCTTCTACTGCCTTCCCGAAGTGGAGCTCTGCGGTCGAAGTACGTCCCGTAAGGGCGTGTCTCTTGAATGTCTCCATCTGGCTGTGACTGATATTGACCCAGTCCCTGATGGGCTTGGAGCCGCCACAGGAGGCCAGCAGAAGGACGACAGAAAGTGCAAGCATAACCCTTTTCACGGCAACCTGATCTCCGGTTCCTTCTTGAAGGGGATCTTCTTGTCGATCTCATTAGCAAGATCGCCGATGGCCCGGATCCCGGCGTCAAAATCACTGCGAAGAACCTTGAGATCCTTCGCGGCATCGGATGCCTCTGTAGTGATTTTGTTGACGTTGTCCAGCGAAACATCCAGTTTTTTCATCTTCTGAAGGAGGTCTTTGAGGATTGCACTTACCTCCGATAGCACACCTTCCGGTCCGTAGATCCTGTCATCCGTCTTGCCGGCCATCGTATCGGCCTTTTTGAGGATATCCTCCGCCTTGGCCGTAATATCGCGCAGTTTCCGAATGGAATCGTAAATAGCCTTTATACTCTCCGGATCTCCCACAGCAATTTCCAGGGCGGATTTCTTATCGGTGAAATTCCCCGTGATTTTCTGCGCATTCTTAAGAATACCGCGGACTTCACCATTTGGGTCGGCAATATTCGCCGTGATCTGTTCGACGTTCGCGACGATCTGATTCGCCTTGTCGATAATCGGCTGGAACCGTTTGATCGTCTCGTTGATGTCGTTGACTTCCGTCACTTCGGGTCGCTGGGTGGCGGATAAGGGGGCACTTCCCATATTCTCGGTCTTGACGTTGATGCGGGGTGAACCGATGAGCGGTTTTTCGAGGATGAAACGGCTGTCGGTCTTGAGCCAGCGGACGTGTTCGGAGGGTACCGAGAATTTCACGAGAACAACGCCCTGCTCGGTCAATTCCAGGTCCGACACATTGCCGATCTTGAAACCGGAGAAGATTACGGGCATGCCCACCGTCAATCCGTCGCCGGTTTTGGATGATAACTCGTAGGTATATTCCTTGTGGAAAAGGCCCTTCTTGTAGGCCATGAAAAACAGGCCTGCAACGACGATCAACACGGTGATGATGATGAACAGGCCGACTCTATGTTCTATCTTGAGGGGCATCCGCGCCTCCGTAGCGCTCCTCGTTCCAAGAATAGTCGAAAATATGGCACTCTTTGTACCATTCGTCAATTTCTTTCAACGAGTTGAGGACGAAGCTGTAATCCTTGGGATCGTGCAGAAGTGTGAAGGGGCGGTCGATGACGATGACGGCGTCCATGACCATCGCTGCCCGAAGGAGCATCGCCACAAAACGATCCCTGCCGCTGAGAACGGCAGTCCTTTTGTGGGCAATGGCGGCCAGATCGAGCCGCCGCAGGAGATCGCGGATTTGGTCTTCGACGGCTTCCCGTGGCAGGTTGCCGTGATATTCGCGGATCAGGGCGATATTCCCCAAAACGTCCAGATTCGAGAGCAGAGGGATATCGGGTGAAACGAGTCCCACCCGGTCACCGTGTTCGCAGACAAGCGCGTCCTGAGATTGAAGCAGTTCCTCTTCGCTCGAAAAAAGCGTCAGCTCAATTTTTCCAAAAGAGATGTGGCGATTAATGACAGCACCTCGATAAAGATAATGGCCATGAAGACCCGCACCATGCCGTTCAGGACGGCAATGGGGATACTGGTGAGCTCATTGGTGGCGCTCAACCCGAAGCGGATCGGGATGAGCACGATAAAGAAACCCAGCGCGACGCATTTCAGAAGCATCGCAAAGATGTCGCCGAACTGTGCCGAGGCGATGAGCAGCGTCGCGTATTCGTCGAAGCTCATGTCAAAAATGATGTTGGAGAACAGCAGCCCGCTGATGAGGACGGCAACGGAAAACAGGCTGCTCAAGAGTGTCACGGAAACCATCCCGTTGACGATGCGTGGAACAAACAAATAGCATGCAGGATCAATGTGAAATGCTTCCAGCGTCCGCAGTTCCCTGTTGACTTTCATCACGGCTATTTCCGTATTGATTGCCGAACAGGAACGAAGGGCGATGAGGAGGACCGTGAAGAAAGGAGAAACCTCGGTGACGACAAAGCCCATCAGCATCTGCCCGAAGAAATCGGACAAACCCAGTTCCTTCATATATTGGGCTGAGATTCCGACGACGGCAGCCCCGAACACGACAGCGATGCCGAGAAACATGGGCAGGATTTGAACGGCGGTGAAGTAGATTTGCCTGACGAGGACGATCCGCACGGCACTGTTGTACGTGTCGCGGTCAACGACCTTTACGAAGATGCGGAAAGCGAAGGCAAGCGTATCGCTGAGCGTTCTCGCTGCCCGGATGGCACTTCGACCGATCCGCGCGACAAAATCCATAACTACGCCACCTCCAAGAGGAATGTGATTCTAGCACAGGACAAAGCCTGGCGCAAACAGCGGAATGAAAAAAACATTTTCAGGCGGTGTCGAATGGTGTAGAAGCATGGCGATAAGAGTATTTGCTTGGGAAAGGAGTCTTGCCGATGAAAATTATCCGTTTCCTCTCGGAACAGGGAAAAACATTATGCGGCGCTTATCATGAGAAGCAGCCGGGGCGATCCCGCATCTTGCGAGGGGATATCATCGCGGGATTCCAGGAAACCGGCGAAGAAGCAGCAATAAGGCAACTGCTGGCGCCGGTGGAGCCGCCCAATGTGTTGGCGCTGGGACTAAATTACCGAAAACATGCCGAAGAGACAAACGTCTCTTATCCGGAGATTCCGGTGCTTTTCATAAAGGCCAATACAACAGTCATCGGTCCCGGCGCAACGATTCTGCTTCCCGCTGCAGGTCCTGACCGGGTCGATTACGAATGCGAACTGGCCATCGTCATCGGAAAGAAAGCGAAGAATGTGACAAAGTCGGCGGCGATGGAGTACATCTTCGGCTATACGTGCGCCAACGACGTAAGTGCGCGGGATTGGCAGATCGAGAAACAAAAGAAACAGTGGGCTCGAGGGAAGAGTTTCGATACTTTTTGCCCTCTGGGACCCTGGATTGTGACGAAAGACGAGATCCCAAACCCAAACACGCTGAAAATCCGAACGATTCTAAATGGGGAAGTCCTCCAGGATTCCAATACTTCCGACATGATCTTCGATGTCCCGACGATCGTGAGCGACTTGAGCAGCTCGATGACGCTTCTTCCTGGAACAGTCATTCTTACAGGAACCCCCGAGGGTGTGGGCTTTACGAGGAAGCCCGCCCTCTATCTGAAAGACGGCGATTCCGTAACAATTGAGATTGAAGGTGTCGGGAAACTCGCCAATCCTGTACGCTGCGAGTAGAAAAATCGCTACTCCCACCCTCATGCGCACCCGCCGCGTTGACAAAAGAGGCGAGGTGCATATAATAGCCGCAACTTTTTGGCAATTCCTCGTTTTCCCCATTTTGTGTGATCGATAAAGTATTGGAACCGGAAGAAAAATTGCGCGACGTTCAGTATTTCGACCTGGCGGGAGGCCTCGATGAAGAATCAGTCTAACAATAAAAGATCCTTCTTGTATTTTTTGTCGGCTTGTCTCATCGGTTTTTTCATCGTTTCGGTGGTAGAGGTCCTCAGATCCTCCTTTCTGCCTTCGACGCCCGGTCCCGATGTTCCGGTCGCATCCGCCGTTTCCGTCATAGAAGGCCCCAAGGGCGCCCCGGTATCGTTTGCCGACCTCGTTGATAAGCTCAAACCTTCGGTTGTCAATATCAGCACAACAAAGACGATCCGTTCCGGTGGCATGCGCTCTCCCTTTGGCGATCCGACCTTTGATCGCTTTTTCGGCAGTGATGATTTCTTCAATCGCTTTTTCGGCGATATGCCTCAGCGCGAGTTCAAACAGCGAAGCCTCGGCTCAGGATTCATCATCAGCGCCGACGGATACATCTTTACGAATAACCATGTAATCGAGCAGGCCGATAAAATCCTTGTCAATCTTTCCGATGGGAAGGAATACGAAGCCAAGGTCATCGGACGAGATGCCAAGACCGACATCGCGCTGATAAAGATCAAACCCAGTGAAAATCTCCCGCTGGCAGAGATGGGCGATTCTGAGAGACTTCGGGTCGGCGAGTGGGTCGTTGCCATTGGCAATCCCTTCGGTTTGGAGCAGACCGTCACAGCGGGGATTATCAGCGCCAAGGGCCGCGTCATCGGGGCCGGACCCTACGACAATTTTATCCAGACGGATGCCTCCATCAATCCTGGTAATTCCGGCGGACCGCTGTTCGGCCTCGACGGCAAGGTCATCGGCATCAATACAGCCATTGTCGCGCAGGGACAGGGAATCGGTTTTGCAATACCCATCAACAGTGCCAAGGAGATGCTTCCCGATCTCAAGACCAAGGGAAAAGTCACGCGCGGATGGTTGGGGATCTCTGTTCAGGACATTACGGAAGATATTGCCAAGAGCATGAAATTAAAGGACAAGAATGGAGCCCTCATCTCGGATACCTTCAAGGGAGATCCAGCCGATAAGGCAGGCCTGAAGGCGGGCGATGTCATCACTGAAGTGAATGGAAAGAAGATCAAGGACACGCATCAACTTCTCATCATCATTGCCTCTCTGCGCGTCGGAGACAAGATCAACATGAGGTTCCTTCGCGACGGTGTGGAAAAAACTACGCAAGCCGTCGTAGCGGAAAGAGGTGAACAGGCAGAATTGGCGGCATCCGGAACTCTGAAAGAGGATTTCGGGATGACCGTTCAGGAAATCACCCCGGAGATCGCTCAATATCTTGGCATTTCGCGTAAGATTGGTGTCATCGTGACTGAGGTGAAAGAGGAGAGCCCTGCGGATGAGGTCGGTATTCAGCCGCAGGATATCATCATGCAGATCAACAAGGTCAAGATTACATCGATGAAAGACTACTTGCGCGAAATGTCGAAATCCGCGACGAAAAAGAGCGTCCTCCTGCTCATCAAAAGAGGGAAGACAACGTTCTTCATTGCACTGCGCAAGTAGACCGGCGGGACGGTCTCATATTGGACGCTCGCCGATGAATCAAGGGCCGCTGCTGCGCGAAATCTACAGTTCTTTGGATGCATACTTCGGCGACCTGCATTGGTGGCCCGGCGAAACCCCGTTTGAGGTTATTGTAGGAGCGATTCTCACACAGAACACTGCGTGGGTAAACGTAGAAAAGGCAATCCGGTGTTTGAAAGACCGCCGGCTCATGGACCCGCGGTCCATGAGTTTGATTCCGGAGAGAGAGTTGGCATCCATCATTCGTCCGGCTGGATACTTCAACGTCAAGGCCGCCCGTCTTAAGGTATTTCTCAAGCTTCTTCATGAAGACTATGGCAATTGTCTCGACAGGATGTTTGCTGTCGAAACGGAACCGTTGAGAAAAGCCCTGTTGGCCGTAAAAGGTATCGGTCCGGAAACGGCGGACAGTATTCTCCTATACGCCGGTGGAAAGCTGACCTTTGTCGTTGACGCCTATACCAGGAGGATTCTCTCCCGCCACAACATGATTTCATCCACAGCGGACTATTCATCCGTTCGAAAACTCTTTATCGCAAGTCTCCCCAGGGAAGTCCCGATATACAGGCAGTTCCACGCTCTCATCGTTGAGACAGGGAAGAACTTCTGCCGGAAGACACCGACCTGCGGGGACTGTCCCCTGGGCGGAAAGGCGTTCCATCCGCCTCGTCTTTCCGCACGTTAGAAGCGAGGCGCGATTGTGCCGAAGAGACTATATCCATGGCGTCTTTCGGAAAGCAGTCCTTGGTTTCATTAGACTCCGATCCCGAAGGAACGTTTCTGTTTCACGTGAAACAATGCACGGGTTCGAGGATTTTCTTTCCGCGTATCGGACCGCATGCGACACCTGCGATCGGATCTCTTCCTCCAAAAACCTTCAGCGGTCATTATTGCGATAAGACAGCTCAGGATTCGCATCACCTGCACCTTTAGCGATTGTGGTAAGCAGTTGCACGGGATTCCCTCGTGTTGTTCAAAGATGGTCTATCGGATTGCAGCCCGTCTGCTCGTTTTGTCGCGAAATGCCCGCCTGGATCCTGGACCCTTCATTGCATCTCAAGAATACCAAACCCATCTTGACAGATTCGCCACCATAGTATAGACGCTCAGCTTCAAACTCGGCAAGAACCACGGCTGATTGAAGGAGAAATTGGTTATGCAGTGTGAAAAGGTTGGAACAAAACATCCCCTCAAAATCCAGGACAACACCTTCCGAGACGGGCATCAATCCATTTATGCAACCCGGCTGCGGACCGAAGATATGATTCCTATCGCCGAGGCCATGGACGAAATCGGTTTCTGGGCGATGGAGGTCTGGGGAGGCGCGACATTCGACACCATGCATCGTTTCCTTGGAGAGGATCCTTGGGAAAGGCCCAAGACTCTCAAGAAATATATCAAGAAAACTCCGCTGAGTATGCTGTTGCGGGGGCAGAATCTCGTCGGTTACCGCCATTACGCCGATGATGTGGTTCGCTCCTTCGTAGACAAGGCGTGTGAGGTAGGCATCGACGTATTCCGCGTCTTCGACGCCCTCAACGACATGCGCAATTTCGAAACCTGCGTGGAGCGAATCAAGACCAACGGCAAGCATTTCGAGGGTGCGATCAGCTACTCACTTACCGAGCGTCACATGGGCGGTGAGGTCTTCCATCTCGACTACTATATAAACATAGCGAAAAAGCTCGAGGCCATGGGCGCCGATACGATCTGCATCAAAGACATGGCCGGCATCATAGCGCCCTATGATGCCTACAAGCTTTTTTCAGCTCTCAAGAATGCAGTGAACGTCCCCCTTCACCTTCACACTCACTACACAAGCGGCATGGCATCGATGACATATCTGAAGGCCATCGAAGCCGGTGTCGACATCGTCGATACATGCCTGGCCCCCTACGCGATGCGGACGTCCATGCCGCCCGTTGAGCCACTGGTCGTCACTTTGGAGGGTACCAACCGCGAAACCGGCCTGAACCTGGATGCCTTGCTGGAGATCGGGGAACACCTAGAGAAGATTGCACCAAAATACAAACAATACTTGGCGGAAAACAAACTTTCTCTCATCGATGCGAATGTCCTGGCGCATCAAATCCCGGGCGGCATGATCTCCAATCTCATCAATCAGCTCAGAGAGATGAAGGCACTGGACAGGCTTTCCGAGGTACACAGCGAAATCCCGCTTACGAGACGCGACGCAGGCACGCCACCACTGGTGACGCCGACATCCCAGATTATCGGTGTCCAGGCTGTTATGAACGTCATGAGCGGCAGGTACCGTATGATCAGCAACCAGTTCCGTGATCTTGTCTACGGCTTGTACGGAAAGACACCCACGCCCGTGAGTCCCGAAGTGCAGAAAGTGGCGCTGAAGGGGTATAAGCGCGGGCAGACCCCCATCACCGGGAGACCCGCCGATTACCTTGAACCGGAAATGGAGCCGGCACGACAAAAACTCGGAACCCTTGCCAAAACTGAAGAGGATGTCCTCACCTACGTCCTTTACCCGACGACGGGAGAAGAATTCCTGAAATGGAAATACGGCCTGGAACCCATGCCCAGCACATGGCACCCGTCCGCCTGACGAAAGTCAAAGGATCCTTCCCGCTGCGCGAGAGCGCGAACATTTGACATTGCCTCCAGTATCGGATACGAAATACCTGGCTCTTCACAGCCGTTATCCAAAAGCGTCGATGTCATTGAAAGAAAGCTGAAATGTTCAAAGCCCTCTCTCAAATGGCCATCCGCTACGGTCTCCTTCCCGTGGGCTACGATCTGATTCGCTTGTACATGCTTTCGGTCAGGCGTCAGGTAATCGGCGAAGAACGGCTGCTGTCTCACCTGCAAGAAGGCAGAAAGGCGATTATTGCGGTTTGGCACTCCCGCGTCTTTCCAGCAGCGGGATATGCTGAATGTTTCCGCCCCTATGCCCCTTCGGTGATGATCAGCCGCAGCCGCGACGGAGAGATCGCCTCGCAACTCGCAAGCCGGTTGAAGATCAGGCCCGTTCGCGGCTCCAGTTCAGAGGGCGGACGTCAGGCGCTGGCCACGCTCATCGAGGATCTCAAGACGCATCAACTGGCCGGACATGTGCTTGACGGTCCGCGCGGTCCGCGCGGAATCATGAAAGCCGGACTCATCAGCTTGGCGCAGCGCACCGGGGTACCGGTCTTCCCCGTATATGTGTCCTTCAGCAATCCCTGGATTCTCAATAGCTGGGATCGCTTTCTCATCCCCAAGCCCTTCTCCCGCATCCTCATCCGCTGGGATGAGCCCTTCGTTGTCCCGGCGGTCCTCAGTGAACAGGAGTTCGAAGAATGGCGCCTGAAAATTGAACGGCAAATGCGCAACAACCAGGAAGCTGATGACCGGAAATTCGGCTGGAACAATCTTTTTGCGTGATCCAAAGCCTTTTCCCCACGATTACCGCTCCACTCAGGAAAGCATCCCCCCGTCGACAGGAAGGCATGCGCCCGTTGTGTAAGACGAGGCGCCGGAAGCGAGGTAAAGGACGGCGCCCGCCATTTCCTGCGGTGCGGCGACCCGGCCAAGCGGTATCATCGGTAGAACAGTCTTCATGATATCGGGATTCTCGATAATGGCGCTGGAGAAACGCGTATCCGTAAGTCCCGGCAGGATGGCGTTTACACGGATCCCAAAAGGGGCCAGTTCCTTGGCGAATGACTTCGTCAGCGCGACAATGCCGGCCTTTGTGATGGAATAGACACCCTGGAACAGGGCAGGCCGGACCGCATTGACGGAGGCAACATTGACAATCGCTCCCCCGCCGGATTCCTTCATCATTTTCGCCGCATGCTGGCTCATAAAGAAATAACCTTTCAAGTTCACATCGCAGGTCTTGTCCCAGGCACGTTCGTCGACACTCAGCACGTCACCGAAGTGGGGGTTTGTTCCGGCATTGTTGACCAGGATGTCCAGACGCATACGGCGGGCACGCATTTCCGCAAAGAGCTGTGCGATCTGCGCAGTTTCTCCCGAATGGCAGGGAATGCAATCGGCAAGGCCCCCCTTTGCGGTGATCTCCGTTGCCACTTCTTGAAGACCCTCCATTTTTCGACTGCTCAGGATCACGCGTGCCCCATAGGAGGCAAGCATCTTGGCGATTGCCTTGCCGATACCCCGGCTTGCACCGCTCACAAGGGCGGTTTTGCCGCTGAGGTCGAAGAGATCTGGATGCATAGAATGATAGTCCTTTCGCACATTTCATAGATTCGATTGTTTCATAACGGCTTTCGCCTGCTTCTCCAGAATATGAACGGCAAAAATCAGCCGGCCGAAACGCTCGTCCTTTGTCTGCCCGTGGAAGAACCGGTAATAGATCTGCTGCGCAATGACCGCCAGCCGAAAAAGGCCGAATACATAATAATAATCAAAGTTATCGACCTTGATTCCCGCCCTCTGGGCATAATATCCAACAACCTCCTTACGGGAAAACATCCCCTCAAGATGAGTCGGAACCAGGCGGATGGCCTGCATCTCGGCCGCGTCGGTCCGATCGACCCAGTACGCGAGCGAACCGCCGAGGTCCATAAGCGGATCGCCGACCGTCGCCATCTCCCAGTCAAGAACTCCAATAATTTTCATTGGATCGGATGGATCGAGCACAACGTTGTCGAAACGGTAGTCGTTGTGGATGACAGCCGCCCCGCATTCCGGCGGGAGAAGTTCCTCAAGCCAGGTCATGACCGCCTCGAAATCAGGTGCGTCGGTCGTTCGGGCAGCCCTGTACCGATCGCTCCATCCATTTAGCTGGCGCTTTACATAACCATCCGGTTTCCCGAAGCCCTCCAAGCCGATCTTACGGTAATCCAGCGCATGGAGCTCGAGATGGACGTCGATCAGCTTCTCGCAGAGTTTTCGGGCCGCTTCCCGGGAAAAATCCAGACCTTCCGGCGGATCCCGCCTGAGAATGATCCCGCCGATACGCTCCATGATATAGAACGGGCATCCGATAATGCTTTCGTCCTCTGTGCAGGCAAGGGGTTCCGGGCAGTAGGGGAACACGGGTTTGAGCGCTTTCATGATCTGATATTCCCGTTTCATGTTGTGAGCGCCCTTTGCCTTTCTTCCAAAAGGCGGTCGGCGGACGACCAGTTCCCGGTCCCCGACGCGAAGAAGGTAAGTCAGGTTCGAATGCCCGCCCGGGAATTGTTCGATCTTCGCCTTTCCTTTAAGGCCACAAATATTATTCATTACATATTTCAATAGTTTATCTAACTCAAAGGCCTCCCCTTCCCGTATCGGTTTCGTTCTGTCGACCCACTGCTCGCTCATGAGCCCCCCTGTTCGTTCAAGCGGCATATCCGCGCAGGATCCTCCTGGCGACCGCGATCTTGTGGACCTCGTCGGCGCCGTCGTAAATGCGCGCCGCCCGCTCATGCCGATAAAAGAAAGAAATAATCGTATCGTCCGTCATGCCCAGGCCCCCGTGCACCTGCAATGCCCGGTCAATGACCTTTTGCAGAACATCGGCGACGAAAAATTTGATCAGGGAGACATCTTCCCTGGCCTCTTTCATACCCAGGTTTTCGATCTTCCAGGCCGCGTGCAGCGTCATCAGCCGCGCCGCCTGAATGTCCGCGGCGCATTCGGCGATCCAGGATTGGATGATCTGTCGCGTGGCAAGAGTTTTCCCGTCCGGCGCAATAATGCGCCTTGATGCCCTCTCGCACATCAACGCGAAGGCGCGATTGCAGGTGCCGATCCATCGCATGCAGTGGTGAATCCGGCCGGGACCAAGACGTTCCTGGGCAATGACAAACCCCCAGCCCTCGGGACCCAGGAGGTTCGTTTGAGGAACACGGCATGATTGCAGCGAGATCTCGCCATGACTGAAATAACCGCTTCCCTTATGGCCCATGACGGGAATGTTGCGGACGAGATTGAATCCGGGAGTAACGGTCGGCACAAGGATCATGCTCGCCTTCATGTGGGGCGGGGCATCAGGATTGGTCACCGCCATGACGATCGAAAATTCGGCCCCGTCAGCCCCCGTGGAATACCATTTCTGTCCGTTGATAACGTAATCACCGCCATCCTTTACCGCTGTCGTATCCATCATGACCGGATTGGACCCGGGAAGCTCAACTTCGGTCATGGAAAAACAACTGCGGATGCGCCCTTCGACCAGCGGCCGAAGATAGCGTTCCTTCTGCTCGGGCGTTGCATACTTGTGAAGGATTTCGACGTTGCCTGCATCCGGGGCCTGACATCCGAAGACGTAATGCCCCAATGGCGAGCGCCCCAGCACTTCCGAAACCAGGGCATGCTCCAGCAGCCCCAACCCCATGCCGCCGTACTCTCTTGGGTGATTCGGCGCCCAGAGTTCCATTTTTCTGACCAGATTCCTCTTCTCCTCGATCTCGGGCAGGAGATCGCAAAAATCGGTGCGGAGGAATTCCGATTCCATGGGAATAATTTCCTTCTCCAGGAATTCCGCCATCAACTCCACGACCGCCTGAATCTTGTCCGAAAGCGCAAAATCCATCCTTAAGATCCTCCCTCTTCTGCGGATAGGAAAAGCCCCTATCCTATTTTCCCGCTGATCGCCCCGCCGCCTCATCTATCTTTGCTTCCCCCTCCAGCCACCGCCGGTACTCGGACATCTTGGCCAGGGACTTCACGGCGCGCTCCGGCGTGAGAAAAGATACGCTGCGATACCGGCTGCCCGGGATCTCCGTCACCGTCCGGGAATGCTCGTCCGGCAGCAGGTTGACGCCAACGATGGGCTTGACATGCTCTTCCATGAGTCGCACCACCCGTTCGCTGTAGATCTTCTCGTACTCAAGGATTGACCGCGGAATTTCCCGAAGGAAGCCTCGGTCCATATCTGGATCGGCCAATTCAATGGATCGAACCATGGCGTGGACAAAGACCATCCGCCCAAGAATTCCCAAGTGCAGGACGGCATCGCACCCTTCCCATCTCATCAATTCCTCCAGGATGGTGAGCGGAATCTGCGGGTCGAACTCCCCGACAAGATCAATCGGATTGGCGCGGCTCCAATACGGGGGAAGGATCCGGTCGATCCGGGAGATCAATTCCCGGGACAGAGGGGGTACGTTAAGTCCGTGTTCCATGCACAAATCCGACGTTACGACACCCCAGCCGCCTCCCAGCGTCACGATGGCCGTTTTGTTTCCCTTTGGCAGCGGTAAAGAGGAAAAGCACGCCGACAGATCAAGGAGCTCCATGGGCTGACCTGCCATCACAACGCCCGCCTGTCGGCAAGCGGCCTCGAAGACGCGCACGTCCGACGCCAGTGCCCCCGTGTGGCTTGCCGCCGCTTTGGAACCGGGCTCCGTGCGGCCGCCCTTCAGAACGATGACCGGTTTCCGGCACCCCACCTTTCGAGCGGATTCGTAAAAGCGCCGGCCGTTCTTCACGCTCTCAATGTATAAGACGACGGTACGGGAAAGCTCGTCGACGGCGAATGCGTCGAGATAATCCTCGATGGTTATCATGGCCTCATTGCCGGAACCGCAGAAAGCGCGGATGCCGATTCCCTCGGTCTCCGCGAATGCCAGCAATTGAACTCCCAGGTTTCCGGACTGGGAGACAAGTGCCGTGGAACCGGGCTTCGGACGCACATGAGCTCCTGCGCAGTACAGTTTGCCGTGGGGGTTGCAGATGCCCATCGTATTCGGCCCCAGGATCAGGATGCCGCACCTCCTCGCTGCAGCGACAAGCTCCTTCTCCTGTTTTCTTCCCTCCGGTCCCGTTTCGCCGAAGCCGGACGAGATCAGAAGGACGTTCCGGATTCCCTTGGCCTGCAATTCCGGGATCAGGGAAGGAACGGCCGCAGCAGGGATGGTTACAACAGCAAGATCGACGGGCTCGGGGATTTCCTTGATGCTCCGATAGACGGCCCTGCCGCCGATCTTGCCTCCTTTGGCATTGACGAGATACAGGGGCCCTTCGAACCCGCCGGCGACGACATTGGTGAAGAGCATGTGGCCCCATTTGCCGAAGCCGGCGCTCGCGCCGACAAAGGCGATGCTGCGGGGATAGAACAGGTGTCCGATCGCACGCGGATCCACGGCTTCCGTAACAACACCGGATTCCTTCCCGCCGCCGATCACGATCAGCGCATCCACGGCCTGGATGCAACCGTCCGCGCCCGCCAGAAGCGGGTTGATGTCGACCTCGACCACTTCCGGAAAGTCCACGGCCAGGCGCGATAAACCCACGAGTGCGGCGACAAGTGCGCCCCGTTTGACCGCTTCTTCTCCGCGAAACCGTCCGAGCAGCTTCGCGCATCGCAGCTGGTCTATCATCTGTAAAGCCTCCTCTGCGGTCAGCGGGGCAAGGCGGAAGGCGACATCCTCGAGGACTTCCGTAAATGTACCGCCCAGGCCGAACATGACAACCGGTCCGAACTGCTCGTCCCGAAACAGGCCGGCGACGAACTCGCGTCTCCCCTGCAGCATCGGCTGGACGAGGAACCCTTCCAGTTCGGCGCCTCCGGCGAATGCGATCCTCTTCGCCGCGGACAGGACATCGCCGGCACTCCCCAGGCCGAGAGCAACAAGTCCGCGATCCGTTTTGTGCGTGAGGCGGGCGCCCAAACCCTTGACAACCACGGGATAGCCGAAACAATCAGCCGCCCGGACCGCCGCTTCGGGGTCGGGAGCCACCGTCTCTTCCACTACCGGAACCCCGTAACCGCTGAGAAGTTTCTTGGACTCGTACTCCGTCAGGGCGGTCCGCTTTTCGCCCAGAGCCCTGGCAATGATCTCCGCGGATTTCCTATAATGATCCCCCCGCACAGCCGTCTCCTTTCGATGCCGTCAAACGCTCAATCGACGGCGACCATCCAAGATGCAAAACGTCGATCATTCCCTCGCAGGATCTCTTCCACACAGCCCATGAGCCGTTTCGTGACCGTTCCCGGCACACCGGTGAGGACGCGCTGCCCGCACCTGCGGACCGGCAGCAACTTGATCGGGGTGCTGGAAAAGAAGATCTCCTCCGCTTCATCGAGAAGCGAAACCGGAATCCGCCCCTCAACGGTTGCGATTCCTTCCGCCCTGGCCAATTCCAGAAGGGACTTCCGGGTAATGCTGTCAAGGACTGTCCCCAGGCAGGCCGTCATGAGGCAGCCGTTCCGGACAGCGAAGACGGATTCCGTGCTTCCCTCGGCCACAAAGCCCTGCGTGTCGAGCAGGATTGCGTAACCGCATCCCCTTTCCTGCGCATCTCTCCTTGCCAGCATCCCGTTGACATATTGACCTGCCGCTTTGGCTTCAATCGGGACCGTTCTCGGATCGAGCCGGCTCCATTTCGATACGCATGCCGAAATGCCCTGTTGCTGCAGCTTTTCTTCCTCATGTCCGCGGATCGGAAGAATAAAAATGGACAGATCGAGCTTTCCTTTCGGGGGAAGTACTTCGAACGAGACCTGCGGATAATAGGCAACGATCTTGATGTACCCCTTCCGGCCTGGATTTCGTCGGACCGTCTCCAGGACGGCATCCCGGATGCCCTCGCGCCCCCCGGGAAGCCTCATCCCCAGCAGCTCCGCGGTTCTGAAGAGGCGACGGACGTGGTCGTCAAGACGAAAAACGAAACGGCCGGCCTGATTCGAATGAAATCCGATCACCTCGAAAATCGCGGAACCACGGCTGAAGCTGTGGCTCATGATGTGGACCGTCGCCTTGTCCCAGGTGATGAACCGCCCATTTCGGTAAACGAATCCCCCTTTTTTCATTTGTCCCCCCTGCGCCCGCTATCCGGACCGATCGCGAAATTGACCCCTGGTCATTTTACCAATGAGATGTAAACAAATTCCGATGCGAATTCAAGGTGGAAATATTTTGGTTTCCGTGGAAGAAGGGAGGAAAACAGAGTGGAGGTTCCTTGTGCAAGCATCTCAAGGAAATCATGCGCCGTTGCGCGTCCGTTTTCTGGGCAGCGGCGACAACTTCGGAAGCGGCGGCCGGTTCCAGGCATGCATCTTTGTGGACGCGGCCGACGCGCGTTTCCTGCTAGACTGCGGCGCCTCTTCGCTGATCGCAATGAGGCGCCGAGGCGTCTCGACGGAGCAGGTGGATACGATTCTTATTTCCCACCTGCACGGCGATCATTTCGGCGGTCTCCCCTTCTTCGTTCTGGATGCGCAGCTGATCTCCCGCCGGACTCGGCCCCTCGTCATCGCCGGCCCCCCGGGCCTCGAGGAGAGAACGCGGGCACTGATGGAGGCGATGTATCCCGGCATGGCCTCGGTCGCGCGCAATTTCCCCATCACCTACGTCGAAATGGAAAATGAACGACCGGTTCGGGTCGGCAGCCTCGCCATAACCCCCTTCGAGGTCATCCACGGCAGCGGGGCGCCTTCCTATGCGCTGCGTGTAGACTGCTCCGGCAGAATTCTTTCCTATTCGGGTGATACGGAGTGGACGGATGTGCTCATCCGGGCAGCCGCAGACGCCGATCTGTTCATCTGCGAAAGTTACTTCTACGACAAACGGATGAAGAACCACATCAACTACCGGACGCTGCAGGAGCATAGAGCGGAGCTGACGTGCAAGAGGATTATCCTGACCCACCTGGGGGAAGACTTGCTTTCCCGACTTCCGGAGGTGGAGATGGAGTGCGCGGAAGACGGGACAGTCTTGGAGCTGTAATTGCTCCGGCATCGACAACGCCCGCCGCTTTCCCCTGCCCCTGCGGCAACATCCGCAAATGGACCCATCGCTGCCCGCAAGACGACGCTGGCGGATTCTGTTATTTCCCCTGCTTCTTCTCCTTTCCGGCGATATAAAGCGTCTCGCGGATAGAGGCGTGCACCGCGCCCGCGGCGTCCGTAAGATCGATGTCATAGATCCTCTCCAGCGAGGGCTTTGCCGCCAGTTCGTCGCGGATCCTCCTGATCTCCTCTTCCTCCAGAACAAAACGGGCATAGAGGGTTCCCTTGCCGGGCTTGAGGAAAGAAATCGCCGCCGCCTTGAGCCAGACAACGTAGCGCGGTCCCAGGATCTTGATGAGCATCACCATGAAAATGGGATCAACGGCCGCGTACATGCTTCCGCCATAGAGCGTCCCGACGTAGTTTCTGGTCCAGAGGTTGAGCGGCAGTTTGATCCGCACTTCAGTCCAGCGATCGTCAATGTAGGTAATCCGCGCACCGGTTCGACGGTAGGCGGGAAAGAAGTTGAAGCCGAAACGCAGCATCTTCGAACGCAGAGACTCGCCCATGACGACCTTTTCCTTTCCTAACGCTGGCAGGAAGGACAAAAATACGTTCCCCGCCCGCCGAGAGCAATCCGTCGAACGATGCCGCCGCACCTTCGGCAAGCCTGCTCCTTCCGATCGTATACCTGCAGATGTCTCTGAAATTCTCCGCTGTCTCCGTGGAGATCGCGCCAGTCCGAAATCGATGTTCCCCGACACCTCACGGCAACCCTGAGGACTCGCGCTATCGCCTCCGCAATCCTCCGCCATGCTTGCCGGGAAACGCCTCCCGCCGCCCGGCGCGGATCGACAGCCGCCTCATAGAGGATTTCGCAGGCGTAGATATTGCCGATGCCGGCAAGGATCCGCTGATCCATCAGGAATGTCTTGACGGGCAGGCGCCTCCCCCGTGCGGCCGCCCGCAACCCGTCGGCATCCTTCACGCAAAGCGCATCGGGAATCGCGGCTGCCACCGTTTCCTTTCGCCGGAGTTCCAGCGTCGCAAACCGGCGGGGATCGATACACAACAATTCGCCCGCAGGGAAGAAAAGACAGAAACGCGCATGCGCAGGCCGCACGCCGCTTCCTGTCCGCCACAAGAGCCGCCCCGACATCCGCAAGTGCAGCCGCAACGAAAGGTCATCGCCGATATCAATCCAAATCGCTTTTCCCTCCCTGCGGACGGCCGTGACAGTCCTGCCATGCAGATCCGGGAGTTTCGCGATTTTTGGATCGAGCACCTCTGCATTGACGATGCGCCTTCCCTTTAAGACGCGGGAAAGCTGTCGCCGCAGGGTCTCCACTTCTGGCAGTTCGGGCATCGTTCTTTTCCTACAGGATTGTTTCCTCTTTTTACGTTCTCATCGCCGGCATTGCCTGTCAAGACCGATCGTTCCGCTGAGCCGGTTGGATTGCTTCCGCCGGGCGGATTCTCTTGCCGGCGGCGCACGGCGAATTCCTCGGAACTATTATTTCCGATAGTCAATAGTAGGAATATTATGTTCCGATTGGTGTATTGTCCTTTGCATCACTGACTTTCCAGGTAATCGTCGGGAGGTGGAGGCGACCGCTCTCCCTTCCCGGCTCAGCACATCGGAACTACGAGATCCGATGCACCGCGGCCAAAATATTTTTCTCTTTCCATATCAGCACCTTACAAAGTCGGCACGGTATTTTCAATGTCTTTGGGCGTTCCGGCATTGACCGGCACAACTCCGTAAGGTGTGAACTGTGAAACAGAATAAAAAAGTCGAAATCAAAATCGCCGGAATCCTCATCCCCGTGGATTGGGATGAGGAGCAGCGGGTTGCCGAAGTGGCGATCGCAACGGCGGACGAAAAGGAATATCGAATCAAAAAGACCTTGAGAGGGAAACAGTTGTTCGGACACCTGCAGGCTTACGTTGAAGCGGCCGGGAGCCTTTCGGAGGGCAAAGACGGGGGATACGTCCTTACCGTAAGACGGTACGAACTCAAGCGGCCGGGAGATGCGGCGGCCTGATCGCATGACGTGAAAAATCGATTGACACAGCGGTAGAAAAGCTGTAAACGGGCGCGAAAAAATGCAACGAGTTCTGCAGAAGGCGGGACGGATTTCAACAAGATATCGGGAGGCATACGAACAGATGGGCATCGAATCACTTCTGAATGAGGAGGCCGAACCTCCAGGTAGTATGACCGATTGCATCGGTCATGAACAGACAAATCTCTTCCCTTCCATCCATGCACCCCTTCGTGGCCCGGTCGTTCTCACCAAGCCGGTTCGGGGGGTTCCCCGGTTCCAGCACAGCGCGAGGTCTCAGGCTTGCCGCAGGCGTTATTTCCCCGAGGCGACGGAAAACGAATGGAACAACTGGCGGTGGCAGCTGCGCCACCGGATCCGCGACGTGCGGGGTCTTTCGCGGATCCTTCGTCTCTCGGAAAGCGAACTCGGCGCGTTGACCCGCCACACGGGACCGCTGCCTCTGGCCATTACACCCTATTACGCCAGTCTTCTCGATCCTGATAACCCCGCTCATTCCCTGCGGCGTGCGGTCGTCCCGACCATGGACGAATGCGTTCGCACGACCGGTGAAGAAGACGATCCTCTTGCCGAAGATCATGACAGCCCCGTGCCGGGTATTGTGCACCGCTACCCTGACCGCGTGCTGTTTCTTGTTACCGGATCCTGCTCCGCCTACTGTCGCTACTGTACGCGCTCCCGCATGGTCGGCCATCAGGGGGAATGCAGTTTCAGCATGGAGCAGTGGGAAAAGGCCATCGACTATATCGCATCGACGCCGCAGATCCGTGATGTCCTTCTTTCCGGGGGAGATCCGCTGACGCTTTCCGACGAGAAACTCGAATGGCTCCTCATGCGCCTGCATCGGATTCCTCATATCGAGATGCTGCGCATCGGGACCAAGACGCCGGCCGTTCTTCCGCAGCGGATCACGCCGGAGTTGACGCGGATGCTGAAGCGTTACCATCCCCTCTGGATCAGCATTCACGCGACCCATCCCGAGGAATTGACCGAGGAAATGGGGCAGGCCTGCGGCCGCTTGGCCGACGCCGGGATTCCGCTGGGCAGCCAGACAGTGCTCTTGGCCGGGATCAACGACCAGATTGAGACGATGCGGCGGCTCGTTCACGGGCTGCTGAAGATCCGCGTGAAACCCTACTATCTCTACCAGTGCGATCCCATCCCCGGGTCTTCCCACTTTCGCACACCCGTATCCAAGGGACTGGAAATCATCGCGGGATTGAGAGGCCACACCACCGGGTACGCGGTGCCTTCTTACGTCATCGACGCACCCGGTGGCGGCGGGAAGATTCCGCTGCTGCCGGAATATGTGATCGGCAAAGACGGCAACGACCTGCTGCTCCGCAATTACGAGGGACAGACCTTTCGGTATCCGGACAGACCGGAAGGAACCGCCGCCGCCATACACTGAGCCGGAGAAGCCGCTCCATTCCGAGTGGGGAAATCGCATCGCGGGGCATTTTGCATTGAAGATCGGGCTCACCTATGACCTCAGGTCGGATTATCTCGCCGAAGGTTACGGCGAAGAAGAAACGGCGGAATTTGACCGTCCGGACACGATCGATGCGGTCGACGGAACCCTGTGCTCTTTGGGATACTGTACCGACCGCATCGGTCACATCCGCCGCCTCACGGAACGACTGGCAGCCGGCGATCGCTGGGATCTGGTCTTCAATATCGCTGAAGGTCTTCACGGTTTCGGGAGAGAAGGCCAGATTCCTGCCCTGCTTGATGCCTACGAGATTCCCTACACTTTCTCCGATCCGCTCGTTTCTTCCTTAACGCTGCACAAGGGGATGACAAAGCACGTCATCCGGGACCTTGGCATCCCCACCCCCGATTTCGCCATTGTCGAAACCGAAAGCGACCTTGCGACGATCACCCTGCCGATGCCTCTGTTCGTCAAGCCTGTCGCTGAAGGAACCGGCAAGGGAATTAATGCCGCTTCGAAGATCATCTCTCTGTCCCAACTGAGGGATATCGTCCCGAAGCTCCTGCACACCTACCGTCAACCGGTCCTCGTGGAATGCTTTCTTCCCGGCCGCGAATTCACCGTCGGCATCGTCGGCACCGCTGGAGAAGCCGAGGCCCTCGGAACCATCGAGGTCCATCTGAAGTCGGGGGCGGAACACGATGTCTATTCCTATGTCAACAAGGAACGCTGCGAAGAACTGGTGGAATACCGTCTTGTGGAGGGCGCAGTCGCGCAGGACGCCGCTCGGACGGCGCTTGCTGCGTGGAGGGGATTGGGCTGCCGGGACGCGGGGAGAGTCGATCTTCGCACCGATGAGCGGGGAGTCCTGCACTTCCTGGAGGTCAATCCGCTGGCGGGGATTCATCCGCAGCACTCCGATCTCCCCATTTTGTGCACCCTCAGGGGCATCCCCTACCGGGACCTGATCTCCCGGATCATGGAATCGGCGATGAAAAGAATCCCGGAAGACCGCCGTCGAAAAGAGAAACGATGAAAATCATCATCCTCCACGGCCAGCTGCCCCCGGACGCGGGTCCCGACGAACAGGACGTCCTTGTTCAGCTCGATTCCATCTCGGCCGCATTGCGCGAACTCGGCCACGAGGCGGCTCCTCTCCCCCTTTCCCTGAACCTGCAGGCGGCAAGAGAAGACCTCCTCCGTCTGAAGCCCGATTTGGTCTTCAACCTGGTGGAATCGGTCAACGGCAGCGGACGCATGATTTCCCTGGGTCCTCTACTGCTGGAAGAACTGGACCTTCCTTATACGGGTGCGAAAGCCGATGCGATTTTCTTCACGTCCAACAAGATTCTCACCAAGAGAATGCTGGCCAAGGAAGGCGTGCCCACGGCGCCGTGGCTAGAATCCGGTGACGATCTTCGACACATCGGGCCGAAGGACCGTTACCTGATCAAATCGGTATGGGAACACGCCTCCTGCGGATTGGCGGATGACGCGCTCATCGAGGGGAATCCGGACCTGATCCGCGAACGGCTGAAACGATCGTCCTGTTTCGCCGAAGCCTACATCGAGGGGCGTGAGTTTAATCTGGCCATTCTGGCCGGTCCGGGCGGACCGGAATTCCTGCCGCCCTCCGAGATCCTTTTCGAGGATTACCCGCCCGAGAAGCTTCGCATCGTCTGCTATCGGGCAAAATGGATCGAAGATTCATTCGAGTACGGCCACACACCGCGGACATTCAAGTTCAGGAAGAAGGATCATGCCCTGCTGTCTCATATGAAGGAACTGGCCCTGCACTGCTGGAACGCCTTCCATCTCACCGGTTACGCCCGGGTTGATTTTCGTGTGGACCAATCCGGAAAACCCTGGGTCCTGGAAATCAACGCCAATCCCTGCCTGTCCCCCGACGGAGGGTTCGCCGCCGCCGCGCGCCATTCGGGTCTTTCCTATCGCGAGGTCGTCCGCCGGCTTGTGGAGGATGCATGAGGCCTTTATCTCCGCTGCGGGGGGTAACCTATCGATCGACACCCCGTCCGTCAGACCGCGGAGAGATTCGCCGCATGGTCGCGGGCACGGGTTTCTTTTCGCCGGCGGAGGTCGATATTGCCGTGGAACTGGTCGACGACCGCCTTTCCCGCGGCGGCAAGAGCGACTATCGATTTCTCCTCGCGGAGCGGAAAGGCGCCCTGATTGCCTACACCTGCTTCGGTGCGATTGACGGCACACTGAACAGCTACGATCTCTACTGGATCGTGGTGCGGGACGATCTTCGCAAAATGGGGATCGGCCGCGAGCTCATGAGGCGGACCGAGGACCGGATCCTGCGCAGCAGAGGCGGCCGGGTGTACGTCGACACTTCTTCACGGGACCAGTACGCCCCGACCCGCGCCTTCTACATGCGTTGCGGCTATCGCCAGGCCGCCGTCCTCCCTGATTTCTATGCACCCGGGGACGGCAAAATCATTTACGAAAAGACTTTCGATCCATAACCTCTTGCCTTTTGAAATGGATTTCGATAGAGAGCGCGCGACATCCGGCGCCGCGCGGGAGTGTTCCCGCGCCCCCAGTTGTACCCGCCCCGTTGCCAGACATCGAATCTCCCCAGGCGGCAGTTTCACCGGCCGCCTGTTTCATCGGGGCATCGGTCGCCGGCATCCCCGTGAGCACCACCCATACGATCACCGGCGCCATTGTGGTAGTGGGGCAACGACCAGACTGACGGCCGTGCGCTGGGGCGTGGCAGGCAGCATCGCCTGGGCGTGGTTTCTGACGATTCCCGCATCCGCGCTGATCTCAGCGGCGTTCTATGCGCGCCGCCGCCTGTTTATCCGCCGCTTGATTCATCCCCGCGGACAATCTCATCGTACATCTCCCAAACCGTGATGAGCAGGGCGGTGATGATGGGTCCCAGAACGAATCCCGAAATGCCGAACAGCGAGATGCCGCCCAGCGTGGAGAGAAAGATGAGCAGCGGATGCAGCTGCACGTCTTTTCCGAGCAGCAGCGGACGCAGCAGGTTGTCGGCCATGCTGATGATAGCGACGCCGTAGGCCAGAACGGCAACGCCTTCCCAGAGCGCCCCGGAAAGGATCAAAAGAATGCCGGCGGGCGCCCAGACGATCGAACATCCTACGGCGGGCACGATCGAAGTGAAGATCATGATCACCCCCCAGAGCAATGCCCCCTTGATGCCCGTCGCGAAAAAAATGATACTGCCGAGAATGCCCTGAATACCCCCGATGAGAAGCGTGACCTTGATTGTTGCCCGCGCCGTCGCGGCAAACCGCTGGTAGAGGGCCTTCTCCCGCCCATCGCCCAATGGGACCAGACGCATGAGCATGGCCAGGAACGTGTCCCCATCGCGCAGAAAAAAGAACAGGGTATAGAGCATCACGGCGAACTGGACCAGAAACAGGAGCGTGTTCTGCGTCAGGGAGCGGAGCTGATCAAGAAAGAAACCGGCGATTCCCTTGTAGACCTCCGCGAAGCGCTCGCTCCAGGCTCCCGACGGAATCGGGAGCCGCTCGTAAAAGGGCAGGCTCTCCAGAAAATCCTGCAGGCTCTGCATGCCGTTCCGGAGCTGCGCCCCGCCCGAACTGCTGATCGCGTCGTACAGTTGCATCGATTCGGCGACCAGCAGGGTCCCGACGACTGCCGCCGGGATGAAGATCAGGACGATGACCAGCGCGAGCGTCACGGCGGCGGCGGAGGAACGCCTCCTGAGCCGGACCTCGATCCGCAGGAAAATCGGCCGGAAAATCGCCGCGATCACCGCCGCCCAGAAGATCGGGAAGAAGAAGGACTTCAGAAGCAACAAGAAGAGCAGCGTCACGCCGATCAGCAACGCGAAAAATACGATCTCCCTGTTTTTTGTCTTGCCCTGCTTCATGAAATACCGCACCCTGGTCTTCGTCTGATCGGTCGTGCCCCTTTTGGCCACAATCGCGGGGAGTTCTCCCACGCGGCCCGCGATAGACTCGCCCGCCGCGTCATCTCATCCATGGGAAATCAACGCATCAACTCTTCGGTGCCGGCGACTGCTTTCCCGTCATCGAATCGATGTCAATGCGAATCACCATCGTCCTGGCGACGATGTCCTCCGAATCGTTCCCCTCGTCCATGCCCGTGTATTTTCTTATGATCGCCGCCAGTGCCTTCGTCTTCTCTGCCGCGTCTTCGATCAGAACGGCTTTCCCATAGCCGACAACGCTCCGGTAGCGCATGCTCCACCCGCAGGCGCAGGTCGACGGGACCGTCCCTCCGACGACGGAGGCCTCAAAGCACACGCGGTTGTTCTTCCGGAGGAGATCGATTTTTTTCCCCCGAAGTGCTCCGTGGAAATACAGGCGACCGCCGATATAGGCGAAGGTCATCGGAACGACGTAGGGCTCATTCTCGACGGCGAAGCCGACACGGCAGACCGCTGCTTCCTCGAGCGTGGCTTCAATCGCATTTTGATCGTGGATTTCCTTGTCCTTGCGGTTCATGATTGTCTCCATGGCGACGGTGCTTTTTTCCGCCGCGCGTCCTCTTGAGGGAATATAGAACTATGGGTTTATGGAACCATTTTGGTGACGGCTTGTCAATGATTTCACTCGCTGGAGCGCATTTCCCTCTTGCCCGCTCCCGGGGATGTGCTACAGTCGCCGGCGGAGGCGAATCGCAAATACCATGCTCTGGACAGTGAAAAGCAGAATCCTCGCCACATGCGCCAAGGGCGTAGCGCCGTATCTGAAGAACGAGATCGCGGCGCTGGGGTTTCGCGTCCGCCTGGAAACGCCGACCTTCGTGGAAACGGAAGGTTCCCTCCATGATGCCATGCAGTTAAACCTGTACGTGCGGACGGCCCAGCGCGTGCTGTATTCGGTCGACTCCTTCTCCGCCTCCCATCCAGACGATCTGTACGCGCGGATGAATCGGCAGCCCTGGGAAGACACCCTCGCCGAGGGCAGCCCGATTTCCGTGACCAGCTTCGCGGACACTCCGTCCGTCCGCGACACCCGCTACGTCAACCAGCGCGCCAAGGATGCCATCGTCGACCGGATCCGCGACCGCCGGAGAAGCCGGCCGGATTCCGGCCCCGAACGCCTGGGCGCGGTCGTCCATGTTCACTGGAGCGGAAGAAACATTTCCGTGTACCTGGATACGTCCGGCGAGCCGCTGTACCGCCGCGGCTATCGGCGCGTTCCTCTCGAGGCGCCCCTGCAGGAGACGCTGGCAGCCGCCATTCTTCTGGCGGCGGGGTGGACCGGACAGGGGAATTGCCTCAATCCCATGTGCGGGAGCGGCACCATCGCCGTTGAAGCGGCACTGATCGCCCTGAATATTGCCCCCGGTTTCCTGCGGAAGAATTTTGGTTTCATGCACCTGCGGGGGTTCCGTCGCGAAGCCTGGGAACGTCTCCGCGGCGATGCGGAACGAAGACGCAGGAACGAGACTGCGGGCGTCATCCTCGCCGCCGACATCCGCAGGGAAGCCCTGGAGGCGGCTCGCATCAACGCCCGGGCGGCCGGCGTCGAAGCGGCCCTTGTCTTCCGGCAGGAAGATTTCGCAAATACGGCGATCCCGGATGGGGAAGGCATCGCTGTCCTCAACCCGCCCTATGGCGAAAGAATGGGAGACGCAACGAAGCTGGCCCCGCTCTATCGGGCGATCGGCGACTTCTTCAAGCAGCGCTGCCGTGGATATCGAGGTTACATCTTCACCGGGAATCCCGATCTCGCCAAAGAGGTGGGGCTGCGGACGAAACGAAAAATCCCGTTCTTCAACGGCGACATCCCCTGCCGTTTGCTGGAATACGAATTATACGCCGGGAGCCGCAAGAGCAAATATACGGCAGGGAAAGAAGAACACCTCCATGAAGACTGACAGCTCCAAGCCCTCCTGCCCGATCGGCGTATTCGATTCCGGCATCGGGGGGCTGACGGTGGTGCGATCGCTCCTGCGCTGCCTTCCGCGCGAGAGAATCTTCTATTTCGGCGATACGGCCCGCGTCCCCTACGGCGTACGTTCTGCAGCCACCATATGCTCCTACGCGGCGGAGGTCGCCTCCTTCCTCCTGCAGCGAGAGGTGAAACTCCTCATCATCGCCTGCAACACCATTGCCGCCGTCGCCGCCTCCACCGTCAAGCGCATCGCCGGCGTTCCCGTCCTCGATGTCATCGATGCCGGCGCGCGACAGGCCCTGCGGGCGACGCGCAACGACTGCATCGGTATCATCGGCACACCGGCGACCGTCAACAGCCGTGCCTACGAGACGATCCTGCAAAGCGTCAGGCCCGACGTCCGTACCTTCTCCCGGACTTGCCGGCTCTTCGTCCCCCTTGCGGAAGAGGGCTGGTTCAACCACCCCATAACGAAGCTGGTGGCCGAGGAATACCTCCGTCCGCTGCTCGCGGAGGGCATTGACACCTTGATCCTGGGCTGCACGCACTATCCCCTGCTCAAGCCGCTCATCGGAGAAGTCGCCGGCCCGGATATCGCGCTCATCGACTCCGCGGACGCCATGGCGGAAAGGGCGAAACGCCTTCTGGAGGAGGCGGGGCTGGGCAATACTTCGACGGTTGCGCCCGAACACCGCTTCTACATCACCGACCTGCCGGACCGCTTCCAGGCCATCGGCGAAGACTTCTTGGGCCGATCTCTCCAAAATCTCGAAGTCGTTCGCCTGGGCCGCTGACCGGCGGGGGACAAGCGGACGTTGGCATTCCCGCGGCGGTTGTGCTATAGAGAATGCGATGTTACGAGTGTTTGTATATTGGGAGATCCGTTTCCAGCTCTTATCCTCACATATGCAATCGCCAGAAAGCCGGACATTGACCCCATAACGGCACCATCATTACCCGCCGATGCGCGGGCGTTTTTTGCAGAGGAATGTATCAACAATGTCGCATGTTTCGACCGATATCATCGTCATCCTGCTTCTGATTCTCATGAACGGACTCCTGTCCATGGCGGAGTTGGCCGTCGTATCCGCCAGCAAGGGAAAGATCCGATCGCTGGCGGAAAAGGGGAACCGGAAAGCCCAGGTGCTCGTGGACCTCTCGGAGAAGCCCGAGAAGTTCCTCTCCACAATTCAGGTCGGGATCACGATGATCGGTATCCTTTCGGGAGTATACGGCGGGTCCACGCTGGCCAAGGACCTGGGAGGCTATTTCAATACCGTGGCGTCGCTCCGCCCCCATGGCGAGATTTTCGGATTCGTCGTAGTCGTGATCGGCATCACCTACCTGTCGATTGTCGTCGGAGAAATCGTCCCGAAACGGTGGGCGCTGTCCAAGCCGGAAAAGATCGGCATGCTCCTGGTCATGCCCGTTCATTATCTTTCCATCCTGCTCTATCCGATCGTCCGATTGTTGAGCTTCTCATCGGAAACCCTGTCCAATCTGCTGGGAATCAAGAAAACCTCCACCGCCGTTTCCGAAGAAGAGCTCAAGTTCCTCCTGGAAGAGGGCGCGGAGGCGGGCATCTTTCACCAGATGGAACAGCAGATGTGCGATCGGGTGCTGCGCATCGATGATCTCGACGTCAAGGATGTCATGACCCCGCGGCCGGACATCACATGGCTCGACCTCGGACTGTCCCTTGAAGAGAATCTCGAAAGGATCCGCATATCCAACCATACCTGTTTCCCCGTCTGCCGGGGGACGCTGGACCGCTGTCTCGGGTTCATCCACGTCAAGGACCTGTTTCAGAGATACCCGTCGATGAAACTTTCCGACATCGAAAAGCTCCTGATGAAACCTTTCATCTTCCCGGAATCCGTCTCGGCGCTGAAGGTCCTCGAGCACTTCAAAAGCTCCCCGGTGCACATGGCGCTCGTCATTGATGAGTACGGCGTCATCCAGGGCATGGTCACCGTCAGCGACATCATGAAAATCATCGTCGGCGAGATCCCGTCCCTGATCGAGCAGGTCGACCGCAGCGCCGTCCAGCGCGAAGACGGCTCCTGGCTAATCGACGGGACCATGTCGACGGAAGAATTCAAGATGATGTTCGAAACGGGGGACCTGCCCGGGGAAGAGCAGGGCGATTACCATACGGTAGCCGGCTTCATCATGACGCACCTGGGCCGCCTGCCCGTGACGGGGGACCACATCCACTGGGGCAGATACCGGTTTGAAATCATCGATATGGACGGCAACCGGATCGACAAGGTTCTGATGCTTATCCAGGAAGAACCCGAGCCCGATGCGGCCGATTCGCCCCATCCCCATTGACGGAAAGCGACCATGAAGATTCTTCTTGCCGGGTACAACGTCGACGGTGACGTCCTCAGGGAGTGCGCCGCGCTGCGGCCGGAGGCCCGCGACCTCACGCCGGAAACGATCTCCGCCGCCTACGCCCGCATCAGCCGATCGCCGCACGCCGTCGACGAACTGCGCGCCGAATCCCGGGCGGAAGTTGAAAAGGCCCGGCGCTCCAACCGAAACATCGTCTTCGAGATGGGCCACAGTTCGATCGCGGAACACGCGGTCTTCAATATCGACATCCTCGGTGTTTCGCGCCTCCTTGTGGAGGAGATCGAACGCTTCCGCCTCTGTTCCTATACGGAAAAATCCCAGCGATATGTCCTGTTTCGCGACGATTTCACCGTCCCGGACGAAATCCGCGGAACGGCATTGGAAGATCCCTTCGTTGCCGCGGTTCGGGATCAGTACCGATGCTACCACGATCTGTATGAGCGCCTTCAGCCCTACGTCCTGAAACGGTACCGCAAGGAGGCGGCCGCCCCCGGCGGCCGAAACACCGTCGAGGGATTGGCCAAGGAGGATGCCCGTTACGCCATTGCGCTGGCCACGCAGACGCAACTGGGGATGACGATCAATGCACGCAACGCCGAACTGATGATCCGGCGCCTGGCAGCGTCACCCCTGGCGGAAGCGCGCCTTTGTGCCGGCCGCCTGTTCGACGTTTTGAGGGGCGTCGCTCCGTCGCTGGTTCGATACACGGAGGCCACGGACTACGATCGACTGACCCGAGCGGACCTGCGCGATGCCGTGAATAGCGTTTTCCATCAGGAGGAGAAGGCGCCGCGGCTCCGGCCGGGCGCGAAAACGACGGTTGCCTCCCTGATCGAGGCAACGCCGGACGCGGACGAAAAGGTTCTGTCCCTGATGGTCTTCTCTTCGTCCAACCTGTCTCTCGACCGCTGCCGCAGGATGGTCAAGGCCTTGAATACCGAAGAACGGGAAAATCTCTTCAGGGCCGCTTTCGGCCGCCTCCGGTCCTATGATGCCGTCTTGAGGGAATTCGAGCGAGCCGAGCTGAGCTTCGAGCTGGTTGTGAGCGCGAGCTGCTTCGCGCAACTCAAGCGCCACCGCATGGCGACGATCGTCAGCCAGGAATACGATCCCGCCCTGGGCCTGACGATCCCGCCCTCGATCCGTGAGGTCGGCATGGAAAACCGCCTTCGCGAAACTGCCGGGCGCACTGAAAACCTGCATCGGCAGTTGCAGAAAGAAGCCGCGCCGGCTGCTGCCTATATCCTCACCAATGCCCATCGGCGGCGGGTCTTCCTGAAGATCAATGCCCGGGAGATGTACCACTTTTGCCGGTTGAGGATGGACCGCCATGCCCAGTGGGATATCCGCAACGTCGCCGAAGAGATGACCGCGCTCGCCCGGAAGCGAATGCCGCTGGTCATGATGCTCGCAGCGGGCAAGGACGGCTTCGAGGCGCTGCGCCGCCGGGTCATCCCCTAGAAATGCAACCCCTAAGGTTCTCCGCCTGCAGGCACAGCCAGGAAACCGACGCCCTTCTGGCTGCGGGCATCCTGGTAAACGTGCAGGTAGAGGCCTTGCGTGCACCGCGGCAGATGGATGACCCGCACCACCTCAGCAAATCGCTCGCAGTCCGGCAGCAATTCGGCAAGCTGATTCCGGCTTTTCATAAAGAAATCTTCGCGGAAGGTCGTCGCCAGATGATCCGGATACAGGGCGACCGGGACGATATGGGCTTCGACGAGGTCGCTGAAAAAATGGGTCCCCAGAGAGACCTCCGGCGTTGCGCCGTTCTCCTCGAAGGCGATCTCCGCCAGGATCTTTGTCCGGTTGATATCCTCGTATCCGACGCGTACCCCGAGTTGGATGTCGTTGCTCCCCCAGCGTCCCGGCCCGAAGAGGGCATAACGCTTGTCTTCGAAAAATCGGTTGAGGCGGTGGACGATCCGACCTACGGCAATCTTGTCTTCGTACGAAGGCAATCGATTGTAGGCCTTCGGATCGACGTAAACGACATACTCAACGTCCCGAACGACGGCGTTCCAGACGACGCGGTTGTTGGTGAACAGGACCGCATCGCGCGGCATGTCTTCCGGTATGGCGATTTCTTCCATGCTGCCGGCAATGGCAAGTGTCCGGCACTGGAGCAGGAACAGTTTCTCCCCGTTCCAGGCGAATTCCACATCTACGGGCCGTCCGTAGGCATTCTCCAGTTTTGCAAGAACCCGCTTCATCAAGGTTACGAACGGCGTCCGCGAAAGGAAATTATCAAAACTGACGCAGGCCTTGTCCATCTCGACTTCCTGCATCTCGAAAAGCGGAGGGGAATAGAGTCCGTCCCGATTGGTCGAAAGGGCATAGAAGCGGTGCCGGGCAGGAGCAAGGGAGAGAATTTCCTCGAATTCGTGCCGCTCCAACCGGCCCGTCCTGAGATTGAGGATATCAATCATCCGCTGGGAATATTTCATGATCTGCCGGACATCGCCTTCCGGGCGGAGCAACGGCTGACCGAGGGGCACCAGCCGTGGATACCCCTGCCCGACGCGGTCGACCGCCTGGGTCCCGAGCCCGTAAACGAGGCGCACGATCCCGTCTTCCCGGCGGATCCGCAACGTCCACCGGTAGGGATTCTGCGAAAAGGCCACCCCGGCTGCGAAGGGGAAAAAGTAATCTCCGTACCGGTTTCCCACGACCTTCTGCACAAGCACGCTCATTCGTTCGTCATAGTCCAGCAGCTTGTGATCGCGCCGGTAAAGCAGGGGCGCCGGCGCATAGGTGCTCATGTGCACCTGTTTGAACCCCTCGATGAATGCAGCGAGCCGCGTCTCCGGATCGCCCTGGTTGGCCAGGAAGAGGGAGTCGTATTTGCCGGAAAAGGCGAATCCGAAGTTGTCCTCCAGGAGGCTTGACGATCGCAGGATGAGCGGCTCTTCGCCCATCCGTTCGAGAAACGTCCGAAACATCGCCACGGTATCGGGCGGAAAGGAGGCCTTTGCGAAGACCTGTCCGATATTCCGGTAGTTTTCCGCAATGTCTTCGCGGCTCTGGTATTTCCGGCTGGAAAAGCTGTACAGGCAGTTGTAATCCATGAAATCGGACAGGATGCCTGAGTTGAAGTAGTACGACTCGGGAACGGTGACGTGCCGTTCGAAATCGGGGTCACGTTCGAGCAACCGCGGCAGGATGATCTTGCTGGCGAGGAGAAGGCCGGCCGCTTTTCCGCCGATCTTTCCCGGCCGGCGTGGCGTGGAAAAGCTGCTGGCGAGCATCTCGTCGACGTCTCGGATCGTGATGAAGTGCTTGGCGATCCCGATGATGGGCAGGTGGTTGGAGATGAAATGGTTGATCAGCGCCACGCGCACGCCTTCCGCTTCGGTCGGATCGATGAAGAGATCCCCCTGAGGGATATCGCAGAACTCCCGGAGGACCCTGCGGATTTCCGCCGGCGTCGCCCCTTCCGCATTGACCACGCGCGTCAAACTGCGGAAGGCATCGCGCTTCCTCACAAGATTGATGTAGTTGTCGATTTCTTCGTCGGAAAAATGGCTGATGAAATGAAGATCTACGAGGGCGTCGGCAAAGGCCTTGAGGCTCTCCTCGGTGATCGCTTTCCCTTCGGCCTCCAGGCTTGCCGCGGCCTCGGCACGGATCGCCCCCTCATCCGTCAAGCGCCGCGCGGCCAGCGCCGAAAGAAATTGGGCTCGCACCTCGTCCAGGAGCTGCGGATGCTCCATCATCTTTTGAAAAACCCGGTAGATCCTGACGAGATCCATAATCCCTTGTGAGCAGACGCCCCGGCCTGCAGCCCTTGCCGTCACCTTCTTGACAGCACATCTTCATTCACATATGCGCTGCTTTTGCCGTTCCGCACCAGGCGACGCGTCTCCGGCGCCCTGCATGATCGGCGCCTTCCGAAGACAGGCTCATTTCCGCAGGTCGTACTTGATCATCTTCAACTGCAGCCCCTTGCGGCTCAATCCCAGCTGCCGGGCTGCCTTGGTGACATTCCCGCCACATTCTTCAAGGCTCTTCACCACCATCTGGCGCTCGAGACTTTCCATGTGTTCTTTGAGGAAATCCTTGAAGGGTTTGTCCCTTTTTTCGGGAGGAGTCCCGGACAGGATGAGACCGGCCGATTGGATTTCCGGAGGGATGTCAGAGAGTTCGATCATTCGCCCGCTCGCCATGAGGACCGTTCTCTCGACGAGATTCTCCAATTCCCGGATATTGCCCGGCCACTCGTAGCGGAGAAAAAGTTCCCGGACTTCGGGCGATAGGCCCTCCACCTGCCGGTTCAATTTCCGATTGAACCGTTCGAGGAAGAAATCGCACAGGGGAACAATGTCCTCCTTCCGCTCCCGCAGGGGCGGCAGATGGACGGGAAACACATTCATGCGGTAGAAGAGATCCTCCCGGAAGCGTCCATCCTTTACATCCTGCTGAAGATTTCGATTCGTTGCGGTGATCAGACGCACGTCGACCTTGATCGATCGCAGGCCCCCCACCCGTTCGAATTCCTGCTCCTGGAGGACCCGCAGCAGCTTCACCTGCATGTCGCGTGGGATATCACCCACCTCGTCCAGGAAAAGCGTCCCCTTGTGGGCCAGTTCGAACCTTCCCTGTTTGCTCGCCGCGGCGCCGGTGAAGGCACCCTTTTCGTGCCCGAACAACTCGCTCTCCATGAGGTTCTCCGAGATCGCGGCGCAGTTGATCTTGATGAAGGGTTGATTTCGGCGCGGGCTGTTCTTGTGAATCGCCCGGGCCACCAGCTCTTTGCCCGTACCGGTCTCTCCCGTAATCAGGACCGTGGTCGTCGTAGGCGCGACGCGCCGGATCGTTTCATAGATCGCGAGCATCGGCGGGCTCGAACCGACAAGCCCCTGATGGTCCAGATCGTCGGGACTGAAGCTGATCTCTTCCTCATTGAGCTCCATGGTGCGGATCGCTTTGATGATCACATTCTTCAGTTCATCCCGGTCGAAGGGCTTCGTGATAAAATCGAAGGCGCCTTTCTTGAGGGCGTCCACTGCCGTGGAAACCGTTCCGAAGGCGGTAATCATGATGACGGGGGTGGAGGGAAAGTCGCTCGTCACCCTCTCCAGGAGCGCCATACCGTCGATTTTGGGCATTTTGAGGTCAGTCACAACGACCGACACATCGTCGTCGAGAAGCTGCAGCGCCTCGGCACCGTCCGCGGCGGCGACCACTTCATAGCCTTCTTTCGCAAGCATGGCCGCCAGGACGGTGCGCATATTCTGTTCGTCGTCGACGATCAGGATCTTGTGGGTCATGGAGGCTCCTCTATTATGGAAGATGGGACCTGTCAAGCCGCCTTCTATCCGGCAGCAGGGAGGCGGATGTAGAAGATGGTCCCTTGGCCGGGGAGAGATTTGACGCGGATGTTGCCGCCGTGCCGGCGAACGATCTTCTGGCAAATGGCGAGCCCCAGGCCAACGCCCCGCTCTTTGGTTGTAAAAAAAGGCTTGAAGACTTGCTTCATGTCCTCCCGCCGGATGCCCCGCCCCGTGTCCCGGATGGAGATGCCCACCGCCTCTCCGACCTCACCGCCGATTCGAGACGTCCGGACGGAGAGGATGCCGCCGCCGGGCATCTCTTCAATGGCGTTGAAGACGATGTTCAGGATCACCTGCACCAGTTGTTCGGCATCCGCAAGAACAGGAGGCAGCTCCGCCCGGAGATCCTTTTCGATCTTCACGGAGGAGGAGGCGCCACGCGCAGCAATCAACGAAAGAACCTTTTCGATAATCGGATTGACCTCCTGCAGGCGCATCTGAGGGGAGGAGTGCGGTTTCGCATAGTCCAGGAATTGCGAGACGACGCGGTTGAGCCGGTCGACCTCCTCGATGATGACGCGCAGCAGACGGCGCGGTTCGTCGGCCGCCGCATCCGACTCCATGTGCTGCGCCGCTGCCTTGATGGACCCCAGCGGGTTGCGGATCTCATGGGCGAGCACCGGCGCCATCTCCTCCAGCAGCAGGGCCTTCTCCCGCTCCAGTTTCTCGTCGAATTCATACAGGGAGGTGAACACGTCACGGCTGTCCGGATACAGCGCGCTGAAGATTTTTTTCAGGATCCACTTGAAGGGTTCGATGGAGATGACGACCACAAAGGCAGCTACCAGAACGTGGGTCCAGGGCGGGGGCGCCCCGCTCCCGAACAGGCTCAGAAAGATGTACAGAGTGATCGTCACGAACAGGGTGACAAGGGCAACGACCAGCGCTTTTGCCATGAGGTCGTGCAACTCCGACAGGTGGGGATGCGTAATAAGGATCATGATGAAATAGGCAAGGGCGGCGATGAGGAGATTGGACAGCGGCGGAACCCCGTAGCCCAGGTGCCGGAAAAGATCGACCGCGCCGAAGACGGCCGTCGCAGCACAGGCAATGGCCAGATAGCCGATGCGTTTTTTCTCCGGACCGGCAGGTTTCTTTCTCAGGTAGGCCAGAACCGCAGCGTAGCAGATCGACAAGACAGCGGCGACATACAGTTCCGAAACTGCCGTGAGATAGGGCCATGCGGAAAGCGGCGTGAGATTGAGGAAGACAAGGGCCGCGCTGACGGCGGCGAGCACCACACCGTCCCTCCTGGCAAGGAAGGTTTCCTTGCCGAGCAGATATCGCGTGAAAAGGACCATCGTCGGTGCGATCGCGACGAGCCCCAGAAAACGGATCATTTGCCACAGGGGCAGGGGCAAGATCCCGTAAAGAAAAGTACCCCCCTTGTGGAGGAAAACGGCGAGGCACACTGCCGCAAAGGACCGGTAAAGCGGCTCCTTCTTCTGGTGGATAAAAAGAGAAACCGCGATCGTCAGGCTCACGGCGGCCAGAGAAAAGATCTCCATCATGGGATCAGAGTTCCTGATTTATTCGAGTGTTGCGCCGGGGAAACGTTCCCGAATTTTCCTTTTTGCGCTGCCAACACCGGCAACGATATCATATCGGCAAAGAGTCAGCGAAGTCAAGGCGCGGCGGGTGCGCATTGACAAGGCCCTCGCCTTATCCTATATTCCGGCGACTCGGAGACAAGTGGAACCCGGTCTCGACATCCATCCCGGTTTTCTCCGCGGGAAGAGACCTGCCGTGAAGAAACGACGGCGGCCGCGGGAAAATGCCGCAGGCCAGAAGGTGTTGCCTCATGAAGGTCATCATTGTCGGCGCCGGACAGGTCGGCTACAACATCGCGGACATCCTCTCCAAAGAGGGCAACGATGTCGTCGTCATCGACCGCAACGAAGAGCAGCTCCGCATCATTTCCGAAAACCTCGACGTGCAGACGGTCACCGGCAGCGGCAGCAGTCCCGATGTCCTGAAGAAAGCCCGCATCGAGCAGGCCGAGATGCTCATCGCCGTCACGGACAGCGACGAAACGAATATGATCGCCTGTCTCCTCGCCGCCACACAATCAAAGGTGCCACTGCGAGTCGCGCGGATCCGCAACCCCGAACTGAATGGGGACCATCCGCTCTTCAGCAAGAGTTGTCTCAACATCGATTTGTGCATCAATCCGGAGCGGGAAGCGGCGCGGCGCGTCATGGACGTCATCTCCTATCCGGGCGTCGCGGAGAGTTTCTCCTTCGCCGATGATCGCGTCAAGCTGTTCGGTTTCACGATCGATCCCGGCTGTCCCGTCGCGGGCAAACGTCTCGCCGATCTCCGCAGCCTCTACGAAAAGAAGAATGTCCTCATCACCTCGATCGTTCGGGGCGATGCGTGGGTCACGCCGACGGGTTCATCGACCGTCGAAGAAGGCGACTACATCTTCGCCATCACGGACACCGTCAGTGTCACGGACGTCCTGCGCTTCTTCGGCAAGGAGACCACTCCACCGCATCGGATCGTGATCGTCGGCGGAGGCAGCACGGGCCTGATGCTCGCGGAAATGATCGAACAGCAGGGCATCGCCGTCAAGATCATCGAGAAACGCGAAGCGAAATGTGAGTTTCTCGCCTCCCGGCTGGAGAAGGCGACCATCATCCATGGCGACGGCACGAGCCAGGATCTTCTCCAGGAGGAGAATATCCAGAATACCGACATTTTTCTCGCCGTAACGAACGATGAAGAAGCCAATATCCTGGGGGCGCTTCTGGCCAAACAGATGGGAGCGAAGAAGGTTTTTTCCCTCATCAACCGCGTTGACTACAATCCGATTGTCTCCCGGGTCGGCATTGACGGCGTCATCAACCCCCGGCATGCGGCCATCAGCAGGATCCTTCACTTCATCCGCAAGGGAAAGATCATCTCCGTCGCACCCCTGCGCGACGAGAAGGCGGAGGCCTTCGAGTTCATTGCCCTCGAAACATCCGAAATCACCACACGTCCCCTGAAAGATATCCGTTTCCCCAGGGGGACGATTGTCGGCGCCATCGCGCGCGGCGACGATATCCTCATCCCGGACGGCAACACTGCCATTGTTCCCGGCGACCGCGTGATCATCTTCAGCCCGCGCGACAGAATTCCCGAGCTGCAAAAACTCCTGACCGTGAAACTGGAATACTTTTGATGAACTTCCGCAATGTCTTGAGCGTCCTCGGCGGATTTCTGACCATCCTGGGGGCAAGCATGCTTCTCCCCCTGGGCTGTTCCATCCTTTACGGAGAACAGGACTCGCAAGCGATTCTCCTGTCTCTGGCCATCACCTGCGGATCGGGAGCGCTCCTTTTTTTCTTTTTCCGGCTGAAGGAAAAAAGGAGCGCCCTGACGCATCGGGAAGGGTTCCTCATCGTCTCTCTGGGCTGGATCTCGGCGTCGATTTTCGGTTCGCTGCCTTACATGCTCCAGGGGATTCTGCCCTCCTTCGCTGATGCATTCTTCGAGACCATGTCGGGCTTCACGACGACGGGCGCCACGGTCATCCGAAACATCGATCCCCTGCCGCACGGCATCCTTTTGTGGCGGGCGCTCACCCAGTGGTTGGGAGGCATGGGCATCATCATCCTGGCCGTTGCCATCCTGCCTTTTCTCGGCGTCGGCGGGAGACAACTCTTCAAGGCCGAGGTGCCGGGTCCCGTCAAGGACAAATTGACACCCCGAATCATCGAGACGGCCAGAGCCCTCTGGATCACCTACATCATCCTGTCGATTGCCGAATTTGTTTTCCTGCTCCTGGGCGGAATGAGCCTATTCGATTCGGTCTGCCATACCTTCGCCACGATGGCGACCGGTGGCTTTTCGACGAAAGACTCCAGTATCGCCCACTACAACAGCGCCTATATCGATGCCGTCGTCACGATCTTTATGGTGCTCGCCGGCATGAATTTCACGCTTCACTACTGCCTGCTGACGGGAGATATCCGCTCCTTTTACAAGGATCCCGAATTGCGCTTCTACCTGGCCGTCATCTTCACGGCGACGACCATCGTTACGCTCGACCTCCGGCTCCATATCTTCCAATCGATCGGGGACGCCTTCCGCTATGGCGTCTTCCATGTCGTTTCCATCATCACGACGACGGGATTCGTAACGGACAACTTTGCGAAATGGCCCGCCCTTTCCCAGGTAATCCTGCTTCTTCTGATGTTTGTTGGAGGATCCCAGGGTTCGACGGGAGGTTCCATCAAATGTATACGCATCCTCCTCATCCTCAAACAGACCTACAAGGAACTGTACCGGCTGGTCCACCCGCATGCCATCGTCCGGATCAAGCTCGGAGGGCAGATGATCCCTCCGGATACCATGCAGGGTGTCTGGGGTTTCTTTGCCCTGTACCTGGGCATCGCCATCCTCGCCACCATCATCATGTCCTCACTGGGCCTGGACATGATGACGTCTTTTTCCTCCGTGGCGGCAACGTTGGGAAACGTGGGACCGGGCATGGGAATCGTCCATCCCGCCACGACCTATGCCGATATTCCCATTACAGGGAAATGGATCCTTTCGTTCTGCATGCTGGTTGGTCGTCTCGAGATCTATACAGTCATCATCCTCCTCATACCGGAGTTCTGGAAAAAATAATCGTTAGCGCTCCGCAGTCCGAAATACGGGCGATCGCTCCGGCAGTATCCCGAAGCCGGGAAGTACGCTTCGCGCTGCATAGTCTCCTACACAGATCCAGGGCACCGGCAACCTGCCTTTTCTGACTTCCAGCAGCCCCTCGAATCCGATTATTCTCCTTTTTTATCGGTCAGTTATATTTTTTCTCCGACCGGCTGTGCCGCTTTGGCACGCTTCCTGCCATGACATGAGCGTTCTGCTGCAGCAGGGTTTCATTCGCCTTTCGAAGGAGGTAGTCCGGATCATGATGAGGAACCAAATCGCCGTCGCCTTTCCGGGACAGGGATCCCAGAGGCCCGGTATGGGCAAGGACTTCTTCGACCGCTTCGATGTCTGCCGGAAGACCTATGAAGAAGCGTCCGATTCCCTGGGATGGGACGTCGCAGCCCTGTGTTTCGGGCAGGACGAGCGTCTGAACATGACGGAGTTTACACAGCCCTGCATCGTTACAACGGAGGTCGCCATGCTCCGTTGCCTGCAGCAGGCTTACGGATTCGCTCCTTCCGTTTTCGGGGGGCACAGCCTCGGCGAATTCACGGCACTGGTCGCCGCCGACGCGCTGCCGCTGGCGGAAGCCCTCCGCATCGTGCAGATCCGGGGACGGCTCATGCAGCAGGCGACACCCGTCGGCATGGGGGGCATGTCGGCCGTCATCTCCGAGAATCTCGACGCGGAACTGCTCCGCAACGTACTGGTGGACTTTCCCATCGATG
The DNA here is from genome assembly GCA_002428445.1 of Syntrophaceae bacterium UBA6109. The sequence goes on from DIWJ01000067.1 coordinate 130,867, forward strand.
TCGCCAACATCAATTCCCCCCGGCAGATCGTCATCAGCGGGGAAGCCAAGGCCATGCCGGCAGCGGAAGAGCTGCTGAAGGAATCGTTCGGAAAGGATCGGCCTTTCCGTTTCGTGTCACTGAACGTCAGTGCACCCTTTCACAGTCGCTTCATGAGGTCCGTCGAAGAAGCCTTCGCCGACATCTTCCAGACGATCGGCCGCGGCCTGGATCCGGAAAAAGCCAGACAGGTCACCTCCAACTTCACCGGCGCCTTTCACACCGGCGAGGCGGAAGCCATCTCCAATGCATTGGCCGCGCAGATCAGCAATACCGTCTACTGGCAGGACAACATGATGGGACTGGCAGAGACGGCGGAACGCATCTTCGAAATCGGCCCGTCCCGGCCGCTGCGAGAGTTCTTCAAGTCGCTTCCCGTCACCTGTCTGTCCATCACCACGCTCTCCGGAGCGGAGCGTATTTTCGCCGAAAACAACTGAAGCCCCTCGGCCGAGCAAGAAAGGATCGCGGTAGCATGGATTTCAATCTGACCGATCAGCAGCAGATGTATGTCGACACGGTGGGCAAGTTCGTCCGCACGGAAATTCTCCCTTCCGTTCAGAAGATGGAGAAAGCGCACATCTTCCCCTGGGATGTCGTCCGGAAGGCCTGGGACCTGGGCATCCTGAACCTCAGTATCCCCGAACGGATCAAGGGATACGAGGTCGATATCCTCTCAACCGCACTGATCATCAAGGAGTTGTCCTATGGGGACAGCGGCATCGCCACGTCGGCCATGTGCAATGATCTGGCCAACGCCGCGATTGCCCAGCACGGCAGCGAGTCCCAGCAGGACGCCTTTCTGAAGCCCTTCTGCGAAGCCCCGTTGATGGCCTCGTTCTGCCTGACCGAGCCCGGCGCGGGATCGGACAACTCGGCAATGACCACCTTCATCAAGAAGCGCGAAGACGGCCGCTACGTCCTCAACGGCGCGAAGTGTTTCATCACGAACGCCTC